>NZ_JAJIUJ010000056.1 GCF_020880415.1 Xanthomonas euvesicatoria pv. euvesicatoria | reverse complement strand
GCGTTTGAGCAGGCCGAAGAAGCTCTCCACGGGTGCGTTGTCGTGGCAGTTGCCACGCCGACTCATGCTGCACACCAAGCCATGGGACGCCAGGAAACTGCGCCAGTCATCGCTGGTGTAGACAGACCCTTGGTCCGAGTGAACCAAGCAACCAGCGTTGGGTTTGCGCCGCCACACCGCAGACAACACCGCCTGCACGACCAACTCGGTGTCGGCCCGATCGCGCATCGCCCAGCCGACGACCTGCCTGGAAAACAGATCGATCACAACAGCCAAATACATCCAGCCTTCATGTGTGCGGATGAAGGTGAAATCGCTCGCCCAGGCCGTGTCCGGCTCAGTCACGTCGAACTGTCGGTCAAGCAGGTTGGCAGCCGCCTTGCACTGCATCCCTCCAGGGAAGCGCGGTTTGCGACCATAGCCCACCTGGGCACGCAGTCCCTCGGTGCGCATCAGCCGGTGCACCCGATGGCGACTACAACGCTCACCTAGATCGCGCAGATCCGTGGTGATCTTGCGATGCCCATAGACACTGCCGCTGGCCAGCCAGTGGTGCTTGATCAGTCCCAGCAAGCGATCATCTTCCTTGGCGCGCTCACTGTCGGGCGAGCGTAACCAGGCGTAATAACCCGCCCGGTTGACCCGCAACACCCGGCACATCGCACACAGCCTGAATTCGCTGCGATGGGCCTGCATGAACGCGTACTTTGCCTTTACCCCTTGGCAAAGTACGCGGCGGCCTTTTTTAGGATGTCGCGCTCCTCGGTCACTCGACGCAACTCTGCCTTCAGCCGCCGAACCTCGGCGCTCTGGTCCACCTCGGCGCGATGCACCACGCCAGACTTGCCGAACTTGCGCAGCCAGGCGTACAGGCTGTGCGTCGTGACACCCAGCCGCCCGGCGACTTCTGCCACCTTGAACCCACGATCAGTCACTTGCCGGACCGCCTCGATCTTGAACTCATCCGTATATCGCTTGCTGCTCATAGACACCTCCGAATCGACCATTTTCCATGGCCTTGAGATGTC
>NZ_JAJIUJ010000005.1 GCF_020880415.1 Xanthomonas euvesicatoria pv. euvesicatoria | reverse complement strand
TGCTCCATGCCGCTGGCGGCCAACCCGCCGGGAAGCGTCCTGTGGCGCACCGATACCGCTTTGCGCGCCTTGTCGCGACGCGCCAGGACGCTTCGCACTCACCTCAACGTACATAACACGCTCTAGGATAACGCCACCCCAAGCGAGGTCACGACGATGAAGATGCATTGGATGCTTGCGGTTGGTCTGGCGTTGTCGCTGGGCGCCTGTCAGCGGCCGCAGCCCGCGCCCACCGATCAGAAGCCCGATCCGCAAGCCACCGCCTTGCGCGGCCACATCCAGCAACCGTTGAACAAGGCGCACGCGGTGCAGGCCGCAACCGACCAGGCGGCCGACGATCAGCGCAAGGCGATCGATGCCGCCACGCAGTAGCAAAACCTCGGCAACCGGTGAACTGGCGCCCTGAAGCGCCTGCAGTTGGTGCCAATCAGCGCACGGATGTGCCAATAGCCACCGGTGAACGCCTGCCAAGGCTGTAACTGCACTCAGCACGACATGCGCGATGCGAGTGGCTGATGGTTGCGCGCTCGACGATTGCTGCGTGGGTCTTGCCGTCTGCTTCGTTCGTTCGGCCGTTCAAACCACCGCATCATCCGCGCGCGCACAACAACGCCGGCACATGGCCGGCGTTGTCGATGCATCAAGTGCGCACTGAGCGCAACGCGTCAGAACCCGCAGAAGCAGTAGGCCAGCGACTTGACCGGCGTGCCGCCTGCCTTGCTGTCGTGCACGGCGCTTTCGACAAAGCGCAGCTGCGTATCCACTTCCGGCAACGAGCGGGCCAGCAGCGCGCGCGCCATGCCCGAGTCGCTCAGCATCCAGGCGCCCATGCGGCTGCCGGCAAACCCGCTCATGAACTGCGAGAACGGCGTGGCCGGCTTTTCCACATAGCGCACGCGGAACTTGCCGCGGCTCAGCTTGGCGCGGTCGGCCGCATCGGCGACCGCTTCGGACATGCCGCCGAACGCATCCACCAATCCACGCTCCTTGGCCTGCGCGCCGCTCCACACACGGCCACGCGCCACCTTGTCGATCGCCTCCACCGACTGGTGACGCGCCTGCGCCACCTTGCCGGTGAAGTCGGCGTAGCCCTTGTTGATCACCGCCTGGATGACCTGGCCGGCAGCCGGATCCAGCGGACGGGTGATGTCGAACGCACCGGCGAACCGCGTGGTGGCCACGCCGTCGGTGTGCACGCCGATCTTGTCCAGCGCGCGGGTCAGGTTCGGCACCATGCCGAAGATGCCGATGGAGCCGCTGATGGTCGACGGGTCGGCGTAGATGCGATCGGCATTCATGCTGATCCAGTAACCGCCGGACGCGGCCAGATCGCCCATCGACACCACCACCGGCTTGCCGGCCTGCTTGAGCGCAACCACTTCGCGGCGGATCTGCTCGGAGGCGAAGACTTCGCCACCGGGCGAATCCACGCGCAGCACCACCGCCTTCACTTCCTCGTCGTCGCGCGCCTGGCGCAACAGCGCCGCCGTAGACTCGCCACCGATGCGTCCGGCCGGCTGTTCGCCACCGCTGATCTCGCCCGCCGCCACGACCACCGCCACCTGCGGGCGACTGTCCATCGGCGAACGCTGCGCCTGCAGCTGGCTCAGATAATCGTTGAACCCGATATTGCGGAAACCGCTGTCGGCATCGCTGTCGGCCACACCGCGCTTGACCAGCAGCGCATCGACTTCTTCGCGCGTCTTGAGCCCGTCCACCAGCTTCTGTTGCAGCGCGAACTTGGCGAGGTCGCCACCGGCGGCGGCCACGCCTTCGGGCAGCGTGTCGATGCCGGCAGCCAGCTGCGCCGGGCTCAGCTTGCGCGCGGTGCCCACGTCGGCCAGATAGCGATGCCACACATCGTTCATCCAGAACAAATCCGCTTCCTTGGCATCGGCCGAGGCCGCGTCCAGGATGTACGGCTCGGCTGCAGACTTGTACTCGCCGACGCGGAACAGATGCACGTCCACGCCGAGCTTGTCCTGCAGGCCTTCGCGGAAGTACTGGCGATAGCGGCCAAGGCCTTCCAGCAACACGCTGCCCATCGGGTCCAGATACACCTCGTTGGCCTGTGCGGCGAGCAGGTACTGGCCCTGGCTCATGCTCTCGCTGAAGGCCACGATCTGCTTGCCGGAGGCGCGCAACTTCTGCAATGCGACGGCCACTTCGCGTTGGGAAGCAAATCCGGACGGTTGCAGCTTGTCCAGGTTCAACAGCACGCGCTCGATCTTGCGGTCCTTGCCCGCCGCCTCGATCACGCGCACCAGGTCGCGCAGTTGCACTTCTTCGGCGCTCTTGTCGCCGACCGCCTTGGCCAGCGACCGGCTGACCGGGTCGGCACTGAATTGTTCGACCAGCGTGCCTTCCGGGTTGATCACCAGGGTGGTGCGCTCGGCCAGCGGCTTGGTGCCATCGCCACGCGCCAGCGCCACCACGAACACCAGCAGCAGCAGGAACAGGAAACCGAAGAACACCAGGTTGAAAATCAGGCGCCGGGTGAAATTCATCACATCCCACAGGCCGACGAAGAAGCTGGCGATGGGATTGCGACGCACGGGGTGGTTCATGGAAAGCTCCGTCGAAAGACGCTGCATACAGATCGATGGTGCCCAGCATACCGGCTGCGCAGCGCGCGCGGCATGCGCTGGAAGTCAGGGTGTCACGGTGGCGGTCAGCCGCCGGCTGGTCTGGCGGAAGCGCAGCCCCATCAGGATCGAGGCCACCGTCAGGCCCAGGATCAGGCCCACCCACATGCCCTTCGGTCCCCAGCCCAGCCCCAGGCCGAGCCCGGCGCCGATCGGCATGCCCACGCCCCAGTACGAAAACATCGCCAGGAACATCGGCACGCGGGTGTCCTTGAGCCCGCGCAGCGCGCCGGCCGACAGCACCTGGATGCCGTCGGGAAACTGGAACGTGGCGGCAAACAGCAGCAACACCGACGCCAGCGCGGCCACGGCCACGTCGTCGGTATAGACGCCGACGATGGCATCGTGGCCCAGCAACAGTGCGCTGGCCGACAGCGCTTGGGTGCCCAGCACGATCGCATAGCCGGCCCAGGCCGCGCGCCGCATCGCCAGCGGGTCGCCGCGGCCCACTGCGTGGCCCACGCGCACGGTGGTGGCCTCGGCCACGCCCATCGGGATCATGAAGCACAACTGCGCGACGTTGATCGCGATCTGGTGCGCGGCCGCTTCGGTGGCGCCCAGCCGGCCGATCAACAACGCAGTGACGATAAACAACCCGCCTTCCATCAACACGGTGATGCCGATCGGCAAGCCGGTGCGTAGCAACTCGCCGATGGCGCGCCAGCGCGGTCCTTCCAGGTGGGCGAACAAGTGCAGATGCGCAAACCGCCGTGCGCGCCACAGATACAGCGCAAACACGCTCGCCTGCACCCACATGGTGATGGCCGAGGCGATGCCCAGCCCTTCGGCACCGTGCTCGGCGAAGCCGAACTTGCCATAGGTCAGCGCATAGCCCACCGGTGCCAGCACCAGCAGGCCGCCAAAACCCAGCAGCATGGTCGGCAGCGTCCAGTGCATGCCCTCGCTGAGATAGCGCATGCAGAAGTAGAAGGTCAGCGCCGGCACGCCCCAGCGCACCGCGTGCAGGAACGCGGTCGCGCCGGGCACGATGTCCGCTGCAATCCCGAAGGTGGGCAGCAACGGCGGCACCACGCTCAGGAACACGAACATCAGCGCACTCAGCCCCAGCGACAGCCACAGCGCCTGCCGGAACAGCGGCCCGATCTCGCGCTCGCGGCCGGCGCCGAGCAATTGCGAGACCGAGGCAGTCAACGAGATCAAGGTGCCGATCGGCACCAGCATCGGCAGCCACAGCAGCGAGGTGCCGATGGTGACTGCAGCCAGCGTGGCGGTGCCGTGGTGGCCGGCGATGACGTTGTCGACAAAACCGATCAGGCCGGTGGAAACGTGGCCGAGCACCAGCGGCAACGCAAGCAGGCCGGTGGTGCGCACTTCCGAGGCGAAGCCTGGCGTCGCGGACGGGGGTGCAGAAGAAACAGACATGACAACCGATCGCTGCGCGGACTACGGCCGTGCCGGGAGGCGCTGGCACCGGGTCGCGCGGGCCGGCTATCTTACGCCTACTTTCCGACTGCGGCCTTGCCGCGCAGCTGGGTAGAGCCCGCTGCGCGACTGTGTGTGCGGGCAAAACGCGAAGGCTGCTGCAACCGGGCCGGCGCGGGAGACCGTTGTACGCGTGCGCCAACGCCGTTCTTTCGGGATCAGGTCGACGGCAACGCGCCTTCCCCGACTCGCCAACCGGACCTGGCTCATGTCACTGCATTCGACCGCGCACCCTCCCACAGCCTGCGAAAATTGTGCCACTGCCTTGCAGGGGGCGTACTGCCACGCCTGCGGGCAAAGCGCGCACAACCCGGTGCGCAGCGTCGCCCATGCGGTGGAAGAAGTGTTCGAGTCGTTCTGGCATCTGGATGGGCGCATTTTCCGCACCCTGCGCGACCTGCTGGTGCCCGGACGCGTGGCCCAACGCTTCCTGGGCGGCCAACGCGTGCGGTACGTGGCGCCGATGCGGCTGTTCCTGGTACTGAGCTTGTTGACGTTCTTCATCGCGCGCATCGCCGTGCATGCGTCCGCCGCAGACAGCGATATCGCCGCCGCGCCCGGCACCAGCCAGACCACGGTTCCCAAGGATTTCGCACAGGCACGCACGCCAGCGCAGGTGGAAGCGGTACGCAGGCAGTTGGTCGACGCGCTGACGCAGACGCGCGCGGCCGTGCCGATCGGCATCGCACGCGAGCGCGTGGACGCCGGCATCGCGCGTGCCAATGCGCAAGCGCAGCGTCGTCTGACGCAGCTGCGGGCCGACGCGCGTCCGACCAGCGCCGTGCCCACCGCAGAGGCAGACAGCGACAGCACGTTCTTTTCGGTCATGGGCAAGCCGTGGGACCCGGTGAGCAACCCACTGCACTATGCGGCACTACCGCAGTTCGCCAACCGCTGGATCAATACCCAACTTCGCCATATCCGCGACAACCTGCCGCGACTGCGCAGCGACCCGCAACTGCTCTACAACGCATTCTTCGCAGCGGTGCCGTCTGCATTGCTGGTGCTGGTGCCGCTGTTTGCACTGCTGTTGCGGGTGTTCTACGTGCGCAGCGGGCAGGTGTATCTGGAGCATCTGGTGGTGGCACTGTATAGCCACGCCTTCCTGTGCCTGAACCTGCTCACGCAACTGCTGTTGTCGCTGCTCAGCGATGCGCTGGCGCACGTCGCCAGCCCGATCACCTGGAGTATCGGAGTCGTGCAGTTCGGGCTGACGCTCTGGATGCCGGTGTATCTGTTGTGGATGCAGCGGCGTGTGTACGCGCAGTCCTGGCTGGTCACCGTGCTCAAGTACATCGGCCTGAGCGGGGTGTATCTGGTGTTGGTGACGGTGGCCGCGGCGCTGTTGATGGTGGCCAGTCTGGCGCGTCTTTGACGCGCTGACTGCGCAGACGGTTGCGCGAAGACAGCCGCATTGCAGCGCGACGCAGCGATGCCGGGCCTGGGTGCGGCGCGTCTGAAGCGGCGCTATGGGGCAGGCACCGCTAGAACGGATATGACCGGCGCAACACTGAAAGGCATTGCGCGCGCCGACGGCACGCGAGCGATCAACGCGCCAGTTGGCGCTTCAACCAGATGCTGCGCGTGGCCGGCGCTTCGGCCAGGAAGGCCTCGCGCAGGCGGTCGCGCTCCTGGGGCGGGGTGCGCTGTGCCAGCACCGCCAGTTGCTCCAGCTGGCCGGCGTCCAGGCTGCGCAGCGCGGCCAGCATGGCCTCGCGCTGGGCGGGCTGCACGTAGCCGATCAACGGCTGCAACTGGGCATAGAACGCCCCCACCTGCGAGCCCAGGCGCCAGCCGTCGCGATGCAGGCGATCCATCGCGCCGAACTGGGTGCGCAGCGCGCGTTGCTGATCCTCGGGCAAGGCCTGCAGCCGCTCGCGTGCCTGGCGCAACACCACCCGGTCGGTGGCCGTCAGCCCCTTCCAGGCGGCATAGCGGGCACGCAGCTCGGCTTGCTGCGCAGGCGTCATCGCCGCCCAGCGTGCGCGTTGCTGCGCGGCGCTCGGCGATGTATTCGGCACTGCGGCAGCGGAGGTGGACGCGGCCGGCGCAGCGGCCGATTCTTCCAGCGGCGTCGGCAAGCGCTGCGCGCCGGCGACGCCGGCAAACGCGCAGAGCAGCAGGCCGCACCAGTCAGTTGGTTTCATCATCGACCGTCTCCAGAGGGGCGGAAGGTTGCTCGGCTGCGGTGGCATGCGCACCGGATTCATCAACCGGCACCGGGTGGCCGGCGGCATACCAGGCATAGAAGTCCGCAGCGCGGGCCAGCTCCAGATCCGGGTCGGCCAGCATCGCCTGGTCGCGCGGATCCAGGCCCGGCGAGGCCACGGCATCCGGCAGATCGGCCGCCGGGAGTTCCTCCACCAGTACCGGCGCCGCGTCGGTCACGTGCAGCACGCCGGCAGGCGCCTGCGAGACAGGCTCGGGAGGAAGCGCGGGCCGGCGGTGGGCCCACCACCAGCCCAACACCGCCAGCAGCAGTGCCACCGCCAGCACGCCCAGCGCCATGCCGGCGTGGCGGCGCTCCAGCTGCGGCCACCGCCATTGCCGTCGGGCCCGGGCAGCGGCAGGACGGCGCGGCGCCGGTGCCGGCTCGGCCGGCGCGGCAGTGAGCGGCATTCCGGCCAGGGCCGAATCGCGGAGCTGGCTCAGCCGGGTCAACTGGGCCGGGCTCAGGTCGCGCAGTTCCACTTGCGCCGCTTCTGCCAGGGCCCGCCAGGCCTGGGCATCCGGATTGCCGGCGGCATCGCGCGGGCAGGCACGCGCCAGCGACTGCCGGTAGTCCGCCGCTTCGACGCCTTGCACCTCGCTGGCCACGCCTTCTTCCAGCCCGGCCACGATCCGCAGCAGCAGCGCCAGGCGGTCGGCAGTCTGCATCCGGCCCAAGACAGTGAATGGGGGCAGCCACGTGCCCGGCATCGGCTCGCGCCGCAGCGGTGGCGCGGTGGCCAGCAGGCTCCAGAAGCGCATCGGCCAGCCTGCCATCGGCCGACCTGCCGCCTGGCTGCTGAAGGCGCGCAAGGCCGCTGCGAGTGCGCGCTCGGCGGCGGCCACGTCGCCGCATTGCAATTGTGCGAGCACCAGACCCCGGCGTTCGACACCGCGCAAGAAGGCAGATAGCGCGGCAGGGGTCACGGGGGCGTCGGGGACTACGGTCATGAGAACTCCAGCATCGGCCGGCATGATACCGACGCGATTGGCCCCCGCCGACTGCTTGACAGATCGGCCCGGCCCCGCTCCGCCTTCACACCGGCCGTGCCTGCCGCCGCGGCGGGTTGTGCACAGCGGCAGACATACCGATACGCAGGCGTCTGTCAACTGTTGTTTTTTCTTTGTTGCATTCGTGTTTCACGCCTAAGTGATTGAAATTTATTGACTTATGCATGTTGGCTAAAAAATGTCCAAGAGGTTGCAGAGGCTAGTGAATCCATCGTCACAGCGTGGAGCACGACACTAATTCACAGGTTTATCCACAGCCAGTGTGGATAAACCCGTTTCCTTAACCCTCACATAGGTTTACGTCGTATTTATCACTTCCGTCACAGAAACGCGGCCGCTGCCTCGGGTTGGATTCGGGCCGATTTGGGGGCGGCCGCCGGCCTCTGGACAGGGTCGGTAGACTGGTCGGATGACTTCGACCGTCGCCACCCTGCGCGTCGCCTTGCCGGTGCCGCTGCCCCAATTGTTCGACTATCTGCCTCCGACCGATGCGCCGTTGACGGACCCGGCGCGGGTCGGCTGCCGGGTGCGGGTGCCGTTCGGGCCACGCGAGTTGGTCGGGGTGGTGGTGGAGATCGGGCAACTGCCCGCGGCCGACGGCTTGCGCCCGGCACTGGCGTGGTGCGACCAGGCTCCGCTGCTGGTGGATGAACTGGCCCGCTCGCTGCACTGGCTGGCCCGCTACACCCACGCTCCGCTCGGCGAGGCCCAGACCAGCGCCCTGCCCGGCCCGCTGCGCCGCGGCGAACCGCTGGCCGACACCCACGCCTGGGCCTGGCAGCTGACCGAAGCCGGCCACAGCGGTGCCGCCAGCCTGCGCGCGGGCAGCCGTCCCGCCCTGTTGGCGACCCTGCTGCTCACCGGCGCAGTGGGCGAAGAGCAACTGGATCCACTACTGCCGCAATGGCGGCAGGCAGCGCGCAGCCTGGCCAAACGCCACTACGCCGAGCGCGTGGCGGTGCCGGCCGACAGCATCCCGCCCCGTCCCGGCAGCGGCCCGCCGCTCAACGACGAACAGCAGGCCGCCGCCACCGCGATCCGTGCGCACAGTGGCTTTGCCACCTACCTGCTCGACGGCGTCACCGGCAGCGGCAAGACCGAGGTCTACCTGCAGGCGATCGCCGACTGCCTGGCCGCCGGCAAGCAGGCGTTGGTGCTGGTACCGGAGATCGGCCTGACTCCGCAGACCCTGGGCCGCTTCCGCGCCCGCCTGGGCGTGCCGGTGCACGCGCTGCATTCGGGGCTGTCCGATGGCGAACGCGCGCGGGTGTGGGCGGCGGCCTGGCGCGGCGAGGCCAAGCTGATCGTCGGCACCCGCTCGGCGGTGTTCACCCCGCTGCCCAACGCCGGCCTGATCGTGATCGACGAAGAGCACGACGGCAGCTACAAGCAGCAGGACGGCATCCGCTATCACGCGCGCGATTTCGCCCTGGTACGCGGCAAGGCGCTGGATGTGCCGGTGATCCTGGGCAGTGCAACGCCATCGCTGGAAAGCCTGCACAACGCCTATTCCGGCCGCTACCAGCATCTGCGCCTGTCGCGGCGCGCCGGCGAAGCGCGCCCGCCGCGCGTACGCGTGCTCGACGTGCGCAAGCGCCCGCTCAAGGACGGCCTGTCGCCCGAGGTGCTGGCCGGTATCGGCGCCACCCTGGCGCGCGGCGAACAGGTCCTGGTGTTCAAGAACCGCCGCGGCTATGCACCCGTGCTGCTGTGCCACGACTGCGGCTGGACCGCGGCCTGCCAGCGCTGCAGCACGCCGCTGCACCAGACCCCGATGACCGTGCATGCCGGCGGCCGCCGTCTGCAGTGCCACCATTGCGGCGCGCGCCAACCTGCACCGCTGGCCTGCCCGGCCTGCGCCAGCCTCGCGCTGCAGCCGCAGGGCATCGGCACCGAGCGACTGGAAGAACGCCTGACCGAGGCGTTTCCGGACGTCCCGGTGGTGCGCATCGACCGCAGCACCACCCAGCGTCGCGACGCACTGGAAACCCAGCTCGCCCGGCTCGGCACCGAGGCCGGCATCCTGGTGGGCACGCAGATCCTGGCCAAGGGCCACGACCTGCCACGGCTGACCATGGTGGTGGTGGTCGGCATCGACGAAGGCCTGTTCTCGGCCGACTTCCGCGCCGCGGAGAAACTGGCCCAGCAGTTGATCCAGGTGGCCGGACGCGCCGGGCGTGCCGACCGGCCGGGCGAAGTCTGGTTGCAGACCCATCACCCCGAACACCCGTTGCTGCAGACCCTGGTCAATGGCGGCTACCACGCCTTCGCCGACGCCGAACTGCAGCAGCGCGAAGCGGCCGGATTCCCTCCCTTCGCGCACCTGGCCTTGTTCCGTGCCGAAGCCAAGGATGTGGCCGCAGCCAATCAATTCCTGCTGGCGGTGCGCGGTTTGACCAGCGCCGACCCCGGCACGCAATCGCCGGCGTTTGCCGCAGTGGAATGCTACGGCCCGATGCCGGCACCGATGCCGCGCCGCGCCGGTTTCCAGCGCACGCAGCTGCTGTTGTCGGCGCAACAACGCGCGGCATTGCATCGCCTGCTCGACACCCAACTGCCGGCCATCTATGCGCTACCGCAAGCCCGCCGTGTACGCTGGTCGCTGGATGTGGACCCGATCGACTTGTATTAGGGCGGGCGTATCGCAGGCGGGGCAGCAGCCAGACCCATGTTTGCGCGCTGTGCCAAGGTCCTTAATCGCGCGTGGCGTGATCTTTTGTAGGAGCGCCCCTGGGCGCGATGTGGCGTTACCGGGAATGCCCTCGCGCCGGGTGCGCTCCTACGAACAAACGCGAGCCAACAGGCTGCACGTGTCATCACGCTTTTGTAGGAGCGCGCTTGCGCGCGATGGGGCCTTACTGGCAATGCCATCGCGCACAAGTGCGCTCCTACAGAAAGCGCGAGCTGCTTGGCCGCGCGACGTACAAGATCCACGCGCTTGCAACAACGCGTGAGCTCGGCAGCGCGTGCGGCGCCTGCCATGAACCACGCCGGCCCAAGAGGAATCTCGATACTCAGGTCAGCGCCGTCATCACCGCACGCTGGTACGCCGGCCGTGCGCGCAGGCGTTCGTACCACGCACGCAGATGCGGCAATTCGGGGCGCTCGATCGGCATTTCGAACCACGCGTAGATAAAGCTGCCCAGCGGAATATCGCCCATCGCAAATTGCTCGCCGGACAGATATGGCTGCTGCGCCAATGCCGCATCGGCGCGCGCGAGCAGTTCGCCTGACTGCGCCAGCGCAGCGGCAATACATGATCGCGCTCGTGCTCCGGTGTGCGCAGCACGCCCCAAAACAGATCGCGAAATACTCCGGCAAACGTCGATGTGGTCCAGTCCATCCAGCGATCGCCCAGCGCGCGCTCGGGCGGCGAGTGTGGATACAACGCAGGCGCGTACTGGGCGGCCAGGTAGCGCACGATCGCATTGGATTCCCACAGCACCAGCGCACCATCCTGCAAGGTCGGCACCACACCATTCGGGTTCAGCGCGCGATACGCCGGCGTGTCGTTGCCGCCGAATGCGCCGCCGACTTCGATCGAGGTATAGGCCACGCCGGCTTCTTCGGCGCACCACAACACCTTGCGCACATTGCTGGAATTGCGCCGGCCCCACAGTGTGATAGCAGCCGTCGGTGCGGCGGGCAAACGTACGTCCTGCGGCATGCTCAGCTCCCTGCTACAGGCTTGGCTGGCGCACGCGCCGAGCGCTTGGCAGCCGCGGGGCGTGCCGTCGCAGCGGTGGGCTGCGCCGGCTTGCCACGCCCACCCTTGGGCGAGTCGCGCACCCACAAGGCCTGTTCGTCCTGCCTGATCTCGAACAAGCCGATCGCGCGTACCAGATCGCTGAGTTTGCGATAGCCATAGTTGCGTGGATCGAACGAGGCCTGGTTGGCCACCTGCTTGCCGACCGCACTCAGCAGCGCCCAACCATCGTCTTCGCAGGCGCTGACGATCGCATTGCGTAGCATTTGGACCAGACGCGTATCGCTGCGTAATGCGGTGGCGTCCTTGCGACCGGCAGCCGTTTCGCTGGCCGCTGCAGCCTGTTGCCCGAGCGCCTCGACATAGGTGAACTTGGAGCACGCATTGACGAATGGCGCCGGTGTCTTCTTCTCGCCGAAGCCATAGACCTTCATGCCGTCGGTCAGCAGCCGCATCACCAGCGGCGTGAAGTCGGCATCGCTGGAGACGATCGCAAATCCATCCAGATTGCGCGCGTACAACAGGTCCATCGCATCGATCACCATCGCCATGTCCGAGGCGTTCTTGCCGGAACTGTAGGCAAATTGCTGGATGGGCCGGATCGCGTAGTCGTGCAATGCCGCCTCCCAACCTTTCAAGTGCGGGCTCTTCCAGTTGCCGTAGGCGCGGCGCACGTTGGCCACGCCGTAGCGCGCCACTTCGGCCAGCACCACGTCGATCTTGCCGGCCGGCGCATTGTCCGCATCGATCAGCAGCGCGATGCGTTTGTCGGGGTTGTCGATCATGCTCATTGCTCCAGGGAGTTCGCAGATTCGGTCTTGAAGTCGGTGTCGGTGTCGGTGTCCATCTCACTCTCCTCCACGTCGGTCTCGGCCGGCAATGTGTACTCGGTACCATCGCGCAGCGTGAGCACGCCCGTACTCAGGATCTCGCGTTCGGCACCGTCGCTGACCCAGGTGGCGTGCACGCGCCCGGTGCCGCGATCGCCTTGCACATCGAACACGAACTCATCGCTCCCCGGTGCCAGACTGGTGCGATACAGATCCACCCGCATGTCGCGGATCTGCCCGATATGTTCCTGCACCACGGCATCGGCCTGTAGCGCACTGCGCGCCTGATCGGCAAACAACGACCAACCGGTCGACATCAGCCAGATGAGCGCGCCAAACACCAGCATCGCCATCAGCACCACGCACGTCGCCACGCCAATCAGCCCGATCGCCACACTACTGAGCGACTTTGGGGCGACAGCTGCCGGCGACGGTGCAGCGGGTGGCACAGACGACAACGGCGGCAACGGCGGCGGGAGCGAGGACATGGGGTGGCCGGAAGCGGGAGATGCGACATGATGCCGCAGGCGGGCCGCGCTCACGCGGCATGTTCATTGCCGATGCGGCATCCTGATGGGCCCGCGTCGCACTCCATCGGACCTCACGATGACCTCTCCCCCCTCCCAAGCTCCGCTGCATCTGGTTGTGGTCGGCGGCGGATTCGCCGGCTTATGGGCGACCCGCGCGCTCGACGACCCCGGCATCCGCATCACCCTGGTCGACCGCCAGAACCACCACCTGTTCCAGCCGCTGCTGTACCAGGTGGCCACCGCCGGTTTGTCGGCACCGGACATCGCCGCGCCGCTCCGGCACATCCTGCGCGAGCAACGCAATGTCGAAGTACTGCTCGGCGATGTCACCGATATCGCACCAGACCGCCGCGAGGTGGTGTTGGCCGATGGCAGCACGCTCGGCTACGACATGCTGCTGCTGGCCACCGGCGCCACCCATGCCTATTTCGGTAACGACCAATGGGCCGAACACGCTCCCGGCCTGAAAACGCTGTACGACGCGCTGGTGCTGCGGCGCAAGCTGCTGCTGGCCTTCGAACGCGCAGAAGCCGAATCCGACCCCGCCGCACGCGCCGCCTGGCTGAGCTTTGCCGTGGTCGGCGGCGGGCCCACCGGCGTTGAACTGGCCGGCACCCTGGCCGAAATCGCCCGCCACACGCTCAAGAACGAGTTCCGCCACATCGACCCGCGGCAGGCGCGTGTGCGCCTGGTCGAAGCCGGTCCGCGCGTGCTGCCCTCGTTTCCGGAAGATCTCACTGCCAAGGCGCGCAAGCAGCTGGAACGTCTGGGCGTGGAGGTGCACACCGGAACTCCGGTCACGCAGATCGATGTCTTGGGCTACCAGCTCGGCGACACCTTCGTGCCGGCACGCACCGTGGTGTGGGCCGCCGGCGTGGCCGCCTCGCCGCTGGCGCGTACGCTGGGCGTGCCGCTGGATCGCGCCGGCCGCGTGCTGGTCGAGGCCGACCTCAGCGTACCGGGCCACCCGGACATCTTCGTCGGCGGCGATCTGGCCTCGGTGCAGCAGGACGGCCGCCCGGTGCCGGGCGTAGCGCCGGCCGCCAAGCAGATGGGCAAGCACATCGCCAAGGCGATCCGGGCGCGGCAGCGCGGCCAGACCGCCCCGGCGTTTCGCTACCAGGACTACGGCAACCTGGCCACGATCGGCCGCATGGCCGCCATCGTGCATGTGGGCAAGCTCAAGTTGTCCGGCATCGTCGCCTGGTGGTTCTGGCTGGCTGCGCACGTGTACTTTCTGATCGGCTTCCGCAACCGGTTCGTGGTGCTGGTGAACTGGGCGATGGCGTACTGGAGCTACCAGCGCGCCGCACGCATCATCTTCGGCGGCGCCGCCGACGACCCGCCGCCCAGCAGCAAGGACGGGTGATAGCGGCCCAGGCCGTGCGATGCTGTGCGGCCTGATTCGACGACCCGATCGTGGCAACTGTCCTGTTCCTGCTGGATCTGCTCGGCACCTTCGTGTTCGCCCTGAGCGGCGCGACCTTGGCGGTGCGCAACCGCCTGGACCTGTTCGGCGTGCTGGTGCTCTCCTGCGCGGCAGCGGTGTCCGGCGGCATCGTGCGCGATGTGCTGATCGGCGCCACCCCGCCGGCCGCGCTGGTGCAGCCGCAGTATCTGCTGGTGGCCTGCCTGGCCGGCGTGGCCGGGTTCTATTGGCATGCAGCGGTGGAGCGGCTGCGCAACCCGGTGCAACTCTTCGATGCGGCCGGATTGGCGCTGTTTGCGGTCTACGGCACCAGCAAGGCGCTGGACTATCACCTCAGCCCACTCAGCGCGACGCTGCTGGGCATGCTCAGCGGCATCGGCGGAGGCATCGCGCGCGATCTGCTGGTGGCACGCACGCCGGTGGTGTTGCAGGCCGAACTGTATGCGGTCGCCGCGCTCGCCGGTGGCGGGCTGGTCGCGATCGGGCACGTCCTGGATGTGCCGCAGGCCTGGTCGTTGGCGACCGGCGCCGGCGTGTGTTTCGGCCTGCGCTTCATGGCCATCCGCTACGGCTGGCATCTGCCGGTGGCGCGCCCGCCGGAGTAGCAATCGCGTAACACCACATATGCAAACGGCCCGGAAAACCGGGCCGTCTGTACAACCACTCGCGCAAGACCGACAGGGTCAGGCGACGAACAGCGCCTTCATCTTCTTCAGCGCATTGGCTTCGATCTGGCGGATACGCTCGGCCGAGACGCCGTATTCGTCTGCCAGTTCCTGCAGCGTCACCTTGGAATCGGAATCCAGCCAACGGCGCTTGACGATGTCGCGCGAGCGCGCGTCCAGTCCAGCCATGCCTTCGCGCAGCAGCTGCAGCTGGTTGTCTTCGCTGTCGTGACGCTCGTACGCCTGCGACGGGTCTTCTTCATTGGCGACCAGATAGCTCACCGGCGACGGCGGGCCGTGATCGTCGTCTTCGTCCGACGACGCGTCGAAACCGATATCGCGACCGGACAGCCGCGACTCCATCTCCATCACTTCACGCTCGGAGACGTTCAGGTCCTTGGCAACCGCAGTCACTTCCGACGCATTGAGCCAGCCCAGACGGGTCTTGGACTTGCGCAGGTTGAAGAACAGCTTGCGCTGCGCCTTGGTGGTGGCGACCTTGACGATGCGCCAGTTCTTCAGGATGAACTCGTGCATCTCGGCACGGATCCAGTGCACCGCGAAGCTGACCAGGCGCACGCCCATGTCCGGGTCGAAGCGCTTGACCGCCTTCATCAGGCCGATATTGCCTTCCTGGATCAGGTCGCCCAGCGGCAGGCCGTAGCCGTTGTAGCCGCGGGCCACGTGCACCACGAAGCGCAGGTGGGAATGGACCAGTTCGCGCGCGGCGTCCAGGTCCAGCTCGTCGCGGAAGCGACGGGCCAGATCCTGCTCCTCATCGACCGACAGCACCGGGATCTGGTGCACGGCACCGATGTAGGCGTCCAGCGAACCGAGCGCACTGGGAATCGGGAGATTGTTTGCCACAAGGGCAGTCGAGGTAGTCTGGTTCATAGGCACCATCTTAGCAGTCGAACTATTGGACTGCCGGGTACAGAAAGAGTTCCCAGCATTCCATTTATAGAACGTTCGGGTCTTTGGCATCACCGGTGTTCTACAGCCCGGCACCCCAAATTCGAAGCTTACGGTATCACCAAGCCCCTGTGCAAACCGTGACAAATTGGTTGCGCACCAGGATGCCGCAGCGTCGTTCAGGCGCCGGTGGAGGTGGTGTCCAGTGCGCTGCGCGGTGGCAGCGACCAGTCGATCGGGCTCAGACCACGCCGCCGCAAATGGTCGTTGGTCTTGGAAAAATGCCGGCAGCCCAGGAAGCCGCGGTGCGCCGAAAGCGGCGAAGGATGCGGCGCCTTCAAGACCCGATGGCGTGCCTGGTCGATGACCTTGCCCTTGGACTGCGCATAGCTGCCCCACAGCAGAAACACCAGCCCTTCGCGCTCGCGGTTGAGGGTGTCCACCACATGATCGGTGAAGCCTTCCCAGCCCTTGTTCTGGTGGGCGCCGGCGCGCCCCTGCTCCACCGTCAGCACGGCATTGAGCAGCAGCACGCCCTGGCGCGCCCAGGGCATCAGGTAGCCGTGATCCGGCCGCGCGATCCCCAGGTCGTCCTGGATCTCCTTGTAGATGTTGAGCAGCGACGGCGGCACCGGCACGCCGGGCAATACCGAGAAGCACAGCCCATGCGCCTGACCTTCGCCGTGATACGGGTCCTGGCCCAGGATCACCACCTTGACCTGTTCGAACGGGGTGGCGTCGAAGGCGGCGAAGATCTGCGGGCCGGGCGGAAACACCCGTGCTCCGGCCGCCTTGCGCTGGCGCAGGAATGCCGACAGCTCCTGCATCTGCGGGCGCAGCAGCCAGTCGCCCACTCTTGCCTTCCACGACGGTTCCAGCTGGATGCGTCCCTCCCCTTCAGTCATAGCGTGACAGCCTGATCCTCCAGGCGTGCCAGGCGCAGCTGGAACAACACCTTGGTCACCAGCAGGCGCTCTTCGATCGGTTTCTGCACCAGATCGTTGGCACCGGCCCGCAGCAAGTCGGATTGATTGCGCGGGTTGGTGTCGCCGGTCATCACCAGCACCGGCAGGCGGCGCTTGCCGTAGGCGAAATCGATGCGGATACGCTCGACCACGTCGCGGCCGTTGAGCTCGCCTTTGAGGGTCACGTCGGTGAGCACCACGTCGATGCGGCGTTCGGTGCGGCCCAGCGATTCGGCGGTGAGCAGCGCAAAGGCATCTTCGGCGGTGAGCACGTGCACCACTTTCAGGCTCTGCCGTTCGAGCATGCGCTTGGTCGCCTCGGCCACCACGCGGCTGTCTTCGATGTAGAGCACGGTCGCCCCCACCACCGGCTCGGGCTGCACGTAGCCGCGGATGAAGGTCGCCAGGGCTTCATGGCCCAGCGCCTTGTCGAAATAATCGGTGACGTACTCGGTGAAACGGCGCTCCACCAGATGCTGCTGCGCATCGCCGGAGACCACGATCACCGGTACATAGGCCTGCCCGGCGGTTTCGCGCACGCTGCGCGCCAGGGTCAGGCCGTCGCCATCGGGCAGCGACAGCGAGGTGGTGACCAGATCCACGGCGCCGGCTTCCAGCGCCTGCCGCGCTTCGGCAATGTTGGAACAGCCGATCACCTGCACATTGGGCAGGTCGCGCTTGAGCACGTCGGCAATCAGCTTGCGCACCAACTTGGAACCATCGACCACCATCACGCGCGGTGCGTCGCTGATCAGGTGTTTGAGATCTGGTGGATGCATGGCAGGCCTCAGGTCTCGGTAGGACGGGTCTGGCGAAGGAAATGGCCGGTCACCAGCCAGGCACCCAACCAACCCAGGACTAAGGTGCCGACCAGCACCATCGCAGAATGCAACAGATCCAGCCCGTGCAGGGTAAAAGAACTGCCGTAACTGTCGGCCAATGTCGCCAACGGCGCACGCAATGCCAGGCCCGAGGCGGCGATCAGAGCGAGCGCGACAGCGCCGGCGCCGAGTCCGTACCACGCGCCCAGATACAAAAACGGGCGGCGGATGAAGCCATCGCTGGCGCCGAGCAACTGCAGCACGCCGATTTCTTCGCGCCGCGACTGAATGTCCAGCCGCACGGTGTTGCCGACCACCAGCACCGCACCGATCCCGAGCAGGGCAGACAACACCTGGACCAGGCGCTCGCCGAAGTGCAGCCAGCCATCCAGGCGCTTGCGCCACAGCGCGTCGTGCTGCACCTGATCGGTCTGCGGCAGCGCCTGCAGCGCACTGGCCAGCTGCGCGTCGTCGGTCGCATCGGCGGGAGTGACGATCAGCAAGGTGGGCAGCGGGTTGTCGCCCAGCGCATCGGCCGCTTCATCGAGCTTGGCGCTCTCGCGCAGCTCGGCCAAGCCCTGCTCCGGCGTGCGCAGCGTGACCTTGGCGACATCCGGGCGTGCACGCAGCTCGCCGGCCAGCGCCTGCGCCGCCTCGGTAGCCACGTCGACCTTCAGAAACAGATTGATCTCGCGCGACTGCTGCACGCTGCCGGCCAGCAGCTTGACGTTATCCAGTGCGATCGACAGCCCCAGCGGCAGGGCCAGCGCCAGGGCCATCACCACGATGGTCAGCAACGTGGCCCACGGCTTGCGCATCGCACGGCCCAGGCTGAAGGCAATGCTGTGCAGATGGTGGTCGATCCAGACGCCGAGCCGCGACGGCGCGACGGTTTCGGTATTGGCGGGCTTGCTCATTCGGCCAGGTCCTGCGGCGAGATGTCGTCGACCAGGCGGCCGTGATCCAGGATCAGCACGCGCTTGCGCATCTGCTTGAGCAGCGCCAGGTCGTGGCTGACCACCAGCACGCTGGTGCCACGGGCCGGAAGTTCGGCGAATAACTGCATGATTTCCGCGGCCAGTGCCGGGTCGAGATTGCCGGTGGGCTCATCGGCCACCAGCAGCCGCGGCTCGCCGACGATGGCGCGCGCGATGCCCACGCGTTGCTGCTCGCCGGCAGACAATTGCGACGGCAGGGCTTTCTCGCGATGGGCCAGACCGATGCGCTCCAATGCCGAGCGCACGCGCTTGCCGATCTCGGCACGCCGGGTGCCGCGCAAGATCAGCGGCAGGGCCACGTTCTCGGCGATGCTGCGGTCGTTGAGCAGACGGTGGTCCTGATAGACCGCACCCACCTGGCGCCGATGCAGCGGAATCTGCCGGCCACGTACCTTGAGCAGGTTACGTTCGCCCAGCAGTACCGCGCCCTGACTCGGGCGTTCGCTGAGGTGGATCAATTTGAGCAAGGTACTTTTGCCGGCGCCGGAGTGGCCGGTCACGAACAGCATCTCGCCATCGGCCACTTCGAAGCTGACATCGGTCAGCGCCTGGTGGCCACCGGCGTAGTGCTTGCTGACGTTGTCGAAACGCAGAACGGTCATTCAGCGATTATGCCGGAGCGTCAGTGCTTGCGTCGCATCGCCGATGCGCGGCGATGCGATCAGTGCCGCAAACGGTCAGTTGCCTGAGACCAGCGAACGCAGTCGGCGGCCGATCCGGCTGAGCAGCGAGGGGCTGCCCGACGGCTTGGCGGCGGCACGCACCGGCTTGGCAACCACCTGGGTGGGCTTACGCGGTGCGGCAGGTGCGGGAACCGGCGTGGATGCCACTGCCGGCTCGGCACCCTCGACCGGACGACCGTTACGACGACGCCGACGCTTGCGTGGCGCGCGCTCGGCATCGGCCACGCCCGCGGAAGGTGCCTGTCCCGCCGCTGCGGCAACGACCGGATGTTCGGTCGACGCCGCAGTTGCAGGCGCCTGGCCTTCCACCCGTGGCTTGCGACGCGGACGCGGCTTGCCATCGGCACCGGCGCCTTCGCGGCGACCACCGCCACCGCCACTGCCGCTGCGCGACCCGCCCGAACCACTGCGCCCGCCACCGCGACGCTGTTCTTCGGCGGCGCGCTGCTCGCGCGCTTCGCGGAAGATCGTGCCCACGCTGTCGCCAGCGTCGTCGTCGGCCTCTTCGCCTTCCACCGGCACGCGTGGCGCACGCGGCAGCGGCGTCAGCAGTTCGGACGTCACCGGCTCGACCGGGATCTTCTGCTCGATATAGGCCTCGATGTCCGGCAGGCTCATCGCATAGCGTTCGCAGGCGAAGCTGATCGCATCGCCTTCCTCGCCCAGGCGTGCGGTGCGGCCGATGCGATGGACGTAGTCTTCGGCGTCGAACGGCAAGTCGTAGTTGTAGACGTACTTGACGCCATCGATATGCAGACCGCGCGCAGCCACGTCGGTGGCGACCAGGATTTCGAGCTGGCCTTTCTGGAAGCGGTTGAGCAGCGACTCGCGCTTCTTCTGCGGCACATCGCCCGACAGCACGCCGACCCGGTAGCCGTGCCGCTCCAGGGTGCGCGCCACGCGCTCCACGAACGCCTTGGTATTGACGAACACCATGGTGCGCGCGCCTTCGCTGCGCGACAGCAAGCCCAACAGCAGCGTCTGCTTCTCTTCGTCGGAGGGGAAATAGATGCGCTGGCGCACCCGCGCAGCGGTGATGCTTTCGGTTTCGACGACCAGCTTTTCCGGCTCGTTCATGTGCTCGTAGGCCAGCTCCAGCACGCGGTGGCTGAGCGTGGCCGAGAACAACAACGTCTGCCGGGTGCCGCGCTCGGGCATGCGCCGCAGCAGGAAGCGGATGTCCTTGATGAAGCCCAGGTCGAACATGCGGTCGGCCTCGTCCAGCACGCAGATCTCGCAGGCGTGCAGCGAGACCACCTTGTGCTGCTTGACGTAGTCGATCAGGCGGCCCGGGGTGGCGATGATCACGTCCACGCCCTGCTGCAACAGTTCGCGCTGTTTGTCGTAATCCACCCCGCCATAGACCAGCGCAAAGCGCAGGCCAAGGTCGGCGCCGAACTTCACTGCGTCCTTGTGGATCTGGATCGCCAGCTCGCGGGTCGGCGCCAGGATCAGCGCGCGCGGGTCTTCCGGCTTGCGGTCGGCCAGGGCCGGGCGGATCAGCAGCCGATTCATCACCGCGACCAGGAACGCCAAGGTCTTGCCGGTACCGGTCTGGGCCTGGCCGGCGACATCGCCGCCCGGCAGCGCGACCGGCAAGGTCAGCGCCTGGATCGGGGTACAGCGGGTAAACCCGGCGCTCTCCAGCCCGGCGATCAAGGCCGGATGCAGATCGAACGAGGAAAAGGTCACATCGGTCAGCGGTTTGTCGCTCATTATTCCGTCTTCGTGAGGCGCCCTGGGCAGCCCGGGCGCGGCTTGCATCGATGCCGACAGCGTCGCAAACTGCGGCTGTTGTGGCGGACAGCGCGGCTTCAGGACTGACACTTGATTCAGTCGCGCAATGCCCCAGTTTAGCGCAATGTAGCGGCCTGCCCGTTCGGGTGGGCCGTTTTGGTTTCCAGGAGACCCAAGGTGAGCGATAAGGTTCAACATGTCGGCGATGCCGACTTCGACACAGCTGTACTGCAATCGGGCGAACCGGTTCTGGTGGATTTCTGGGCCGAGTGGTGCGGCCCGTGCAAGATGATCGCCCCGGTGCTGGACGATCTGGCCGACACCTATCAGGGCCGCCTCAAGGTCGCCAAGGTGAATGTGGACCAGAACCGTGCGCTGGCCATCAAGTACCACGTGCGCTCGATCCCGATGCTGTTGCTGTTCAAGGACGGGCAGGTGCAGGCGACCCAGATCGGCGCCGTCGGCAAGGGCCAGCTGACCCAGATGATCGACAAGACCCTGGGTGGCGCGGCCGCCTGAGCAGGCGGGCGTCCAGCAATGGGCGCCCGATGATGCGCCGGCAGTTAAATCATGCCCGGGAAGACGCTTGCGCGGTCACGCGCGGCGGTGATAGTGTCAGTTGGTCCGGCGCACGTTCGTGCGCCGCCGCACCCCTCTAGAAGCTCTTCTAGACTCCCATCTACCACCAGTTCGCCCCTAGTTGGGCGCTCGCACCTTAGCGAGGAATCACGCACTTGTCCGATCATCCTTCCTCCGATACCGGGAGCAGCGTCGACGCTCCCGTCGAGAAGCGCGTGCGCAAGCCGCGCGTGAGCAAGACCGCCGCCGCCACTGAAGAGGCTGGCGCACAGCAGGCCAACCTGCCCTTGCCCACCAGTCCCGCACCCGAAGCACCCCGTGCCCCGCAGGCACCGTCGCGCGCTGCCGATCCGGCACCGGCGCAGACGTCCAGCGATGGCGCACACGCCGGTCAGGCGCCCAGCGCCAGCCACGGCGGCGACACCCACGGCGAGCCCCGCGAGGTTGGCCAGTCGCAGCAGCAGCGCTTCAACCAGGCGCAGCAACAGCAGAACCAGAATCAAGGCCAGAACCAGGGCCAAGGTCAGCAGCAGGGCCAGAACCAGAACCAGAACGCCGGCCAGAATCAGCAAGGCCAGGGCGGTCAGAGTCAGGGACAAAACCAGCAAGGCCAGAACCAGCAGGGCAACCGCCGTGACCGGTTCCGCAACCGCCGCGACCGCGGCCCGCGCGACCGCTTCGGCAACGACGGCGGCATGCCCTCGTCCGACGGCAGCAACGAGCCGTTCATCGCGCGTCCGCATCCGGCCGTGCCGGAAGGTTTTCCGGTGTATTCGCTGAGCGACCTCAAGCGGATGCCGGCGCAGAAGCTGCTGGACATCGCCGACCAGCTCAACATCCAGGAAGGCGTGGCGCGTGCGCGCAAGCAGGACGTGATCTTCGCCCTGCTCAAGGTGCTGACCCGTCACGGTGAAGGCGTTGCCGCCGACGGCGTGCTGGAAATCCTGCCCGACGGCTTCGGTTTCCTGCGTGCCGCAGAAGCCAGCTACCTGGCCGGCCCGGACGATACCTATATCTCGCCCAGCCAGATCCGTCGCTTCAACCTGCGCACCGGCGACCACCTGTCCGGCCGCATCCGCTTCCCCAAGGACGGCGAACGCTATTTCGCGCTGTCGATCGTCGACACCATCAACGGCGAGCCGCTGGAAGCGAGCAAGAACAAGGTCCTGTTCGAGAACCTGACCCCGCTGTTCCCGCGCCGCCGCTTCCGTCTGGAGCGTGGCGATGGCTCCACCGAGGACATCACCGGCCGCATCCTGGATCTGATGGCACCGCAGGGCAAGGGTCAGCGTGCGCTGATCGTCTCCCCGCCCAAGGCCGGTAAGACGATGATGATGCAGCAGGTGGCCACGGCCATCACCACCAATCATCCCGAAGTGCACATGATCGTGCTGCTCATCGACGAGCGTCCGGAAGAAGTGACCGAAATGCAGCGCACCGTGCGCGGCGAAGTCATCTCCTCCACGTTCGACGAGCCGGCTGCGCGTCACGTGCAGGTCGCCGAGATGGTGATCGAGCGGGCCAAGCGCCTGGTCGAGCACAAGAAGGACGTGGTGATCCTGCTGGACTCCATCACCCGCCTGGCGCGCGCCTACAACAACGTGGTGCCCAGCTCCGGCAAGGTGCTCACCGGCGGTGTGGACGCCAACGCCCTGCACCGCCCGAAGCGTTTCTTCGGTGCGGCGCGTAACGTGGAAGAAGGTGGCTCGCTGACCATCATCGCCACGGCGCTGGTGGAAACCGGCAGCAAGATGGACGAGGTGATCTACGAAGAGTTCAAGGGCACCGGCAACAGCGAAGTGCACTTGAACCGTCGCATCACCGAAAAGCGCGTGTACCCGGCAATCGACATCAACCGTTCGGGCACGCGCCGCGAAGATCTGTTGATCGAGCCGGAACTGCTGCAGAAGATCTGGATCCTGCGCAAGCTGCTGCACCCGATGGACGAAATCGCGGCAATGGAATTCCTGTTGGACAAGATGAAGACCACCAAGTCCAACGACGAGTTCTTCAGTTCGATGAAGCGCTGAGTTCAGTCGGTTTATCGAGACGAAAAAGCCCCGCATTGCGGGGCTT
>NZ_JAJIUJ010000055.1 GCF_020880415.1 Xanthomonas euvesicatoria pv. euvesicatoria | reverse complement strand
CCCAGAATCAGCACCCACAGCGTGGTGATCGTCAGCGCGATGGTGCTGACCCAACGCATAGCCCGACCCATCAAGTCGAGGCCGAATTCCTGGATTTCCCGGTTGAAGTAATCGTTGACCAGTTTGAAGAACACGAAGTCGCCGAGATTGGCGTCCGCAAGCGGCTGCAGCCAGCTTGCCGCGCCATTAAAAAAAACGTCCATTGCTGTTTGCCTGTGCGTCGTGATCTGGGCTTTGGTTGGCGGCTAATTCATTTGGACAGCGCAATCTTCAAAGCAGCTGCTTGCACGACCTGTCCCAGCAAATCGCCCTTATTGCCCTCCAATGCGCGCTTGGCCAGCAGGGTCTGGTCATCTTTGAGTCCCGCAATATAGACGTCATAGGCTTTCATCTTGGCTTCCCAATGACTCATTTCCATAGCATTACGTGCCGTGAAACGCTTCACTTCGTTATCGTTAGCTGCCAATGCGCCTTGTTTAGTACCCACTCTGGCGCGCTGGCGCTCAATGGCCTCAAGTTCGGTGTTACGTTGCACCAAGCGCTTGAGCATCATGACTGATTCGTTGTATTGGGAATTTTGCGCCATGACAATGCGGGCGCAGACTTTTAGCTGTTCCTCCGCCATATTCCCAGTCATCGAGGGTGCGACAGACTTGATCTGATCAAGAATGCCTGCGATGCCGCTGGCTTGTGATCCCGGACAGGCGAACTCAAGGCCATAGCCTGCTTCCCGCAAGACGAACTTATCGTCCAGGGGGGGGGCGCAGAAAGTTCAAACCCGTCAAATTGATGAGTTGCTGTTTGTAATGATCCAACTGTTGCTGATACTGCTTGATCGTCTCGGTCCATCGCTTGGCCTGTTCCGCATACTCCGCGATATCCTTTGTCTCTCCCGACGGGTTAACGATGACCACTTGCGCGTTGGCGGAGCCTGCGCACAGTCCAACTGTTAGCAGTAGGCCGGTGGCAAGGCGGGAAATCGGATGGCGGAGGCGGCGGGAGCGTGCAGTCATGGCGAGTCTCGTCGATCTTTTCAGTGCAGATGGATTGTGAAAATAGCGGCAACAGAAATCAGGAATGAAGTCAGGTACGCGTTAGTGGCCTTGGCCAGCTTATAAGTCATGCGCTTGTGGTGAATGAGTGACGCCTTTTCTTGCACACACAGGCGCCCCGCGACAGCGAGTGCCGCCCTGGGGTGTTAGAAGGGGATTGCCTGCTGAAGCCATGATCCTTATGCGCGATGAGGCAGGTTTGGTGCGAACTGTGGCACACAGTTAACCAAATTTCTACCGAGCCAATGGGGCGCCCCCGCCTTCACTCCCGCCAAGTCGCACGCCTGTCTTGGTCTGCCGGGCATCTGTAGGAAAAGTCCTACAGTCAATCGCGGCATTTGCCGGCGCGGCCTATCTCTCGGATACCAATGGGCGGCCGGGGTGGCGGCCGAGGTTGACCGTAGCTTGACCATGGTGCGGAGTGCGGACATTGCAGATCGGCGGCAGTGCACCGGTTCTCGACAGTACACCGGTTCCGCCTGCGCAAGGCTTGCGATAGTGGCAGCTCTGGCTGGAGACGATCGCTTCCTGTTCACCCCTCCCAAGCCGGCAACTTCTTCGCCACCGCGACATTCTTCAAACTCACATACTTCGGCAAGCCATCGCTGCCGTAGGCCAGCGGGGCTTCGCCCTTGATCAACGGGGCGAAATAGCGGCGGGCGCGTTCGGTGATGCCGAAGCCGTCCTTGCGCAGGAAGCTGGGCGGCATCTTCTTTTCGTGATTGGCCACCTTGTGCAGGGGCGCAGGCACGATCTTCCAGCGGTATGGTGCGTCGCTGACGCGTTCGATCACCGGGATCACCGCGTTCATGCCCTTGATCGCGTACTGCACGGCGGCCTTGCCGACTGCTTGCGCCTGTTCCCAGTCCGTCTTCGATGCCAGATGGCGCGCGGAGCGCTGCAGGTAATCGGGTAGCGTCCAGTGCACCTTGTAGCCAAGCTCCTGCTTGACCTGTGCGGCCAGGAACGAGGCCACGCCGCCGAGCTGTGCATGGCCGAACGAGTCGGTCGCGCCGCCGGCATCGGCGACGAACTTGCCGTGTGCGTCCTGGATGCCCTCGCTGGCCACCACCACGCACCAGCCCACCTTGTCCACCACCTGTTTCACCTTGGCCAGGAATGCAGCCTGGTCGTAGGCGCGTTCGGGCAGCAGGATGATCTGCGGGGCGTCGTCCGGGTCTTGCCCGGCCAGGCCTGCCGCTGCGGCCAGCCAGCCGGCATGGCGGCCCATCGCCTCATAGATGAAGACCTTGGTGGAGGTGTCGGCCATGGCGGCGACATCCAGTGCGGCCTCGCGTACCGAGACGGCGGTGTACTTGGCCGCCGAGCCGAAGCCGGGGCAGGTGTCGGTCACTGCCAGATCGTTGTCGATGGTCTTTGGCACGCCGATGCAGTGCAGCGGGTACCCATAGGCCTTTGCGAGCTGCGAGACCTTCCACGCGGTGTCGGCCGAGTCGTTGCCGCCGTTGTAGAGGAACCAGCGGACGTCGTGCGCGCGCAGCACGTCGAGCAGGCGCTCGTACTTGGCGCTGTCTTCTTCCAGCGATTTGAGCTTATAGCGGCACGAGCCGAATGCACCGCCGGGCGTCTGCGCCAGGGCGGCAATGGCGGCGGCGGACTCTTTGGAGGTGTCGATCAACTCCTCGCGCAAGGCGCCCAGGATGCCGTTGCGTGCGGCCAGCACCTTGATCTTGCGTGCGCGCGCTTCGGCGATGACGCCGGCTGCAGTGGCGTTGATGACGGCGGTGACGCCGCCGGATTGGGCATAGAGCAGGTTGCCAGTGGTCATAGGGGGACAGACTCCTCACATGGGGACATGGCGCAGGGGACAGTGCCGGGACATTCCCCGGATGCGGTAAGCTGCACGACCATACGGTCAGCGCCGGCGAAGACGTGAGTCTAACGCCGCCCACCGCAACGCGTTTTTATTCGAAAGTGGAGTCCACTGATGCGATTGGTTCTATTGGGACCGCCCGGTTCGGGCAAGGGCACCCAGGCGACACGTCTCAAAGACACGTTTGATATTCCGCACATTTCCACCGGCGACCTGTTGCGCGCCGAAGTGGCCGCTGGCTCGCCGCTGGGGTTGAAGGCCAAGGAAGTGATGGCACGCGGGGACCTGGTGTCCGACGACATCCTGCTCGGCATGCTGGAGGCGCGCCTCGGCCAGGCCGATGTGGCCAAGGGTTTCATCCTGGACGGCTACCCGCGCAACGTGGCCCAGGCCAATGCGCTGGACGAGCTGCTCGGCAAGATCGGCCAGCCGCTGGATGCCGTGGTGCAGCTGGATGTGGCCAGCGAATTGCTGGTCGAGCGCATCGCCGGTCGTGCCAAGGCCGAAGGCCGCGAAGACGACAACCCCGAATCGGTGCGCAAGCGGCTGCAGGTCTATACCGATTCCACCGCACCGGTCATCGGCTTCTACGAGCAGCGCGGCAAGTTGGCGCGCGTGGACGGCGTGGGTTCGCTGGACGAAGTGCTGGAACGCATCAGCAAGGCGCTCGGCCGCTGAGTCGGCAATGGGCCGGGCGCAAGGCCCGGCCGCAGGCGCGGCGTCTGGTCGCGCCGTGTTCTCGCCGTGATCGCCCGGGCAGTGGTGCCAAAAGAAAAACCCCGGACGTACAAGACGCCCGGGGCAGAATAACGCCAGTAGTAGGCTTGCTCAGAGCCCCAACAGCATGAGCTCCCTGGGGATTTGGCCTCTTGGGGAGTAGGACCAAAGGGATGCTGCGACTGGCGTTCAGCATAGTGAGGGATGTGACCGGGTTCGCACATCGGGAAATTCCCGACAGTACGGTAGGAAATCCCCGACACTTGGGCCTGCGTTGGAATGGAATGTCCGGCAACTGCGGCGATCGGCGACAATGGGCGGCATGAGCAAACTCCACATTCTCGGCATCGCCGGAACTTTCATGGGCGGTGTGGCCGCCCTGGCGCGTGAGCTGGGCTGGCAGGTGGAAGGCAGCGACCAGGCCATTTATCCGCCGATGTCCACACAGCTGGAAACGCTGGGCATTGCGTTGGCGCAGGGCTATGCGCCGTCCAATATTTCGCCGGATGCGACCGACGTGGTTGTCGGTAATGCGCTTTCGCGCGGCAATGCGGCGGTGGAGGCGGTGCTGGATGCCGGCCGCCGGTACACCTCCGGCGCGCAATGGCTGGCCGAGCAGGTATTGCCCGGCCGCGACACGCTGGCCGTGGCCGGCACCCACGGCAAGACCACCACCACCACCATCCTGAGCTACCTGCTGGAGGCGGCCGGGCGCGCGCCCGGGTTTCTGATCGGTGGTGTGGCCGAAGATTTCGGCGTGTCGGCGCGACTGGGCCAGGGGCGCGAATTCGTGGTGGAAGCCGACGAATACGACACCGCGTTTTTCGACAAGCGCAGCAAGTTCGTGCACTACCGGCCGTTGGTGGCGATCCTCAATAACCTGGAATACGACCACGCCGACATCTTCCCGGACGTGGCGGCCATCCAGCGCCAGTTCCACCACCTGGTGCGCACGGTGCCCGCGCGCGGTCGCCTGATCGTCAACGGCGAAGACGCGCACCTGGCCGAGGTGCTGGCGATGGGATGCTGGACGCCGGTGGAGCGGTTCGGGTTCGATGCGTCGCTGGACTGGAGCGCGCGGTTGATCGCGGCCGATGGCAGCGCGTTTACGGTGCTGCACCGTGGCGTGGAAATTGGCCAGGTGCAGTGGCCCCTGGTTGGGCGGCATAACGTCCTGAACGGGTTGGCGGCGCTGGCAGCAGTACAGGCGGTAGGCGTGGATCCGGCGACGGTGATGCCGGCATTGGCACAGTTCCAGAGCGTCAAGCGGCGGCTGGAAGTCATCGGTAGCGCGCGCGCGATCACCGTGTACGACGACTTTGCGCACCATCCCACCGCCATCGCGACGACGTTGCAGGGTCTGCGTGCGAAGGTCGGTGCGGCGCGTGTTGTGGTGGCAATGGAGCCGCGCAGCAATTCGATGCGGCTGGGCGCGCATGCCCAGGCGCTGGCGCCGTCGTTGCACGATGCCGATGCAGTGGTGTTTCTGCATCGGCCGGAACTGGCCTGGGACGCGGCACCGATCATTGCGCAGGTGCGCGGCGAGGCGCGCGTGGTGCAGGACGTGGATGCCTTGCTGCGCGCGCTGGGCGAAATTGCCCGGCCCGGAGACCATGTGGTGTTCATGTCCAACGGTGGCTTCGACGGTGCGCCGCGTCGTTTCCTGGCGCAGTTGTCCTGATGGTGCCGATCCCCGCCACTGCAGACACCAGCGCGTTGCCGCTGTTCCCCTTGCACAGCGTGCTGTTGCCTGGCGCGGCGATGGGCTTGCGCGTGTTTGA
This sequence comes from Xanthomonas euvesicatoria pv. euvesicatoria, assembly GCF_020880415.1. Classification (GTDB taxonomy): domain Bacteria; phylum Pseudomonadota; class Gammaproteobacteria; order Xanthomonadales; family Xanthomonadaceae; genus Xanthomonas; species Xanthomonas euvesicatoria. The sequence goes on along the minus strand of NZ_JAJIUJ010000055.1, from coordinate 25,251 downwards.
ACGCCGCTATCTGGATATGGTACGCGAATGCGGCCGTAACGGCACAAGCTTCGGCGTGTGCCTGATCCTGGAAGGCAACGAAGTCGGCGTGCCGGCTACGCCGGCCGCGTTCGGTACCGAAGTACGCATCGAGGATTTCGATGTGGGCGCCGACGGCGTGCTGGTGCTGCGCTTGCGTGGCACGCGGCGTTTCCACGTACAGCGCTCGCGCATTCGCGATAACGGTCTGGTGGTGGGAGATGTCGCCTGGCGCGAACCGGATCCGGACGACGAATTGCGGCCCGAGCACGGCCTGCTGTCCACGGTGCTGGAGCGCATGCTGGAGCAGGTGGGTGGTGAATTTGCATCGGTGGGACCGGGGTTGATGGATCAGGCCGCCTGGGTTGGTTGGCGGTTGGCCGAGCTGCTGCCATTGACCGAGCAGCAGCGGCTCTCGCTGTTGCAGCAGGACGATCCGCATCGGCGGCTGGATCAATTGCTGGCCTGGATGCCTTAAGAGCGGCTGCTTGCGCCCGCCACATGGGTACGGGCTGCGCTCCGAACTTTCATGCGCCACGTGTGCACTGTGTTCCCGCGTGCCGTGCACACCCAACGGATGGCCGCTCGCGACGCCTTCCATCACGCCGGTTGCGTGGGGCAATGGTTTCGATCGGCCCCATCACCGTGCTTGCACCGTGGCAACGGCACACTGCGCACGCTTGAGTGCGCTACCGACCGCATCCATGCACTGGATGCGCGCAATGGCGTCACTCGTTTCTTTTGATGGAGTGTGCCTTTGATTGTCGATGTAAAGCCGCGTGTGGCAGATGTGATCAGCCAGGTCTGGCGGACCCTGGCGGTGTTGTTCGTATGGGATGTGTTGATCACCATCATTTACTACGTGCTGCCGCTCCGTGCGCCGGCGTTGCCGCTGACCATCTTTGGTTCTGCGCTGGCGTTGTTCCTGGGCTTTCGCGCCAATTCCACCTATCAACGCTGGTGGGAGGGGCGGGTGCTGTGGGGCCAGATGATCAATGCCTCGCGTAATCTGGTGCGGGTGAGCGTCAGTATCCTGTCCGCACCGGAAGCCGGCGATCTTGGGCGCACCATTGCGCTGCGCCAGATTGCCTACGTCAACGCGCTGCGCTGCCAACTACGCCGGTTGCCGGTGGCGATGGCATTGTCCCCGCATGTGGATGCCGACGAAGCTGCGGCGGTGGTGGTGCGCACCAACGTGGCAAACGGGTTGCTCGATACCACCGGGCGCAGCGTCGAGCAGGCGCGTCGTGAGGGCTGGATCGACAGCATCCAGCAGGCCAGCGTCGAACGCATTCTGGTGGACATCGCCAACGCGCAAGGCGGCATGGAGCGCCTGAAAAATACGCTGCTGCCGTATCAATATCGCTTTTATCCGAACCTGTTTACGCGGCTGTTCTGCGTGCTGCTGCCAATCGGCTTGGTGGAAACGCTGCAGTACGCCACGCCGGTGGGATCGACAGTGGCCGGCCTGATGTTTCTGGCGGTGCTGAAGATCGGCGATGAACTGGTCGACCCGTTCGCCAACACCATCCACGACCTGCCGCTGGATACCATGTGCCGCACGGTGGAGATCGATGCGCTTCAGGCAATTGGTGAGCAAGCGCCGGAGCCGATGCAGCCAGTGGATGGCGTGTTGTGGTGAGGTCTCGCGCGCCAGGCCAATGCGGCCTTTGCATCGCCGAACTGCACTGATTCGCATCTTGTCGTTCGCCTTGAGAGGCGATTGAACGGTGCAAGCAGTTGTGGAGCAGCCAACGGCGAGTTTTCCGCAGGGCCCTTGCCCGCCCACCATCGCGGGACACGCTGCCAAGCACGTCCTTGTAAGCTCTTACGCGGCATCCATGCCGCCATCGAGCCCCACGGATGGGTTCACGGCGTGTCCCGCAAGCGGCGAGGGCGCCGCGCTCGACGAACTAAGCGTTCACCCTGAAAATTCAGCAGCCTCCAGACGGCGCCAGCACGTCACCATCGAGACAGGGCTCAACAGCTGTTGCTGACACCCCATCTCGACCCAATCGCGCGAGCGCCGGCCAATCGCCTGTTGCCCAATCGATCAACGGCGTTGTTGTGGCGGACCCGATGCAGCAGGATCGGACGCAGCGGTATCCGTCCCCGGCGCGGCGTTGTCTTTGTTCTCGCCACGCACTGCACTGCCCGAGGTGCTGTCGATCAGGATCACCGGCACCTGCGAGCGACGACGCTGTTCCATGCGATGGGGCAGCGGGCCGAGTGCCTCGCGCAACGCGCTCAGTGCAGGATCGACGCCGCGCAGCGGGTACCACAGCCCGATCAGGCTGAAATGGCGGCTGTAGCGCAAGGTCTGGGTACTGCCCACCCACAGCGGTTGTGCATCCGGCTGCAGGCGTGCGGCCGCCGGCCACAGGCGCAGTACATGCACGTGGCCGGGCGCGGCGTGGCGCACCATCAACAGGGCCTCGACCTGGGTATCCAGCGTGGCCGGCAGAATCGGCACTTCGTCCGGGCGGCCGCTGACGTCGAGCAGGTGCAGCGCCTGTTCCCAGCCCGCCTGCGGCTGGACCCGCCAGCCGCGCGCCTGAAGCTGGCGCTGCAACGGGGCGAGCGGGCCGGCCGACTGGACGTCCAGCGGCCAACGCTGATCGTCGTCGAATTCGTTGCGGCGTGCCGGCAGCAGGCGCCATTGGTCTTCCCACCACGCGTTTGCGGGTAACTCCATCACTGCCGGCGGCGGCGGTTCGAACTTGGCCAGCTTGAGGTCGAGGTTGCGCGGCGCAAAATAAATTGCGCAGCTTACGAACACCCCGTAGAAGATCCACGACACCGGCTTGACCCAGAACGCGCGCGTGGCACGGCGACGGTAGGCAATGCCCAGCACCAGCAGCCAGAAGATGCCGAACAACATGCCGCCGACGACGTCGCTGAGCCAGTGCGCACCGAGGTACAAACGCGCAAAACCGATCAGCGAGACGATGGCGCCGCTGACCAGATACGGCCACACGCGGCGGCGGCCAGGCAACTCGCGCGCGATCAACAGCGCGAAAAAGCCGAAGGCGATCGTGGCCATGGTGACCGCAACCGACGGAAAGCCGAAACCGCTGCTGGCCGCAGGCGGGCGCACCACCTGCACGGTGGCGCCAAGCAGCTGCGTGAGCGCCAGGCCGAACGCCAGCGCGATGACCCAATGGGCCACGGCCATCCAGCGACGGCGCCAGGCCAGATAGCCCATCGCGGCGGCAATGGCCGGCAACAGCACCTGCCAGTCGCCCAACGAGGCCAGCGCCACCATCGGGTAGTCGGCCAACGGATTACGCAGCGCCAGCATCAGGTCGTGCACGGCCAGGTCCACGCGCAGCGGCTCGCCATGCGCCAGCACCACCATCAGCAGCACAAACCAGCCCCAGCCGAGCAGCAAGAGCATCAAGGCCATCATGGCCAGCGGCACCGATTCGCGACGGCGTGGGTCGAAGACGCCGACCGACCAATTCCCCAGGACCGGATGCCGGTGCGACCACTCCAGCAGGCGCGCCAGCAAGGCATCCAGGTGACCGGCCGACCAGCGATACGAATACAGCACCACCGCCCAGGCAAGCCCGATCACGGCCGCCAGCAAGGCAACCACCACAAATAGGCGCCCGGCCACTGCGGCCACTGCGTCGTAGGCCGTGCCCAGCACCCAGCCGGGCACCAGGAACAACAACGCCCACGACACGCAGGCCAGGCCGCTGGCGACCAGATACCGTTTGAAGGGCATGCGCGACATACCGGCAATCGCCGGCACGAACGGGCGCACTGCACCCACGTAGCGCGCGATCAGGATGCTTTTGAAGGCATTGCGGCGGAACAGCAGCTCGCCGCGTTCCAGCAGTTGCGGGTAACGCCGGAATGGCCAGTAGGTGTGCAGCTGATGGCCCCAGCGATGGCCGACCCAGAAGCTCAGCGCATCGCCAACGAAGGCGCCCAGGGTGGCGCACACCACCGCGTAGGGGCCGTTGATCTGCCCGAGCCCGATGAGCACGCCAATGGCGAACAGCAACGGCAACGCAGGCACGATGGCGCCCAGCACGATCACCGCATCACAAAATGCGATGCCAAAGATCACCACGCCAGCCAAGGTGGGGTGGTGTCCGATCCACTCCAGCGTGGCGTCGATCCATGAGTTCATACCTGAATTATAGGTGGGCGCGGCGGCGCCTGACCTGCATCGTCCTCACATCGGGGGATCGGCTTCACCTGAGGTTGCGGCCATGCAGCTGCCGCACGCGCGCGCGCCGCAGAGGTGCGCAGCGAGACAGACCTGCCGCCTACAATGGGGGATGACTCACGACCCTGCAGCCAATCTGCCGCTGAAGTCCGATACGTTCGGACGCATTCTGCTGATCCGCGATGGCCAACGCATGTTCGTGCGTCGCGACCTGAGCGTGGCGCCGTGGCTGTTGCGCGGCGTGGCCTGGTGGCTGGCACGCCGCGAAGCGTTGGCCTTGCGCCAGCTGGATGGCGTGCCGCGCACACCGCGGCTGCTGCATTGGGACGGGCGGCACCTGGACCGCAGCTATCTGGACGGCGCTGCGATGTACCAGCGACCGCCGCGCGGCGATCTGGCCTACTTCCGCAGCGCGCGCAGGCTGTTGCAACAGCTGCATCGCCGCGGCGTGGCCCACAACGATCTGGCCAAGGAAGCCAACTGGCTGGTGCAGGAGGACGGCAGCCCGGCGGTGATCGACTTCCAGCTGGCGGTGCGCGGCAACCCGCGCGCGCGCTGGATGCGTCTGCTTGCCCGCGAGGATCTTCGCCACCTGCTTAAACACAAGCGCATGTACTGCCCGGCCGCACTGACCCCGGTGGAACGCCGCGTGCTCAAGCGCACCTCCTGGGTCCGCGAGCTGTGGTTTGCCACCGGCAAACCGGTCTACCGCTTCGTGACCCGCCGCGTGCTGCACTGGGAAGACAACGAAGGGCAGGGGCCCAAGCCCTGAGCGGCTGGGATTGGTTGTTCGGGATTGGGGATTCGCAAGAGCGTATTGCTTGAGCGGTGGGTGGTTGGTGGTAGCAATGAAGGAATAAGCTCTTACGAATCTCCAATCCCGACTCCCTAATCCCATGACGTTATCGGGCAAAACCCTGTTCATCACCGGTGCATCGCGTGGGATTGGCTTGGCGATTGCGTTGCGGGCGGCGCGCGATGGGGCGAATGTGGCGATTGCGGCCAAGTCGGCGGTGGCCAATCCCAAATTGCCTGGCACCATCCATAGCGCGGCCACGGCGGTGACGGCGGCCGGTGGGCAGGCACTGGCGCTCAAGTGCGACATCCGCGACGAAGATCAGGTGCGTGCGGCAGTGGCGGCAACGGTCGATGCGTTCGGCGGGATCGACATCCTGGTCAACAACGCCAGTGCGATCTGGTTGCGCGGTACGTTGGACACGCCGATGAAGCGCTTCGATCTGATGCAGCAGGTCAACGCGCGCGGCAGTTTCCTGTGCGCGCAGGCATGCCTGCCGCATCTGCTGCAGGCGGCCAATCCGCACATCCTCACCTTGGCCCCGCCGCCGTCGTTGAACCCGGCGTGGTGGGGCGCGCACACCGGCTACACGCTGGCCAAGATGGGCATGAGTCTGGTCACCCTGGGGCTGGCCGCGGAATTCGGCCCGCAAGGCGTGGCGATCAATGCGTTGTGGCCGCGTACCGTGATCGCCACTGATGCCATCAACATGCTTGCCGGCGTGGACGCGGCGGCCTGCCGTCGGCCGGAGATCATGGCCGACGCCGCGCATGCGGTGCTGACGCGCGCCGCAGCCGGGTTTTACGGCCGGTTCCTGATCGATGACGAGGTGCTCGCCCAGGCTGGCATCACCGACTTGAGCGGCTATGCAATGGATCCATCGCGCGCGCTGTTGCCAGATCTGTTTCTGGACTGAGAGCGGCTAACCACAGGGTACGCACTTGTCGTGAGCGTGGACGGCACGGCGCAACCGCCGTGTACGCGTGGCACACGCCCTGCCGAGCAACGGCCGCGTCCGCCTGACGGCGGCGCCGTGGCGTTGGCTGCTCCAGCGCCTCAGCCGTTGCCCAGCGCCGGCAGTGGCTCGGCGCATTGCCGGCAATAACGTGCGTCGGCCGCGTGGCCTTCCAGCCCGCAGCGGGCGCAGTTGCGCGCATCGCGTTTGCCGGTATGGCCTCCTTCGCGCAATGAGCTGGCCAGTTCGGCGGTATAGATGCCGGTGGGCACGGCGATGATGCTGTAGCCGATCAGGATCAGGGCCGAGGTGACGAAGCGACCCAGCGTGGTCTGCGGCACCAGATCGCCGAAGCCCACCGTGGCCATGGTGACGATGGCCCAGTACATGCTGGTGGGGATGCTGGTAAAGCCGTGCTGCGGGCCTTCGATGATGTACATCGTGGCGCCGGCGATCACGGTGATGGTGAGCACGGTGAACAGGAACACCAACACCTTGCGACGGCTACGCCACAGCGCATCCAGCAACTGTCCGCTTTCTTCGATGTAGCGGGTGAGCTTGAGAATGCGGAACAGCCGTAGGATGCGCAGCACGCGCACCACCAACAGCGTCTGTGCGCCGGGCACGAAGAACGAGAGATAACTGGGCAGGATCGACAGCAGGTCGATCACGCCCCACACGCTGAGCGCGTAATGCAGCGGGCGCCGCACCACGGCCAGGCGCAGCGCGTATTCGAGGGTGAAGATCACCGTGAACGCCCATTCCAGCGGCACCAGCCAGTCCGCGGCATGCGAATGGATGCGCGGCACGCTGTCGATCATGATCACCACCACGCTCGCCAGGATCGCGACCACCAGCATCAGGTCGAAATTGCGCGAGGGGCGGGTGTCGTGGCGGTAGATGATGTCGAACCACTGCCGGCGCCAGCCATCGTCGGTGGCGGCAGTGAGTTGCGGATCGGAGAAGGGGCGCATGCGCGCATTGTGCCGCAGGCCGGCGAATGCGCGAGAATGCCGCTTCTCCCTCCGCTTCTGCGACCCATCCTCATGAGCACCGCTGCCGATTCGCCCCTGTCCCTCGCGCACTACTACCTGCCGGTGTATCGCCCGCGCCAGGTGGTGCTGGAGCGCGGCCAGGGCAGCCGCGTGTGGGACGATGCGGGCCGCGAGTATCTGGATCTGTCGTCGGGCATCGCGGTGAGCGGGCTCGGCCATAACGATCCCGATCTGGTGGCTGCGCTCACCGAGCAGGCCGGCAAGCTGTGGCACACCAGTAACGTGTTTTTCAGCGCGCCGCCGCTGAAACTGGCCGAAGAACTGGTGAGCGCCTCGCGTTTCGCGCACAAGGTGTTCCTGTGCAATTCCGGCACCGAGGCCAACGAGGCGGCGATCAAGCTGGTGCGCAAGTGGGCCAGCAGCCAGGGCCGTCCGGCCGACAAGCGTGTCATCGTCACCTTCCGCGGCAGTTTTCATGGCCGTACGCTGGCATCGGTCACCGCCACTGCGCAGCCCAAGTATCAGGAAGGCTACGAGCCGCTGCCGGGTGGATTTCGCTATGTGGATTTCAACGATGTCGCGGCGCTGGAAGCGGCGATGGCCGGCGGCGATGTGGCGGCGGTGATGGTCGAGCCGATCCAGGGCGAGGGCGGCGTGATGCCGGCCGCGCCGGGCTTTCTGAGCCGCGTGCGCGCGCTGTGCGACCAGCATGATGCGCTGCTGGTGCTGGACGAAATTCAATGCGGCATGGGCCGCACCGGCACGCTGTTCGCGCATTGGCAGGAGCAGGTGACGCCGGACATCGTGACCCTGGCCAAGGCCTTGGGTGGCGGTTTCCCGATCGGCGCGATGCTGGCCGGGCCCAAGGTCGCCGAAACCATGCAGTTCGGCGCGCACGGCACCACCTTCGGCGGCAACCCGCTGGCCGCGGCAGTGGCGCGCGTGGCGCTGCGCAAGCTGGCCTCGCCGCAGATTGCCGATAACGTGGTGCGGCAATCTGCGGCATTGCGCGCCGGGCTGGAAGCGCTCAATGCCGACTTTGGCCTGTTTGCGCAGATTCGTGGGCGTGGCCTGATGCTGGGCGCGGTACTGGCTCCTGCGCACGCGGGGCAGGCCGGGGCGATCCTCGACCTGGCGGCCACGCATGGCTTGCTGCTGCTGCAGGCCGGCCCGGATGTATTGCGCTTCGTGCCGGCACTCAATCTCACCGATGCCGAACTGGCCGATGGCCTGGCGCGCTTGCGTCTGGCCATTGCCGAGTATGTCGCCCAGGCGTGATGTCGGGCGGTGCTTGCGCGCCCTCTGGCCGGCACCATGTCGGCTGGAAGGGCATTGGAGATGCGTGGTGTGTGGCATGTAGCGCGCTGACGCAGTGCCCGGTCTTTTCATTGCCCGGAGGGGATGGCTGTCTTCCGCCGTACCCTCACCCCCAACCCCTCTCCCGACGGCAGAGGGGCTTGGTTTCATGCAAGTCCGTATCGCTTCAGCACTCGCCGCAGTGCACGCGCATCGCGCACGGTGTCGGCGTGCAGGCCGGCCGCGCGTGCGCCACGCACGTTGACGAACAGGTCGTCGACAAACAACGTGCGTTCGGCGCGTTGCTCAAGTTGCGCAAGCGCGCGCTGATAGACCGGCACATCCGGTTTGCGGCCGCCCAGTGCACCGCTGCACAGCACGCGGCCCCGCAACAACGGAAATAGCGAGGGCACGATCCGCTCGATCGCTTCTGCCATCAGCGGGCCGTTATTGGTGAGCACCGCCACCGCCGTAGTCGTCGACACCGCCAGCACCTGTGTCACCACCGACGGGTCGGCGCGGCAGGCCGCCACGCGCGCATCGATCCAGGTAGTGCGATCGATTGGCTGCCCCAGCCCTTCGCTCAGACGCGCCAGATACGCCTGCGTGTCGATCGCACCCGCATCGTAGGCGCGCTCCAGACCTTGCACGAACAACACCTCATGCACGCGCTGCGGTGAGCATTGCGCGGCTGCGGCAAGCGCGGCCATGCGCCGTGGCCGCGCGTAGTGCGCGAGCACGCCGTCGAAATCCAGCAACAGCAGCGATGGTGGTGCGGGCGACATATCCGTGCTCGTACGGCGGCTGCGCAGCGTTGTCGATTCGGCGCGGCATGGCAAGCGCGCAAGAGCTGCAATGCAGGGCATTCGCGCAGGTAGGTGGCTGCGCTACCTATTCAGAGTTTTGAATTCGGTAGCGACCTACCCGCCTGCGCCGAGCCCACCCGCCGCACCCAGGTTAGGCAGCAATCGCGCTGGTTATGGTCACTGCACGCCGCATCCGCGGTATCAGCCGGTCTCGGGGGAGCGCCCGGTCACTCAGCACGCCACACGTCTCCAGGGGTTGATTGCATGCCAAAGTGCTCGAACACCGATCGATTGGCGGCCTCGGTCGCCGACATCCTCGCCACCACCCGCCCGCGCCGCGCGCTGGCATCAATGACCTTGCTGCTGGCCGGCGCGCAGAGCTTGCCTGCGCTGGCGCAAGACGCACGCACGCTGGATGCGGTCAGCGTGGTGGGCACCGGCTCCACGCGCACCACCGCGTCCATCTCGGCGGACGAGATCCAGGCGCAGGTGCCAGGGGTGGCGCCGCAGCAGCTGTTGGCCAGCCTGCCCGGCGTGAACGTGCAGACCTCCGACCCGTTCGGGCTGTATGAATTCGGTGATTCGATGACCATCCGCGGGTTTTCCGCCAACCAGATCGGCGTGACCTTGGACGGCATTCCGATCGAAACCTTCGACACCCGCGAAGGCGGGCCGATTACGCGCTACGTCTCCAGCGAAAACCTGCTCGATGTGACGGTGTCCGCCGGTTCGGGCGATGTCACCCAGCCTTCCTACCATGCACTGGGCGGTGCGATCCGCTACACCAGCCTGCCACCGAAGGGCGGCGACAGCTGGAGCGGCAATCTCACCCAGACGATTGGTTCGGACGATCTGGTGCGCAGCTTCGTGCGCCTGGATACGCCGAATTGGTGGGAAGGCGGCCCCAGCGCGTATCTGTCCGCCTCGCGCACGCAAGGCGGGGTGTGGGACATGGAGCCGGCCACGCAGAAGAGCGATCACTTCGAAGCCAACATTCGCCAGGCCTGGGACGCTGGCAGCCTGACGCTGGGATGGATCTACAACAACCGCAAGGACTACGACGTGCAGTCGTACAACTCCGACGGTTCGGTGGCGTGGGATCTGCATGAGCGCATCACCGGCAACCCGGAAGTGGATGCCGAGCATTACAGCGAATGGCAGAACGGGCGACGCGACTCGCTGCTCAGCCTGCACGGCGATTTCCTGTTCAACGATGCAATCGGCTTCACCTTTACCGGCTATTACGAGAACAAGCATGGGTATGGCATCGGCGGCACTCCGCCGAGCACGGCAGCAGGCCTGTACAACGATGCCATCGCCGGCACGCCGGGGCGCACCGACATCGCCATCAACGACCCGCAGATCGTCGATGCCACCGGCACTGTCACCCACGTCGGTGCGATGACGCGGCGCGAAGAAATCATGGGGGGCGATCGCTATGGCCTCACCACGGCGGTGTCATGGGAGACCGAGCACAACAAATTCGAAGTCGGTGCGTGGTACGAAAACTACGACTTCGATCAGGTGCGTCCGTTGTACAACCTGGACCCGGCCACCGGCGCATTGCTCAAGGGCGCGCTGCCGATCGTCATCTACTACGACAACCACTTCTCCACCGAAGTGAAGCAGCTCTACATCAAGGACACGCTGCGCCTGCTCGACGACCGCTTGACGATGGAGTTCGGTGCCAAGGGGCTGGATGTCAAACGCGACTACAACGGCATCGCCAATCTGGATGATTTCAATGTCGGCGTGCGCCGCGATGTCACCATCAAGAACAGCGACTGGTTCCAGCCCCAGGTCGGCGCCAGCTTCCAGCTTGCCGAGGGCGTGCAGGTGTTCGCCAACTATGCGGAAAACTTCAGCTCGGCGCCGCGGCTGGCGCTGACCTCGGGTGCGTTCAACCCCGATATCGCACCGGAAGAGTCCACCAACATCGATATCGGCATCCGCGCCGAATCCACGCAGTGGAGCGGCTACATCGCCGCCTACAAGATCGATTACGAGAGCCGCATCATCGCGCTGACCGACCCGGACCCGCTGGTGGTGGCGCCCACCGTCTACGCCAACGTCGGCGACGTGCAGACCTATGGCGCGGAAATCTCCGGCATGTGGAAGCCGGCGCCAGGCTGGCGGCTGGGCGCATCGCTGACCTGGAACAACTCCGAGTTCCAGGACAACTATTTCGGCCCGGTCAGCGGCAACCTGGTGCAGGTGAAAGGCAACGAGGTGCCGGATGCGCCGAAGGTGATGTTCAGCGTCAACGGCGGTTGGGAAGGCACACATTTGTTTGCCAACCTCGATGCCAAATACACCGGCAAGCGCTACGGCGATACGCTCAATACCGATCGGGTAGATGCCACCCTCATCGTCAACGGCAGCGTCGGGTACCAGGGCGAAGACGGCGGGTTTCTTGCCGGTGGCCGGCTGCAGTTGTCGGTCTACAACCTGTTCGACAAGGACGATGCGATCGGGGCGGTATTTCCCAACGAAAGCTCGGGCTCGTATCAGTTGATCGCACCACGGCAGCTGTTCGCCAGCCTGACCTACACATTCTGAAGTGCAGCCGCGGCCGGCAGGGTTGCCGGTCGCGTGCGTTGGTCCACGACATGCAGGGGACGTGCGTTGATGCAAGGCAATCACACGGGAGCGATGACGCGGCGGCAATTGCTGGCGCGCATCGGTATGACCGCCGGCGGCGCGATGATGTATCAGGCGATGAGCAGCCTGGGCATGGCGGCCGAATCCAGTTTCAAAGGCCCACTGCAACTGGATGGCGACCCCAAGGGGGCGTCGGTCTTGATCCTCGGTGCCGGGCTGGCCGGCATGAGCGCGGCGTTCGAGTTGCGCAAGGCCGGTTACCGCGTGCAACTGCTCGAATACAACGAACGCCCCGGCGGGCGTAACTGGACCCTGCGCGGCGGCGACCGCTATGCCGAGCTGGGCGGGGCTAGGCAGCATTGCCAGTTCGACGAGGGTTTGTATCTCAATCCCGGGCCGTGGCGCATTCCGCATCACCACAAGGCGGTGCTGAGTTACTGCAAGCAGTTCGGCGTGGCGCTTGAAGCGTTCAATCAGGTCAATTACAACGCGCTGCTGCACAGCCAGAAAGGCTTCGGCGGCAAACCGCAGCGCTTTCGTGTCATCGACGCAGACTACAAGGGCCATGTGTCCGAGTTGCTGGCCAAGTGCACGCAGCAACGCGCCCTGGACACGGCCGTCAGCCGCGAGGATCAGGAGCTGCTGCTGGAATCGCTGCGCACCTGGGGCGCGCTCGACCAGAAGTTCGGGTATGTCAAAGGCAAGGACAGCAGCGAGCGGCGCGGGTTTGCGCGCTATCCCGGCGGTGGCTTGTCGGGCAGGCCGGAATTCTCCGATCCTTTCAGTGTGCAGGACGTGCTGCGCTCGCGCCTGTGGACCACACTGGCAGCCGGCAACAACTATGAAATGCAGACCACCATGTTCCAGCCGGTGGGAGGCATGGACCAGATCGGCAAGGCGTTCGCGCGTCAACTGGGCAATGCCATCACCTATAACGCCAAGGTCACCAAGATCGACCAGGACGGCAGCGGCGTGCGCGTGTCCTGGCAGGATGCGGCGCGTGGCGGAGAAGAACGCCTCGCCACTGCGGATTGGTGCATCTGCACCATTCCGTTGTCGGTGCTCAGCCGCATACCGGTCAACGCCAGCGATGCGATGACCACGGCGATCGGCAAGGTGCCGTATGCGGCCTCGGTGAAAGTGGGGCTGCAATTCAAGCGCCGTTTCTGGGAAGAAGACGAAGCAATCTACGGCGGCATCAGTTACACCGATCTGCCGATCACCTTGATCAGCTACCCCAGCACCAACTACCACAGCCCTGGCAAAGGCGTGCTGCTCGGCGCCTATGTGTGGGGGCTGGATGCCTACCAGTTCACCGCGATGTCCCCGGAGCAGCGCGTGCGTAAAGCAGTGGAATACGGCACCCAGCTGCATCCGCAGTATCCGCGCGAATTCGAAAACGGCATTGCGGTCGGCTGGCACCGCGTGCCGTTCACGCATGGCTGCTTCGGCATGTGGAGCGAGCAGGCGCGCGCCGAGCATTACCAACCGCTGTGCCAGATCGACGGACGGCTGGCACTGGCCGGCGAGCACGTGTCGTACATTCCGGCCTGGCAGGAGGGTGCCATTCTGTCGGCGCACGATGTCGTTGGCCGCCTGCATCGCAAGGTCATTGCCCAGGGAGGGCGCGCATGAGTCTGCTGCCAAGAGCGTGCGGCGCCACTGTTGCGCTCGCCATTCTCGCCTTGTTGGTGCCGCCCAACGTGCGCGATGCGCAGGCGCAGAGTTCCGATGCCACACAGCTGTTTCCGCAGCAAGGCTTCGCCAAGGCCTCCGGCCAGGACGTTTACCAGGCGATCTGCCAGGGTTGCCATATGCCGGCCGGGCGTGGCGCGCAAGGTGCCGGCGACTATCCTGCGCTTGCCAGCAACCCGAAACTGGCCGCCGGCCCGTACGTGACGATGATGGTGCTCGACGGCCACGCGGGGATGCCGGGTTTCGCCGACATGCTCGACGACCGCCAGGTGGCCGAAGTGGTGAGCTATGTGCGCACGCACTTCGGTAACGACTATGCCGAGCGCGTGACCATCGACGATGTCAGATCACTCCGCCGCTGATCTTCTCTCCTACAAGGAATTGCCATGCTCCGTTCCATCACGACCGTTCTCACCGCCGCAGTGCTTTGGTCTTCCAGTCTCGGTGCCGCACACGCGGCCGAGGTGATCCGCCACAAGATTCCCAACAGCGATTTTCCCATCGCTGCCGCGGTGGAAATTCCGGCCGGCAAGGCCACGGTGTATGTCAGTGGCAAGTTGCCGGCGGTGATCGATACCAGTGCGCCGAAGGATTCGGCGGCCGCCTATGGCGACACCAAGGTGCAGACGGTGAGCGTGTTGAACCAGATCAAGCAGCAGCTGGCCACGCTGGGGTTGGGCATGGGCGATGTGGTGAAGATGCAGGTGTTTCTGGTCGGCGATCCGGCGATGGGCGGCAAGATGGATTTCAGCGGCTTCATGGAAGGCTATCGCCAGTTTTTCGGCACCAAGGAGCAACCCAACCTGCCGGCGCGCTCGGCATTCCAGATCGCAGCGCTGGGTAACCCGCTGTACCGGGTCGAGATCGAAGTGGTTGCCGTGCGTCCCTGAATCCGCGTTGTCATCCTGCTGGAGGTTGTCATGAACACTGCTCTTTCGCGCCGCGCGTTTCTACGCGACTCCGCGTTGTTTGCCGGCGCCGCCGGTGCCGGCAGCTTGCCGCTGTTGGCCAGCGGCTTCGAACGCGCCACTGCCATCGCGCCCGCATCGGCAACGGCGCTGGCACCGGTGATGATCGACTCCAATGAATTTCCGGATGGACCGTCGGCTGCCGCAGTAAAGGCCATCGCGCAGATCGCCCCGCAAGGCGGGCGGTATTTGCGGCAGGTACAGATGGAATTGATGACCACCCTGGCTGCCGAGCTCGCGCTGCCGGTCGATCACCTGATGGCGTATGCCGGGTCCACCGAACCGCTCGACTACACGATGCTGGCATTTACTTCGCCCAGCGCCGCGTTGGTCACAGCCGACCCCACCTACGAATCCGGTTGGCGTGCGGCAACCCGCAATGGCGCGCGCCTGATCAAGGTGCCGCTGCGCAAGGACTTTTCGCACGATGTACAGGCCATGTGCGCGGCGGACGCCAACGCGGGCGTGATCTACATCTGCAACCCCAACAATCCCACCGGTTCGGTCACCGCACGCAAGGATCTGGACTACGCGTTGGCGCACAAGCCCAAAGGCAGCGTGTTGGTGGTGGATGAGGCGTATATCCACTTCGCGCAAAACACGCGCAGCATGGTCGACATGGTTGCTGCAGGCGAAGACGTGGTGGTGTTGCGCACCTTCTCCAAACTCTATGGCATGGCCGGCATCCGCCTGGGCTATGCGGCCGCGCGTCCGGACCTGCTGGCCAAGCTGAAGTTCTACAGCGTCAACAGCTTGCCGGTCACCGCCGCCGCTGCCGGGCTGGCCAGCCTGCGTGATCCTGCACTGGTGCCGCAACGGCGCGCACGTACGGCCGCGACGCGCACGGATGTGATGGACTTTCTCGCCAGGCAGGGCTATGCGTGCACTGCCTCGGAGAGCAACTGCTTCATGGTGGATGTAAAGCGGCCTGCCGCCGGCTTCAAGGACGCCATGGCCACCCATGGCGTGTTCATCGGCCGCAGCTGGCCGGTGTGGCCAACCTGGTCGCGGATCACTGTGGGCACCGATGCGGAGATGGCGCGTTTCAAGCAGGCGTTCGTACAAGTGATCGCCGGTAAGCGCGGCCCGTTGCCGGTGCCGGCCATCGCGTCCGCAGCAGCAGATCCGATGGATGCGTTTTTCCGTTACGCGTGAAGCACGCATGCGGCCGAAGGTCTGCTTGCAATCAGCAGGGCGCCTGGCATCGTTGGTCGATGCGCGAGCGCATGCAGTGGGCTGGCGCGTGATGCCCTGTTGATTGCGACTCCGCGTTACTCTGGCACTATCAGCACCTCTGACCACGTCGCTGTTGCAACGGTGCGCCGCGTGCGATGTGCTGCACCTTCCCAACGCAGGAGTGTTCTCTTGAAGCTGTTTTCCACGATTGCTGTGTGCGCGCTGGCGCTGATGGCGCCGACGGCATGGGCACGGACGTGCGCGGTGACCATCACCGGCAACGATCAAATGAAGTTCGACCAGAGCGCGATCAAGCTAGCGCCCGAGTGCACGCAGGTGGAGCTTACGCTCAAGCATTCCGGCAAGATGGCTGCCACCGTGATGGGGCACAACTGGGTGTTGACCAAGTCTGCCGATTTCCAGGCGGTGGCCAATGCCGGCGTACGTTCGACCATCGCCGACAGCTATCTGCCCAAGGCCGACGCACGCGTGATTGCGCACACCAAGGTCATTGGCGGCGGCGACAGCACGACGGTGAGTTTTCCCACCAGCAAATTGAGCAAGGGCGCCGACTACACGTTCTTCTGCTCGTTCCCCGGCCATTGGGCGATGATGAAGGGCACGCTGACGTTCGGGTGATGCATGCGGGCGGCCAGTGCTGTCAGGCCTGGCCGCCACACGTGCAAACCTGCGTTGAACGCAAGATGCATGCGGACCTGGGTCAGCCAGGTCGCAGCGGCTGATCTGCATGCGGGCCGCTTCCACGCAACAACCCGCGCTGCAATGCTTGCGCTAGCGCGCTTTCGCGGCTGCGCGCGTCGAGCTTGCGGTACAGGTTTTTCAGATGGAATTTGACCGTGTTTTCCGACAGGTGCAGGCAGCGTGCGATCTGCTTGTTGGAATAGCCACGCGCCAGTTGCGCCAGCACTTCCAGTTCGCGCTCGCTGAAGATGTCATCGGCCGGGTCGTCGTCGCCGCTAAGGCGTTCGAGCAAGGCCTGGATGGTCAAGGCACGCGTGGTGCCGCCCACGGTCTGCGGGTCGTGCTGGCGTAGCGAGCGCAGCATCGCCTTGGCCGGCAAGCCCAGTTCCACGATCGCCTGCCAGCTTTGCGTGAGCGCGACATGGTCCAATGCGCTGTACAGATACGGCAGGGCGGCAACCAGTTCGCCGCGTTGCTGCAGTACCAGCGCGATGCGTACACGGGCGCGCGCCAGATGGCAGACATTGTCGTTGGCCAGGCAGGCTTGCTCGATCTGTCCGAGGATGCTCAGCGCGGCGCTGCTGCGCCCGGCCAGGCGATGCCAGCGGGCCAGTGCGAAGCCCATCGCCGCGCGATCGTGCCAGCGGTGTGGCGAGCGCAAGGTATGCGCCAGGCCGGATTCGCCGCCGGTACGTGCGATCAGCACATCGATGGCGGCGTTGCCTGGATGTTCCAGTAACAGCATCAGCCGCCATGCTGCAGCCAGTTCCGACAAGCGCGCCAATTTGCGTCCGTGTGCGATCTGTTCGATATGCTCCAGCAACAGCAACGCGCTGCGTCCGCTATGGTCGCGCACGCGTTCCAGCCCCAGCGCAGTGCCGTATCCGGCGGCCAGCACGTCCACGCCGCCATCGTGCTGCTCCAGCAATTCCAGCGCCGGATGCAGCAGGTCGGCTGCGTCGTCGTGATGGCCGCGTTCGTAGTGCAACTGCGCAAGCAGGCACTGAGCGGCGGCTTCCAGCACCCGATCCGGCTGCGGGGTACGTGCGCACCAGCTCAGTGCCTGCTGATAGCAGGCTTCCGCATCGCTGAGCCGGCCGCGATAGAACAGGCTCTGCCCCAGCGACAACATGGCCCGGCTGGCACCGACCTCGCTGCCGCCACGTTGCATGGTGTCGCGCGCGTTGCGCGCGTAGCGCTCGGCAACCGCGAACGCGCCCTGCGCAATCGCGGTGGTGGCGCAGATGCAGAGCAACATGCCGCGGCCCAGATGGTCGTCTTCGTCCAGTGCGCCAGCCTGGGCGGCAATCTGGGTCAGGCCATGCGGATTGCCGCAGATTTCATCCAGACGGTCGCGCAGCAGCGCCACGACCACGGTGTAGTCGCGCTGCAGCGGCTCGCGTAACGCAGCCGGAAAATCGCGGAAGCGCTCCAGCAAAAGGCGTGCGTGGGCGAATTCGCCCAGCTTGATGTGCAGGTGCGCCTGGGTGAGATTGAGCGCGGGTGTGTCGCGGATGGTGCGGTGGTCGAAATGGCGCAGCAGTGCGCGTACTTCATGCGTGCCGTGAGTCAACAGCAGCTGCCAGGTGCCGGCGCGTGCGATGTAGCTGGCGGCAAGATCGCCGCAGCCGCCGCGCCAAGCATGCCGCACCGCTTCGGCAAGCTGCTGATGATCGCCGAACCAGCGCGCTGCGCGTTGATGCAGCTGCACGCTCAGGCCTGGATGTTCGCGGTCGAGCAGTTGCTGCAAAAAGTCGGCAAACAGCGGGTGGTAGCGGAACCATTCGCGCTCGCCATCCAGCGGCACCAGCAGACCATGGAAATGCTCCAGCCGCGCCAGCAAGCGGCCGCTGTCCTGGCGTTGGCGCACCGCGTCGGCGAGCGCGGCGTTGAAGCGTTCCAGCGGGCTGGTGCGCAACAGGAGTTCGCGGGTGTCTGGGTCCAGATCGTTGACCACTTGTTCGGCCAGGTACGCGGCAATCTGCGCGCTGCGCCCGGAGAAACGTACGGTGACTTCCTGCCGACGCTGGGTATCGCCTTCCAACCACAGCCGTGCCAGTTGCAGCGCCACCGGCCAGCCTTCTGTGTAGCGCCGCAGTTCGTCCGCCACCGGTGCGGTCACGTGCGGGCCCAGCAACGCCTGCGCTTCGGTGTCGTCGAGCGCCAGCTGCGTGCTGCCGATGCGGCTGAGCTGCGCGTGCAGATCCAGCCGCGCCAGGGGTAGATTGGGTACGCGGCGGGTCGCGAGTGCCAGATGCAAACGCCCGCCACTGTGTTTGATCAGGCGTAGCACCAGTTCATCGACAGGGCTGCTGCCGAGTCGGTCGTAGTCGTCGAGAATCACGCTGATGCGGCGGGGCGCTGCGCGCAGCGCGCGAATCAGCAATGCCGCCGCGTCGCGCGGGTCGTGATCGCGGTTGTGCAGCACGGCCGCGCACAGCGCGTGGTCCGCGCCTGCGTTCTGCAGCGCATACGCAAGATGGCCGAGAAAACGCCCGGCGTCGGCATCTTCTTCGTCCAGCGACAGCCATGCCACCGCGCTCTGCTCGCGCGTACTCAGGTGCGCATGCCACTGCGCCAGCAGCGTGGTCTTGCCGAATCCGGGCGGGGCGAGCAATAGCGTCAGCGGACGTGCCTGCGCCTGATCCAGCGCAGCCAGCAGTGCGCCACGCACCACCGCGCCGGGGGGCGGCAACGCAGGCTCCAGCTTGCCGGCAAGCAGCCAATCGGGATTCACGGGGTCGCGCGACGGTGTCGGGCGCGGGGTGAGCAGCGCAACAGGCTTGAGCATGAGGCGAGGGCGGCCGTATCGAGCGTCGACAGCGCGCCGACTCGACACGCTGCAGATCGGGGTGAAACAGCGGCAATGCAGCGTCATCACCGGATTCGGCGACGCAGGTGCAGCGGCTGCTTCGAGGGTCCCCACCCATGCCCGTCCCTGAGCACCTTTTTCAGAAAGGTATGACAGCCACACGACAAAAGCAAAGCGTGTTGCGCCGAGTCGAGGAGGCATTGCGGCCGAAGCGCCGGCCCGTGCACTCGGTCAAGGAGCGCTAGAGGTCGCCTGCTCGTGGCCGCGGTGGTGAGAGAGCAGCGACTAAGAGCGGCTAACAAGACGTAGCGAGCAGCTGTCAGGTGGGCGCGGACGGCGCGCAGGAACCGGAGTGTACGAGTGGTACATGAGGATTCCGAGCACCGGCCGCGCCCACCTGGCGGCTGCGCAGTAGTTTTGTTAGCCGCTCTAAGAGCAATTGCCAAAGCGACTACGCTCGCTACCACACAGCCGCGGCCGATGCGCGATGCGGCGTGGACCACGCACCGCGGTCCTGCGCCCCGCCCAGGCCCGGCTGACGGCTACCCGCTGGGTTGTGGCAGCCGCTCCTATGCAAAGACAGCGCCATCCACAGTTCGCTGCGAGCATGGCGCGCAGTCTGGCAACGCGCACCGCCGTGCAGTCGCCGTTGCTACGAACGAAACCGCTGCACGCACGCGCAGGCTCACCAGCAGTTCCGGTGATGCCTACCTCGCCAATGTCCTGCGCCACTGCCAGTGCGGCACGATCACGCCGCACCGCAAAGCAGCAAACCAGCGACGCCTCCGCGCTCACCGATTCCCAATTCCCAATTCCCAATTCCCAATTCCCAACCAATCAGCGCGCCACGTCCGCAAACGCCTCGCGCGCCGCCGCCAGGGTGGCTTCGATCACCGCTTGGTCGTGCGCACTGGACATGAAGCCGGCTTCGTACGCCGAGGGTGCCAGGTACACGCCCCGCTGCAGCATCGCGTGGAAGAAGCGGTTGAAGCTGGTGATATCACATGCCGTGGCCTGTGCGTAGCTTTCCACGATGTCGTCGGTGAAGAACAATCCGAACATGCCGCCGACCTGATTGGTGGTGACGGCAATGCCTGCCGCGCGTGCGGCATCTTCCAGGCCTTCGCACAGCATGCTGGTGGCCTCGCTCAGGCGCGTGTGGAAGCCCGGCTCCTGCACCAGCTCCAGCATCGCCAGGCCGGCGGCCATCGCTACCGGGTTGCCCGACAAGGTGCCGGCCTGGTAGATCGGCCCGGCCGGAGCAACCTGCTCCATCAAGTCGCGGCGGCCGCCGTAAGCGCCCACCGGCATGCCGCCGCCGATGATCTTGCCGAAGGTGGTCAGGTCCGGGGTCACGCCGTAATGTGCCTGCGCACCACCGAGCGCGACGCGGAAGCCGGTCATCACTTCGTCGAAGATCAGCAGCGCGCCGTGCCGCGTGCACAGCGTGCGCAGATGCTGCAGATAGCCGGCCTGCGGCGGAATGCAGTTGGCGTTGCCGACCACCGGCTCGATGATCACCGCCGCCACCTCCGCGCCGATCTCGTCGAACAGCGCGGTGGCGCCTTCGAAGTCGTTGAAGCTCAGCGTGGCGGTCAGCTCGCTCAGCCCTGCGGGTACGCCGGGCGAGGTCGGTACACCCAGGGTCAGCATGCCGCTGCCGGCCTTGACCAGAAACGAATCGCCGTGGCCGTGATAGCAGCCTTCGAACTTGATGATGCGATTGCGCCCGGTGGCGCCACGCGCCAGGCGTACCGCCGACAGCGTGGCTTCGGTGCCGGAGTTGACCATGCGCACCATCTCGCAGGAGGGCACCAGCCGGGTAATGGTCTGCGCCATCGTCACTTCGGCTGCGCACGGCGCACCGAACGACAGCCCGTTGCCGATCGCCCGCTCGACCGCTTCGCGCACGGCCGGGTGGTTGTGTCCGGCAATCATCGGTCCCCACGAGCCCACGTAGTCGATGTAGCGGTTGTCGTCGACATCGAACAGATACGGGCCATCGGCGCGCGCCACGAAGAACGGCTCGCCGCCGACCGATTTGAACGCCCGCACCGGCGAGTTGACGCCGCCGGGTAGCAAGGTCTGCGCCTGGGCGAACAGGGCGTGGGAGCGGGAATGGTTCATGCGCAAATCCTTGAGGAATACCGATTGGGGGCATCGACGCCCGGCAGCGGGCATCGCGTGCGCCATTGTCAGGCCTGCGGCCTTGCGCGCCTACCCGTCGGACACCCGCCTACCCGTCGAAGTGGGCGGATGGGGGAACTTGGCTGCCTATGATCGAACGCGACGTGATCGACAGTTTGGAATGAGCTGATGGCGCGCAGTCATTGGCATCGCGCTGCAGATGTTCAGAAAGTGTGATTTCGGTAGCCATTGGCACCGTTCGTTTGTCGCCTTGCCGACAGTTCAAGACCTGGGGAGAGAGCATGAACCGTAGTATCCAGAAGCGTGCCTTGGCATTGGCATTGGTCGTGGCCATGGGCAGCGTCCACGCGCAGTCCACCACCGGCAGCATCGTCGGCAGCGTGGGGCAGGGCAGTGGCACGAGCGTGCTCGTGGAAAACAATAGCGGCTTCAGCCGCGAGGTGCCGGTGGACGCACGCGGCCGCTACACCGCCGGCAATCTGCCGCTGGGCACCTACAAGGTGACGGTCAAGCGCGATGGCGCAGTGGTGGAGACGCGCGAGAACGTCGCCATCACCGTCGGGGCCAACACAGACGTGTCCTTCGCTGCCAGCGCAGCCGCGGGGAGCGGCGTGCAGACGCTGGACAGCGTCACCGTCAGCGCCGCCAGCCTCACCACCATCGACGTCAGCAGCGTGGATACGCGCACCGTGGTCACCGCCGAACAGTTGCAGCAACTGCCGCTGGGCCGCACCGCCGAAGCGATCGCGCTGCTGGCACCGGGGGTGGTGGTCAACAGCGGCGGCTTCGACAACGGCCCGCTCGGCGGCTCGCTCCCCAGCTTCGGCGGCTCGGCCGCCAGCGAAAATGCGTACTACCTCAACGGCTTCAACACCACCACCATCAGCAACAACCTGGGCGGCCTGACCCTGCCGTACGGCGCCATCGACCAGCAGGAAATCTTTACCGGAGGCTACGGCGCGCAGTACGGCCGCGCCAACGGCGGCGTGATCAACCAGATCGGCAAGCGTGGCACCAATGAGTGGAAGTTCGGCGCTGCAGTGATCTGGGAGCCGAACGGCCTCAAGGCCAATCAGCGCGACATCTATTGGCGCCCGGACAGCCAGGGCAGCACCATCAACAACGCCGCCTACCGCTATGCGCGTGCGGCCAATGGCCTGTACCAGCCCGCCAGCGAGGCCGAGGCCAACCAGACCACCTACAGCGCCTATGTCGGCGGGCCGATCATCCAGGACAAGCTGTTCTTCTTCCTGGCCGCCGAGCAGGTGAACTCCGACGGCGTGCGCGTGGGCACCAATCGCGACACCGACAACGGCCGCACCGGCGGCCTCACCGACTACGACTACACCCAGAAACGCTGGTACGCCAAGGTGGACTGGAACATCACCGACAACCACCTGATCGAGGTGACCGGTGCCAGCGACGTCGCCGAAACCAATGGCTCGATCTATCGCTACGACTATGTTGCGCGTCAGCGTGGCGCCTACTTCACCGACGAATCCACCTGGAAAACCGGGCCGACGCTGTTCACCGGCAAGTACACCGGCTATCTGAGCGACAACCTCACCGTGACCGCCCTGTACGGCAAGATGAGAACGCCGGACGAACTGACGCCGTTCAACTACGACGCGGCTGGCGGTCCGGTGATCAACAGCGCCGCATTGCAGAACCCTGCCTACACCGGCGGCACACCGCGCATCGGCAACCAGCTGGTCACCTCGGTCAGCTCGCCGGACCGCGAGTACAAAAAAGACAACCAGCGCCTGAATCTGGAATGGCGCATCGGCCACCACACGCTCAACTTCGGTCTCGATAACCAGAAGTCAGAAGGCATTGATGTCGGCTCGATCCTCTCTGGCCCCGGGTTTGCCTGGACCTACGGACAGACCAATGACCCGTACGGGCTGGCCACCGGCGGCCTGGTCAGCCAGTCGGCCAACGAAGCCGGCGGCATCGGTGCGCCGAGCCCGGGTTTGGTGGATCCGGTCAATGGATCCAGTGGCTACTACGTGGTGCGCAACATCAACACCAGCCTGTATTCGTACGAGGCCAAGCAACGCGCCTACTACATCGAAGACAAGTGGCAGGTCACCGACAATCTGCTGCTGAGCCTGGGCCTGCGCAAGGACGAGTTCACCAACTACACCCCGTTCGGTGATCCCTACATCGAAATCGACAACGCGTGGGCGCCGCGCTTGGGCTTTAGCTGGGACGTCAATGGCGATTCCAGCTTGAAGGTGTTCGGTAACCTTGGCCGTTACTACCTCGGTCTGCCGCTATCGGCGGTGAGTCTGTTCACCCCGGCCACGACCACCGATACCTACTTCACCTACAGCGGCATCAATGCCGACGGCACGCCGATCCTGGCGCAGCAGCTGGGTTCGGCGGTGTCGGCCAATTCGCGCTTCGGTCGCATCGCCGATGTACGCACCGCGGTGGCCAAGGACATCGAAGGCGAAAACCAGGACGAACTCATCCTCGGATTTACCAAGCAACTCGATAGCGGCTGGGTGCTGGGCGTGCGCGGCACGCATCGCCGTCTCAATGCCGGCATCGACGACCAGAACTATGACGTCTCCAACACCGCGTTGATCGATGCGGCAGCGGCGCAAGGCGTGACCATCGATTTCTCCAAGGTGGCGGGCGCATCGTTGATCAATCCGGGCCAGACCAATACCTGGGGGGTGATCGGCACTGATGGCCAGTTCCACGAAATATCGGTGAGCCGCGAGGCGGCAGGTTTCCCGAAGTTCAAGCGCAATTATTCGGCGGTGGAGTTCAATCTGGAGCGTCCGTTCGACGGCAAGTGGTATGCCAAGGTCAATTACGTCTGGTCGCATAGCTACGGCACCACCGAGGGCCAGGTGCGTTCGGATCTGTGGCGCACCGGCGGCGCGCTGGGCAGCTATCAGGGCCAGGCCTCGGTCTCGACCACGCAAAGCTGGGACCACCCTGCGTTGATGGAACACTTCAATGGCGATCAATCCAACGATCATCGCCATCAGCTCAAGCTGTTCGGCTTCTACCAATTCACTCCGCAATGGGGCGCATCGGCCAATTTCAGCCTGATTTCCGGTGCTCCGCACAACTGCCTGGGCAACTACTACGGGACCGAATATAGCGGCCGCGATCCGGCCGGCTACGGCGGCAGTGCAATTACCGGCGGCCCGTATCACTACTGCTACAACCCGGAGACCGGCACCGGCGTGGCATCGCCTCCCGGCTCGCAGGGGCGTTTGGGCTGGATCGCGCAGCTGGACATGGGCGTGACCTACAAGCCGGCATTTGCAGATGGCAAGCTGGCGTTGCGCTTGGACGTATTCAACATCACCAACGAGCAGACCGCGACCAACATCTACCCGTTCTCGCAATTGCCCGACAACACCACCAACCCGCTATGGGACCAGGTCGTCGCCTATCAGGCGCCGCGCTCGGGTCGGGTGACGTTGAGCTACGACTTTTAATTGCGCCACGCGATAACGGCAGTCCCGGCAGCGACGCGTGATGGCACGCGTCGCTGTTTTTTTTTGGGGATGGCGCTCAAGTCGACATCATTCTGATGAGCGGGAACACGCCGCCTGAGCGACGACTTGGCTGAGCGCAGTGCACTTGATCTCGGCGTTCGGCTAGCAGGGGTACGTCATGATCGCGTGTCTGCATCGCTTTCAATAAAACTGCCAGCAAACCGTCTGGCGAAGGCACCGCGCACGCGATGTTCGAGGCAACGCGATGCAGTGAAATACATGTCGCGGTCTTGAAGTGGATTGGACGGTTTGTATGGCCAAGCCTGGGAGCCTTAGATCTGCTTCTTGGCTGCAGGGCCCTTGCCCGCCTACCATCGCCGGACACGCTGCAAGTACGTCCCTGTAAGCTCTTACGCGGCATCCATGCCGCGTAAGGTCCGGCGACGGTAGGCGGGCAAGGGCCTGTCGCGTTGGTTGCTGTGCATGTGGGAGCAGCGCTCGAGGCGCTTTCCACATCGGTCAATCACCCGCTTCTCTGGTCATTCTCTCGTCGTGCCCGGCAAGTGCCATCACGAAGCAATCGGCAGCAGCGTGGCCGCGCACGCAACGACCCGCTCGGTTGGCCGCCAGCCAACCTTC
>NZ_JAJIUJ010000054.1 GCF_020880415.1 Xanthomonas euvesicatoria pv. euvesicatoria | reverse complement strand
GACCGGCAATCGCGCGGTTGCCCAGCGGATCGCCCAGGCCCTGCACCACCGCTGCGTGGCGGCGCGGGCTCGATCGCCATCGCCATCGCCATCGTGGGCGAAGACACCCACGGCCCGCACGTGCGCCGCTGCGCGATCAGCCACCGACGACGTGCCCTTGCGCGATGAACTACGCTTCTCCCGTGCCCCAGCATGGCCATGCGGCACGATATGGGGTGTTGCACGCACGCAATGTTGACTGGAGGCCGTCTGATGTCCTGGTTTCGCCGCTTGGCACTGTCCCGCTTCCTCAAGGCGCATCCGCCAGGCAGGACGCAGCCTGCCGCCATGGATCTGATTGCCGCATATGCGCCAGTGCTGCTTGCCAGTCTGCTCGAGCTATGGCGTAAAAAAGGGCTGGGGCATTATGGACGCATGCAATTGGCGCTGATCGACCCCCGGCACTGGCAGCCGGTGCTGGATCGCTGGATCGTCTCGCCACCTGACGCAGTACAGCGTATTCCGATCGCGCTCACGCCCTTCGGCGCACTGCTGTACTACCGCAAGCTCACTGCCACCGACGAAGACGTGGTCTATGTGGATCCGGTCTCCAAAGCCACCGGCGATCTGAGCTGGAACCTCGAGGACTTCTTCAACCAGTCCCTCTGCGATGCGGCATTCTGCGATTCCCTGATTCCATCGGCCCGGCTTGCCACCGCGCGCAAGGAGTGCGGCCCACTCGCTGCGGGCGAGGTCTACCAGATCGACCAACTGCTGCTCTCGATGCAGATGCTGCGGGTCGACAAGGTCGATGCGTTGGCGCTGCACACCCGGCTGCGCGACGCTGTCGATGCCCCCGCACCCGTGGCCGACGCGCCCGCGACCATTGCCGATGCATTGCCTGCAGAGCAGCGCCCTGTGTTCGAGGGCATCTTCCAGCAACCACAGGCGAGCGGCGACCTGCACGGCCTGTACCTGTCGTCCTACATCGATTGGCATCGCATGCTGTCACTGGAACCCGACGGGCAATATCGCCTGCTGTTCTGGAAGATCGATCATCGCAGCCATGCCCGTACCGATGTGCGTGCGTATTCGGGGCGCTTTGAGGTGACGCAGACCGAAATGGGCGATCGCTACCTCACCCTGGACATCCGCTTGCGCCGTGATTCGAGCGGTAGCGATGCCAACGATGCACAACTGCTGGTCATGCGCTCGGGTACGGAGATGTTCCTGCTGCGCACCGACGAACTGGCAGACATGGCAACGGCCATGGAGGGCTCGAAAACACTCGGACGCAGCGAGTACTACTTCCGCAAGGTGAGGTTGACCGATGCGTTCGTCCAGGAGCCATCCGGCGGGCGCACCGCGCCACCGCTTGCCGATCTTCCACACGTGTTGCAGCAACAGGTGAATGCCGAGGCGATCATCGCCACCATCACCCATGTGGACGAGATCGACCCGGATGCTGAAGACGACGGCGCCGGCACCGTCATGTGCACGCTGGATCGCGGCCAGGACGATGGCCTGCGCATGAACACGCCGCTACGCTCGCCACCAGGCACAGGGCGTGCCCTGGTTGGCTGGGTATGGGAGATGGACCCTGCCGCGTGTCGGGCCGGCATCAGGTATCAACGCGGCAGCGATGGCAAGGTGGAAGACGGCCCGGTTGTCGGCGATGTGTTGACCAATCGCCTGAGCACCGAATGAGGCGACAGAGCGCAGCGCCGGCAGCGCGGCGGCCCGCTCGTCTACTTGCTCATGCAGCGCTTCCAGCGTTCGTTCACCCGCTGCGCAAACCAGGCGGTGGTGAGCGTGCGGGTGATCTTTGGGCTTTCCAGGGTGATGCCGGGCAACACGGCACGCGGCAGCGGCTTGCCGGCGCTGCGCTCTGCCAACGCGAACACCTGGCGATACAGGTCGGAGTCCGCGAAATCTGCGGTGTTGCCGGCCTCCAGTGCGCGGCGGAGCTGCCGGTCGCTCATCGCCAACTGGCTGCCCAGGCTGCGTGCGGCGCGCTCGGTGCTGCCGGGCGCATCCAGGCTGGCGCCCGGCGTGAGCAGGTCGCCGTCCAGGGCTAGCGCGATGCCGCTGGCCCTGCTCAGCGCGGCCTGGAAGGCGGCATTGCGGCTGGCGTACCAGCCGGCGTTGAAATCGGCGAAGCGGTACAGCAGCGCGTCGTAGTTGGCGGGATAGCCCAGCAGATGCTGGGTACCGAACCACAGCCCGCCACGGCGGCTGAAGACTTCGTGGCGGATTGAATCGCCGGGCGGGTAGGGGTAGCGCTGCGCATGCTGCTCGGCGAAGGCGATGCTCACCTGCATCGGCCCGGCGGTATGCACCGGGTTGAATCCGTCGAACAGCCGCGCGCCCAGCGGCACGCTGCCGGTGAAGTCTTCGAAGATGCGGCTCAGTTCCTGTTCGGTGCGCGCGGCAGCGATGCGCGTGGCATAGCTGCGCCCATCCGGCGAACTCAGACGCAGGGCGGCATCGACCATGAAGCCGGGAATGTGATGCGCGCTGGCGCGGCGGTCGATCTCGGCACGCGAGATCTTGCCCAGGTTGGGCACGACCGGATTGGCCTGGTAAGTCGATTCCTGCTCGGTCACCGCCAGCACTGCGCAGATGTGCTCGGCGCTGGTGTCCAACGCCTGCGAGGACAGCGCCACATACACATCGTTGGCCCAGCCGGCGCGGTCGGGCAATGTTGCCGGCAGGCGCTGCGCGATATCGGCCTTGACCGCATCGGGCGAGCGTTGCGGGGCACGCGGGGCCTGTGTGGCGCAGGCCGACAGCAAGGCGATGGCGAGCAGGGTGAGCGCGCGGGGCAGGTGTGAGATCACGGCGTCTCCGGAAGATCGAGGGGCGGCAGCTGCCGTGCGGCAGTTTACGCGGCCGCGCCGGGGGAGCTTCACCCACCGGCGCGTGGGGTTGCCGTCTCGTCGCATCGCGATGGCAGGCGATCGAGCAGATGGGGTGGACTGCGTGTCGCCGTGCCTCAGGCGCATCGCGCGATAGCCAGGCGACGTGCGGGTCTGGCTGCCGTCTGCGCGCCCATGCGATGTGCTGCGCTCTCCCGTCATCCGGATTCAAGAGTGGCCCGCCTGGGCCGATAACGAACGCGACCGCTTGCGCGTCGATCACGTGCGCTGTCGTGTGCGTTGGTCATCATGACAGCCGCATCACCTCGGGAAATGGGCGTTTGGCCTGAAATTCCGCTGGATTCCATCGCCATCCAACCGTGGGAGTGCTTGAAATGCCGCAGCAACCAGCAAGCCGCCACGTATGCGCAGATGGTATCGGCTTGGCGTGCGCACGTTGCGGCCCGTCCTCGACGTGATGACGCGATGAGCATGTGCGTGGTCCGGTGGCGACATGGGCTCGCCGCGTTTGCCTTGCTGCTGGGCAGTGGCATGGCGTCGGCGCAGCCTCAGCCGTGGAAGACGATCGAAGCGGCGACCATCGACGACCCGGTGGTCGCCTTGCAGATCGCACAGGGCGCACTGCAGCGGGCTAGCGGCGACCACGACGTGGAGGCCGAGTTCTGGGCCTTGCTGGCGCAGGCGCGCGTGCTTATTTCGCTGGAAGACAGCGAACGCCGCCAGGTGGCGCTGACGCAGGCGCGCGGAAAGCTCGACCAGCTGCACGGCAGCACCTCGCAGGCGCAGCTGTGGCTGGATATCGTGCAGGCGCTCAGCGACGTGCGCGAAAACCCCAATCGCGTCATGGTGGCGCGGCTGGAAGCGCTGCGCCAACGGGCCAGCGCGCTGGGCCGCAACGATCTGCTGTGCGAAGTCGAGGCGGTCGACATGTGGAGCATGCTCGCCTCCGGCAGCAGCGATGAATCCTGGAGTGCGGCGCAGGCCAGCTATCAATGTGCGGCGCGCGAAAAACTCCTGGGGCTGGAGCTGGATGCGTTGACGCAACTGGGCGCATTGGCCAGCCGCGTCGGTGGTCGGCCCGCCGAAGACAGCGAAACCGAAGACTATCTGCAGCGTGCGCTTTCACGCCTGCACGACCAGCCGGCGCGCTTCCAGCGCAGTCTGATCGAATACGAGTTCGGCACTGCCTTGGCAACCAGGCAACCCGAAGCGGCGCTGCTGCATTTCAGGCGCGCCTTGGCGCTCAGCCGCGAACTGCGCGACCAGGCCGGCGTGGCTGCGGCGCTGACCAGCGCCAGCGAAGCCCTGATCGAAACCGGCGATGCCGCTTCTGCATTGACGATGGCGCGCGAAGCCCTGCCGTTGATGCAGCAGCAAGGCAATATCGGGCGCGTTGCGGCGTGTCATGCCGTCTTGCTGCAGGCCTTGATCGCGTTGAAGGCTGAGGGCCTGGACGCCGAAATCGTCGCCGCCAAGGCCGCGGACGATCCCAACCTGACCTTGAACCGTCGTGCGCAACTGGTGGACGCGATCGCCCAGGCGCTGGCATTCCGCGGCCGCCATGCAGAGGCCTACCAGGAACTGCAACGCGCCAACGCGCTGCGCGCGCAGAGCCTGGACCGCCAGCGCGATACGGTGATGTTGCGGTTGCAGGCGCGCTACGAAGACGCACGTCGCGGCGCCGAAACGGCCGAGCTGCGCCGCCGCAGCGAGACCGCGCAGCTGGCACTGCAGGCGCGCGAAGCGGGCCAGCGGACGCTGTGGATCGCGTTGTGCGCGGCCTGCCTGTTGCTGCTCGGTGCACTGGTGGTGCTGGCCTTCGGCGCACGGCACCGCCGCCAGTTGTCGCGGCTGGCGATGCGCGATGAACTCACCGGCCTGCCCAACCGGCGCGCCATTCGCACCGAGGCGCAGCAGCAGATCGAGCAGGCCTTGCGCTCGCACACGCCGGGCATGCTGGCATTGATCGATCTGGATCACTTCAAGCAGATCAATGACGTGTATGGGCACGCCACCGGCGATGCGGTGCTCAAGGCACTGGCCAGTGCGTCCCGGCTCGCCTTGCGCGCGCAGGATCGCCTGGGCCGCCTGGGCGGCGAAGAATTCCTGCTGGTGCTGCCGGGCTGCGGCGAAGAGGAGATTCCCGCGGTGTTTACGCGCCTGCGCAGTGCGGTGGCAGCGATCGACATCGCCGGCCTGCCGCCCGACCAACCGGTGCGCTTTTGCATGGGCGCGGTGCGCATCGTCGCCGACACCGGGCTGGATGTGTTGCTGAGCCAGGCCGATCTTGCGCTGTACGCCGCCAAGACCGCTGGGCGCGATCAATGGGCGGTGTGCTGATCCTGGTGCACGCACCCGCGCTGCGACATCGAGGCGATGCTGCGGCACAATCTGCCGGCCGATGGCGACCGCTGGTTGCCGTGAACCGATCCAACGACCCAGGACCGCATGCGCACCGATAGCCGCCTTTCCCGCATGTTGCACGTGTTGCTCCACATGGCCAGAAGCCCGCAGCCGATGACCTCCGAGCAGATCGCCAGCATGCTGTCGACCAATGCGGTGGTGGTGCGCCGGACCATGGCCGGGCTGCGCAGTGCCGGCTACGTGCAATCCAGCCGTGGGCACAACGGCGGTTGGCAGATCGGCTGCGATCTTGCGCAGGTGACGCTGCTGGATGTGCATCGCGCGGTTGGCGGCCCGCACCTGTTCGCGATCGGTGCCGATCACCCGAATCCGCAATGCGGGGTGGAGCGTGTGGTCAATGCGGCAATCGCCGATGCGCTGGCCCACGCCGAAGCGCTGCTGTTGCAGCGCCTGGGCACGGTGACGCTTGCCGCACTGGCGAGCGAGTTCGATGCCTTGTGCAGCGCGAGGGCGCCATCTGGCGGCAACGCGGCGGGCAAGCGCACGCGGCAGCGCTGAATCACGTCACTGGATGCGCGGCGCGATACCCGTGGTGTCTCCGCCGTCGATTAATGTAACATCGAAAGATACATTAATCGGTGGCGGCACCCAGGAGCGACCATGCAGCACGAGGTGATCATCGTTGGCGGCAGTTATGCAGGGCTGTCAGCCGCCTTGCAGTTGGCGCGGGCGCGACGCCGCGTCTTGCTGGTGGACAGCGGCCGGCGGTGCAATCGTTTTGCCGAAACCTCGCATGGCTTGCTGGGCCGCGATGGCGCATCGCCCGCGCGCATCGCCGATGAGGCGCGTGCGCAGGTGCTGTCGTATTCCAGCGTGCAGTGGGCTGATGGCGAGGTCGTCCAGGTCCGCGGGCAGGCGGAGGCGTTCGAGGTCGTCTTTGCCGATGGCAGCGTGCATGCCACCCGCCGGCTGATTCTGGCCATGGGGGTGGTCGATCGTCTCCCTGCGCTGGCCGGTCTGGCCGAACGTTGGGGCAGGCAGGTGTTCGTGTGTCCGTATTGCCATGGCTACGAACTGCAGCAGGGGCGCATCGGTGTGATCGCGACCTCTGCGCTTGCTGCGCATCAAGCCGCCATGCTGCCGGATTGGGGCCCTACTTGGCTGTTCTTGAACGACACGCTGGTGCCGGACGAATCCCAGCGGGCGCAACTGGAGACGCGCGCGGTGCATGTGGTGACCGGCGCAGTGGCGGCGCTGCAAGGCGAGGGCGATGCGCTGGAGCTGGTGCTGCACGACGGCCAGAGGTTCGCGTTGGACGGGGTGTTCATCACCACCCAGACCGAGATCAGCCCGTTGGTGAGGCAGCTTGGATGTGCCACCAGCGAGGGGCCTTTCGGTCGCCTTCTCGCTGTGGACGCCATGCAGGCAACGACGGTGCCGGGCGTATTTGCCTGTGGCGATATCGTAAACCCGGCCGCATCGGTGGTGTTGGCGGCAGCCAGCGGCGCGATGGCCGGCGTTGCAACGCATCGCAGCCTGATCTTCGGCCTGGGTAGCTGACGATTGCGCCGGTAGCGAACGCGCGTGCACGCCAGTGGTGTGCGGGCTGCGACTCGGCGCCGCATCCCCGACTGACGCAGGTCCTGCATTGGAATCCTGTGCCTGGCGAAAACAGCAGTGCAAGAGCGCCGCAGCCGGTGACGAATGACGGCAAAGCCCACCTGACGACTTCGCATTGGTTGGTCGCTCTGAGTGGGGGGCGCGTAAACTTCGCTGCCATGTGGATAGAAATTCAGGCTTGAAAACACCTCGTCCATCACCGCCGCCGGCCTCTGAACGCAAGAGTTCACGCCTGATTGACTGGCTCGTGCGCGGCGTGGTTGGTATCGCGGTGATCGCATGTTGCGGACGTTTTTGGCTATTGGGTGAGGCAGTCTTCGAAGGGCGCTATGTCAGCGTTATTCGTGGCCGGCCGGCACGGATCTTTCTGGTCGACAGCGACCCGCATCGCTTCTGGATTGCTGTTGGCTGGGATGCACTGCTGAGCTGCGTACCGTTGCTGATCGTCGGCGGGTTTGCATATGCAAGTTGGCGCGCGCGCCGCCACGTGCGGTGATGGCACGGTTGGCGGCGATTGCAGTCTTCGTGCTGCATGACCCGGCGTGTGCGTGGCCACCGATCATGCGACGTCGCTGCCATCCGACACCCAGCGGTTAAGGCGCGGCGGCAGGCAATCGTCTGCAGCGTGCAAATGCTGGTGCGCGGCGCAAACGGCGTGTCGGGCAAACAGCGCTGACCAAAAGCAGGCCGGATTCGCATCGCCCCGCGGCGCTCGCGCAACCATCAATGCGCTTTTTGCTTGCGCGCAGGTCGCCGCGCACCGTGCCTGGGCCAGGTGTCGTAGCTGTAGACGAACTGCTTCTGGTCGGCGCCGGCGGTCGGGTCGCAATGCCAGGAACCGGCGACACCGCCGGGTTCCAGCACGCCGCCGATCTCGCGTACCGCCTGCGCTTCGAAGGCGCAGATGGGCCCGTAGACGGCCACATCCCAGTCTGGTCGCGACGTTGGATGCGCGTGCTGTACCAGCACGACGTCGCTGCCATGGAAGCGATGGACCTGCGCGGCATGTTGGCGATCGGTGCTGAAGTAGCAAGGTGCACCGATGCTCAGTACCACGATGTCGCCGTCGCGCGACACCGCGCACTTGCCCTGGTGTTCGCCCAGGCGGATCACACGCCCGCCCATCGTTGCGGTGGTCACCGGATAGCGCGTGGTCA
The DNA here is from genome assembly GCF_020880415.1 of Xanthomonas euvesicatoria pv. euvesicatoria. Taxonomy (GTDB): domain Bacteria; phylum Pseudomonadota; class Gammaproteobacteria; order Xanthomonadales; family Xanthomonadaceae; genus Xanthomonas; species Xanthomonas euvesicatoria. Next base: position 22,455 of record NZ_JAJIUJ010000054.1, on the reverse strand, counting down.
CTTCCGACATCGGCTGTGATGCTGCGCTTGCCGATGCCGTCTGCGCGTGTGTTGGTGTCGCAGTGACCGGCAGTAGCCAGACCAGCAGGGCAATGATCAAATGGGCGCGCATGCAACGTCCGTGTCGAGGGCGCGGCAGTATCGCAGATCCCGCCGGCGGCACGCTGCAACCGCCGCGGTAACCGTCATGCCGGCCTCGCGTGATCATGCAGTGCGCATGCGTGCCGCGAGTGGACGCCGTCTTGCATTCGCCACGCGATGATCGCGCGGGCCGTATCGCCAGCGTCAATGGCGTGGAGGCACCACTCAGCGCCGTGCAGGCAAGCTCGCCAGCACGCCATCCAGGGCAAGTTGCGTGGTGAAGCCGGCCTTGGCCAGGCGCTTGCTCACTTCGTTGGGCACATCGCGCCCACTGGTGAGCTTGTTCGGCGCGCCGGTGTAATGAAACAGCCGCCCGCCTCGGCGCAACACGCGTGCCAGCTGATCGTAGAAAACCTGCGAATACAGCTCGCCCGCAATGCCGAAGCGGGGCGGGTCATGCAGGATGGCATCGACCGAATCGTCGGCCAGCGTGGCGATGTGCTGCGCGATATCGGCATGGGTCAGCTGCAAACGCCCGCCGGCAGCGGCGCCCTGCGGATCCGGCGACCACGGGTTGAGCGTGCGCAGCCACAGCACGTCGGCATTCTTTTCGAACGAGAACAGCTGCGCGACCCCGGCCTCCAGGCAGCAGGCGGCGAAGTAGCCCAGGCCGCCGCAGGTGTCCAGCACGATCTTGCCGCGCGGATCCACCAACGCCACCTTGCGCCGCGCATCCTCAAACGGGGACAGCTGCGCGGACGGCAGCATCTTGATGCCATCGATCTCGAACGTGGGCGCGCCCCATTCGGTAGGCACCAGCTTGATCAATGCGCCGCTGTAGCGCGAGATCGGCGCGAAATCCTCGCCATCCCAAAAGTACAGCGTGCGCTCCTTGAGTTTGCCCGGATACGGGTAGCCCTGGCCGCGCCATTGCCAGGTCTGTGCATCGAGCTGGGCGGTATCGGTACTGCGGCCCAGGTCGAGCGAGCCGGTCCAGTGAGTCAGACCACTGCCGCGCGCGGCAAGCAGGGCTTGGGCATCGGCGAGAACGAGTAGGGGGCCGGAGTAGTGGGGCACGGCTGACAGCTCTGTGTGCGGCGTGCGGCACTTGCCGCACCGCTGCAAGGAAGGGAGCGGCATCGTAACCGACCTGTTGCGGCCAGGCATCTGCTGCCGGGCCGCCACCATGCGCTCGCCACCGAGGTCGACTGCCCGCGCCGTTTCGCTGACACACGCTGCAACGCATACTGCATGCAGTCCGTATCGACACCTCGTCGGATCGGCGTCAACCGTGGAGTGTGGGCAATGCTGAAAGGTGTGTTGTTGGGGTTCGCCTGCTATGCGGCCTATTCGATCAGCGATGCGTTCGTGAAGCTGCTCGAGGGCACGCTGCCGGTCTATGAAGTGCTGTTTCTCGGCGCGCTGCTGATGTTGCTGGCGGTGCCGTTCCTGAAAAAGCCAAACGACCAGTTGCGCGAGCTGGTGATGGCCAAGCAGCCGGCACTGTGGCTGCTGCGTGCGCTCACCGGCGCCATCGGCAACCTCACCTCGGTGATCGCCTTCACCACCTTGCCAATGGCCGAAGCATTCGCGCTGATCTTCCTGATGCCGATCTTCGTCACCGTGCTGTCGGTGATCTTCCTCAAGGAAGAAGTGCATTGGCGGCGATGGTCGGCGGTGATCGTCGGGTTCATCGGCGTGTTGATCGTGCTGCGCCCGGGATTTCGCCATCTCACCCATGGGCATGTGGCGGCCATCGTGTGTGGCCTGGTCGGCGCCATCTCGGTGATCGCCTTGCGCATGGCCGGCCATAGCGAGAAGCGATTGACCTTGTACGGCGCTGGCGTGATCGGCCCGTTGGTGATGGGCGGGATCATGATGTTGCCGAGCTTCGTCTGGCCCACGCTGTCCCAGTGGGGCTTGTTGGCCGGCTACGGCTTGCTCGCCGGGCTGGCTGCCATCTGCATGATGTACGCCACGCGCATGGCCCCGGTCAGCCTTGTCGCACCGACCCAATACAGCCAGATGCTATGGGCCATCGCCTTCGGCTACCTGCTGTTTCACGATCATCTGGACTGGCCGATGGCCGTGGGCATCGCGCTGATCCTGGGCGCCGGTCTGTTCACCCTGGTGCGCGAGGAACAGGTGTCGCGTTGGTGGCGGCGAACCAAGATTGTTTGACGGCGGGGATTGGGGAGTCGGGATTGGGGATTTGTAACAGCGTTAGTCGACTTGACGTGCAGCTTTGCTGCTTTTCGAATCCCTAATCCCGGCTCATTCAGCGCGGCTGCCGCCAGCCTTCAACAATGCGTTGATAGTCGCCGCTGGCCTTGCTCAGGTGCAGCCATTGGTCCACATAGGCTTTCCAGGCGTGGTCGTCGCGCGGGAGAAGGAAGGCTTTTTCGCTGTATTGCAGCGGTTGCTCCGGTGCGATGGCGCACAGGCCTGGCAGCCTTGCCTGCTGATACAGCGCTTCGGAGGCGTCGGTGATCATGACGTCTGCGCGATGCGCCAGCAGTTCCTGAAAGATGGTGGTGTTGTCGGCGAACAGCCGCAACGTGGCCTGCGGTAACTGGCGGTGCGCGAAGGCCTCGTTGGTGCCGCCCGGTGGTTCGATGAGGCGCACCTCCGGCCGGTTGAGCTGTTCCAGACTGCGGTAGCGCGCCTGGTCGGCGCAGCGCACCAGTGGAATCTTGCCGTCCACATCCAGTACCGCGCTAAAGCTGGCCTGGCGTTGCCGCTGCAAGGTGACGGAGATCCCGCCAACCGCGATATCGCAGCGGTCGGCCAGCAAGTCCGGCATCAGTTGCGGCCAGCTGGTGCGCACCAGGCGCACGCGTGCGTCCAGGCTGGCCGCCAGCGACTGCACCAGGTCGATGTCGCTGCCTTCGAACTGCCCGTCGCCGCGCAGCAACGAATAGGGGCGGTAGTCGCCGGTGGTGCACACGCGCAGCACCCCCGATTGCAGCACCGCATCCAGGCGCGACGCCGGTGTGGCGGCGTGCGCCGTGCCGCAGCTCAACAACAATGCAAGGCAGATGCGATGGCGCATGGCATGGTCTCGGCGAGGTCTGGGCATGATAGCGGTGGCTGCGGCGGCCTGCGCTGCAAGGCGTCGCATGCGCGCCAGGTCAGGCTTGCTTACCGGCTTGGACGTGGCCGTCTGCGGTTGTGGATGCGCGACCGCGCAAGAGGGCCTTGTGCGCCGTGCGATGTCGAGTGTGATCATTCGCGCCATGCCGACTGCGCCACGTCAACAGCATGTCACGCAAGCTCATTGCAGGCTCACGGCGGAGTAGCGCGATGCAGCCTAGCGTTAACGCTCCTGTCGAATTCCATCGGAGCTGCTCATGCATCTGAATCCACGCACCGCGCGCACCATGACCAACGCCGACGCCGCTGTTCTGGCACATGGCACGCCCGATCCCGATACCAACGAAGAAGACACGCCGCTGGAAGAACAGCCGCCGCAACGCGGTGGCCTGAACGATGAGGTGGGCGACCCGGAGCAGGAGGACGACGGAGCGCTGCCGGGGCGGGTAGGCGGCGGCCTTGCGGGTGGTTGAGTACTGACGGTGCGACTGCGCTGGTATGAGCTCTACCTGCCGTCACCGTGACAGCACGTCGCATGCCGGTCCCACTTGTCGGCGCGTGTCTTTCAAGACACGGGCGTCCACGCCTGTACCGCGTTTTGTTCTCTTGATAGTAGCGCCAACGAAGAGTAGGTCAGTGTCGCGTTTGGCCCTGCTTCCTGTTGGCCATTTTTTTCGCCTGGCGTCGTGTCTCTGCGTGCTCGTCCTCCGTCTTGTGCGCTCGACGTTGTGCGCTCGACGTTGCTTGTCACGCGTGCGGTCGGGAAAGCGGGCGGGAGCATGGCAAGTGCATGCCGCGTGCGGCTGCGCTGCAATGGGGCAGCGCTAGCGGCGCCATGTTGTGATCTGAGGCGCGGCTGCAGGCTTGATCTATTGCATGTGGTGCTGTTGGCGTCGTCATCAATGCCGTGCACTGCCTTGCTGCCCCGGCGATGACCTCGCGACAACGGGCATTGCGGCAAGCGATCCGTCAGCGCAGTTCCGACCGGCACGAGTTGGCGAATCAGGCGGGCGCGAGCCAGCTGTCCGATGCGCAGCGACTGGGTACCCGGGTGCCCAATGCGCACAGCGCCCACGCGTTCGGTGCTTGTCTCGACAGTGGGTGTCTACACGCCACCACCGACGCACCATGATGGGGCGACCTGCCCACCATGCGCTGGCGCATCCATGCCCTTGCGGTTGCCGCGGCGCAAACCCCTGGTATGCGTCGGCGCGATCTCGTATTTTTGACGGCTTGTTCACTTGCCGGTGCCGTGCCCATGTCTGACCCGTCCGCGCCCGATCATCTGCAACGCAGCCTGTCCAATCGCCACCTGCAGTTGATCGCCATCGGCGGGGCGATCGGTACCGGCCTGTTCATGGGCTCTGGCAAGACGATCAGTCTGGCCGGGCCGTCGATCCTGTTCGTCTATCTCATCATCGGCGCGATGCTGTTCTTCGTGATGCGCGCAATGGGCGAACTGCTGCTCTCCAACCTGGAATACAAGTCGTTCATCGATTTTTCCACCGACCTGCTCGGGCCGTGGGCCGGGTTTTTCTGCGGGTGGACATACTGGTTTTGCTGGATCATCACTGCCATTGCCGATGTCATTGCCATTGCGGCCTATGCGCAGTTCTGGTTTCCGGGATTGGCGCCGTGGATTCCGGCCATTTTGTGCGTGTTGTTGCTGCTGAGCCTGAATCTGGTCACGGTGAAATTGTTCGGCGAGATGGAATTCTGGTTTGCGCTGATCAAGATCATCGCCATTGCCGCATTGATTATCACCGGCGCCGGGCTGGTGGCCTGGGGCTTCCGTTCGCCGTCGGGCAACGTGGCCTCGCTGTCGAATCTGTGGAACGACGGCGGCATGTTCCCCATGGGCATCGGCGGGTTCTTTGCCGGCTTCCAGATTGCGGTGTTCGCCTTCGTCGGTATCGAGCTGGTCGGCACCACGGCTGCAGAAACCGCCGATCCGCGCCGCAACCTGCCCAAGGCGATCAACTCGATCCCGGTGCGCATCCTGATTTTCTATGTGCTTGCGCTGATCGCCATCATGGCGGTGACGCCGTGGCGACAGGTGGTGGCCGACAAGAGCCCGTTCGTGGAGTTGTTCGTGCTGGCCGGCGTGCCGGCGGCAGCGAGTTTGATCAACTTCGTGGTGCTGACCTCGGCCACCTCCTCGGCCAATAGCGGCATCTTTTCCACCAGCCGCATGCTCTACGGCCTGGCCGAAGAACAGCATGCGCCCAAAGGCTTTGCCAAGCTGTCGGGCGCGGCGGTGCCGGCGCGCGGCCTGCTGTTTTCCTGCCTGTGCCTGCTGCTGGGCGCGATGCTGGTGTATCTGATTCCCAACCTGGTCACTGCGTTTACGCTGGTCACCACGTTGTCGGCGGTGCTTTTCATGTTCGTGTGGTCGCTGATCCTGTGCGCCTACATCGCCTACCGCCGCAAGCGCCCGGAGCAGCACGCCGCCTCGGCGTTCAAGATGCCCGGCGGCGTGCTGATGTGCTACGTCTGCCTGGCATTCTTCGCCTTCGTCATCGTGCTGCTCACCCTGCAGGACGACACGCGTCAGGCATTGCTGGCCAGCCCGGTGTGGTTCCTGCTCCTGGCCATTGGCTATGCAGTCAAACGCCGCGGGAACCGGCAGCATTGAGCGATCGGTGCGAACTCATCGCGTGTGCAGCGTGCGGCGGTGACCGCACGCTGCGAGCCGTCATGACGATGCGCGTGGACGGTGGATCATTCACCGCTTGGGTCAGGATGCGCCGCTTCGCCTTTCTCTGCCGGGCTCGGTGACGCGATGGCCGCCCCGGCGGGCACACGCTGCAACGGAATCTGTTTCTTTGCTTTCCATTCCGGCGTGACCGGCAGACCGTAGTGCTGAAAGAGCTTGGCAACGTTTTCAAGATGGTCTGACGTTCGGTCGGCATATTCGCTGAATCGCCCCGAATCGTTATCGATACAGAGCTCGCCGTCCGTGTTGTAGTACAGGGTACCGCTGATGCGCGCTTCCGGTATGCGGCGATTTTCCTGCCAGGGGGTCTTGTTCCATGGTTGGCCGCCCACGAGGGTGACATGGCCGTGCGCGTATGGCTGTTTCTTCTTGCGCGCGTCCTTGCTTGTCATCGGCTCGTCCAGGACCACGCCAGGATGCCCTTCGCCGATGACCAAGCTGCCATTGCTGGCGATGTTCCATTTGTACTCCACCTTCTTGTCGCGCAGATCGTCCAGGCGCAGGCGCTGAGCCAGTGGCGTACTGGGCGGGACGTCAGTTGCAGTCTGTCCGCGGAACGTCGGGGTGCTCCTGATGCGATCGATGGTGTCCTCGCTCAGCCCAAGATCGTTGGATAGCTTGGCTGGATCGAGACGATGCAGCGTCTTCAGTGCCGGACCGGTCGAGACGAACAGGCGTGTTGGATTGATCTTGACGTGCTCGGGAGCCTCCGTTATTTCCTGAGCCTGGATCGGCGTCCGGTGGGTACCGTCTTTCAGATGCTTTCCGCGCGCAGGCTGGGTGCTGCCGAACAGCGTATCGAGATGGCTGCTCTCTGCGACGAACGCCGGCGATCGCCCCTTGGCTGATGCGCTTCGGCGCAGGCGGGGCAGCTCGCGAAGCTGGGAATGGACGCCGATTTGGATGTCGTCGCACACCGCTGGGGCATGTCGCGGATCCACATGACCGATAGGCTCGTGTAGCCCGCGAGACGCCGAGCCGGAGATCTTCATGCGCGTACTCCTAGAATGCGTGAGCGGAAAATGTAAGACAGCCAGAAACTGCATACCGCGCACAGCAGAATCGATGTGCGATTTGGCGAACGCTTTCGCTGCCTTGCAGAAACCGCACGGCGAATTGCAGGTGTGACCAGGGACGGCCGTCGTCGCCGTCGCCGATGGGCATGTGCCGGCGTTGACGCCATGGTGGACGCGGAGGATGCTTGGGCTCTTTCATCTCACCGTCGATGCATGATCACGATCCACCCGATTGCCGGAACCCAGCACACCCCAGGTTGCTGGGTCGACCTGTGCCAGCCAAGCCCGCAGGAGCTGGCGCAAGCCGCTGAGAAAGTGGGGTTTGCCTTGCCTGATCGTGCGGCGATCGGCGAAATCGAATTCAGCAGCCGGGTGCGTCGCCAGGGCGATGTGTTGTTTCTCAATGTGCCGCGTTTCCAGGACGAGGACGGCCCCACGGCGCCGTTGGGGTTTGCGCTGTCGCCCACCATGCTGGTGACCTTGCGCGAGCAGCGCATCGGCTCATTGGAGGCCCTGACGACGCGGCTGGAACACGAGCCCTGCCACAGCTCTGACGATTTGCTGCTACGCATGTTCGATCAACTGGTCGGGCGTCTGGCGGACCGGCTTGAGGGACTGGAAGCGGCGGTCACCGAAACCACGCGGCTGGTATTCGACAGCCCACACAAGACCAAGGGCCTGGAGCGCATGTTGCACCAGGTCGGCGACATGGGCCGCCAGCTTGGCGGCCTGCACAACGCAGGGCAAGGCATGCTGCGCCTGGTCACCTATCTGGATGGCGCCGCCCCGGACTGGTTCGGGGCCGATGCAGCCAAACGCATCACCCTGCTGCACAAGGACCTGACCACCTTGAGCGAATTCCAGCAGCACATGGACGACCGCATCGAGTTCCTGCTCGACAGCGTGCTGGGCATGATCAACATGGACCAGAACAACGTGATGAAGGTGATGGCGGTGGCGTCGGTCGTCGGCATTCCGCCTACCGTGCTGGTCGGCATCTGGGGCATGAACTTTTCTTACATGCCCGAACTCAAGGGGCACGACCATTACTTCTGGGCGCTGGGGATCATCGCGCTGAGCGTGGTGGTGCCGCTGGCGTGGTTTCGCAAGCGTGGCTGGGTGTGATGCATCAGCGGCCGTAAACCGTGGGAGCGCTGCTGGGCGCGCTATGGCGTGACCGGGAAGGCGCTCGCGCCCGGGGGCGCTCCTACAACGTGTCGTTAGCGCAATCATCTGTTGCGCGCGGTTTCCAGACTAGGCAATGCCGAGCTGGTGCAGTTCGGTCGCCCTGCAGCTCGCGGCAGAATGCGGGAAACCCGTAGGAGCGCCCCCGGGCGCGATGTGGGGTTACCGGGAAGGCCCTCGCGCCCAGGGGCGCTCCTACGGGGTTGGCCGGGAAACTGCCCGGGTGCATGGCGTGCAACCGGGCAATGTGCAGTGCTTACTGCTGTCGGGCGGCCTGGTCAGCCCTTGGCCTGGAAGCTCGCTTCTTCGTACGGCTGCACCACCACCCAGCCTTCGCCGGCAAAACGCATCTGCAGGCTTTCGCCCGAGCCGCGGCCGAACAGCGTGCCGATCGAGACGTCGGTGACCAGCTCGGGGGTCAGCGTGCCGGACCAGGCGACGGTGGCGTTGGGGTCGGTGAACACCGGACCGCTGGCGGCGGTGACCGGCAAGGTCAGCGGCTCGTAGTGCGAGGTGATCGCCACGATGCCGTGGCCGCTCAGGCGCACGTTGAACAGCCCACCGGAGAGCATGCCGGCCACTTTGCGCATCATGGTGATCTTGTGCTCGATGCCGGATTCGAACGCCAGCACGTCGTTGCCGTTGACGAAGATCGCCTCGCCGTTCAAGCGCAGCAGCGTGATCATCTTGCCGACATCGGCCAGATACACGCGGCCCTGGCCTTCGGCCTTCATCAACTGCATGCCTTCGCCGCTCACGGCTTTTTTCAGCAGATTGCCCAGGCCCTGTTCCAGCAGTCCCTCGCGGGTGAACTTGACGTTGCCGGTGCGCGCCACCATGGCGCCGGCCTTGGACCACACCATGCCGTCGAGGCGCACTTCCAGCAGATGCGGGTTTTCCAGTTCGAACGGATCGGGGCTGACGTCCTTTTCCTTGGAATGGGCGAGAAATTCGTTGAGCGTGCGTACGGCCATGGGTCCGTCCTGGAGTGAAAGAGTGCGCATGATACGCGGCCCTCTGCGGTGCAGTCGCGGGCCGGCGCCGGGAGCATAAGTGCTGCGCATCGCCGCACGCGATGACAGCGGCAATGTGGCGATCAGCAATCGCGCTCTAAGCTTGCGGGCGAACCAGGTGCGGATCGAAGAGCTGCGCTCCACGCGGCTGCGCACACCATCAGAGCGCGTCGCCGGTGCGCAGGATCGCCATGGTGGCCGTCTGCCACGGCTCGTGCGGGCAATGCCTCATTGCACGCCTGTTCGCGACGTGTTGCCAGCAAAGGCAGAGCGCGTCATGTCGCCGCGACGGCGGTGCTGCGCATCGGTGACGTGCACCGTCCGAGACCCGACGCCAATGATCCGACCCTGCCGCCGCCACGCACTGCGCGGCAGCGGCACCGCCCTCAGCGCGCGGCCGCCTCGGGCTTGCGCACGCGCTTGGCGGGTGCGGCTTTGGCATCCTTGCCCGGATACAGGTTCAGCAGCATCAAGGTGACGCCGTTGGTCCAGCCGAAGCCGTCCTGCAAGGCGTATTCGCCACCGCCGCCGCCGGCCGCATCGGTCTCCAGGCCGTACTTTTCGACCAGCTTGTGCTCGCGTGCGAACAGCGCCTGCACCTGGGCCAGAAAACGTTCGCCAATGGTGCGTGCCAGCGCGTCTTCGCCGTAGCGCCGCAGGCCATCCACGGCCACCCATTGCAGCGGCGCCCAGCCGTTGGGTTCGTCCCATTGCTGGCCGGTCTTCACTGCGGTGGTCGCCAGGCCGCCGGGGCGCAGCAGCGTTTTACGCACGGTGCTGGCGGTGCGCTTGGCGTGATCGTCCGAGGCCAGGCCGGCGAACAGCGGGTACAGCGCGGCGGCGGTGACCTGGTTGCTCAGCGTGCGCGTCTGCCAGTCGTAGTCGGCGTAGTAGCCGGCGGCATTCCACAGATGCGCGTCGATGGCCTGCTTGCGCTGTTGTGCAAGTGCGGCGTAATCGCGGGTGCACTCTGCGCCGGCTTGCGCGCAGGCCTGCGCCAGCGTGCGCTCGAGGTGGTAGAGCAGGCTGTTGAGGTCGATCGGGAGGATGGCCGTGGTGCGGATGGTGCGCAGGTTCTGGCCGTCGGCCAGCCAGCGGCTGGTGTAGTCCCAGCCACTTTCGGCGCCGGCACGCAGGTCGCGGTAGACCTCGGCGGCCGGGCGGTCTTTCACTTCTGCGGCGGTACGGGTGTCGTGCAGCCAGGCTTCCGGGCGCGGGGTGTCGCGCTCGTCCCAATAGCGGTTGAGCACGCTGCCGTCGGCCAGGCGCACCACGTGGCGCGCGGCCTGGCCGGGCTGCAGGTCATCGCTGCCCTGCATCCAGTAGGCGTATTCCTTCTGCAACTGCGGCAGGTAGCGCTGATACACCGCCTCGCCTTCCACGCCGGCCTGCAGCTCCACCATGTAGGAGAAGAACGGCGGCTGCGAGCGGCTGAGATAGTAGGTGCGGTTGCCGTTGGGAATATGCCCGTAGGTGTCGATCAGGTAGGCGAAGTTGTCCAGCATCTGGCGGCTGAGCGTGGTTTCGCCGCTCTTCACCAGGCCCAGCATGGTGAAGTAGGAATCCCAGTAATACACCTCGCGGAAGCGCCCGCCCGGCACCACATACGGATGCGGCAGCGCCAGCAGGCTGCTGTGCGGCGGCACGTGGTTCTGGCTGCGCACCAGCTTGGGCCACAGCAGGTCGATGTGCTCGCGCAGCGCGGTGTCCTGGCGGATCGCGTCGGTCTGCACCGGCGGCGATTCTTCGAAATTGGCATCCACGAACTTGCGCAGGTCGAAACCGGGGTGATCGTGCTGCGCCAGATAGTCGGCGTTGATCAGCGCCGGGTCGCGCAGCGGCAGGAAGTCGACAAAGTGCTTCTGGTCGTCGAACAGCTCACCGCGCTGCACGGCCTGGAACAGTTCCGGGTAGGCCAGGTCGGGCGTGGGTGGCGTGGGCGCCGGCGCATTGACGACCGGAGGGTCCAGCGGCGCGGCGGTCAGCGTGCCCGGCGCAACAAACATGCTCAGCGACAGGCCAAGCAGCGACGTGCAGCACGGGGGCGCGGCAGAACTCATGACATCTCCAGAACGGGCAGTGGCGTAGGGCATGGTAAACGACCGATGTGGCGGGCGGGACCGAGCGGGGTGCCGGCACGCCGACAGGCTTCGCACGGGGACGACTGGATTCAGCAAGCTGATCGGCGTGGCGCCGCAACGTGCGTCGGTCCAGGCATATCGGCGCGGCACTCAGGCAGCTTGAATGGTGGCGCGTCGGCCTCCCTGCAGCCTGGCTGCTGCAAGATGCGCGCCAGTGACGTGCCGGAAGACCGGCACCTGCCCGCGCTGCGCTAGCGCTCGTTCTTCAGCAGGCGCTGTAATTCCAGCGCATTGGAGGTGGCGCACCCGGCTGCGGTGTTGTCGAAGATCACCCAGCGTTCGGGCGGTGGCGGCGTGCTATCCGGGTGGCTGGCGCGCACCGTGGCGGCCAGCGCCTGCAGCGCGGTGTGCGCGTAGCTGCTGTAGTAGATACGCGGGGCGCCATGCCAGCGCCAGTAAAGCGGCGCAGCAGCCGGGCTCGGGAGGGAGGCCGCGGGCACCGGCGCCGGGTCGGCGGCGCAGCGTGCAATGCGATGGCGTGCCAGCAGCGCCTGCGCAGGTGCAGTGAACCAACTGGCGTGGCGTGGTTCGCAGACCACGCCACCGTCCCAGCGCCGGCGCAGCATCGTGAAAAACCGCGCGGCCACCGCGGCATCGAAGGCCGCGCTGGGCGGCAGTTGCAGCAGCAGGCAGCCCAGTCGTGTTCCCAACGCGCCGGCCTGCGCCAGGAAGGCATCCAGCAGCGGCCCGGTGCCGTGCAGGCGCGCGTCGTGGCTGATGCTGCGCGGCAGCTTGACCGAAAAACGAAAGTCCTCCGGTACGCTGTCGGCCCATCGTGCGTAGGTGCTGGCGCGATGCGGGCGATAGAACGAGGAATTGATTTCCACCGCGTCAAAACGCGTGGCGTAGCGCTGCAACACGCTGGCGCCCTCGCCGAACTGTGCACGGTCGGCGGCAGGAATCGACCAGCCCGCGCAACCACAACGCACACGTGCAATGGCACCGGATGGACGAGCTGGCATGGCAGGCAAGCGGAGGGTGGCAGCACTGTATGCATGCGCGTGCGTCAGGATGCCGTGTGCATCGCGATCACGGGCGAATCACGCAGCGCTTCGATACTGGGCGCATGCCAGAAGGTCCCTCACTTGTCATCCTGCGCGAAGATACCCAAGCGTTTGTCGGTCGCAAGATCGTGCGCGTGTCCGGCAACAGCAAGCAGGACATCGCCCGTCTGGACCAGCAAAAAGTGCTGGCACTGCGCAGCTGGGGCAAACACTTCCTGATCGAATTTGCGCACTTCAGCGTGCGCATCCATTTCCTGCTGTTCGGCAGCTACCGCATCAACGAAGACAAGCCCAACGCGGTGCCGCGCTTGGGCCTGGAATTTTCTAACGGCCAGCGGCTGAACTTTTATGCCTGCTCGGTGCAGTTCATCGAGCGCCCGCTGGACGAGGTCTACGACTGGACGGCGGATGTGATGAACCCGCTCTGGGACCCCGCGCAGGCACGCCGCAAATTACGCGCCGCGCCGGCACTGCTGGCGGCCGATGCACTGCTCGACCAGACCATCTTTGCCGGCGTGGGCAACATCATCAAGAACGAGGTGCTGCATCGTATCCGCGTGCATCCGGAAAGCACCGTGGGCGCGCTACCGGCGCGCAAGCTGGGCGAACTGGTCACCCAGGCACGCGACTACAGTTTCGACTTCTACACCTGGAAAAAAGCCTTCGTGCTGAAGAAGCATTATCAGGTGCACACCAAGACCAGTTGCCCGCGCGACGGCGCGCCTTTGCAGTACCGCAAGCATCTGGGCAAGGCCGGGCGTCGCGCGTTTTTCTGCGAGGTCTGCCAGCGCCTGTACCGCGCCGACGAGGCCTGAGCCGCGCCGCGCCGCGGCCGGGAAAGCGGCGGGCGGATCGGGTAAGGCCTGCCGACGGATTGCGGTCACTCAGCACCAGCCCGCACTGGCCGACACATGCGTGCGCCTGTCGTTGGCTTGCCAATGAGCGGACGGCGATGCGTCTTCGGTGGGAGCGCTGGCGTACCGGTGCAACAGCGTTCGGGCAGATGCACTGCGCGGTTGGACGTCGCCGGGTGCGCAGTTTTTCGCGGTGCTGGCGGTTGGCCTGCGCATCGCATGGCCGGCGATGTGCCTTGCCTGTTTTCGGATGTTGGTGTCGACAGCGCCGAGCCCGCTGTTTGGCCCGTGGCGCACTGGCAATTCGCTTGCGCAACCTGCCGCGCAATGTGAATGGCGGCTGGCCCTGCCTGGCCAAACAACGAATTCCAAACGCGCGCCGGCGCGGCGCCGGCTAGATTTGCGCGTCGCACACCAGGGTTCGCCGTGTGCGGCATCGGCACTCTCATCTCATCGGTCTCCCGCATTGTGATTACCCGCAGGAAGGAAGCGCTTGTCCCGCATGTCGCCGCTGTCGCATGCACGGGCGCCATCCTGTTCTTTCTTGCCTGCCTGTTGCTGTACATGCCGCCGCCGCGCGAAACCGCGCAACACGAGGACACGTTGCAGGTGTATTTCGTGCCGCGGCCGCAACAGACGCCGCCGGCACCGCAGCAACCGCCGCAGGAGCCCGAGCGCAAACCGCGCGTCGCATCGGCCGCGCGTGCGACGCCGCCGGCCACGCACACGCCGCCACCGCCGCGGCAGCCGGCCGCCGCCACTGCCCCTGCCAGCGATTCGATGTCCGTCCAGCTGTATACCCGTGACGGGCGCCTGCGCATGGCGCAGGTGGACCCCATGGCGCAGACCGGCAGTGCGGTGCCGCCGGGAATGGCCGACGAACGCGCGCAGGCCAAGGCACGCAAGATCATGGAGCGGGTCAACCCGGTGCAGTACCAGCAAACCCGCTTCGCCAAGGACTGGAAGAGCGATGGCACCCTGGGCGATGTGGCGGTGCAGGAAATGAATCGCGGCATGAAGAAGTTCAACGACATGCTCAACGGGCCGCAGACCCAGGTTGCCAAGGCGCGGCCGCCGCCGGATGTGCGCTTCAATCCCGCGCTTGCCGGCAATCAGGCCGAGATGGGCAGCGAGGCGACGGGCGATGCCTATAAATCGGCGCCGATTGCGCATGAAACGCTGCCCGACCTCAAGGGTGAAGCCAGCCGTCGCATCCGCGAGGCATTGGCGGCGCTGGAACAGCGCAGTGCGCGTTGCGATGCCTCCAGGCGCACATCGCTGTTGTCGCCGGTACGCACGCACCTGTCGGATCTGGAACGCGCCGAGCACGCCTTGAACAACGGCGCCGACCCGGTGATGGCCGCACAGATGTTGCCGCGTCAGGCCGACAGCGCCTACGACCTGGCCCGCCGCGCGCTGTGGTACGCCGATCGCCAGTTGAAGCAGTGCGCGCTGGGGTGAGGGTACGTCTGCGACGCAGCAGACCGGTTCGCAGGCCTCAGGCCAGACGCTGCCGGTAACGGTCCTTTTCTGCGCTCAGCGCGACCTCGGCACGTAGAAACACCTGGCCGATCGGCTCGTCCGGGGCAGTGGATTGCGCTTGGCCCAACAAGACGGTCAGGCCCAGCGCATGTTGTTGCTGGGCGATCTCGCGCAGGCGCTGCAAGGTGCGCTCGGCGTCGGGGCCGCGCAGCACGGCGATGAATTCCGCACTGTCGGTGACGCGGTCGATGCTGTTGCCTGGCCCCTGCACCAATGCCGCGAAGGCCTGGTCGAGCTGCTGCAGGTTGCGCCCGAGCAGACGTTCGCTCTGGCGCTCGGCCAGTGCGGCCAATTCCTGCACTTCCAGAATCACCAGGTGATAACCCGTGTCGGCAACGGCCTGGCTGGCGACCGGGACGACCGGCTGCAGGATGGCATCGCGCTCGAGTTGCAGCTCGCGCTTGCGCTCGTCGAGCAGGCGCATGGCCACCCGTGCAAGCGCCTGCAGGCCGGTGCGCTGCAACTCGGTGAGCGTGCGTGGCTCGGTGTCGAGCACGCAGACCGTGCCCAGTGCAACGCCTTCTTCGGTGACCAGCGGCATGCCGGCATAGAACCGCGCGCCGGTGTCGCCGGTGACCACCGAGATATCGGCAAACCGGCTGTCCTTGCGCAAGTCGGGTACTTCCATCAACTGATCGGGGCTGCGGATGGCGTGGTCGCACACTGCCTGGCTACGTTCGGTCTGCTGCAGGCCCAGCCCCAGCCGCGCCTTGAACCATTGGCGGTCGCGGTCCACCAGCGACATCAGCGCGATCGGTGTGTCGCACAGGGACGCGGCAACCTGCACGACGTCTTGATAGGTGTCCTCCGGCAGGCTGTCGACGATGCGATAGCCATCCAGGACGTGTTGGCGAGAGGATTCGTCAGCCACGGGCATGTCTTTCATCGAATAAGCCAGGCAAGCGCGAACGCGAAAGCCGCAAGCATACCGGCAGCGCCGGTAACGTGGCGTGGATGCCGCCCCGCGGAGCGCGCAGCGTGAGACACCAACACCGCATGCCGACAACGACCGCACGTGTCGTGGTTGCGTGCCGAGCGGGCAGGGCTGCCATGGCGCACTCGCTACAGGCGAGGTGTTCGACATGTGCTGGGTGTACCGCCCGCTCTGGCGAGGTTTCGCCCGGGCCGTCTGCAGCAAGATTGCACAGCGGCAGACGGGCCCACCCGGCAGTGGCGAGCCAATGCGATTGCTGCTTCAACAGCACAGCGCATGACAGGCACTCTGCCGTATCCCTGCTGCTGTCGAGCACGCCTGCAGGCCGCGATCTCAGGGCAGCGGTGCATGTGCCCCTGGTGCTGTCGCGCCACAGCCACGCGGGAACACCCGCGGTGGCGACGCTCGTTCGGGCAGCGACTGACGCGGCGGACAACCACACGCTGCATCACACATACCCCCTGCCGGCACCGGCCACGCTGCATGCAGCAGCGCAGCCGGTGCGGCAGGTGCGATCAGCGCTTGACCGGCTTGCCGTCCACGTCCAGCACCTGCACTTGGCCCAGCTTGAGTGCACGCACCGGGGCTTCGATCTTCTTCAGGTCGCCGACGATCACCCAGGTCATCGCCTCCGGCTTGATGATTTCCTTGATGGCCTTTTGCGCGGCCGGCTGGTCGATCGCTTCCAGGCGCGGCTTGAGCGTCTGCACGTAGTCGTCGGGGCGGTCGAACTGCACGATGCCTTCGATCGCACCGAGCACCGCACCGGTGGTTTCGAAGCTGCCGGGCAGGGCGCGGATGCGCTGGTTCTTGATCTTCTCGATTTCCTCGCTGGTCAGCGGCTTGTCGCCGATGATGGCGGTGGCTTCCTTGAAGATCTCGTTGGCCGATTCGGCGGTCTTGTCGGTCTGCACCGGTGCCGAGAACAGATAGGGCCGCTGGCCCTGCGCGTCCATCATGCGGGTGCCGGCGCCATAGGCCCAGCGCTTGTTCTCGCGCAGGTTCATGTTCAGGCGCGAGGTGAAGGTACCGCCGAAGGCGCCGTTGGCCACGCCGATCGCCAGGTTATCCGGCGCCTTGGTGGACGGAGCCAGCAAGCCGGCCAGGATCACCGATTGCGGTGCGTCCGGGCGGTTGATCAGGTACACGCGCGGCTTGGGCTGGGCGGCGACGTTGGCCAGGTTTTTCTTCGGCAATGCCGTGGTCGGGGCCTTCCAGTCGCCGAAGGTGGCATCGAGCTGGGGGATGATCTGCGCCAGCGTGGTATCGCCGGCCACCAGGATGCGCAGGTTGTCCGGGCGCAGCCACTGGCTGTGGAAATTCTGCAGATCCTGCGCGTTGAGGCTCTTGATCGCCGCCTCGGTGCCACTGCCGGTGAGCGGGATGCCGTACGGGTGCTGGTTGCCGAACAGCAACGGCGGCAGCGCCCGCAGCGCCAGGCTGTTGGGCTGGGTCTTTTCCTGGGCGATGCCGGACAGCCACTGGCCGCGGACGCGTTCGATGTCGGCGGCCTTGAATGCCGGGTTGCGCACGATGTCGGAGAACAGCTGCAGCGAGGGCTGCAGCTGGTCGTTGAGCGCATCCAGCGAAGCGCTGCAGCTGTCCAGATCGCAGCCGACCGCCGTGATCGCGCCCAGGCGCTGGCGGCGCTGCGCCACTTCCACCGAATCCAGCGCGGTGGTGCTCTCGTTCATCAGCGCGGCACTGAAGCTGGCGGTGCCGAGCTTGTGGCCCTGGTCGGCGGCGTAGCCGGCGTCGAACAGCAACTCCACCTGGGTGACCGGGATGGTGTGGCGTTCGGCCAGGATCACCTCGATGCCGTTCTTCAACTTGCCGCGCTGCAGCTTCGGAAAGCTCAGGTCCGGGAATCGATCGGTCTGCGGCACGCCCTTGCTGCGGTCCAGCGTGGAGGCGGTGACCTTGAACGTGCCTGCGGCCGGCAGCTTGGGCGCCGGCTTGCCGGGTTCTTCGCCACGTGCCACCACCGCCTTGTCTTCGGCGGCCGGGTCGAAGTCCTTGCCGGCCGGTAGCACGGTCAGCAGGTAATCGCCCTTGCCGAACCAGGTGGCCGAGGCCTGCTTGACGCTGTCGGCGGTGGCGGCCTGGGCGCGCTGCAAATCTTTCTTGTAGGCGCCGGGGTCGCCGCGATAGACCTGGCCCTCGGCCAGGATCACCGCCTTGCCGGTGAAGCCGCCGACCTTTTCCAGCCCGCGCACGAAGCCGGCGCGGTAGGCCACCTGCGCGCGCTGCAGTTCGTCGGCGGTGGGGCCCTGGGCGATGAACTTCTTGAGTTCTTCGTCGATGATTGCCTCGACCTTGGCCGGGTCCACGCCGTCCTTCACGTCGGCCTGGATCTGTACCTGGCTGGACAGCGCGAACGGCTGCACCGAGGCGGAGACGTCGTCGACCAGGTTGTCCTGATAGACCAGGCGCTGATACAGCCGCGAGGTCTTGCCGCCGCCGAGCACGGTGGTGGCCAGATCCAGCTGGATGAGGTCGTCGGTGCCCAGTTGCGGTGCGGCCCAGGTGCGGTAGATGCGCGGCTGCGAGACATGGTCGTGCTGCACGCCGCGCTTCTGCGCCGCCAGCGGGGTCACCCACGGCTGCTGGCGCGCCACCGGCTTGCCGGACGGGATATCGCCGAAGTACTGCAAGGCCTTGGCGCGCGCCTGCGCCACGGTGATGTCGCCGGCCAGTACCAGGGTGGTGTTGGCGGCGCCGTAGTTGTCGTTGAACCACTGTTTGACGTCGGCCAGCGAGGCCGCGTCCAGGTCTTCCATCGAGCCGATGGTGTCGTGCTGGTAGGGGTGGTTGGCCGGGAACAGGTTGGACAGGATGTTCTGGTCCACGCGGCCATACGGGCGGTTCTCGCCCTGGCGCTTTTCGTTCTGCACCACGCCGCGCTGGGTATCGAGTTCCTGCTGGCCGATCGCACCGAGCAGGTGGCCCATGCGGTCTGATTCCAGCCAAAGTGCGGTATCCAGCGCGGTGGTCGGCACGGTCTCGAAATAGTTGGTGCGGTCGAACCAGGTGGTGCCGTTCATGTCGGTGGTGCCGACCTTTTCCAGCGGCGCGAAGAAGCTGCCCTTGTTGTTTTCCGAGCCGGAGAACATCAGGTGCTCGAACAGGTGGGCAAAGCCGGTCTTGCCGGCCGGCTCGTCGCCGGAGCCGATGTGGTACCAGATGCTCACCGCCACCACCGGCGCCTTGTGGTCTTCGTGCACCACCACGGTCAGGCCGTTGGGCAGGGTGAAGCGGGTATAGGCGATATCGGGAATGGCGCTGCTGGCCGCGCTCTTGGACAGGCTGGCCGGGGCGGCAGCAACGGCGGGGGCAACGGAACCGGCAGCGACGCCAAGCACACCGGCGATCAACAGGGACAGCGGACGCAGCATGTGACACTCCAGGACAGGGCAATCGGCCGAGGGTAGTGGCTGCTTGGCGGCGGGGCAAATGCGGATCGGCAGGGGCCGGCCTGGCGGCTCACCGCGTTCGGTGCCGGGCAGGAGCCGGGCGCCGGCGCGTCGCTCGCGCGGCGCATTGCCACGGCACGACGGCCAGGCGAGCGCCAGCGCCACGACTCAAGTTGCTCGTCGCCTCGCCGTTACCTGGGGCGACCTATCCTGACCAGACGCCGCCTGCCGATCACGCCATGACCGTCCTGTTGCCGCCCGTGCCGATGCCCGTCGATGACGCCCTGCGCGTGGAGGCGGTGCGCCGGCTGGGCGTGCTGGACACCGAGGCCGAGGCCGAATTCGACGATATCGCCTGGCTGGCTGCACACGTCAGCGGCGCCACGATGGCGCTGGTGTCGCTGCTGGATGCCGACCGCCAGTGGTTCAAGGCGCGTTGCGGCACCGATCTGGAAGGCACCCCGCGCAGCGCCTCGTTTTGCGCCCACGCGATCATGGGCACCGAGTTGATGGAAGTGCCCGATGCCGAAGCCGACCCGCGCTTCGTCAACAACCCACTGGTGATCGCTGCCCCCGGCGTGCGCTCGTATGTCGGGGTGCCGTTGATCGGGCGCGAAGGCTACGCCTATGGCACCTTGTGCACGCTCAGCACCCAGCCGCGCATGCTCGAGGACAGCCAGAAGCAGGCCCTGGTCCGCCTGGCACGCCAGGCCGTCAACCAGTTGGAAGCGCGCCGCGACCGGCTGGACGCGCAGGCGCAGCGGCAGACCTTGAGCATGTTGCTGGAAGCCATGCCCGACGGTGTGGTGGCCTGCGGCACCGACGGCTTGCTGCGCGAGTTCAATCACGCCGCCCGGCAATGGCATGGCACCGACCCGCGCGTGCTGCCACCGGCGCAGTGGGCGCTGCATTTCGATCTGTACACCGCCGATGGCAACAGCCTGCTGCCCACCGAGGAAATCCCGCTGCTACGTGCCTGGCGTGGCGAACACGTGCGCAATGCCGAACTGGTCATTCGCGCCACCAACCAGCCGCCGCGCAGCGTGCTCTGCAATGCGGACCCGGTGGTCGGCGACAAGGGCACGGCGTTGGGCGCGGTGTGCGTGATGCACGACATCACCCAGCTCAAGGATGCCTCGGCCGCACTGGCCGGCGAACGCGCGCGCCTGCAGGCTCTGGTGGACGCCTCGCAGGACGTGGCCATCATGGCATTCGACGTGCAGGGCCGTCTGGAACTCTTCAATCCCGGCGCCGAGCGCCTGCTCGGTTACCGGGCCGAGGAGGTGCTGGGCACCTGCCCGGCGCAGTTCCATCTGCCGGCCGAACTGGAGCGGCACATGGCGACGCTGGCGTTGTCGCCCCCTTCGTACCTGAAACTGGCTGCGGCCGCGGCTGGCGATGTGCTGGCCGAAGAACTCTGGACGCTGGTACGCAAGGACGGCGATCTGCGTCGCGTGCGCCTGTGTTTCAACGTGATCCACGATGCGCAGCAGGGCCTGGCCGGGTATCTGGCGATGGCCATCGACGTCACTGCCGAATTGCAGGCGCAAGCGGCCGCGCAGCTGGCCGCCGAACGGTTCACCGGCGCATTCGAAACCGCGCCACAAGGCATGGCCATCGTGTCGCTGGAAGGTGAGTGGCGCGACGTCAATCCGGCGCTGTGCGGCATCCTGGGCTATTCGCGCGAGCAATTGCTGCGCACCACCTTCCAGCAGATCACCCATCCCGACGATCTGCAGATGGACCTGCAATTGGTCCAGGACCTGATCGACGGAAAACGCGACAGTTACAGCCTGGCCAAGCGCTACATCAGCCAGCACGGCGCGGTGATCTGGGCGCAGCTGTCGGTGTCGCTTGTGCGCGATAGCAGCGGTGCGCCGGTGCATTTCGTTTCGCAGATCCAGGACGTGACCGAGCGCCACGTGGCCGCCGAGCGGCTGGCCGAAAGCGAAGCGCGCCTGCGCGCGATCAGCGACGCCACGCCCACCCTGGTGGCCCAGTTCGATGCCGGGCAGCGCTACCTGTTCGCCAATGAAGCGCATCGCCACTGGCTCGGCGTGGAGCCTGCCAGCCTGGTCGGTCGCCACATTACCCAGGTACTGGGCGAAGACCTCAGCACCGCCGCGCGCGCTGCGCTGGCACAGGTGGTGGCCGGGCAGCGTGCCAGTTTCGAACATGTCCTGGGCGGCAGCACACCGCGCGATGTGGAAGTCACCCTGGTGCCCGAAACGCAGACTGCCACGCCCACGCAGGGCTTTTTCCTGATGGCGCACGATGTCACTGCGCACAAGACCCTGCACCGCCTGATGCACGAGCGCGCCACCCGCGATGCCTTGACTGGCCTGCCGAACCGGCACGCGTGGTCCGAAGCGCTGCAGGTGGCGGTTGCGCAGGCGCAACAGCAGCAACGCGCGGTGGCCGTGATGTTCCTGGACCTGGACGGCTTCAAACGCATTAACGATGTCCACGGACACCGTGCCGGCGATGCGGTGCTGGTGGCGTTCGGCAGCTGCCTGCAACGCGCGGCAGGCGAGCGCTATCTGGTGGCGCGTCTGGCCGGCGACGAATTCGTCGTGTTGCTGGACGGGTTGGAAGATGCGCAGGCCGAATGCGCCGCGGTGGCAGAGCGTATCCGCACGCTTGCCGCAGAAGGCGCCACGTTTGGCGATGAGCATCTGCCGATCCAGCCCAGCATCGGTGTGGCCTGGCAACACGGCGCACAAGCCGAGGCGTCCAGTTTGATGCATGCCGCTGACGAGGCGATGTATGCAGCCAAGCGCGCGCGGCAGCCAGAGGGGCAAGCGCCTCGATCTTAGGCGTGGCGTGGTGTGGGTGCGGGGCAGCTCATGCGCACTGCCGGAAACTGCGTACTTCTGCTGTTAGGTGCAAACCCAAACCGCAAAACGCAAACCGCAAATAGCCAGTGCCTGACTGCGTGACGGTGGGCATCGGATCGGCGCGGCAGCCAACGGTTGCCGGCGGCGTCAAGCGAGTGGGACGACGCAGAGCACACCGATGGCACACGCCAACGGGCTATCGCGTGGGACAGCCTCGCCGGGAAGACGCCGCGCCCGCGTCGCAAAAAGGCAACGATACGCGTCCGTGCCTGGGGAACGCTCGATAGAGCGCGTCGAGACCGACCCCGGCACGTTGCGCGCCGCGGTTGATGCTCAGGTGCCCGGTCAGTCGCTTTACAGCACCCCACCATCGCTTCGCGCAGGCTGGCGTGGTGGGGTCGGCCCACGATTGCGGCGAACCCTGATGCGGACGCACGGCAGATGGCGGTCTTCTTGTGCCGATCCCAAACCATCAGTCGCCGTGATTGCTGCACATGCCACCGACATCGCCTGCCGCACAGGCGCGAGCGCTCGTGTGCGTGGCAGGCGATATCGCTCACGCACGTCGCCTGTGCTCGTGCACAGCGTGCTTGGCGGCCGCCGGCTTCGTAGCGGCAAGCGCGTTC
>NZ_JAJIUJ010000053.1 GCF_020880415.1 Xanthomonas euvesicatoria pv. euvesicatoria | reverse complement strand
GCCGGTCTGCTGCTGCGCGGCACCAAGCGTGACGACGTCGAGCGCGGCCAGGTGCTGTGCAAGCCGGGTTCGATCAAGCCGCACACCGAGTTCGAAGCCGAAGTCTACGTGCTGTCCAAGGACGAGGGTGGCCGTCATACCCCGTTCTTCAAGGGCTACCGTCCGCAGTTCTACTTCCGCACCACCGACATCACTGGCGCCTGCCAGCTGCCGGAAGGTGTGGAGATGGTGATGCCGGGCGACAACGTGAAGATGGTCGTGACCCTGATCAACCCGGTCGCAATGGACGAAGGTCTACGCTTCGCCATCCGTGAAGGCGGTCGTACCGTCGGTGCCGGCGTGGTTGCCAAGATCATCAAGTAAGCAACACCTGCAGCACGGCAGCTTCGGCTGCCGTGTCGCTGGAAAAGAAAAGGTCGGCGAGAGCCGGCCTTTTTCTTTGTACACGTGTTGGCGGGGACCCTGCCTGGCGCGAGAATGCGCTTGCCGATGCAAAGAGAGAGATGAAGAAAACAGGCGCCTGCCCCACTCATAACGCTGCGTCGGGTGGGCAGATGGTGCGTGAGCAAGTCGCATCGGAGGCATGATTGCGGATTGGCGAACCGGCTGTCATGACGTAAGGCGGCATGGCGCGCAGATGCCGGCAACAGTCAGCGAATGCCGTTGATCAAGCCCCTTGTCGGGTTCTTGAGCAGATTCAGGCCGGGCAAGTCGAAATTGTCCAGCTCCTGTTTGGTGGTTGCGATGTTCAGCCCGACGATGGCCAAAGTGTCCGGGTCCACGTCAATGGCCAGTGGCATGGCGGAGAACTGGACGTAATCGCGGCTGGCATTCCATTGCGGGCTGCCGCCGATGGTTTGGAGGATGCGGTTGATCTGGGTGCCGACCGGATGGCCGAGTAGATGGAAGGGCGGGGGCGCCCTCTGATCGGCGAAGGCGATCAGGTTGCTGACACGGTCATTGCGCAATCCCACCGCCAGCTCGCCTTGCACGAGGGTGCCAGCTCGACGCGGATGCTGCGCCAGCTGTGCTTTGATGTCGCGCGGGTATAGATACAGCAGGCTGAGTCTGTTCGGATCCACCGCATCGGTGTGGGTAACGTCAGGCTGCCCTAGCGCGGCCAGTACCTGTTGCTTGCGCATTCCAAGTGCGAGCGGACCGATGTGCGCGCATGCCACCGGCAACGTGGTCGCGCTGGCGGAGGTAGTAAACGTCTGGTGCAACGCACGCGAGCAGGCCTTGCCATCGTTGCCGGCAGCGCGGGAAGGCGGGGCGACGAGTCCGAAGAGTAGTAGGCCGCAAAACAAGAGAGGGTGCCGGGGCATAGGGGGTGTCCGGTGGGGAAATCCTGCAAGGACGAGGCCGGGTGGGAAAGAAAGGTTGGTTACTTGTATTGGTTGATACGTCTACCTTATGCCGCCTTTGCAGCTGTCGGTAATCCGGTCCGCGACGGAGGTCGACCCGATAAGCGCCGGTGGGGCCGTCGATGTCGCTGAGACCGGAAGCGTCCACCGCGATACGGTCTAGCATCAGCGCCGTCAAATGGCGCGCCGCTTGCGCGGATACGGACGTCTTTGGTGAGTTCGATATGGATGGCGTTCCCAGTGTAGTGGGCGGATTCTTGCCGGTGGTCGACACCCTGCCACCGGGCGGATCGGGGGCGTGCTGCTTAGGTGTTATCTGCAGGGCCATCTTCGGAAGCAGCATTGCTGCAGTCGTGGCAGGCTTTGCCTGCAACAGCACACCGGTGATGCAAACGCGTTGGCAAAGTAGAGCCTTGCAACGATCACTGCAGTATCCCGGCAACGCCGCTGGGGTCCGATATTGCCTGGAACCAAGGCCCTATACTCCGGCGATTGTCCATGTCCGGCGTGTTTGATTCTCGGCCCTGAGTTTGGTCAGTCCGGACTAGCGCCCCGACAAAGGCGGTGTCCGGGGCGGGTTTATGCGTCACAGCTGCTACCCGGCTAGCTCCGGATCAGAGTAGCGCGCTTGCAGGAGCGGAGGTGAGCCGCTAGAATACGCGGCTCGGTGTCCCTGGGTAGGGCGCTGAGTTACAGCGAAAAGAACGGCAGGATGCCGCTCGTGTTCGCCAGACCGGGAAGGTCGCGTTGCATGGAGCACTCAACAACTCTCACGTTGTTGACCGTGCTCTTGTTGCGCATTATACTTTTCCGTCTGGGCAGGCCGGGTTACCGGGCTGCCTCAGTTTTTGGGCGGAGGAAATGCCCTCGCCAGCAGGATGCGCGGCGATTTCATCAACGTCAGGAATATCGGGGCAGGTATCCCAGAGGCCTTGCCCGTCGCTCTTTTAACGAAGGAACTCACCGTCATGGCGGAGCAAAAGACCGGTCAGAAGGCGGATCAGAAGATCCGTATCCGGCTGAAGGCGTTCGATCATCGCTTGATTGACCGTTCGGCCAGCGAGATCGTCGAAACGGCTAAGCGGACTGGCGCGCAAGTGCGTGGCCCGATCCCGTTGCCGACCAAGATCGAACGTTACACTATCCTCGTATCCCCGCATGCTGACAAAGATGCGCGTGACCAATACGAAACCCGCACGCACAAGCGTGTGCTCGATATCATCGACCCGAACGACAAGACCGTGGACGCGCTGATGAAGCTCGAGCTCGCGGCTGGCGTCGACGTCCAGATCAAGTTGACCTGAGGACTACGACCATGACGAAGAAATATTCGTTGGGCTTCGTGGGCCGCAAGGCTGGTATGAGCCGCGTCTTCACTGAAGACGGCCGCTCGGTACCGGTCACGCTGATCGAAGCAACTCCGAACCGCATCGCGCAGATCAAGACCGTCGAAGTTGACGGCTACAGCGCCGTGCAGGTCACCGTTGGCGCCCGTCGTGCCGCGCTGGTCAACAAGCCGGCTGCAGGCCACTTCGCCAAGGCGAAGGTGGAAGCGGGTCGCGGCCTGTGGGAATTCCGTGTTGAAGATGCCCAGCTCGGCGATTTCGCCGTCGGTGGCGAAATCAAGGCGGACATCTTCGAGGTCGGCCAGAAGGTCGACGTCCAGGGCGTCACCAAGGGTAAGGGTTTCCAGGGCACCATCAAGCGCTACAACTTCCGTATGGGCGATGCAACCCACGGTAACTCGCTGTCGCATCGCGCGCCGGGTTCGCTGGGTCAGCGCCAGACCCCGGGTCGCGTTTTCCCGGGCAAGAAGATGTCGGGCCACATGGGCGCAGTGCAGCAAAGCACGCAGAACCTGGAAGTGGTCAAGGTCGACGTCGAGCGTGGTCTGATTGCTATCCGCGGCGCCGTGCCTGGCGCAGCTGGTGGCGATGTGATCGTCCGTCCGGCGAGCAAGGCATAAGGAGAGATGACGATGGAACTCGTTATCACGGGTAGCAACAACAAGGTCTCGGTCTCCGATGCCGTGTTCGGTCGCGAATTCAGCGAAGATCTGGTTCACCAGGTCGTTGTCGCTTATCGCAATGCCGGTCGCGCCGGTACCAAGGCACAGAAGACGCGTTCGGAAGTTGCGGGCACGACCAAGAAGTCGAAAAAGCAGAAGGGCGGCGGTGCGCGTCATGGCGCGCTGACGGCTCCGATCTTCGTCGGCGGTGGCGTGACCTTCGCGGCCAAGCCGCGCAGCTTCGAGCAGAAGGTCAACCGCAAGATGTACCGTGCGGCCATCTGCGCGATCTTCTCCGAGCTGAACCGTCAGGGTCGTCTGATGATCGTCGACGCGTTCGACCTCGAAGCGACCAAGACCAAGGGCTTGATCGAAAAGCTCAAGGGGCTGGAAGTGGGCAAGCGCCCGCTGATCGTTACCGAAGAGGCTTCCGAGCACCTGTATCTGTCCGCTCGCAATCTGCCGTATGTGCAGGTGCGTGACGTGCAGGGTCTGGATCCGGTCGCTCTGGTCGGGGCCGATACGGTCGTGATCACCGCCGATGCGGTCAAGAAGGTCGAGGAGTGGCTGGCATGAGCAGCAACGAAAAAATCTTCAGCGTGCTGCGTGCTCCGCGAGTCTCCGAAAAGACCGCGCGCCTGCAGGAAATCTCCAACCAGTATGTCTTCGAAGTTTCGAACGAAGCCACCAAGGCCGATGTAAAGGCCGCGGTTGAGCAGCTGTTCGACGTCAAGGTCAAGGCAGTCAACGTGGTCAACGTCAAGGGCAAGAGCAAGTCCTTCCGTAACCGTGCTGGCAACCGTGGCAATTGGCGGAAGGCGTACGTCCGCCTGGTTGATGGTCAGTCCATCGACGTAACGGCCAAGGCCTGAGGTCCATCCCATGCCATTGATGAAGTTCAAACCCACCTCTCCCGGCCGTCGTTCCGCCGTGCGCGTGGTTACTCCCGATCTGCACAAGGGCGCACCGCACGCGGCGCTGCTCGACTCGCAGAGCAAGTCCGGTGGTCGTAACCACCACGGCCGCATCACCGTGCGTCACGTCGGTGGTGGCCACAAGCAGCACTACCGCATCATCGACTTCAAGCGCAACAAGGAAGGCATTCCGGCGCGTGTGGAGCGGATCGAATACGATCCGAACCGTACCGCTCATATCGCCCTGCTGTGCTACGTCGACGGCGAGCGCCGCTACATCATCGCCCCCAAGGGCCTGAAGGCCGGCGACCAGGTCATTGCCGGTGCCAACGCACCGATCAAGACCGGCAATACGCTGCCGCTGCGCAACATCCCGGTCGGTACGACGGTTCACGGTATCGAGCTGAAGCCGGGTAAGGGCGCTCAGATCGCACGTGCCGCCGGTGCAGCCGTCCAGCTGGTCGCTCGCGAAGGCATCTATGCCACGCTGCGTCTGCGCTCGGGCGAAATGCGCAAGGTGCCGGTCGAGTGCCGCGCCACTATCGGCGAAGTCGGCAACGACGAGCACAACCTTGAGAAGCTGGGCAAGGCCGGCGCCAAGCGTTGGCGCGGTGTTCGTCCGACCGTTCGCGGTGCGGCCATGAACCCGGTCGATCACCCGCACGGTGGTGGTGAAGCGAAGGCTGGTCAGGGTAATCCGCATCCGGTCACCCCGTGGGGTGTTCCGACCAAGGGTTACAAGACGCGCAAGAACAAGCGCACCCAGCAGTTCATCGTCCGCGATCGTAGGGGCTAATCGACCATGGCACGTTCACTTAAGAAGGGCCCGTTCGTCGATCACCACCTTGCAAAGAAGGTGGAGTCCGCTGCGGGTAGCAAGAAGCCGATCAAGACCTGGTCGCGCCGTTCGATGATCCTGCCTGAAATGGTAGGCATCACCATCGCCGTGCATAACGGCAAGAACCACATTCCGGTGCTCGTCAACGAGAATATGGTCGGCCACAAGCTCGGCGAATTTGCCGTCACCCGGACCTTCAAGGGTCACGGTGGCGACAAGAAGTCGGGCAGGTAAGGAGAGATGACGATGGAAGCGAAAGCAATCCTGCGCACCGCGCGCATCTCCCCGCAGAAGGCCCGCCTGGTCGCTGACCAGGTGCGTGGTTTGTCCGCCGAACGTGCGGTCAATCTGCTGAAGTTCTCGGACAAGAAGGCTGCACACCTGATCAAAAAGGTGGTGGAGTCGGCGATCGCCAATGCCGAGAACAATCAGGGCGCGGATGTCGACGAGCTGAAGGTCAAGACCATCATGGTTGATGAAGGTCCCTCCCTGAAGCGTTTCATGGCGCGGGCGAAAGGCCGCGGTACCCGCATCCTCAAGCGCACCAGCCACATCACTGTGGTTGTGGGCGCCGCCAAGTAAGCGGAAAGGAAAAGACCATGGGTCATAAAGTTCATCCGACTGGAATCCGCCTGGGCATCGCCAAGGACTGGAATTCCAAGTGGTACGCAAACAAGGCCGAGTTCGCCTCCTATCTGGCAGCCGACCTGAAAGTGCGTGAAATGCTGCGCAAGAAGCTCGCGCAGGCAGGTGTCAGCAAGATCTTGATCGAGCGCCCTGCCAAAACCGCCCGCGTGACCATTCACACCGCCCGTCCGGGTGTGGTGATCGGCAAGCGTGGCGAGGACATCGAAAAGCTGCGCAAGGAAGTGAGCCAGCTGATGGGCGTTCCGGCGCACATCAACGTCACCGAAGTGCGCAAGCCGGAGCTGGATGCGCAGCTGGTCGCCGAGTCGATCGCGCAGCAGCTTGAGCGTCGCATCATGTTCCGCCGTGCAATGAAGCGCTCGGTCGGTAACGCGATGCGCCTGGGTGCCTTGGGCATCAAGGTCAATGTGGCTGGCCGCCTCAACGGTGCAGAAATTGCCCGTTCGGAGTGGTACCGCGAAGGCCGCGTGCCGCTGCACACGCTACGTGCCGACATTGATTACGGTTTTGCCGAGGCGTCCACGACGTACGGCATCATCGGCATCAAGGTCTGGATCTATAAGGGCGAAGTCTTCGACTTCTCTCAGGTTGGCCAGGAAAAGCAGGACGACAGCCCGCGCAACGATCGTAACGATCGCGGCGACCGTGGTGACCGCCCGTCGCGCCCGGCTCGTGAAGCGAGGTAACGGCAATGTTGCAACCCAAGCGAACCAAATATCGCAAGATGCACAAGGGCCGTAACGACGGCCTGGCATGGAGCGGAAACGCCGTCAGCTTCGGCGAGTACGGCCTCAAGGCCACGGCGCACGGTCAGCTGACCGCACGCCAGATCGAAGCAGCACGCCGCACGATCAGCCGCCACGTCAAGAAGGGCGGCAAGATGTGGATCCGTGTGTTCCCCGACAAGCCGATCACCAAGAAGCCGATCGAAGTCCGCATGGGCTCCGGTAAGGGCAACGTGGAGTACTGGGTCGCGCAGATTCAGCCGGGCCGCATGATCTATGAAATCGAGGGAATCCCCGAAGAGACCGCACGTGAGGCGTTTCGCCTTGCCGCTGCCAAGCTCTCGGTGACCACCACTTTCGTGACCCGGACGGTGCGCTGATGGATATCAAACAACTCCGCGAGAAGTCGGCTGACGAATTGAAGGCCCACCTGACCGATCTGCGTAAGGAGCAGTTCTCGCTCCGTATGCAGCAGGTCACCGGCCAGCTGCCGAAGACCCACGAAACCCGCCGGGTGCGCCGCGAGATTGCTCGCGTCAAGCACCTGCTCGGCAGCACCAAGTAAGGACGGCCGCGATGAGCGACAATAACGAAAAGCAAACGCTGCGCACGGTCGAAGGCCGTGTCGTCAGCAACAAGATGGACAAGACGGTCACCGTGTTGGTGGAGCGCCAGGTCAAGCATGCGCTGTACGGCAAGTACATCAAGCGCTCGACCAAGCTGCACGCACACGACGCCGACAATGCCTGCAACGAAGGCGACGTCGTGCGTGTGACCGAGATTGCTCCGATGTCCAAGACCAAGAACTGGCGGGTGGTGGAAATCGTCACCCGTTCGGCCGAATAAGGGAGATCTGAATCATGATCCAGATGCAGAGCTACCTCGATGTCGCCGACAATTCGGGTGCCAAGGAAGTGATGTGCATCAAGGTGCTGGGCGGCTCCAAGCGCCGTTACGCACACATTGGCGACATCATCAAGGTGACCGTCAAGGACGCCATTCCGCGTGGCAAGGTCAAGAAGGGCGAAGTCTACGACGCCGTCGTGGTGCGTACCCGCAAGGGTGTGCGCCGTCCCGACGGTTCGCTGATCCGCTTCGATGGCAACGCCGCTGTGCTGTTGAACAATAAGCAGGAGCCGATCGGGACCCGCATCTTCGGGCCGGTGACGCGCGAGCTGCGTTCCGAGAAGTTCATGAAGATCGTCTCGCTCGCTCCCGAAGTGCTGTGAGCGGAGGACATATACATGGCTAACCGTATCAAGAAGGGCGACCAGGTCGTCATTAACACCGGCAAGGACAAGGGTAAGCAGGGTGAAGTGGTGCGTGTGGAGGGCGATCGCGTGATCGTCTCCAACGCCAACGTCATCAAGCGCCACACCAAGCCGAACCCGCAGGCAGGCGTTGCCGGCGGCGTGGTCGAGCGTGAAGCGTCGATCCATATCTCCAACGTCAATATCGTCAACCCGGCAACGGGCAAGGGCGAGCGCGTTGGCTTCAAGGTGCTGGAGGATGGACGCAAACTGCGTGTGTTCCGCTCCAGCGGTGAGGCGCTCGACGCCTGAGGAATGAGATCATGAACACTCGTCTCGAAAAGTTTTACAAGGAAAACGTGGTGCCGGCCCTGATGAAGGAATTCGGCTACACCAATCCGATGGAAGTGCCGAAGCTGGTCAAGGTCACGCTCAACATGGGCGTGGGCGAAGCCGCTACCAACAAGAAGATCCTGGAAAATGCGGTCGCCGACATGGCCAAGATCTCCGGTCAAAAGCCGGTGGTCACCAAGTCGCGCGTTTCGGTCGCATCCTTCAAGATCCGTGACGGTTGGCCGATCGGCTGCAAGACCACCTTGCGTCGCGCCAAGATGTACGAGTTCCTGGATCGCCTGATCAACATCTCGTTGCCGCGCGTGCGCGACTTCCGTGGTGTGTCCGGTCGCTCCTTCGACGGTCGTGGCAACTTCAACATGGGTGTGAAGGAACAGATCATCTTCCCGGAAATCGACTTCGACGCCGTCGACGCGATTCGCGGTATGGATATCGCCATCACCACCACCGCCAAGACGGATGCGGAAGCGAAGGCGCTGCTGGCAGCGTTCAAGTTCCCGTTCCGTAACTGACCGTCGAGGACATCCGAAATGGCAAAGACCTCCATGATCCACCGCGACATCAAGCGTGCAAAGCTGGCGAAGAAATTCGCCGGCAAGCGTGATGCGCTGAAGAAGATCCTCTCCAGTCAGGATGCGTCCTACGAAGAGAAGATCGAAGCGTCGACCAAGTTGCAGAAGCTGCCGCGCGATTCGTCGCCGAGCCGCTATCGCAACCGTTGCGAGCTGTCCGGTCGTCCGCGCGGTGTCTACCGCAAGTTCGGTCTGGGTCGCAACATGCTGCGCAAGGCCACGATGAACGGCGACGTTCCGGGCCTGCGTAAGGCGAGCTGGTAACAGCATTCCGGCCGTTCGCGGCCGGATTTGAACAGGATGGTTCTGTTCAACAAGAGAGTCCGACGCAAGTCGGGCTCTTTTGTCGTATACTTCCGCTTCTGTCTTGCCCGTTCGGGCTTGGCATGGCGTCAAGGGTCCTGGCCCGTCCCCAGGAAAACACAAGATTTTCGCGAAAGCGGATATCGGTGCACTCAAAGGTACTCACATGAGCATGACTGATCCCATCGCCGACCTGCTGGTTCGCATCAAGAATGCGGCCGCGGTTGGTAAGCAGACGGTGAAATTGCCGTCGTCCAAGATTAAGGTTGCGATCGCCCAGGTCCTGAAGGACGAGGGTTACATCACCGACCTGCGCGTGACCCAGACCGAAAACAACAAGGCGGAACTGGAAATCGTGCTGAAGTATTTCGAAGGCCGCCCGGTCATCGAGACCCTGAAGCGTTTTTCGCGCTCGGGTCTGCGACAGTACCGCGGCAAGACCGAGCTGCCCAAGGTCCTCGGTGGCCTGGGTATCGCCATCATCTCCACGTCGAAGGGCATCATGACCGATGCGCAGGCTCGCGAAGCCGGCGTTGGTGGTGAAGTTCTGTGCTTCGTGGCCTAAGGGAAGGAATCGAACATGTCCCGTGTAGCCAAGAAGCCTGTCTCCCTCCCGAAGGGTGTTGAACTCAAGGTCCAGCCTGAGCTGGTCAGCGTCAAGGGCCCGAAGGGCACGTTGACCCTGCCCAAGCCGGCTGGTGTCGAAATCGCCATCGATGGCGACGTTGCCACGCTGTCGGCTAACGATCCGTCGCAGATCGCCCTCACCGGCACCGTGCGCGCCATCCTGGCCAACATGGTCAAGGGCGTCTCCGAGGGCTTCGAGCGCAAGCTCGAGCTGGTCGGCGTCGGTTACCGTGCTGCCATGCAGGGCAAGGACCTGAGCCTGGCGCTCGGTTTCTCGCACCCGCTGGTGTTCGTGGCGCCGGAAGGCATCACGCTGTCGACTCCTACCCAGACCGAAATTGTGGTCCAGGGCGCCGACAAGCAGCGCGTCGGCGAAGTTGCCGCCAAGATTCGCGGCTTCCGTCCGCCGGAGCCCTACAAGGGCAAGGGTGTGAAGTACGCCGATGAAGTCATCATTCGCAAGGAAGCCAAGAAGGCGTAAGGCAGGTCCCTCTGCGAGGAGCCCGGCCATCAATGGCCGGACTTTTCAATGTACAAGCCTGTTTTCCTTCAGCTTTCGTAGGATAAATATCATGAGCATCAACAAGAACATCGCCCGTCTGCGTCGCGCCAAGTCCACCCGTGCGCACATCCGTGAGCTCGGCGTTGCCCGTCTGTCGGTGCTGCGCACCGGTCAACATCTGTATGCGCAGGTCTTCACTGCCGACGGCTCCAAGGTGATCGCTGCTGCGAATACCCTGCAGGCCGACGTCAAGGATGGCTTGAAGAACGGCAAGAACAGCGATGCGGCCGCTAAGGTCGGCAAGCTGATCGCCGAGCGCGCCAAGGCTGCAGGCATCGAGAAGGTCGCATTCGACCGCTCGGGCTACCGCTACCACGGCCGCATCAAGGCGCTTGCCGACGCTGCGCGCGAAGGCGGCCTGCAGTTCTAAAGCACTGCTGCGGAGGTGGTCATCGACCACCTTCGCGATACCGCCGGCAGGGAGATGCCGGACCGTCCCGTTCTTTTGCAACGGTGCCGGGAACACCGCTTCACTTCACAACCATAAGCGGCTTCGAGCCGTACATACTCAATCAATCAAGGAATCAAGATGGCAGAAGAACGTGCACCGCGGGGTCGTGATCGCGACCGTAACCGCGAAGAGAAAGTCGACGATGGCATGATCGAAAAGCTGGTCGCGGTCAATCGCGTCAGCAAGACGGTCAAGGGCGGTCGCCAGTTCACCTTCACCGCGCTGACCGTGGTCGGCGATGGTCTGGGTAAGGTCGGTTTCGGTTACGGCAAGGCGCGCGAAGTGCCGGTTGCCATCCAGAAGTCGATGGAACAGGCGCGCAAGAATCTGGCCACTGTCGATCTGAACAACGGCACCTTGTGGCATGCCGTCAAGTCCGGCCATGGCGCAGCACGCGTCTACATGCAGCCGGCTTCGGAAGGTACGGGCGTCATCGCAGGCGGCGCCATGCGCGCTGTGCTGGAAGCGGTTGGCGTCAAGAACGTGCTGGCCAAGGCTGTCGGTTCGCGTAATCCGATCAACCTGGTCCGTGCGACCCTGAAGGGTCTGTCGGAAGTGCAGTCGCCGGCACGCGTTGCGGCCAAGCGCGGCAAGAAGGTGGAGGAGCTCAACCATGGCTAAGGACACCAACAAGACCGTGAAGGTGCGCCTGGTGCGTGGCCTGCGTGGAACCCAGTCGCGTCACCGCCTGTCGGTGCGTGCGTTGGGCCTGAATAAGCTGAACGATGTGCGTGAACTGAAGGACAGCCCGCAGGTGCGTGGCCTGATCAATACGGTTCATTACCTCGTCAAGGTTGAGGAGTAATCCCATGACTCTGCGTCTTAATGACCTCAAGCCGGCCGACGGCGCCCGTACCGAGCGCACCCGCGTCGGTCGTGGTATCGGTTCGGGCCTCGGCAAGACCGCTGGTCGCGGTCACAAGGGTTCGTTCGCTCGTAAGGGTGGCGGCAAGATCAAGGCCGGCTTCGAAGGCGGCCAGACCCCGATGCAGCGCCGTCTGCCGAAGATCGGTTTCCGCTCCAAGATGGCGCGCGATACCGCAGAAGTGTTGTCCTACCAGCTGGACAAGCTGGATGCCGGCGATGTCGACTTCGCAGCGCTGCGTGCGGCCAATCTGGTCCCGAGCCGCGCCAAGAAGGCGAAGGTCGTGCTGAAGGGCGAGCTGAGCAAGAAGTTCGTGCTGAAGGGCGTTGCGGCAACCGCAGGCGCCAAGGCGGCAATCGAAGCTGCCGGCGGCAGCGTAGAGGAGTAATCGGCAGATGGCGCAGGCTGGCATTGGTAACCTCGGTGGCGGGCTCGGCAAGTTCACGGAACTTCGCCAGCGGCTACTGTTCGTCCTCGGGGCATTGATCGTCTATCGCATCGGCTGCTATGTGCCGGTGCCGGGCGTGAATCCCGATGCCATGCTTTCGTTGATGCAGGCGCAGGGCGGCGGCATCGTGGACATGTTCAACATGTTCTCGGGCGGCGCCCTGCACCGTTTCAGTATTTTTGCGTTGAACGTGATGCCGTACATCTCGGCGTCGATCGTGATCCAGTTGGCCACGCATATCTTTCCCGCCCTCAAGGCGATGCAGAAGGAAGGCGAGTCGGGTCGACGCAAGATCACCCAATATTCGCGCATCGGTGCGGTGTTGCTGGCTGTGGTGCAGGGCGGCAGTATCGCGCTGGCACTGCAGAACCAGACCGCGCCCGGTGGCGCTCCGGTGGTGTATGCGCCGGGCATGGGCTTCGTGCTCACCGCGGTGATCGCATTAACCGCTGGCACCATCTTCCTGATGTGGGTAGGCGAGCAGGTCACCGAGCGCGGCATCGGTAACGGCGTATCGCTGATCATCTTTGCCGGCATCGTGGCTGGCCTGCCGTCGGCGGCCATCCAGACGGTCGAAGCCTTCCGCGAAGGCAATCTGAGCTTCATTTCGCTGCTGTTGATCGTCATCACGATCCTGGCGTTCACGCTGTTCGTCGTATTTGTCGAACGTGGGCAGCGCCGGATCACGGTCAACTACGCGCGCCGCCAGGGCGGTCGCAATGCGTACATGAACCAGACCTCGTTCCTGCCGCTCAAGCTCAACATGGCCGGCGTGATTCCGCCGATCTTTGCGTCCAGCATCCTCGCTTTCCCGGCGACGCTGTCGATGTGGTCGGGCCAGGCGGCGTCGGGTGGGGTGGGGTCTTGGCTGCAGAAGATCGCCAACGCGCTTGGGCCCGGTGAGCCGGTGCACATGCTGGTCTTCGCTGCGCTGATCATCGGTTTTGCGTTCTTCTACACTGCGCTGGTGTTCAACTCGCAGGA
Organism: Xanthomonas euvesicatoria pv. euvesicatoria; assembly: GCF_020880415.1. Classification (GTDB taxonomy): domain Bacteria; phylum Pseudomonadota; class Gammaproteobacteria; order Xanthomonadales; family Xanthomonadaceae; genus Xanthomonas; species Xanthomonas euvesicatoria. Next base: position 100,508 of record NZ_JAJIUJ010000053.1, on the reverse strand, counting down.
AACCGCCGACAACCTCAAGAAGTCGGGCGCGCTGATTCCGGGCATCCGTCCTGGCAAGGCCACCGCCGACTACGTCGATGGCGTGCTGACGCGCCTGACCGCGGCCGGTTCGCTGTACCTGGTGATCGTGTGCCTGTTGCCGGAAATCATGCGCACGCAGCTCGGCACCTCGTTCCACTTCGGCGGCACCTCGCTGTTGATCGCAGTGGTCGTAGTGATGGACTTCATTGCGCAGATTCAGGCGCATCTGATGTCGCACCAGTATGAGAGCTTGCTGAAGAAGGCCAACCTCAAGGGCGGCTCGCGCGGCGGTCTTGCGCGCGGTTAAGTGGTACACTAGATCTTCATTGCGTGAAGACGGCCTGGTTCCCGGGCCACGATCTTCCGATCAGAAGGGCGGCTCGCGCGACGTCTCGCGCGCGGGTGTGACGGGGTGGTCCTGTGCGGGAGTAGCACAGGCGATTCGGAGTAGTTTTCTGGATCAACACCGTCCGGCGCCGGAGCGAGGGCACACTCCCCACGCCGGGTCCATGGAACCTCTGGTTCCACGGGCTTCAAAGCAATCCGAGGCCTTGCTATAATTCCGAGTTCACTTTTGATCCATCCTGCCGGATGGCGCCTGGGCGCTGTCGGGCCATCACTCAGTTGGAGAATCGCGTCATGGCGCGTATTGCAGGCGTCAACCTGCCAGCCCAGAAGCACGTCTGGGTCGGGTTGCAAAGCATCTACGGCATCGGCCGTACCCGTTCGAAGAAGCTCTGCGAATCCGCAGGCGTTACCTCGACCACGAAGATTCGTGATCTGTCCGAACCCGAAATCGAGCGCCTGCGCGCCGAAGTCGGCAAGTATGTCGTCGAAGGCGACCTGCGCCGCGAAATCGGTATCGCGATCAAGCGACTGATGGACCTGGGCTGCTATCGCGGTCTGCGTCATCGCCGTGGTCTCCCGCTGCGTGGTCAGCGCACCCGTACCAACGCCCGCACCCGTAAGGGTCCGCGCAAGGCGATCAGGAAGTAAGGGATAGATCATGGCCAAGCCAGCAGAAAAGAAAACGAAGAAGAAGATCAAGCGCGTCATCACTGACGGCGTCGCTCACGTCCACGCTTCGTTCAACAACACCATCGTCACCATCACCGATCGCCAGGGCAACGCGCTGTCGTGGGCTACGTCCGGCGGCGCCGGTTTCCGTGGTTCGCGCAAGTCGACCCCGTTCGCTGCCCAGGTTGCCGCCGAGAAGGCTGGCCGCGCTGCGCTCGATTACGGCGTGAAGTCGCTGGAAGTGCGTATCAAGGGTCCGGGTCCGGGCCGTGAGTCGGCCGTGCGTTCGTTGAACAACGTGGGCTACAAGATCACCAACATCATCGACGTGACGCCAATCCCGCACAACGGGTGCCGTCCGCCGAAGAAGCGTCGCGTCTAAAGGGAGCGATAAGAAATGGCTCGTTATATCGGTCCTACCTGTAAGCTCGCGCGTCGCGAAGGCGCCGACCTTTCCCTCAAGAGCCCGGCGCGTGCGCTGGACTCCAAGTGCAAGCTTGAGCAGAAGCCCGGCCAGCACGGTGCGGCTCGCAAGGGCAAGCTCTCCGACTACGCCACCCAGCTGCGCGAAAAGCAGAAGGTCAAGCGTATCTACGGTCTGCTGGAACGTCAGTTCCGCAACTACTACAAGAAGGCCTCGACCAAGAAGGGCAACACCGGCGAGAACCTGCTGCAGTTGCTGGAAACCCGTCTGGACAACGTCTGCTACCGCATGGGCTTTGCCGTCACCCGTCCGGCCGCGCGCCAGCTGGTGTCGCACCGTGGCGTGCTGGTCAACGGCAAGTCGGTGAATCTGGCCTCGTACCAGATCAAGGCTGGCGATGCGATCACGCTGTCGGAAAAGGCACAGAAGCAGCTTCGCGTGCAGGAAGCCCTGACCGTGGCTGAGCAGCACGACATGACGCCGTCGTGGGTTGAAGTCGATTCGAAGAAGTTCAGCGGCGTGTTCAAGGCCGTTCCGGATCGCGCTGACCTGCCTTCGGATATCAACGAAGCGCTGATCGTCGAGTTGTATTCGAAGTAATTCACATTGGAGAACCTCCGGTACTGCCGGAGGTTCGCAGGAGACCCCGCAACATGACGGTTACCGCCAACCAGGTTCTGCGCCCCCGTGGTCCGCAGATCGAACGTCTTACCGACAACCGCGCCAAGGTCGTGATCGAACCCTTGGAGCGCGGTTACGGGCACACGCTGGGCAATGCCCTGCGTCGTGTGTTGTTGTCGTCGATCCCCGGTTTTGCGATCACCGAGGTCGAGATCGACGGCGTGCTGCATGAGTACACCACGGTGGAAGGTTTGCAGGAAGACGTGCTTGACGTCCTGCTGAACCTGAAAGACGTGGCGATTCGTATGCACAGTGGCGACAGCGCCACGCTGTCGTTGTCCAAGCAGGGTCCGGGTACGGTCACTGCGGCAGACATCAGGACCGATCACAACGTTGAGATCATCAACGGCGACCACGTGATCTGCCACCTGACCAAAGACACCGCATTGAACATGCGCCTGAAGATCGAGCGTGGCTTTGGCTACCAGCCGGCTGCTGCGCGTCGTCGCCCGGATGAAGAGACCCGCACCATCGGTCGTCTGATGCTGGATGCGTCGTTCTCGCCGGTGCGTCGCGTTGCCTACGCCGTGGAAGCTGCGCGCGTCGAACAGCGTACCGACCTCGACAAGCTGGTCATCGATATCGAAACCAACGGCACGATCGATGCCGAGGAAGCCGTGCGCACCGCCGCCGACATCCTCAGCGATCAGCTGTCGGTGTTCGGCGATTTCACCCACCGCGATCGCGGTGCGGCCAAGCCGGCTGCCAGCGGCGTGGATCCGGTGCTGCTGCGCCCGATCGACGACCTTGAGCTGACCGTGCGTTCGGCCAACTGCCTCAAGGCCGAGAGCATCTACTACATCGGCGATCTGATCCAGAAGACCGAAGTCGAGCTGCTCAAGACCCCGAATCTGGGCAAGAAGTCGCTGACAGAAATCAAGGAAGTGCTGGCACAGCGCGGCCTTGCGCTGGGCATGAAGCTGGAGAACTGGCCGCCGGCCGGTGTCGCCCAGCACGGCATGCTTGGTTAATGCATCAAGGCATGGGCGTCTTCGGGCGCCCATGTTTGTTTTCTACATCGACGGGTTAAAGCCTGCGATGACATCCGGTTCAAGGACGGCCGGCTCGGACCAACCGCAGTCCATTCAACAGCGCCAGGATGGCGACAACGTTTCTCAAGCAGTCTCAACATTCCCTAGGAAACCATACTCATGCGTCACCAGAAATCCGGCCGTAAGTTCAACCGCACCAGCGCGCATCGCGAAGCCATGTTCCGCAATATGGCCGCCTCGCTGTTCAAGCACGAGCTGATCAAGACCACCTTGCCGAAGGCCAAGGAACTGCGTCGCGTCGCCGAGCCGCTGATCACCATCGGCAAGGTCGATGGCGTTGCCAACCGCCGTCTGGCGTTCGCCCGCCTGCGCGACAAGGAAGCCGTGGGCAAGCTGTTCGTCGAACTGGGCCCGCGTTACGCGACCCGTCCCGGCGGCTACCTGCGCATCCTGAAGGCCGGCTTCCGTGCCGGCGACAATGCGCCGATGGCGTATGTCGAGCTGGTCGGCCGTCCGGTCGTCGCCGAAGAAGTGGCCGAGTAATCGGATCGCTGCTGCACAGATTCTCGAAGAAGCCCGGCTGACGCCGGGCTTTTTTGTTGGCTGCTCGAAACTGCGTGTCTGCCGACGGCTGTCGACTGCACGGGCACGCGTGCGTGCGCGTGGATGTGTGCGTTACGCAGCAAGCAGGGCGACGTCGCCAAAGCCTATGTGCCAGTGCAGCTGCTGCCGCTTGCTCGGCCAATTGCAATCTCCTTCCGCTTGGTCGACGACGGCTTGCGGGCTTTGGATTGCCGCTCGCGGGTGGGCGTGCGGTGGGCCCTGGTCTTTCGGACATCGCATGCGTGTCACCCCGTGTCGCGGCGGCGCCGCAGCGCACAAGCAGCAGACGCCGCGCGATTAGACCGCTCGCTCAGTCATGCGTGGTCACGGCCGTGGCGATGGCTGATAATCGACGACTTGACCCAAGGCAAGCAGTGACGATGAATCCATTTCGCTGGAGTTTCCGGGCGCAGTTTCTGCTGGGCTTTCTTGCATGCGCAGGATTGCTGGCTTACGCGATCTATGTGCAGTTGCATCTGGGTCTGGAGCCTTGCCCGCTGTGCATCTTCCAACGGATCGCCTTCGCGGCGCTGGCCATGTTTTTTCTGCTCGGCGCGCTGCATGGGCCGCGTGCCGCCGCCGGGCGCAAGGTCTATGGGGTCTTGAGTTTCATCGCCGCGGGCGTGGGCATGGGCATCGCTGCGCGGCATGTGTGGGTGCAGATCCGGCCCAAGGACATGATGTCTTCGTGCGGGCCGCCGTTGAGCTTTCTGAGCGAGACCATGGGGCCCTTCGAGGTGTTCCGCACCGTGCTGACCGGCACCGGCGATTGCGGCAATATCGATTGGCGCTTCCTCGGGTTGAGCATGCCCATGTGGAGCATGGTGTGGTTCGTGGGGTTGGCGTTGTGGGCGCTGTACGCGGGCTTCAAGGCGCGGCGTAGCTCGGTCCATCACTGACGCATGGCAGGTCTAGCGCCTCGCAAAGCCCTGCGGCAGCCTTGTAGGCGTGCAGTGGGATCGTGACGGGCAACGGCCGCTGTGCGTTGCTTAGGCGAGGCTGCTGCGCGGTTGGCGGTTGAAGGGCCGCCTGATCCGCTGCAGGCCGGGCGGCTTGATTCGTCGCAAGGCGCCCGCCCTGCGCTGCGCTTGCTCGACGCGTCTGCCTCCTGGCCTTGATACTGGACGCCGTTGCTGCCGCTTGCATGCGTCTGCGGCGTGTCGACCGCGAGCGCCAAGAACGACATCGAAGACGTGACTGATTCCTGGCTCTTTCCGCTGGCTAGCGCTGGTGGATCGCGGCATTGCTTCAATCGATAAGCCGATATTTACGTGTCTGCCAAACGATGCGCATCAGCCATGCAGGCGGTCCGCAGCGTGGCCAGCCGTGCTGCAGGCTTGGTCATCGGACTTCGGCAACGAATGGGCCGGTATTGTTCCGGTCCATTCGCTGCCTTGCACCGCGTCAGAAGTCCTGCTGCAGGCTCACATAGACGCCGCGGCGCGGCGCCCACTGCGGCGCGAAGACGCCGATACCGCCGCCATCGCGCAACTGGTAGCTGCGGTTGAGGACATTGACCGCGGCCAGTTGCACATGCAGCGGATGCGTATCGACGTCGAAGTCGTGGCCGACGCTGGCATTCAACTGGAAGTACGACGGAAGCGAGGCGCCGTTGGGCACGGTGTCGGTATCGGTGCGCAAGCCGCTGCCGAACAGATAGTTGAGGCCGACCTTGCTGCCTTCGCTGAAGGCGTAGTTGATGCCGCCGGACGAGGTCAGCTTCTGGTCGTGATCCAGGTGGATCCAGTTGTCGTAGGTGTAGGCCAGCGCATCCGGATCGAAGTTGTACAGGCTGGTCATGACCCGCTTGCCCATGGCTTTGCTGTAGGCGAGGTTGAAATATGCCGTCACTGGCCCGTTGGTGTAGTCGGCGCTGAATTCGGCGCCGCGGATGCGGCCATAGCGGTAATTGAAGGTGGAATAGATATAGGCGGCACCGAACTGGCCTTCGTCCTGCAGCCGGTCGGCCTTGCGGTAATAGGTGTCCAGGCCAAGCGTCAGATGGTCGGTGACCACTTGCGAGATGCCCAGGTCGTAGTAGTCGCTACGTTCGCTCAGTGGCGTGGTCGGACCGTCACCGGCCGACTGCTGGTTGGTGGTGCCGTCGTAGAGCGCGATGTCGCTGGTGGAGATCAGCTCGCTGGCCGGTGGGGTGAAATAACGCGCGTATCCGGCATGCACGGTGGTGCTGTCGGTGGCGCGCCAGATGACGCCCAGGCGCGGGCTGAGCTGACCTTCGGTCGTGCCGAAGGCCTTGTACTTGTCGCCGCGCAACCCGTAATTGACGGTCCAATCTTCGCCGATCTTCCACTCGTCCTGCAGGTAGAGCGCGTAGGTGCTGGCATGGAAACGGCTGCCGTCGGGAATGAACAGCGGCACGTTGCTGCTCTGGCTGCCGTCGTCGTTGGCGGGGAAGACCGACGAATTGTTGCTGGCGATGGCGTGTTCGAAATTGCCGTACACGCCGTAGCGCAGCGTATGCGAGCCGCCCCATGGCGTTGCGAAGTCCGCCTGCACGGTATTGGCGCGGTTGCTGCGGTCCACCCGCGAGGCGATGCCGTTGAAGATCAGGTCGCCGGCGACGTCGGGGGAGAAGGCGACGCTGCTGTAACGCTGGCCGGCGGAGAGCTGATAGTTGGTGTCGCCGAGCGTGCCTTGCAGGGCCAGGGTGCCGAAACGGGTGTTTTCGCGCTGGTTCTCGTCCAGGCGCGAGGAGTCGAAATCGGTGGTGCCCAGGTAATCGAAGGCCGGCGTCTGCCCCGGATTGTTGGGGATCTGGAAGCGGTTGTTCGCGTAGCCGACCAGCAGGCTGAGACGGGTGTTCTCGTTGACCAGGTAGGTCAGATCGGCGAAACCCTTGCCCTGATGGGTTTTGTCGTGGATGGGGTTGAGGCTGTCGACCGGGTTTTCAAGGCCATTCTTGTTCTGGTCGTAATCGCCGCTGACGAACCAGCTCCAACGCCCGCTGCTGCCCCACAGCGAGGCGTTGGGGTTGATGGTGCCGAATGAGCCGGCGGTGATGCCGACGCTGCCGCGATTGCCGAGTTCGGCACCGCTCTTGGTGGTGATGTCGACCACGGCTGCGGTGCGGTCGCCGAACTGCGCGGGCAACGCACCATCGAGCAGCTTGAGGTTCTTGATGATGCGCGGCTCCAGACTCTGGCCGAAACCGGAGATGGATTCGGGAATCATCACCCCGTTGATGCGGTACTGCAGGTTGGCGTGGTCGCCGCGGACGTGAATGCCGCCATAGGAATCCTGTACCACGCCCGGCGCCTGCAGCAGGACCTGATTGAGTGGAGTCGCCGCGCCGAGCGGCAGGCGATCGATATCGTCAGCGGTGATGGCAAATTGGCTGCTGCCGATGTCCGGCGACAGGGCATTGCGCGCCGCCTCGAGCTTGGCGATCACGTTGACCGTGTCCAGATCGGTCGTGCGTTCGGAGTCGGCATCGGCGGCAAACGCCGCACCGATGGGGGCGGCCAGCAGGGCGGCGGTGATGGCAGCAGACAGAAGACGAGGAGTCATGGCAGTTTCGCGAGGCGAGTGAGGGGGAGGGTGTTGTTATTTTGTAACGTTGAGCGCTTTGGCGAGCGCTAGCGTAGGTCGAAAGTCATGGCTCGACGGGCGATGTTGTTTGCTGTTCAGGTCGAAAGGGCCGGCGCGCGACCGCGCGTCGGACGGACGCGGCGGCAATTCGGTGCCATTGGCCTCCAGGCGCTTTGCGTAGCGTTCCGGCTCTGCGAACATCGCAGGCTGCCTAGGAGTCCTTTCATGAATCTTTCCGCTGCCACTTCCGCTACCGATTCGGCCGCCGCAGTGTGGGCGCCGGACAGCTGGCGCGGCAAACCTGCATTGCAGCTGCCGGTGTACCCGGATGAGAACGCGCTGCAGGCGGCCATGCACGAGCTGGGGCGGCTGCCGCCGCTGGTGACCTCGTGGGAAATCTTTGCGCTCAAGCGCCAGCTGGCCGAAGCGCAGGAAGGCAAGCGCTTCCTGCTGCAGGGTGGCGATTGCGCTGAAAATTTCAGCGATTGCGAATCGGGCACCATCTCCAACCGTTTGAAGGTGCTGCTGCAAATGAGCCTGGTGCTGGTGCACGGCCTGCATTTGCCAGTGGTGCGGGTGGGTCGCTTTGCCGGGCAATACGCCAAGCCGCGCTCGGCCGACACCGAAACGCGCGATGGCGTGACCTTGCCGAGCTATCGCGGCGATGTGATCAATGCGCCGGCCTTCACCGAGGCCGCGCGCGTGCCCGATCCGCGCCGCATGATCACCGCACATTCGCGCTCGGCAATGACGATGAACTTCGTGCGCGCGTTGATCGACGGCGGCTTCGCCGACCTGCATCACCCCGAATACTGGAATCTGGACTGGGTGGGCTATTCGCCGCTGGCGGCGGACTACCAGAAGATGGTTGCCTCGATCGGCGACGCCGTGCGCTTCATGGAAACGCTGTCCGGGGCAGAGGTGTACAACCTCAATCGCATCGATTTCTACACCTCGCACGAGGCGTTGTTGCTGCCGTACGAAGAAGGCCTGACCCGTCAGGTGCCGCGTCAGTGGGGCTGGTTCAATCTCAGCACGCACTACCCGTGGATCGGGATGCGGACGGCCGCGCTGGATGGCGCGCACGTGGAATACCTGCGTGGCGTGCGTAACCCGATCGCGATCAAGGTGGGGCCGTCGGTGCAGCCGGACCAGCTGCTGCGCCTGATCGATGTGCTCAATCCCGAGGACGAGCCCGGGCGTTTGAGCTTCATCCATCGCATGGGCGCGGCGCAGATCGCCGACAAGTTGCCGCCGTTGCTGGATGCGGTCAAGCGCGACGGGCGGCGGGTGCTGTGGGTGTGCGATGCGATGCATGGCAATACCGAAAGCACCGGAAATGGCTATAAGACGCGGCGTTTCGACAATATCCGCAACGAAGTGGAGACCTCCTTCGACCTGCACGCGGCCGCCGGCACGCGGCTGGGCGGCGTGCATCTGGAACTTACCGGCGAAGATGTCACCGAATGCACCGGCGGTGCGCGCGAGCTCACCGAGCGCGATCTGGAACGGGCGTATCGCTCCAGCGTGGATCCGCGGCTGAACTACGAACAGTCGCTGGAAATTGCGATGGCGATCGTGCGCAAGCAACAACAGGTGGCTTCGCAGCCGCTGGGCGGATGATCAACGTGTGCGCATGACGTGATGCTCATGCCGCGTGCGGCATGCTCTGGCAGCCATCCCTCTTTCCCCCCACAGGAGGAACGGTTTGACTGCCGATTGGAACGTCATCCGCGAATATGCAATTCCGCTCGGTGCCTCGCTGCTGGCGGGCATCGTCACCTGGTCGTTGATGCTGTGGCTGTTTCGCCGCATGCAGGGTCGCGACTACCGCCGTGCGCGCATCATTCGCGTGATCACGCTACCGGCGGCGTTTATCTTGCCGCTGTTGTTTCTGGGGGTTGCCACCGAAGCGACCCCGTTGGCCGGCAAGGCGCTGGCAGCGGTGCAGCATCTGCTGCACCTGGGAATCGTCGGCTGCGTCACCTGGTTGCTGGTACGCGCGGTGGCCGCCGGCGAGGCGGCGATCTTGCGCAGCAATCCGATCGAGGTGTCGGACAACCTCACCGCGCGGCGCATCCAGACCCAGACGCGGGTGCTGAGCCGCGTGCTGATGGGCACGGTGATCTTGCTCGGCATTTCGGTGGTGCTGCTGACCTTCCCGCAGGTACGCCAGATCGGCAAGACCTTGCTGGCGTCGGCCGGCATCATCGGGCTGGTGGCCGGTATCGCGGCCAAGCCGGTGTTCGGCAACCTGATCGCCGGTTTGCAGATTGCACTGACCCAGCCGATTCGCCTGGATGACGTAGTGATCGTGGAAGGCGAGTGGGGCCGCATCGAAGAGATCGGCAGCTCGTACGTGGTGGTGCGGATCTGGGACGAGCGCCGCATGGTGGTGCCGCTGACCTGGTGGATTGAAAACCCATTTCAGAACTGGACGCGCAGCAGTGCCGATCTGCTCGGCACCGCGTTCCTGTGGCTGGATTACCGCACGCCGATTGCAGCGGTACGTGCGGAACTGGAGCGTATCTGCCACAGCGAACCGCTATGGGACGGCCGCGTGTGCGTGACCCAGATTACCGACACCAGCGACAACACCATCCAGGTGCGACTGCTGGTGAGCGCGCGCAATTCCGGCGATGCCTTTGATCTGCGCTGCCTGGTGCGCGAACGCATGATCGATTTCCTGACCCGCGAGCATGCGTATGCCTTGCCGAGGCTGCGCGCCGAAATCGCAACGCAGGAAAGAACGCCATCACGCCCTGCCGAGCCGATTGCACAGGAGAGCGTGCGCTCGCCGGGCGCCGAAGACGGCGAGCCTGCGGCCAGCATCTAGCGCGCCAAGAAAACGACTGCATCGCTGCCAGGCGCGTGCGGCCGGTGCCCGGAACCGGCATGTATTCCGCGGGCAGGCGGTTCTTGCGCGCCGCCCACGCCCGCCTGGCGACGCTCGTTGCGTTTGTGGGACTGCTTTTATCGGGTGGTATTGCGCAACTGCCGGCATCGAATGTGTTCGGCAGGCAGTTGCACAAGCACCCGCCGGGGCATCCTTCTTGGGCGCCAGGTATAACGGCGGTCAATCATGCTGGTGCGAACCGGGCGCAGGCGCGACGGGTATCGTGCCTGACGTGGCCCCACCTGGCGCAGCCGGCGCACTCGGCGCATAGCCAGGCGTAAAGCGCGCATGGCTGCGTTGCTCGTATGCATACGCCAGCTCGATCAGGCGCGGCTCGCTCCAGGCGGTGCCCATGAACAACAGGCCCAGTGGCAAGCCCTGGGTCTGTCCCATCGGCACGCTCAGGCTTGGATAGCCGGCCACCGCCGCGGCACCATAGCCGGCGCCGGGGAAGGTATCGCCCTTGCCGAGTGTGGTGATCCACGCCGCGCCCGTCGTGGGCACGATCAAGGCATCCAGGCGATCTGCCTTCAAGGCTGCGTCGATGCCTTCCGGCCCCGCCAATCGCTTGGCGTTGGCGCGCGCGCTCAGATACCCCGCATCGTCGAGACCGGGCGCTGCCTGCGCCTGTTCGAACAATTCCTGCCCGAAGTACGGCATTTCGCGCTGCGCGTGCTTGCGATTGAACGCAATCAACTGCTCCAGGTTCGCCACAGGCGCGTGGTGGTTCTGCAGATACGCGTTCAAGCCGGCCTTGAATTCGACCAATAAGACCATCTGCTCTGCAGCATCCCACTTGCCATCGGTGACCAGGGCGGTCTCGACCACGGTGGCGCCAGCGTCACGCAGGGTGCGCACGGCGCGGTCGAGCGCCGCGGCGATTGCCGGATCCTCGCGCAGCGGGTTGCGCAACAGGCCCAGGCGCGCGCCACGCAGGCTGTCGGGTTTCAGGTAGGCGAGATAATCGACGCTGGTCGCCGGTGCCTTGGCGGTGGCGGGGTCCTGCGGGTCGGGTGCGGCGATGGCCTGCAGCACTGCAGCCGCATCGGCGACGCTGCGGGTCATCGGGCCGGCGGTGTCCTGACTGGCGGAAATTGGGATGATGCCGTCGCGACTGACCAGGCCAACGGTCGGCTTGAGCCCGACCAGGCCGTTGACCGATGCCGGACAGGTGATGCTGCCATCGGTTTCGGTCCCGATGCCGACGGTGGCCAGGCTGGCCGCGATGGCCGCACCGGTGCCGGCACTGGAGCCGCAGGGATTACGATCCAGCGCATATGGATTGCGCGTGAGCCCTCCGCGTCCGCTCCAGCCGGAACTGGATTGGGTGGAGCGGAAATTGGCCCATTCGCTGAGGTTGGTCTTGCCCAGGATCACCGCGCCGGCGGTGCGCAGGCGCTGCACCACAAACGCATCGCGAGCGGGGTGGAACTCGGCCAGGGCGAGGGAGCCGGCGCTGTTGACCATCGGCAGCGCGTCGATATTGTCCTTGAGCAGCACCGGGATGCCGTGCAGCGGCCCACGCACGTGGCCGGCTTTGCGTTCGGCATCCAGGGCGCGCGCGTCGGCTTCGGCCTGTGGATTGAGTTCGATCACCGCGTTGAGCCTGGGGCCGGCGCGATCGATGCCGGCAATACGCTGCAGATACGCGCGCGTCAGTTGCAGGCTGCTGCTCTGGCCGCTGGCCATGCGCGCCTGCAGGCCTGCCACGTCGGCCTCGCTCAGATCGAGAGGGTGGGCGGTGGACGCGTCGGCAGCGCTGGCCGCAGAACGCGACGGATCATCGGCATGCGCACAGCCGCAGAGCGCGGCAAGCAGCGCGAAGGACAAAAGGGTGGATCGCATGGATGGTCGTCCCCGGGGAGAAGTCGCAGGCTAACGGCGCTGCGTCGGGGTGACAACGTAAGGACGTGCTCGCCAACGGGCAGGCAGGCTCAGCGACGGCGGCGTCGCACCAGGTCGCGTGCCAGCACGCCGACCACCAGCAGGTTGATCGCCAGCACGCCCCAGGCGGTCCAGCCGGGATGACGCACGATGGCGTAGATATCGAAAGGCAGATAGATGGCCGCCGACAGGCAGCCCAGCACCGAGGCCCAGGCCTTGGCACGCCACAGACCCCAGGCTTCCACCACATGCAGCAGGCCATAGGCCAGCATGGCGGCAGCGGCCAGATGCACCGCGTCGGGGCTGATGGTCTTGAGCAACGACGGCAGTGCGCCGTGGTCGGGGTCCAGGTTGAAGCGGCGGATCAGGGTGATGACCGCGTTTTGCAGCGGGAGCGGGCCCAGAATTTCCAGGCCCGTCGCCGCCAACAGCGCAAGCGTCCCCTTGACCGCCTCAAGCAAGGCGATCACATGCAGTCCCGGATGCGCGCGCGGATCCGGGCTATAGGGTTTGTTACTCACGCGTCAGCTCAACAACTCAGCCCGAACGGCCAGCGCGCTTGCGGTCGCTTTCGGTCAGGAATTTCTTGCGCAGGCGGATTTCCTTGGGGGTGACTTCCACCAGCTCGTCGTCCTCGATGAAGTCCAGCGCCTGTTCCAGCGTGTACTTGATCGCCGGGGTCAGCTTGATCGCATCGTCCTTGCCCGAGGCGCGCATGTTGGTCAGCGGCTTGGTCTTGATCGCGTTGACGGTCAGGTCGTTGTCCTTGGAGTGGATACCCACCAGCTGGCCTTCGTACACGTTGTCGCCTTCGGCGGCGAACAGGCGGCCACGCTCTTCCAGCGGCCCCAAGGCATATGCCGGGGTCGCACCCGGTGCATTGGCAATCATCACGCCGTTCTGGCGCTTGGCGATGGCGCCCTGTTCCTTCGGACCGTAGTGGTCGAATACGTGGAACAGCAGGCCGGAGCCCTGGGTCAGGGTGCGGAATTCGTTCTGGAAGCCGATCAGGCCACGCGCCGGGATCATGTAATCCAGGCGCACGCGGCCCTTGCCGTCGGGCTCCATGTTCTTCAGCTGGCCCTTGCGGGTGCCCAGCTTTTCCATCACGCCGCCCTGGTGCTGTTCTTCGATGTCCACCACCAGCTGCTCGATCGGCTCCATCAACTTGCCGTCGATTTCCTTGATGATCACTTCCGGGCGCGATACGGCCAGCTCGTAGCCTTCACGACGCATGTTTTCGATCAGCACCGACAGGTGCAGCTCGCCACGGCCGGAGACCAGGAACTTGTCGGCGTCCGAGCCTTCCTCGACCTTCAGCGCCACGTTGTGCACCTTCTCGCGGTCCAGACGGTCGCGCAGCTGGCGGCTGGTCAGGAACTTGCCGCCGGACAGGTCCTTGTTGCCGGCGAACGGCGAGTTGTTGACCTGGAAGGTCATCGAGATGGTCGGTTCGTCCACGGTCAGCGCCGGCAGCGCTTCGGGATGATCGAGCGCGCACACGGTGTCGGAGATGGTCAGTTCCTGGATGCCGGAGATCGCCACGATGTCGCCGGCCTCGGCGGTGTCCTGCTCGATACGCTCCAGGCCCAGGAAGCCCAGCACCTGCAGCACCTTGCCCTGGCGCTTCTTGCCTTCGCGGTCGATCACGCTGACCGGCATGTTCTTCTTCAACGTGCCGCGCTGGATGCGGCCGATGCCGATCACGCCGACGAAGTTGTTGTAGTCCAGCTGGCTGATGCGCATCTGGAACGGGCCGTCCGGGTCCACGTCCGGGGCCGAGACGTGCTGCATGATCGCTTCGTACAGCGGGGTCATGTCGCCTTCGCGCACGTCCGAATCCAGGCTGGCGTAGCCGTTCAGTGCGGAGGTGTAGACGATCGGGAAATCCAGCTGCTCGTCGGTGGCGCCGAGCTTGTCGAACAGGTCGAACACCTGGTCGATCACCCAGTCCGGGCGCGCGCCGGGACGGTCGATCTTGTTGACCACCACGATCGGCTTGAAGCCCATCGCAAAGGCCTTCTGGGTCACGAAGCGGGTCTGCGGCATCGGGCCGTCCATCGCGTCGACCAGGATCAGCACCGAGTCCACCATCGACAGCACGCGCTCGACTTCGCCACCGAAGTCGGCGTGTCCGGGGGTGTCGACGATGTTGATGCGGTTGCCCTGCCAGGTGATGGCGGTGTTCTTGGCCAGGATCGTGATGCCACGTTCCTTTTCCTGGTCGTTACTGTCCATCACGCGTTCAGCCAACACGGTGCGTTCGGACAGGGTGCCGGACTGCTTCAGCAGGCAGTCGACGAGGGTGGTCTTGCCATGGTCGACGTGCGCGACGATGGCGATATTGCGGAGTTTTTCGATAGACATGCGGAAAGGGCCCCTGTCTGGCGCCAGTCTTGAGATGAGGTAAGCCCGACATTATAGCGGTTTCGTTGCGCTGCCGTTGCCGATTGCCCGGAGTCGATTCAGATCGCCCATTCAGCCAGCGTGACGGGCCGCGCGCCGGGCGGGCGGGAGCGTTGAACGATGGTCGTACCCATGCGGCCGGCCACGCACCCGGGTGTATCCTAGCGGGCTATTGATCACCCCAGAACCTGCAAGGATTTCTATGTCCCTGATCGCCACTTTCGACACCTCCCGCGGCCCGATCGTCGTCGAGCTGTACCCGGACAAGGCCCCGCTGACGGTTGCCAACTTCGTGAACCTGGCCAAGCGCGGCTTCTACAACGGCCTGAGCTTCCATCGCGTCATCGCCGACTTCATGATCCAGGGCGGTTGTCCGGAAGGTTCCGGCCGCGGCGGCCCGGGCTACCGTTTCGAAGACGAGACCAACAATGGCCTCGGCCACGAGCGCGGCGTGCTGTCCATGGCCAATGCCGGCCCGAACACCAACGGCAGCCAGTTCTTCATCACCCACACCGCCACCCCGTGGCTGGACGGCAAGCACACCGTGTTCGGCAAGGTCACCCAGGGCCTGGACGTGGTCGATAGCGTTGCCCAGGGCGACACCATCAATACGCTCACCATCGAAGGCGACACCGACGCCGTGCTGGCCGCCAAGGCCGACCGCGTTGCGGAGTGGAACAAGATCCTCGCCGCCTGATCGCATCCCGTCGAACGGCCGCCATGTGCGGCCGTTCGCTTGTCAACGCGCGCCGCCAGGCCCTGCGCCCCGCCAGCGTGCGACCCCACCAACGTTTTTTAGCAGAGGAAACACCCCATGAAAGCACCTGTTCGTGTTGCTGTGACCGGCGCTGCCGGCCAGATCGGCTATGCCCTGCTGTTCCGCATCGCTTCCGGCGAAATGCTGGGCAAGGACCAGCCGGTCATTCTGCAGTTGCTTGAACTGCCGATTGAGAAGGCCCAGGCCGCCCTCAAGGGCGTGATGATGGAACTGGAAGACTGCGCGTTTCCGCTGCTGGCCGGCATGGTCGGTACCGACGACGCCGAAGTGGCCTTCAAGGACGTTGATATCGCCCTGCTGGTCGGTTCGCGTCCGCGCGGCCCGGGCATGGAGCGCAAGGACCTGCTGCTGGCCAATGCGGAGATCTTCACCGCACAGGGCGCGGCCCTGAACAAGGTCGCCAAGCGCGACGTGAAGGTGCTGGTGGTCGGCAACCCGGCCAACACCAACGCCTACATCGCCATGAAGTCGGCGCCGGACCTGGACCCGAAGAATTTCACCGCCATGCTGCGCCTGGACCACAACCGCGCGCTGAGCCAGCTCTCGGCCAAGCTCGGCAAGCCGGTGGCCGGCATCGAGAAGCTGGCGGTGTGGGGTAACCACAGCCCGACCATGTACCCGGATTATCGTTTCGCCACCGCCGATGGCGCCTCCGTCGGTGATGCGATCAACGACCAGGAGTGGAACGCTTCCACCTTCATCCCGACCGTGGGCAAGCGCGGCGCAGCGATCATCGAAGCGCGTGGCCTGTCCTCGGCCGCCTCCGCCGCCAATGCCGCCATCGACCACATCCGTGACTGGGTGCTGGGCACCAACGGCAAGTGGGTGACGATGGGCGTGCCGTCGGACGGCTCCTACGGCATTCCGGAAGGCGTGATGTTCGGCTTCCCGGTCACCACCGAAAATGGCAAGTACACCATCGTCAAGGATCTGCCGATCGACGACTTCAGCCAGAAGTACATCGACAAGACCCTGGCCGAGCTGGAAGAAGAGCGCAGCGGCGTGGCGCATCTGCTGGGCTGAGTTATTCGGTCACTGCTGTTATGAAAACGCCGGGCATTGCCCGGCGTTTTTTTTATTGCGCCTCGCGTGGCAGAGACTGCGCGGTCAGGCCAGGCCTTCGGCCTTGAGTGCAGCCTGCACATCGGCATCGGCCAGCATGCGTTGCACGAACGCCTGCAGCGCATTCAATCCATCCAGATTCACCGCAACTTTCTGCGCCCACAGCAAGGTGACGAACAAATACGCATCGGCACCGGTGTGGCTGTCGCTGGCGAGCCAGGTGCGACCTTGCAGATGCGCATCGACGCGCTCGTACAGCGTGCGCAATTTGCTGCGCGCATCGTCCTGGCTGCGCGCAATCAGCGCCGGGTCCTGCAGATACGCGGTGCTGCCGAAGATCGGCTTGAAGGTGGGGTGCACGTCGGCATTGACGAAGGCGATCCACCGATTGATCTCGGCACGGCTGCGCGCGGTGCCATCGCCGGATAGGCCGGTGAGTGGTGCGATGTCGGCGATGTAATTGAGAATGGCTGCATTCTGGGTCAGTGCCCAATCGTCGACCATCAGCAATGGCACCGAGCCTGCTGGATTCAGACGCAGATACTCGGGAGATTTCATCGTTGCCGCATCGACCACACTCAGGTCGAACGGCAGCCCCGACCAACGCAACACGATGTGATCTGCCAGCGAACAAGCGCCGGGCTTGGTATACAGCTTCATGGACGATCTACGCGGGAATGAAGACCCAAGCTTAGCGGGCAGACGATGCCGTGTGAAGCGCGCAGCGGGAATTGGGCTTCAGCAGGGCGCCGCTCATTGGCCCATGGCTCGCTCGCGCTGGTGTCGCGCCGATATGAACGGCATCACCGAACTGGCAGCGCGCACGTGGCGGCTCCGGCCTGGTCAGGCTCTTCTTTGCAACCTGTCCGGGCGCAGGAAGCGAGTCGGTGCCTGATAAGGCTTGCTGCCGCGCCGGTCGATCGCCATGCGTGCAGCGTGTCCGTTGTATGCGACGCATGAGCGTCTTGAGATAGGCGCTTGAAACACGTCAAACGCAGCGGCACTGCATCTCGATGATCAACGATCCCAGCGACGTATGACGCTCAGAGATACCGCGACAGTCCGCGCTCAGGACGCGTTGCGCGGGCGCAGCGATTGCACGCGATAGAACGTGTGGTCGCCGATGGTGGCCACCTGATAGGCATTACGCCAGCTGGGGCTCGCAATTGCGCTTGCGGCAAAGTGGCTGGCGCCCGGCACGATCTCCTTGCGTTGGCCAACCGGCAATGCCCAGTTGCGCTGCGCCGCCAGTGCCACGCCCAATGCCTTGTTCCAGGCATCGTCGTTCTTCAGCTGCGTGCCTGGCGCGACGATCGTCGGCGCGAACTGCTTGCGTGCAGTGACCACCTGACACATCGAATCGCCCCACAAACCACTATCCAGGCGACGCAACGCAACTTCTGCAACGGCCTGTTGGCCACGCAAGGTCTGGTCGCGCGCTTCCAGATAGACGGTCGTGCTCAAACACAGCGAATCTGCGGCTGGCTGCGGCAACACATGCGACAGCCAGAGTATCCAAACAAGTTTCATAGAACTCCTTGCTCCGTATGGGCCGGTCCGCAGAGCATCCAATGTGGATGCACCAGTGCAGAGGGCTTGGCGTCATGGGGAGGCGACCTGCCACCGGTCGCCAAATGCTTCGGCGAAAGACCATCTGCCGAAGGCGCCCACCAAATGCGGTGGGTCAAAAAGTTGGCGCAAGGTAGGCGTCGATCACACAATCGCGGCTGAATGAGAGGGGTTGACGACTGCAACCGCCCGCAACGCATGGCGCTGCACACAAGCCTCGCGTGCATCGCAACATCGAATCTGCGTCGCATCGTTGCAGCGACTGTTGTGTTGCCTGAATTTTTTGCCACATCGCGCACGCTGCGGCATTGCGCGTTGGTTTGGGAAGATCGCCTGGCGGCCAAAAAAGCACCCTCCGCATAAGCGAATTTTTCTTACACGCGCTCGTCACGCGTTGTTGTGTTGTCCAGTTGAGTTACGCAATTGGTTTCGTACATCGACCACGGATGCGCGAGAAAAACGAGCGTTGCGGTGACGCCAGCGATGGCGGAAGTGCTACGTGTCCGAGATACATCGTCGTGCTGCAGTCTTGGCGATTTAGACATCATCTTGGATGCGTACAGATGCGCGGTCTCGACGCATCTTGCTGATAACGCCATCGGAAGCAGCACAGACGCCATCCGCTGCAGCGAAAGCTATCTGCCATTACGACGCGATTTCCGTCACTGCATGACGTTCGGAGGATGCGTGACCATGTTTCGACAGCTCGTCGATCATTCGATGCGCCAGGGATGCGCCCTAGTGCGTTGCGATGGGTTCCGAGGTCGCCTGCTTATGCGCGCAAGAGCACGAAGAAGCTCAAGTGCAGAAGTGCCAGGCACATAAGTTTCAAAACGAATGGACGCCAAGGCGAAGGAGGCGATGAGGCGCCAGGTGCTGCAGTCAGTGCAGCACGCACTGTCGGCAGCGCGCGCATGCAGCTTTCGAAATTCCTTGTCCAAGTGACAAAGCGTGCGGTGTATTCGCATCCCATAACCGCGTTGATGCTCTCGCGGTAACTGCGAATCGACAACGCAAGAAACAAGCATCGACCCGAGCGCGTTTCAGGTGCGCGAAGTGCCCGGCCGTCTACCAGGCAGGCGCGTGTCGAAATGTGCTGTCGTGCAGGCACGCAATATGGCAGGCGGCAGTGCGCGCGGTGACGATGCATCGGGCACATATCGCCGAGCCGCACGACAAGAAAAAGAACGGGCGTTGCAGACCGCCACATCCGCGTGCATGTCGGCGTCGGTCGCGCCGCATGCACGTCAGCGGTGCAGCCAGGACGCGAACACAACGACGGCGTCGTGGTGACGCCGTCTTCGAAAACCCGTTACAGGGTCGCGGCCAGCCGACTTGCCTGGTTGATCGCGCGCTTGGCATCCAGTTCGGCCGCCACGTCCGCGCCACCGATCAAATGCGGCTGCTGGCCATTGGCCTGCAGCGCAGCCAGCAACTCGCGACGCGGCTCCTGCCCGGCGCACACCACCACCGTACCGACATCCAGCAGCTGTTCGCTGCCTTCCACGCGAATGCGCAGGCCGGCATCGTCCACGCCCAGATATTCCACGCCGCCGAGCATCTTGACGCCCTTGGCCTTGAGCGTCGCGCGGTGGATCCAGCCGGTGGTCTTGCCCAGGCGTGCACCAGGCTTACCGGAGCTGCGCTGCAACAACCAGACCTGGCGGGCGGCGCGCTCGGGTTGCGGTTTGGTCAACGCACCGCGCGCTTCGAAGTTCGGGTCTACGCCCCATTCGGCCATCCAGCGCTGCGGATCCAGCGCAGGCGATTGGCCGGTGTGCACCAGAAACTCACCGACATCAAAGCCAATGCCGCCGGCACCGATGATCGCCACCTTGTCGGCGGCCACGTGGCGGCCCAGCACCACGTCGAGGTAGCTCACCACCATCGGATGATCGGCACCGGGGAAATCCACCTTGCGCGGCTCGATGCCGGTTGCCAGCACGACTTCGTCAAAGTCTTTCAGATCGGCCGCCTGTACCGGGGTGTTCAGACGCAGCTGCACGCCGGTCGCTTCGATGCGATGGCCGAAGTAACGCAACGTCTCGTTGAATTCTTCCTTGCCCGGAATGCGCCTGGCGACATTGAATTGCCCCCCGATCGCATCGCTAGCCTCGAACAAGGTCACCCGGTGCCCGCGTTCTGCCGCCACTGTCGCGCAGGCCAGACCGGCCGGGCCGGCCCCGACCACGGCGATGCGCTTGGGCGTGGCAGTCGGGGTGTAGTTGAGTTCGGTCTCGTGTGCGGCACGTGGGTTGACCAGGCAGCTGGCCAGCTTGTTGTCGAAAACATGATCCAGGCAGGCCTGATTACAGGCGATACACGTATTGATGGTGTGCGACTGCCCGGCGCGCGCTTTATTGGTCCACTGCGGGTCGGCCAGCAGCGGCCGCGCCAGCGACACCATATCTGCGGCACCGTCGGCCAGGATGCGCTCGGCCACCTCCGGCATGTTGATGCGGTTGGTGGCCACCACCGGAATGCGCAGATGCGGTTTGAGCTTGGCGGTGACCCCGACAAACGCGGCGCGCGGCACCGAGGTGGCGATGGTGGGAATGCGCGCTTCGTGCCAGCCGATACCGGAATTGATGATGGTCGCGCCGGCCGCTTCGATCGCCTGTGCCTGCGCCAGGATTTCCTGCCATTGGTTGCCGTCTTCGACCAGATCCACCAGCGACAGCCGATAGATGATGATGAAGTCCGGCCCGCAGGCCTCGCGGATGCGTCGCACGATCTCCACCGCAAAGCGCATGCGCTTGCTGGCATCGCCGCCCCACGCGTCGCTGCGCCGATTGGTGCGCGCGGCGGTGAATTCATTGATCAGATAGCCTTCCGAGCCCATGACCTCGACGCCGTCGTAGCCTGCCTCGCGCGCCAGCCGCGCGGCACGCGCATACGCGGCGATCTGCCGGTCGACCGCGCCGGCCGACAACGCACGCGGAGTGAACGGGTTGATCGGTGCCTTGAGCCTGGACGGCGCAACCGACAGCGGGTGGTACGCACAGCGCCCAGCGTGCAGCAGCTGCAGGCAGATCTTGGCGCCGTGTTCGTGGACTGCGCGGGTGACCTGGCGATGCGGGCGTACTTCCCACGGCCACGATAACTTGCCGCCGAATGGCTTGAGCCAGCCCACCACATTGGGCGAAAACCCACCGGTCACGATCAGGCCCACGCCACCGGCGGCGCGCTCGGCGAAATACGCCGCCAACCTGGGGAAGTCGCGCGCACGGTCTTCCAGGCCCGTGTGCATCGAGCCCATCAGGACCCGATTACGCAATTGCGTGAAGCCCAGATCGAGCGGAGTGAACAGGTGCGGGAAGGACAAGGCGGAGGGGCCGGTGGCGGGCGACATGATGTGGATACGCTTGCGTACGGATTGCGCACGATGCCGGCAAACCGGTCTGGCGGCAAGTCCTGGTGCATGCAGCGGCGCGCCGATGCTGCAGACGCCCGTTCGGCACCACGCCTGTGCTGCCGCCCGCACAGGCGCGCTTCGATGCGCAGGCGCCTTTCGCACCAGGGCATCGGGGCAGCGACCTTGGCCCGCCGGCCGCCTTACCAGCCGGCCAGCACCAGCTTGCCGATCGTGCTGCCGCTTTCCAGCCGACGATGCGCCTCGCGCAGCTGCTGCGCATTGATCGGCGACAGCGTCTCGGTATGCGTGGTGCGCAGTTCGCCGGCATCGATCAGGCTGGCTGCCCGGTTGAGGATACGGTGCTGCTCGACCATGTCCTCGGTCGCGTAGCGCGCGCGCGTGAACATCAGCTCCCAATGGATGCCGATGCACTTGGATTTGTAGGGGTCGCCGATCGGCAACGGTCCGCGCGGCTCCACGATCAGGCCCACATGGCCCTGCGGCGCCAGCACTTCGCCCAGTGGCTGCCAGTAGCGGTCGGTGTCGGCCAGATTGAGCGCCGCGTCCACCGTGTCCAGCCCCAGCGCCTACAGTTGCGGCTGCAGCGGTTGGTGATGATCGATCACGTGATGCGCACCCATTTGGCGAACCCACTCGATGCTCTCAGGACGCGATGCGGTGGCAATCACCGTGAATCCGGCATGCCGCGCCAGTTGGATCGCGATGGAGCCCACGCCACCAGCGCCGCCGATGATCAGCAGATGCCTGCCGCGATTGCGTGCACCGTCGAACGAAAAGGGCATGCGCTGGAACAGCAGCTCCCATGCCGTCAGAGTGGTCAGCGGCAACGCGGCCGCCTGCGCGAAGCTGAGCGAGGTCGGTTTGCATCCGGCAATGCGGGCGTCCACCAGCTGGTACTGCGCATTGCTGCCCGGCCGCCCGATATCGCCGGCGTAGTAGACCTCGTCGCCGACCGCAAAGGCGGTGACCTCCGGGCCAACCGCCTCGATCACCCCGGCGGCGTCGTAACCCAGGATCTTCGGCGCGTGCAGCGGTTGCGGCGTGGGCGCGCGCACCTTCGTATCGACCGGGTTCACCGAGATCGCTTCCACCCGCACCAATAAGTCATACCCCGACGGCGCCGCAGGTGTCGGAAGTTCCATATCAAGCAGCGATTCGGGATCGTCGATCGGAAGATGGCGGGTGAGGGCGACAGCTTTCATTGGAGCGCTCCAGAGCGGGAGGTTCAGGGTGCGTTGTGGAGCAAGTCGCCCGCAATCACCGACCCCACAATTCAGCTCGGACGGGGCCTGGCGTTCACCAATGTAGTTTTCGAGGCCGCCTGGAACGCTAAAAACCAGTCAGCCTGAAAGCGTATTCAAGTGACTTAATTGGGCTGCGGTTCATGCAGGTGCGTTATCCGATTTGGGCGCGCGGTCCTTTCCTTCATGAAGCTGTATACGTAGTATTGCTTGGCGTTGCGGGACCCGGTGATTGCTTTCACATGTTATATGACCGTTAACGCGATCTTCACCGAGGCCGGCTTAATCTGCGCCCCGATGGCTCTGGATGTGACGAGCATCTTTACCAAGCACAACGCCTCTATCGGTTTTATCTCCCAAAGAAGGAGCTGTATAAATGAACAAGAAAATTCTCACTGCCGCGTTGCTCGGCGGTCTGGCAGTTGCCCAGGCTGCTTCCGCGCAGGAGTTCGACGACCGTTGGTACCTGACCGGTAGCGCTGGCTTCAACTTCCAGGACAGCGATCGCCTGACCAATGATGCCCCGTTCGTCACCCTGGGTCTGGGCAAGTTCGTCAGCCCGAACTGGTCGATCGACGGTGAGCTGAACTATCAGAACCCGAACTTCGATGCCAACCAGGATCTGAACTGGAGCCAGTACGGCATCTCGTTCGACCTGCGTCGCCACTTCATCCAGGAAGGCCGCGGCTGGAACCCCTACCTGCTGTTCGGCCTGGGCTACCAGCGTTCGGAAGAAGAATTCGACGCGACCCCGAACCCGGTTTCGCCGGGCCAGCAGAAGGACGGCAACTTTGCCGCCAAGGCTGGTGTCGGTCTGCAGACCACCTTCGACAAGCGCGTCGCCGTGCGTGCCGAGTTGGCCTACCGCGCTGACTTCAACGACCAGAGCGTTGCCGCTCCGCGCGAAGACTGGTTCGGTGACGTGCTGGCTTCGGTCGGCGTCGTGATCCCGTTGGGACCGGCTCCGTCGACCGCTCCGCCGCCGGCTCCGGCTCCGGTTGCTCCGAGCTGCGCCGATCTGGATGACGACGGTGACGGCGTCAACAACTGCGACGACAAGTGCCCGAACTCGCAGCCTGGCCAGACCATCGGTCCGGACGGTTGCCCGGTTCCTGTCTCGATCGACCTGAAGGGCGTGAACTTCGACTTCAACAAGTCGACCCTGCGTCCGGATGCCGTCTCGATCCTGAGCGAAGCGACCGAAATCCTGAAGCGTTACCCCGACCTGAAGGTCGAGGTTGCCGGTCACACCGACTCGAAGGGTACCGACGCGTACAACCAGAAGCTGTCCGAGCGTCGTGCGACCACCGTGTACGACTACCTGACCAAGAACGGCGTCGATGCGTCGCGTCTGGTCGGCCCGATCGGCTACGGCGAGAGCCGTCCGATTGCTCCGAACACCAACCCGGATGGTTCGGACAATCCGGAAGGTCGTGCGAAGAACCGTCGTACCGAGCTGAACGTCCAGAACTAATTGGACCGCTAGCTTTGCTGCATACAAAACCCGGCCTTGCGCCGGGTTTTGTCTATGCAGGCCCTAGAAAAGCGCGCTCAGGCGCTGCCGATCCTGTCTGTGTTGCCATCCAGGCACGGTTCCTGTTGAAACAGCGTTCATCGCTGCCTACACTCGCCGCGTCAATACCACACTCATACTTGGAAGAACCCGATGCTGCGTACCGCTACGGCAGGACTGCTCTGTCTCGCTCTGATCCCCGCCGCCTACGCCGCTCCGAACTGCGCCGGCAGCATGGTGTCCCAGCCACTGCCGCTGCCCGCCACCGTGGTTGCACCGGCGGCTGCCGAGTTCTACACCCGCAGCGTGCAGCTGGGCATGCCCACTGGCGTGCTGGCACAGCCCTATAGCAGCGACCAGTCGGTGGATCGCGTGCTGCTGCGCCTGCGCGTGGAAGGCTGCCAGGATCTGGCCAAGGTCATTCCGCCTGGCGGCACCGTCAACCCGAACGACCCGGCGGCCTACAAGGCGACCACCGCGTTCGACAACACCCCGTGGCGCTTCGACATGAGCCAGAACGGCAAGCGCATGACGGCAGAAGAATTCGATGCCTGGATGAAGGCCCGCGGTGTGCGCGTGGTCAAGGCACGCCCGGCCGCTGGCGCGGCACCTGCCGCGGCAGCGCCCGCAGCACCTGCAGCCGACGCCAAGTCGGTCGAAAACAAGTAAGCCCTGCGGTCGGGACGGCATGCCCCGGCGACCTGCGCCGGCAACGTCCCGGCAGCGTCAGCGTGGTCCGGGAGCGGCCGGTGCAGTGCGCACGTCCGCTGCCGCATCCGCCAATGCCGCGCCACGCCATGGGCTGGCGCGTGTGCTGTCCAAGCTTGGTGTGTGTTCGCGCACCGAGGCAGCGCGCTGGATTGCCGATGGCCGCGTCAGCGTGTCGGCGCGTGTGGTGCGCGACCCCGAATTTCCGATCCGCGGCGATCAGCAATCGTCCATCACTGTCGATGGGCAGCCGCTCGCGGGGCCGGCGCGTTGCTATCTGATGCTCAACAAGCCGCGTGGCGTGGTCACCACCGTGCGCGACGAGCAGGGCAGGGACACTGTCTACCGTTGCTTCGATGGCGCCGGCCTACCGTGGATCGCGCCGGTGGGGCGCCTGGACAAGGCCAGCGAAGGCCTGCTGCTTTTCAGCAACGACCCCCAATGGGCGGCGACGGTGACCGACCCGGCGAGAGGGCCGGACAAGACGTACCACGTGCAGATCGATTGCCGCCCCAGTGCCGCGCAACTGACGCAGCTGCAGGCCGGTGTGGCAGATACCGATCCTGAGGGGGAGGGCGTGCTGTTGCGTGCCAAACAGGTCAGCGTGCTGCGCGAAGGCGAGCGCAATGCCTGGCTGGAAATCGTGCTGGACGAAGGCCGTAATCGGCAGATCCGCCGGCTGTTGGCCGCAGTCGATATCGGCGTACTGCGGCTGGTGCGGGTGGCGATCGGCCCGCTGGCGATGGGGGAGCTCGGCAAAGGCGCGTGGCGGATGCTGAGCGCCGAGGAAGTCAGGACGTTGGTGCCGGCGGCGCGCGCCAGCGCGCCAGACGCGCGCTGAGCAGGGCGCTCACCACTTCGTAAGCGCGTGCGTCGCCGGCGCCGTTGGCATCGTGGCGGCGACCCTTGGCGTGATTGCAGCCGGCACAGGCCAGCGCCAGATTGCGCGCATCGTTGGCATCGCCGCCCACCAGCGCGCACAGCGCCGCCGCCGCGCGACGACCGAACCAGGCCTGCGGCACCACGTGTTCCAGCGTGGTGTGGCCAAGCGGTTCGCCGTCGGCGCGCACTTGCAGATGCCGACGGCAATGCAGGCAGCGTGTCTCCCAATGGCCGTCGCGCAGCTGCGCCTGCGCATCGGTCTGCGCCGCCAGCAGCAGCCGTTGGCGCAGCACCGTGCGCATGCTCAGGCGTCGATGACCTTGAGTTCGCGCCCGATCTTGATGAACGCTTCGATCGCATGATCCAGGTGCTCGCGCGTATGCGCTGCGCTGATCTGGGTGCGAATGCGCGCCTGGCCTTTCGGAACCACCGGAAAGAAAAAGCCGATGGCGTAGATGCCTTCTTCCAGCAAGCGCTCGGCGAATTTTTGCGCCAGCGGTGCGTCGTACAGCATCACCGGGCTGATCGGATGCACGCCCGGCTTGACGTCGAAACCGGCGGCGGTCATGCGGGCGCGGAAATAGGTGGTGTTTTCGACCAGCTGCGTGCGCAGCTCGCCCGCGGCATCCAGCATGTCGAAGGCCTTGATGCCGGCAGCCACCACGTGCGGCGGCAATGAATTGGAGAACAGGTAGGGGCGCGAACGCTGGCGCAGCAACTCGATCACTTCGCGCTTTGCGGTGGTGAAGCCGCCGAGTGCGCCGCCCATGGCCTTGCCCAGGGTGCCGGTGAAAATATCGATCTGGTCCAGTACGCCCTTGACTTCGGCCGAGCCGCGGCCGGTGGCGCCGAGGAAGCCGGTGGCGTGGCATTCGTCGATATGCACCAGCGCGTTGTACTTGCGGGCCAGGGCAGTGATTTCGTCGAGCGGGGCGATGAAGCCGTCCATCGAGAACACGCCGTCGCTGGTGATCAGCTTGGTCTTGCAACCGGCGGCGTCGGCGGCCTGCAGCTGCGCCTCCAGATCGGCCATGTCGCAGTTGGCGTAGCGGAAGCGCTTGGCCTTGCACAGGCGCACACCATCGATGATGGAGGCATGGTTGAGCGCGTCGGAAATGATGGCGTCGTGCTCGCCCAGCAGCGGTTCGAACAGGCCGCCATTGGCATCGAAACAGGCCGCGTAGAGGATGGTGTCTTCGGTGCCGAAGAACTCGGCGATGCTGCGTTCCAGTTGCTTGTGCAGGTCCTGGGTGCCGCAGATGAAGCGTACCGAGGCCATGCCGAAGCCGTGGCTGTCCAGCGCGTCCTTGGCGGCCTGGATGATGTCCGGGTGGTCGGCCAGGCCCAGATAGTTGTTGGCACAGAAGTTCAGCACGCGGCGGCCATCGGCCAGGGTGATCTCGGCCGACTGCGGACCGGTGATGATGCGCTCGGACTTGAACAGGCCTTGGGCCTGGATGGCATCCAGTTCGGCGGCGTAATGGGCAGTCAGCGCGGCGGGAGCGGTGGTCATGGCGGTCGCAGTGGCAGAAAGAAGCGCAATTTTAACGATCACGGTGGCATACCACTACGTCATGCAAAATCGGCATAAGAGGCGGCGCTGATGTCATTTCACCGCCTGCGTGCCGCTGCGCAGCATGGCATGCTTGCTGTTCAGCTGTGCTCAACCGGCCAGGAGATCGTCGTGACATACCCCCGTTTCCGTTTTGCCTCCCTTCTTTGCGCCTTGCTGGTCCTGGCCGGGCCGGCTGGCGCGCGCGAGATCGGGCTGCTCAACGTGAGCTACGACCCCACCCGCGAGTTCTACCGTGACTACAACGCCGCCTTCGCCGCGCAGTGGAAACAGCAGCACCCGCAGGACACGGTGACCGTGGAAACCTCGCACGGCGGCTCTGGCAAGCAGGCGCGCGCGGTGATCGATGGCATCGAGGCCGACGTGGTGACCCTGGCGCTGGCCTACGACGTGGATGCCATCGCGCAGAAGGCCAAGCTGATCGATGCCGATTGGGAAAAGCGCCTGCCCGACAACAGTGCGCCCTATACCTCGACCATCGTGTTCCTGGTGCGCAAGGGCAACCCGAAGAACATCCACGACTGGCCGGACCTGCTGCGGTCTGGCGTAGCGGTGGTGACGCCGAACCCGAAGACCTCCGGAGGCGCGCGCTGGAACTATCTGGCCGCCTGGGCGTATGCCGACCACATCTTCAAGGGCGACCGCCAGCGCATCCTGCGCTACATGCAGGCGCTGTTCCGCAACGTGCCGGTGCTGGATACCGGCGCACGCGGTGCCACCACGACGTTCGTGCAGCGCGGCATCGGCGATGTGCTGCTGGCCTGGGAAAACGAAGCGCTGCTGGCGCGCGAGGAACTGGGCAAGGACAAGTTCGAGATCGTGGTGCCGAAGTTGTCGATCCTGGCCGAGCCGTCGGTGGCGCTGGTGGACAAGAACGTCGACAAGCATGGCACCCGCGAGGTGGCCGAAGCCTACCTGCGCGATCTGTATGCGCCTGAAGGGCAGAAGCTGGCAGCCAAGCATTTCTATCGCCCGCGGCATCCCGAATTTGCCGACCCGGCCGACATGGCGCGGTTTCCGGACATCAAGCTGGTGACCATCCAGCAGGCGTTCGGCTCATGGGAGAAGGCGCAGCAGGAGCACTTTGCCGACGGTGGCGTGTTCGACCAGATCCAGGCCAACAAGTAGGCGATGTCGATGTCGGTTGCACCCCACCCAGCGCCGTCATCGCGCCGACGCGTGATGCCGGGGCTGGGCCTGAGTCTGGGCATCACCCTGACCTGGCTTGGCCTGATCGTGCTGATCCCGCTGCTGGGCATCTTCATCAAGACCAGCGGTCTGGGCTGGGAGGGCCTGTGGCGGGTATGGAGCGAGCCGCGCGTGCTGTCGGCGCTGCGGGTGAGCTTCGGCACCGCGTTTGCGGCCGGTGCCTTCAACGCGGTGATGGGCACCTGGGTGGCCTGGGTCTTCGTGCGTTACAGGTTCCCGGGCAAGCGCTTTTTCGATGCGGTGATCGATCTGCCGTTCGCGTTGCCCACCGCGGTGGCCGGCATTGCGCTGACCGCGCTGTACGGCGGCAACGGGTGGGTGGGGCGCTGGCTGGAGGCGATCGGGATCAAGGTGGCTTACACGCAGCTGGGCATCGTGCTGGCGTTGGTCTTTGTGGGCCTGCCTTTCGTGGTGCGGGTGGTGCAGCCGGTACTGGCAGAGAGCGATCGTGAAATGGAGGCTGCCGCCGCCACGCTGGGTGCCTCGCGCTGGCAGACGGTATGGCGGGTGGTGCTGCCGGGGCTGTGGCCAGCGGTCCTGACCGGGTTTGCGCTGGCGTTTGCGCGCGGCGTGGGGGAGTACGGCTCGGTGATCTTCATTGCCGGCAACCTGCCCAATTCCACCGAGATCGCCCCGCTACTGATCACCATCCGGCTGGAAGAATTCGACTACGCCGGCGCCACTGCCATTGCCGCGGCCATGTTGTTGCTGTCGTTCGTGATCCTGCTGGTGGTCAATACGCTGCAGGCACGGCTGCTGCGCTATCAACGGAGGCCCGTATGAACGATGCCGTTTCATCGCTGCCTTCCATGTTGCCTACCCACGCCATGACCAAGCAGGCGCGCCGCATCAGCGATTCGGCCACCAATGAGCCGCGCTGGGTGCAATGGCTGATGATCCTGGGGGCCGTGCTCTTTCTGCTGGCGTTCTTGCTGCTGCCGCTGGTGCTGGTGTTCGCCGAGGCATTGCGTGGCGGTTGGGAAACCTTCCTGCGTGCGGTGGTCGACCCGGACGCGTTGTCGGCGATCAAGCTGACCTTGCTGGTGACGGCGATCGTGCTGCCGTTGAATCTGGTATTCGGCGTGGCCGCGGCGTGGGCCATCAGCAAGCATCAGTTCTGGGGCAAACGTCTGCTGGTCAGCCTGATCGACCTGCCGTTTTCGGTGTCGCCGGTGGTGGCAGGCTTGATCTTCGTACTGATCTTCGGCCGCAGCGGCTGGGCCTGGCCGCTGATCGACGAAGGCTGGCATGTGCAGCTGCCGGTGCTGGGCGAATTGGTGATTCAGCTGCCGCGGATCGTGTTCGCGTTGCCGGGCATCGTGCTGGCGACCACGTTCGTGACATTCCCCTTCATCGCGCGCGAACTGATGCCGCTGATGGAGCAGCAGGGCAGCGACGAGGAACTGGCGGCACTGAGCCTGGGCGCGAACGGCTGGCAGATGTTCTGGCGGGTGACGTTGCCCAATATCCGTTGGGGCCTGCTGTACGGCGTGCTGCTGTGCGCGGCGCGCGCGATGGGCGAATTCGGTGCGGTGTCGGTGGTGTCCGGGCATATCCGTGGACGCACCAATACGCTGCCGCTGCATGTGGAAATTCTCTACAACGAATATGCCTACAGCGCCGCATTTGCCTGCGCGT
This sequence comes from Xanthomonas euvesicatoria pv. euvesicatoria, assembly GCF_020880415.1. Classification (GTDB taxonomy): domain Bacteria; phylum Pseudomonadota; class Gammaproteobacteria; order Xanthomonadales; family Xanthomonadaceae; genus Xanthomonas; species Xanthomonas euvesicatoria. The sequence continues at coordinate 70,486 of NZ_JAJIUJ010000053.1, read as the reverse complement.
CGCTGCTGGCATTGACCGCGCTGCTGACGTTGGCGCTGAAGACGTATCTGGAATGGCGACACGGCGATTCGCTGGCCGCCAACCACCGCCATTGAGGTGACCATGGGCATCCGCATTCATCGCCTGCGCAAGCAGTTCGAGACCTTTACCGCGCTGGACGACATCAATCTGGAAGTGCGCCAGGGCGAGTTGCTGGCCTTGCTTGGGCCCTCCGGCTCGGGCAAGACCACGCTGCTGCGGATCATGGCCGGGCTGGAGCATGCCGATGGCGGCCAGGTGCTGTTCGGCGATGAAGATGCCACCCGCATGAGCGTGCAATCGCGCCGGGTCGGCTTCGTGTTCCAGCACTACGCATTGTTCAAGCATATGGACGTGTTCGAGAACATCGCGTTCGGCTTGCGCGTGCGCCGCGGCAACGCGCGTTGGGCCGAAGCACGCATCCGTGCGCGCGTGGAGGAACTGCTGGCGCTGGTGCAGCTGCAGGGCCTGGAACAGCGTTATCCCACACAGCTCTCCGGCGGCCAGCGGCAGCGCGTGGCGCTGGCGCGCGCGCTGGCGATCGAGCCGCGCGTGCTGTTGCTGGACGAGCCATTCGGGGCGCTGGATGCGCAGGTGCGCCGCGACCTGCGCCGTTGGCTGCGCGAGTTGCACGAACGTACCGGCCTGACCACGGTCTTCGTCACCCATGACCAGGAAGAAGCCCTGGAACTGGCCGACCGCGTGGCCATCCTCAACCGCGGCCGCATCGAGCAACTCGACACGCCGGCCATGATCTACGACAAGCCGGCCTCGCCATTCGTGTATTCGTTCGTGGGTGCGGTGAACCGTATCCCCGGGGTGCTGGCGCAGGGGCAGATCCAGGTGGCTGGGCACGCACTTCCCCTGCCCAATGCCTCGCTGGCTGCAGGGCCGGTGGAGGTGTATGTGCGGCCGGAAGATCTGGTGCCCGACGAGGCGGGCTGGCCGGCGACGGTAGCGTGGTCGCAGCGCAGCGGGCCGCGCCTGCGGCTGCGCGCAACGCTGGAACCGGCGGGCAACGAAGTGGAGGTGGAACTGCCGGCCTCTGCCGGTAGCTTTCAGCCAGGGCAGCAAGTGCGCTTGGCAGCACGGCAGTACGGGATATTTCCCGCGTAAGCGGGCGCCGGCTGAGATCGCAGGGCGCGGGAATGGATGTGCGAGGCGCGTTTCGCCTTTGCTGTGACCAATTCCGCTGCCCGATTTCAACCCGAACATCAAGATTCGGCGCAAGCGGTCGATGACATCGACACCTGATTCGCGCATGGGCTCTTGAGTGTGTGCGCTGGATCAAGCGAACGCGACTTTCATGTTGCGCTGCAATGACAGTTGGACTAATAAGTCCTTGCAGCCTCGCTTCGCGCCATCCCACCGTTCATCGCTCCAGGAGATGCCCATGAAGTCGTCCCCGCTCGCTTGTTGTCTTTCGTTACTCCTGTTGGGCGTTGCACCGCTTGCGCAGGCGCAGGACGAAGATGCGTCTACATCGCCGTTCAGCGGCACCTTCGCGGTGACCAGCGATTACCTGTTCCGCGGTATTTCGCAGACAAATGAAGAGCCTGCGTTTCAGGCCGGTTTGACCTACAAGACGCCATTCGGGTTGTACCTGGGGACCTGGTCGTCCAACGTCGATTTCGGCGCCGGCGACCCGGATTGGGAAGTGGATGGTTTCGTCGGCTACAACACCGACCTGGGCACCCACTGGAACTTCGACGTCATGATCAACCGTTACCAGTATCTGGGAGCGGGCGCATCCAACTACGCCGAGTTGATCACCAAGACCACGTTCCTGAAGACCTATAGCGTGACGGTCGCCTACACCGACGATCTGTACGGCAGCAAGACCGATGGCTATTACTACGCCTTCGATGCCAACTGGACGTTGCCGTACGACTTTACGCTCGGCGCGCACGCAGGGCACAGCGTCTACACCTCGTCGCTGAGTCAGGTGGACCACGACTACAACGATTTCGGCGTCAACGTCGGCAAGACGTTCGGCCCGCTGGGTTTGAGCGTGGGTTATTACGACACCAGCAAAGCCGCCGAATTCGGCTTCGGTCGTCAGAATTCGCAGAACCATCTGGTGGCAACGGCGACCGTCACCTGGCCGTGATGGCGACTGATTGAAGCGACTCTGACAACGTGCAGAGTCGTCGTCATGCGGGAAGCGTCGACGCACTGGGTTGTCTGCCTCTGCGTCCAAACCAGGTCAAGACTCGAGGCTTGGCTGGTTCGATTCTTGAATGACTGCAGCTTGTGGATCGATCACTTGCGGAGCTGCCGATCGGCGGCCGCCTGCAGGGTCCTTGCCGCCCACCATCGCGCAGCACGCGGCACGTGCGTCCGTGCAAGCTCCGTGGCGTTGTCCATGCCGCCAAGGGTCCCGCGACGGTGAGCGGGCAAGGACCAGTTGAGCTGGTCGGTGCGTCGAGTTCCAACGAGTCGGTCAGTAGACGGTCTGCCGCGGTGTGTTCGTTCTTCAATGAATCCACCAGCAAACTATCCGGTGCGGTGTCCTTGCCGATTGCGGGACCGTTGGCGGCATGGATGCCGCCATCGAGCCTACATGGACGTACTTGCGGCGTGTCCCGCGAGCGGCGAGGGCACCGCGCAATCGGCCCACTAGGCTTTTATCCAGACCCTAGCCGCCCCCGCGTTGCTTGAGACGCTTCGCCAGCTCCTGAAAATCGCTCGCAGCATTCGTCAGCAAGCGCATGTCTTAAAAACGCAAAAGGCGCCTCGCGGCGCCTTTCGCAGATCTGCAGTGTCAGCCGATCAATTCCAGCTCAGCACGACCTTGCCGGCCTTGCCTTCTTCCATCAGGTCGAAGCCTTTCTGGAAATCGTCGATCGGCAGCTGATGGGTCAGCACCTTGTGCAGCGGAAAACCCGACAGCACCAGCTGCGTCATCTTGTACCAGGTCTCGTACATCTTGCGGCCGTAGATGCCCTGCACGGTGAGGCCCTTGAAGATGATCTTGTCCCAGTCGCAACCGGCGCCACGCGGCATGATGCCGAGCATGGCGATCTTGCCGCCGTGGTACATGCAATCGAGCATGTCGTTGAACGCACGTGGGTTGCCGCTCATTTCCAGGCCCACGTCGAAGCCTTCCATGTGCAGGTCGGCCATGACGTCCTTGAGCGAGGTCTTGGAGACGTTGACCACGCGCGTGGCCCCCATGTCGGCAGCCAGCTTGAGGCGGAAATCGTTGACGTCGGTGACCACCACATTGCGCGCACCGATGTGCTTGCAGATGCCGGCGGCAATGATGCCGATCGGGCCGGCGCCGGTGATCAGCACGTCCTCGCCGATGACGTCGAATTCCAGCGCGCAGTGCGCGGCGTTGCCGTAGGGGTCGAAGAACGCGGCAAGCTCGGACGGAATCTGGTCCGGGATCAGCCACAGGTTGCTGGCCGGCATCACCATGTATTCGGCGAAAGCGCCGTTGACGTTGACACCGATCCCGACCGTGTTGGGGCACAGGTGCGGACGGCCGCCACGGCAGTTGCGGCAATGGCCGCACACGATGTGGCCTTCGGCCGACACCCGCTGGCCGACCTGATAGCCGGTCACGGCCGAACCGAGCTCGGCCACGCGGCCGACGAATTCATGACCGATGGTCAGGCCCGGCCTGATCGTGCGCTGGCTCCACTCGTCCCACAGGTAGATGTGCAGGTCGGTGCCGCAAATGGCGGTCTTTTCCAGCTTGATCAGCACCTCGTTGGGGCCGGGCGTCGGCACTGGCACCTGTTCCAGCCAGATGCCCTTGTTCGCTTCGCGCTTGACCAGCGCCTTCATCGTCTGCGCCATCTGGCGGAACCTGCTGAGTGAAAGTAAGCCGGCGATTATAGGCGTCGCGGCCTGTATGCCATGCGGCGGTGCGGGAATGGACGTGATGCCGCCCTGGATCCACGGTGGGGTGGGGCAGGGCCGGTCCGGCCCGTGCCCGTTGCGAAGAAGCTGGCACCTAGGCGCAGGATGAGAGCCACGCTCCAGACCTGCCGCCGCCTGCCAGGGCTAGCGCCTTGGCCAAACGGCAGGCGTGCGTCATCGGCGCCAGCACCGCTCCAATGCTTGTCAGCCGCGCCTAGAACTTCACATCCAGGCTCATGAAGTACTGCCGCGGTGCGCCGACCACCATGGTCTGGTTGTAGCCATCCGGATCGGAGGCGACATAGCCGTTGGTGCCGGTGCTGGCGAAGTAGCGCTTGTCGGTGAGATTGCTGATGTTGAGCGCCAGCGCCACATCGGCCACCCCGCCGACACGGCCGAAGTCGTAACGTGCCCCGGCATTGAACAGCCAGTAGGACGGCACCTGCGAATCGTTGAGGAAGGTGATGTAGCGCTTGTCCACGTACTTGCCGTCCAGATCCAGGCGCAGGTTGCCGATCTGGTAGCTGGCGCTGGAAGAGAACATCAACGCCGGGATGCCCACCACGTCCTTGCCGGAGGTGGCGACCACGCCGTTGTTGAGGTAATCGTCCTGGTAACGCGAGCGATTCCACGACAACGAGTTCAACCAGCTCACTCCTTCGGTCGGGCGCCACATCAGTGCCAGATCCGCGCCGGCGCTGTGCACCGCACCGACGTTGCTCAGGATCGAGGCGCAGGTCTGCACCGCGGTGCACGGCGAGGTGGTCAGCAGGCGGTTGGAGAACTTGGTGAAATAGGCGTCGGCCGAGAGCTGGAACTGCGCATCCTGCACGCGGTAACCCACCTGCACGGTCTGCGATTGTTCCGGTTCCAGCGTGGAGCGGCTGCGGTCGAACGCCGCCTGCGAGGTGGCGAACGGGGTGAAGCCGAACGCCGCGATGTTCTTGCTGTAGGACGCGTACAGGTCCTGGCGTTCGTCGAGCTTGTAGTTGATGCCCACCTGCGGCAGGAAATTATCTTCGGCGCGAATGCGGCCTTGCGCCAGTGCGGTGGTCGGCACCAGCGATTGTGCGCGCGTGGTGGTGCTGAGCGCCTTTGCGCCGTAGTTGAGGGTCAGACGGTCGTCGAGCAAGCGCACGGTGTCCTGTAGATACAGCATGCGGGTCTGGGTGGTGTAGCGCTGCAGGAAGTCGCGACGGAACGGGGTCTGTGCCTCGTATACGTTGTACAGCGAGGTGTAACCTTCGTTACCAAGCGCGAAGTAATTGCGGCCCTGCGTGGTGCGCGCGTTTTCTGCCCATGCGCCCACTTCCAGATCGTGGTTGCCCCATGACCACTTCAATGCGCTGGTACCGCCGAAGCGATCCAGGCCGTAGTCGGTGGTGCGCATCGACAGCGGCATCTGCGCGGAGGTGGGCACATACGGTGTCACCCATTGGCCTTCGCCACGAATGCCGTTGTAATAGCCGCTGGCATCGAGCGTGGCGCCGCCGAACACGAACGTGCCCGACAGGCCTGCCAGGTTGTCGCGACGCAGTTCGCCGCCAGCGTAATAGCTGGCGTCGAGCCAGCTGTAGTCGCTGGGCAGACCGGCCAGCGATTGCGGGTAGCCGTTGGCCACGCCGCTGGTGGCCCCGGTGTTCTGGTAGGCGCGCGCCATCTGCACGGCGGTGGCCCAATCCGGTTGCAGGTAATCGTAGTCCCAGCCGAGCGCGCGCTGGCTGGTCAACGACAGATCCATGTAGTCGTATTCCTTGCGCCGCGAGGTATCGACGAACAGGCTCAGGCGGTTGCCGTCGCCCCACTGGTACACCTTCTTGAGATTGGCCTGTTCGGATGTCTGATCGCCATAGCCCTTCCATTTGTCGGTGCTGGCATTGGCATACGACAGATACGCCGACAACCCATCGCGATCGCCGGTGTCGGCGCGCACAAAGGTGCGGCGCGTTGCATCGCTGCCCACCGTCTGCACCAACCGTGCGCCAGGCGTGGTCTGCGGGTCGGCCGAGTAGAACTGCATGGTGCCGCCGAGATTGGTGTTGGACGCAGTGCCTAGTGCACCGGCGCCTTGCGCAATTTCCACCGAACCGAGGTTTTCCGAAATGATGGCGCGCGTAATGTGCAGGCCATTGGTCACGCCATAGCTCATGTTGCCCAGTGGAATGCCGTCGAGCGTGTAACCCAGGCGGCTTTGGTCGAAGCCATGCAGGGTCACCTGCGTGGACCATTCGTAGGTGCCGAATGGATCGGCGGACTGGAACTGCACGCCAGGCAGTTTTTCCACTGCCTTGAATGCGCTGCTGCCGGGCGTCAGCTGCTCGATGTCCTGCTGGCTGATGCGTTGCACCTGGCGCGTGCTGCCTTGCGACACCACATTGATTGCATCCAGTTGCGTTGCATTGGCGGCGTCGGCCACAGGTGTCGCTGCCTCCGCTGCCGGAGCAACGGCAACCGGCTCAGCCGGCGACGCGGCCTGCGAAACGACGGGAAGCAGCGTTGCCAGGGCAAGCGCCAGCGGTGTGGCATGAAAGCGACGAGCGGAAGTCATGGGGGAGTCCTGTTCGGCCACGGCTGAGGGCGGACGCACGGTGCAAAGCCGGCGTTTCGCGACGCAGGGTGTCAACGGCTCATGAAACATTGATGACGATCGCTGTCGCAAAACTGTCGCGCTCGCCCGCTATACGTGTCGTGTCCAACCGCGCTGCGCGGTGAAAAAAGCACCATTTTTTGCAGGTTCTGCCGCCATGACCTCTTCCTCTTCCTCTTCGCGTCGCGATTTCCTCAAGCGCGTCGCTGCGCTCACTGCTGCCGGCGCCTTGCCGCCTTCGATCGGCCGTGCGCTCGCGCTGCCGGCCAACGCGCGGACCGGCACGTTGCGCGATCTCGAACATGTGGTGATCCTGATGCAGGAAAACCGCTCGTTCGATCATTATTTCGGCGCGCTACGTGGCGTGCGTGGCTTTGGCGATCCGCGCGCGCTGCAACTGCGCGATGGCCATCCGGTATGGAGTCAACCCACGTCCGATGGACGACGCTTGCTGCCGTTCGCGTTCGATTCGCAACATACCTGCGCGCCCTTGATCAAGAGCCTGGATCATTCCTGGAAGGCCGGTCACGGGCAGGAGCCGGCACGCTGGGCCGAATACGATGCGTGGGTGCCGTACAAGGGGGAATTGACGATGGGATACTTCCAGCGTCACGACATCCCGTACTACCACGCGCTGGCCGACGCGTTCACCATCTGCGACGGCTATTACTGCTCGCTGCACGGGCCGACCAATCCCAACCGCATGTATCTGTTCACCGGTACCAGCGGCCCAAGCGTGGGCAACGTCGGCGCGCAGGCGGTGACCAATGCCGACGATGGCAACTGGACCGCCGACATGGCGCGCGACAAGCCCGGCTACGCAGCACTGCAGTGGACCACGTACGCGCAGCGTTTGCAGGCTGCCGGCGTGGACTGGCGCGTGTATCAGGAATACGACAACTTCGGCTGCAACTCGCTGGCGTACTTCTCGCACTACCGCGATCTACGCACCGACGACGAACGGTACCGGCGTGCACGTGCGTGCGTGCCCGGGTCAACCGCGGACAATGCCGCCACCACCCAGGCCGAGCATCTGGTCGCCGCGATCGCTGCCGATGTGCAGGCCAATCGCCTGCCGCAGGTGTCGTGGGTCATCCCGCCCACCGCGTACTGCGAACATCCCGAAGCGCCGCCTGCCTATGGCGAGTCGCTGGTGGCGCGTCTGATCGATGCGCTCACCGCCAATCCCGAGGTGTGGGCCAAGACGGCACTGATCATCAATTACGACGAGAACGACGGCTTCTTCGATCACGTGCCCGCGCCGTTGCCGGCAGTGGACGCACGCATGGGGCGCAGCAATGTCGACACGCGTGGCGAGGTCTACGATGGCGTGCCGATCGGCCTGGGCATTCGCGTGCCGATGCTGGTGATCTCGCCGTGGACACGTGGTGGCTGGGTCAACTCGCAGGTGTTCGATCACACCTCGGTCCTGCGTCTGCTGGAACGCCGCTTCGGCGTGGCCGAGCCGAACATCAGCCCATGGCGGCGTGCGGTCAGCGGCGATCTCACCAGCGTGTTCGACTTCCGCAAACCGGACGATTCGGCGTTGAGCGCATTGCCGTCGGTTGACGACTATCGCGCACGTACCGCTGCCGTACGCGATAAACCGCTACCGTCTGTGCCTGCCGCCGCAGCGATGCCGCGGCAGGAACCGGGGCAACGGCCGGCGCGCGCATTGCCGTATGCCTTGCAGGTGCATGCACGCGTGCAAGAGGGCGCCCCCGTGCAGTTGCAGTTCGTCAACAGCGGCGCGGCGGCCGCGGCGTTCAACGTCTACAGCAGCGCGGCCAGTGGCGGCCCCTGGTATTACACGGTGCTGCCCGGCACGCAGCTGGAGGATGCGCCGGTCGGGGCCACGCACGCGGGTGCATACGCCTTGCGCGTGCACGCGCCGAATGGCTTCTTGCGCGAGTTCGCCGGGCAGGTGCCAAGTGCCTCTGCGCCATCGGCCGCGCCATGGGTGGAGGCGCGGCAGGAGGGCGACGCCTTGGTGCTGGAAATCGGCAATGCCGGGCAGCGCGCCTGCACCGTGCAGCTGCGTGCGCTGGACTACGCAGACCCAGATGCGCGCACCTTGCCGCTGGCCGCAGGTCAGCGCGAGACCATTCGCCTGGCGCTTGCCGCCAGCGATCACTGGTACGACCTGGTGGTGGAACAGCCGGGCAGCGCTTTCCGCCGCCGGCTGGCCGGGCATCTGGAAACCGGCAGGCCCAGCCGCAGCGACCCCGCGTTCGGCCGATGTGCGCAGACCTCGTGAAAGACGACGGGTTCGCTTTCTTGGTCTGATGCTACTCTGGGGAGGGCGCATGAGATGCATGTTTGGTCGAACTTATCAATCAGTGTCGAATCGACAATCGTCCCCGATCGCAAGCGCTGGTTTAGGCTCCGAAGTCATTCGGAATGGTGGAAAATTTTTCCTCCGCCGCCCATTGAGTTTATTGGATCGGGTGCATCATTTGGATGCTGGATCAATCAATGGAGAAGTTCATGATCAACACTTCCGTCAAGGCGATTAATAGCCATCATACCCACTCATCTTCCTCTGAGGAGCCGAAACGTCAGTCACGGCAAGCGGATGCAGGCGCCGATCCCACACGTATCCATCCCGCATTAGAAGGTCTGCCATCGATTCGGCAGGGTATGCAAGCAACACGGCGAGATGCAACCAAGACTTCATCTCTCGAGCATTCACGGCGTACGGAAGCTTTCAAAGCACAGCGTCAGGCCATTTCCATGCAGCCTGGTCCGTCTAATAATCCTCATCTTACTGCACTAGATAAACTTCAGGAGCGCGACTTCGAGCCGGCACTAGGAGGTGTAAAAATTCCGCTCACTCTTAATTCGCTTCCCGGTGGAGGCAAGCGAGTTCAAGTGGCTGGCACTTCATCGCGAGACGTCCACGTTGTTCCTGCGGGAATTCGATCTGAGCTGCAGGAAGCGATAACGGATAAGCAACTTCTTATTCAAACTCTAAGGCAGGATTTGCAAGAAGCCCGAAACCAGGGCAATCCAGCCTTGATCGCCCAGAATGAGCGGCTCTTGGAACAAGCGAATGCTGATTTGCGTTCTTTGCTGGGGCAAGTCGCGGTGTATGGAGAAGAAAGTCGTCGGATAAACAGGTGATTTAGAATTGACCGCGAGGATAGGCGCGGTGAGGGGAATACAGGCAGTGCCAGCGTGTTGCACTTGGGTCTTGAGTCGGCCGCTTGGTCGCCAAGGAGACCGGCGCCGATCCGTTCGATTCGCCCAAGGCCTTGCTGGATGCGGTCAAGGCCAAGCGCTACGCCGGGCTGGAGGACAAACGCCTGGGCTCGGTGCCGGTCAATTTCCTGTCGGACCTGGACATCACCGGCGGTAACTCCGGTTCGCCGGTGATGGACGCGCAAGGCAAGCTGGTCGGCCTGGCATTCGACGGAAATTGGGAGTCGGTGAGCAGCAACTGGATCTTCGATCCGGCAATGACCCGCATGATTGCCGTGGACAGCCGCTATCTGCGCTGGATCATGACCGAGGTCGCTCCGGCGCCACAGCTGTTGAAGGAGCTAGGCGTGCGCTGACGCGGCGCCGGTGCGGGGGCGGCAGGGGTTATCATGCGGTCCCGTTTTCGCTGCGGCGAGCGGGCCCCTCCCCCAAGGAACTCCCAGCGCATGCGCATCCTGCTTGCTCGTCACGGCGAGACGCCGTGGAACGCCGAAGGCCGTTACCAGGGCCAGATCGATATTCCGCTTTCGCCGGTTGGCGAAGGCCAGGCGCGCGCATTGGGCGAACGGCTGCACACGCTGCAGATCGACCGCGCGGTGGCATCGCCGTTGTCGCGTGCGCAGGCCACTGCCAAGGCCGCGCTGGGCGCGTCGCGTCAAGCGCTGCTGCAGACCGATGCCGACCTGCAGGAAATTGCGCACGGCGAGTGGGAGGGCCTGCTGGCCAGCGAGATCAACGACAAGGATCCCGCACGTCTGCGCGCCTGGCGCGAAGAGCCCGATACCGTGTTGATGCCGGGTGGCGAATCGCTGCGTCAGGTGCTCGATCGCAGTTGGCGCGGCCTGGTGCGTGCCACCGATGGGCTGGGCGCGCACGACACCTTGCTGGTGGTTGCGCACGATGCGGTCAATCGCGTGATCCTGTGCAAGATCCTGGGCCTGCCGTTGTCCAAGCTATGGAGCTTCCGCCAGGCCCCGACCACGCTGAACCTGCTCGAAGGCGATGACGTGGAGCATCTCGAAGTGGTGCGCCTCAACGACTGTGCGCATCACACACCGTTCTTTGGTGAGGCAAAGCATCGGGCGTTGTAAGGCGAGGCAAGGACGCTGGATCACCAATGACACGCCATGTCGTTGCAGGTGCCAAAATGCCGAACGTCGTTGATACACGCTTGCAGGTTTGGGTGAGTTGGTGGAACAGGCCTCGGTGCGGTTGCGTAGTCAACGCTCCGTGTCGGGGCTGCGTCTTGGGGTGATCGCTAAACGTCCTGGGATGCGCTGGTGACGGCGTTCGCCACCATGCGCGATCAACCGAGCTGCGTCGTACTAACCAAGCACGCGCGATACATCCAACACCGACGTGGCGTGCGTTGCGCAAGCGCAAATGGCGATAATGTGCCCCTCTCTGCGCAGCCCTCCCCATGAACGCAACCGACTCCCTCTCCGCCTGGCTCGCCTATATCGAGCAGCAGCATCCCAGTGCCATTGCGATGGGCCTGGAGCGCGTGCGCGCGGTTGCGGCGCGGTTGCAGCTTGCCGCGCCGGCCACGCATGTCATCGTCGTGGGCGGCACCAATGGCAAGGGCTCGACGGTGGCCTTCATCGAGGCGATCGGGCGTGCTGCCGGCTGGAAGGTGGGGGCCTACACCTCGCCGCATCTGCTGCGCTACAACGAGCGCGTGCGCATCGATGGCGAAGAGGCCAGCGACGCGCAGCTGGTCGACGCGTTTGCAGCGGTCGAAGCAGCACGCGGCGACACCGCGTTGACCTATTTCGAGTTCGGTACGCTGGCGGCGCTGTGGTTGTTTCAGCAGTCGGCGCTGGAGTTGGCGGTGCTGGAAATCGGCCTTGGCGGGCGCCTGGATGCGGTCAACATCGTCGATTCGGATGTGGCAGTGATCACCACGGTCGATCTCGACCACACCGACTGGCTGGGCGAGGACCGCGAGGCCATCGGCGCCGAGAAGGCCGGCATCATCCGCGCATGGAAGCCGGTGGTGCTGGGCGAGATCGACCCGCCGTCCAGTGTGCTGCGTCGCGCCTACCAGCTGGGTGCCAATGCCATCCGTGCCGGCAGCGATTATTTCTTCGAGCCGATCGACACACGGCACGCCGAGAGCCCGCAATCCGACGCGCCGCGCTGGCGCTGGCGCGATGTGGCAGTGACGTTGGAACTGCCGATGCCGGCACTGCGTGCGCCAGTGCAGCTGGCCAACGCCGCTGCCGCGATCGCCGCGTTGCAGGCATTGCCGGTGGAAGTGCCCGACGCGGCCTGGGCGCAGGGCATCGGCAACGCGCAAGTGGCTGGCCGACTGCAGCGGCTTGAGGTCAATGGCGTACAGGTACTGCTGGATGTCGGACACAACCCGCAGGCCGCACGCGCGCTGGCCGCCGCGCTCGGTACGCAGGCGCATGCCGGCCGCACCTATGCGATCTACGCCGCATTGGCCGACAAGGATGTGCTGGGCGTGGTGGAGGCAGTGGCTGGGCAGATCGACCACTGGGCGCTGGCGGGGCTGGAAGGCGCGCGCGGCCAATCGGCGCAAGCATTGCATGCCCGTCTGCAAGGCAGTGCCGCCGCGCACGCGCCGTGTCATCGCGATGTTGCCAGTGCAGTGCGCGCGGTCCTGGACAGGGCCAGCCCCGGCGACCGCGTGCTGGTGTTCGGCTCGTTTCACACCGTGGCCGACGCGCTCGACGCACTTCATTCAGCCCGCTGAGGTCGTCGGGGTGGCGCCGGCCTTATAATCGCCGCGGCACCCCGCCACGCCGCCTCTCGTCTCTTCCGTGGATACTGCTCTGAAACAGCGACTGATTGGCGCCATCGTTCTGGTGGCGCTTGCCGTGATCTTCCTGCCGATGCTGGTCAAGGGCCCCGCGCCGTCGAGCGGTGTGGCCGATGTACCGCTCGAGGCGCCCGCAGCGCCCGCCAATGGCGAGTTCGAAACCCGCGAATTGCCGCTGGTCACTCCGGGCAATGCGCCGGCCGGTGGGGCGCTAGGCATGGCCGGTGCGCCGGCGCCGGTGCAGAACAACCCCGATGCCGCCGATCTGGCCGCTCCGTCCAGCACGCCCTCGGCTCCGGAAGTGGCTGCCGGCAACTACGCAGTGAATTTTGGTGCATACGCCACCAGCGCCGACGCCGACGCGGTGATTGCGCGGCTCAAGCAGGCGCAATTGCCCGGCTTCAGCGAAAAGACCCAGATCAACGGCCGCCCCGCCTGGCGCGTGCGCGTGGGGCCGTATGCCGACCAGGCGCAGGCCGAATCGGCCCGGCTGCAGGCAGTGAAGGTACGCAGCGACGTCAACGCCCAGGTGGTGACGTTGGACGCCAACGCCGCCGCGCCGGCGCCTGTCGCCAGCGCACCGGCGCCTGCGCCTGCCGTCAAACCCGGTAGCAGCGTCGCCGCCGCCAGCACCACCGCACCGACAAAGACCGAAAGCCTGCCGCCGGAGCCCGCCAAACCGGTGGTCGCCGCGCCCAAGCCGGCCGAGGTGGCCAAGCCCGTGCCGGCCAAGCCTGAGGTCACCAAGCCCGCCCCCGCCAAGCCCGAGCTTGCCGCCAAGCCTGAGCCCGCCAAGCCGGTGGCCACCGCGCCGGCAGCGCCTGCGGCCAGTGCGGTCGGGTTTGCAGTGCAGCTGGGCGCGTTCGGTCGTGCCGAAGATGCCGATGCCTTGCGCGACCGCGTGCGCGCCGCCGGCTTCAGTGCCTTCGTCGAACAGGTGCGGACCGACAAGGGCGCGTTGAACCGCGTGCGCGTCGGCCCGGTCGCCAATCGCAGCGATGCCGAACAGTTGCGTGCCCAGGTGGCAGCCAAGGTCGGTATCTCCGGCATGGTGCGTCCGCATCCGTAACCGCCATGCCGGCCGCAAGCAAACGCGGCCGCCGCGCAGGTGGCAGCCGCTCGTACACTGCACTGCCGGCGGACCGTCACGTGTCTGCCAACTGCCTGCACTGCGCGCCTGCAGCTGCTGGATTTTCCAACGCCTCGCACCCATGGAGGGGAGGGCAATGACGACCGAGCCCCATTGCATTCACGGCGCGCGCGCCACGCGGAGAGGTTGCCCATGATCGACATGGTGCTGGGCGTCATCATTCTGGTGTCAGCCCTGTTGGGCTTGTTGCGCGGCTTTGTGGCCATCGTGGTGGGTACGTTGTCATGGTTGCTGGCCGGCTGGGCCACCTTCATGTTCGGCGGCGCGGCCGCGCGCTGGCTGGCCGATGGCAAGCATCCGTCTGCGACCGAATCGTTCGGCGGCTACGCCATGGTGTTCGTCGGTGTGCTGATCAGCGTGGCGGTGATTGGCATGGTGATCCGCGCGGGCGTGGATGCGATCAAGCTCGGCGGCACCGACCGCATGCTCGGGTTCGGCCTGGGCGTGGTGCGCGGTGCGTTTCTGGCCAGCGTGCTGGTGCTGCTGATGGGCTTCACCCCGCTGCCGCGCGAGCCGGCATGGCGCCAGTCGGTGCTGCTGCCCATGCTGCAGCCGGGCGCGGGCTGGATGCGGGCACAACTGCCGGCCTGGCGAATGCCATCGATGGAGATGCCATCAATGGAACTCGGCAACTTGCCCACGGAGTTGGGGAAGTTGCCTTCGGCAGGCGATAATACGGACCTGGGCAAGGCACTTGGCGGTTCCGGGCTGAGCGACACCATCACCCGTGCGCTTGGCAACCCCGGCAAGACGGCTGGCGACGGACGCGATCCGACGCAGGCGATGCCGGCCAACATCGATCCGGCGCAGGTTCGCGGCGGAGAAAGCGACCCGGCTCGGGTCGAATCCCAAGGCCAGGCACGGCCACCTTCACAGTAACGGCGCAAGCCGAAGCGGAGAACGCGCACCATGTGTGGCATCGTCGGTATTGTCGGCAACCAGAACGTCGCCGGGCAGCTATATGACGGCCTGACCGTCCTGCAGCATCGTGGGCAGGACGCCGCGGGCATCGCGACCGCAGATGGCACGCGCCTGCGCGTGCAGAAGGCCAACGGCCTGGTGCGCGACGTCTTCGACGAAAAGAAGATGGCGGTGCTGGAAGGGCGCGTCGGCATCGCCCATTGCCGCTACCCGACCGCAGGCTCGGAAGGCATGGACGAGGCGCAGCCGTTCTACGTCAACTCGCCCTACGGCATCGCGCTGGCGCACAACGGCAACCTGATCAACACCGAGGCCTTGCGCCAGCAGGTGTTCGAAGCCGACCGCCGCAACATCAATACCGATTCGGACAGCGAAGTGCTGTTGAACGTGTTCGCCTACGAGCTGGACGCGCAGCGCATGCTCACCCCCGAAGCGGCGATCCGCGCGGTGGCCGGCGTGCACCGCCGTTGCAAGGGCGGTTATGCGGTGGTCAGCGTGGTGCTGGGCCTGGGCCTGGTGGCGTTCCGCGACCCGCACGGCATCCGCCCGCTGGTGCTGGGCAAGCGCGAACACGCCGAAGGCACCGAATACATCGTGTCCTCCGAGTCGGCAGCGCTGGATATCCTCGGCTACCAGCGGATGCGCGATGTGCGCCCGGGCGAAGCGCTGGTGATCACCGCGCGCGGCGAGCTGTTCTCGGAAGTCTGCGCCGCGCCGACCAACAACGCGCCGTGCATTTTCGAGTACGTGTATTTCGCGCGCCCCGATTCGATGATCGACAACATCTCGGTGCACAAGGCGCGCATGCGCATGGGCCTGAAGCTGGGCGAAAAGATCCTGCGCCTGCGACCGGACCATGACATCGACACCATCATTCCGATCCCGGACACTTCGCGCGATGTGGCGCTGGAGATGTCCAATGTGCTCGGCGTGAAGTACCGCGAGGGCTTCGTCAAGAATCGCTACGTGGGCCGCACCTTCATCATGCCGGGGCAGGGCGAACGGCAGAAATCGGTGCGCCGCAAGCTCAATCCGATCCACCTGGAATTCCGTAACCGTGTGGTGCTGCTGGTGGACGATTCCATCGTGCGCGGCACCACCAGCCGGCAGATCGTGCAGATGGCGCGCGATGCCGGTGCGCGCAAGGTGTACCTGGCCTCGGCCGCGCCGCCGGTGCGTTACCCCAACATCTACGGCATCGACATGCCGGCGGCCGAAGAGCTCATCGCACATGGCCGCAGCGAGCTGGAAATCCAGGAGTTTCTGGGCTGCGACTGGCTGATCTACCAGGATCTGGAAGACCTGGAAGTGGCAGTGCGCGAGGGCAACCCGGACATCAAGCAGTTCGATTCCTCGTGCTTCAACGGCGAATACATCACCGGCATCGAGCCGGGGTATTTCGAACGTATCCAGCAGCTGCGTTCGGACGATGCCAAGAAGCGTCGCCGCGCCTGAGTCACCGAACCAGGGCGGCGGATTGGCCGCGCTGGTTGGCGTGTGGAGAGTGTCGGCGAGGGGCGGCAAACAAAACACCGCAGCTATCGACACGCTCGATGAAGCGCGCCTGCGCAACGGGCAGCTACCTGCGGCCGAACGTGTGCAAGCGCAGTGGGTTTCTGCAGCGCGCCAGTGCCCCGTGCGGCCAACGGCGTGAGCAGCGATCCGTTCGCAAGCGCGGATCTGTTCGACGCTGCGCGCCTGTGCCTGGACCAGGCCGACCCGCGACAGAAAGTCGCGCTGACCCAGCACTACGCGGCCGGCTTTCGCGAAGGCGTCTTGACGCTCGATCCGGCAGCGCCTGCGCCTGCGCCGATCCGTATGCCAGGCCGTCCGGCCACGCCAATGCTGGTGCATCCGCGCCACTTGCCGCGCCGTGGACTGGGCACGCCGGGAGGGCGCGCTGCGTTTATCCATGCCATTGCGCACATCGAACTCAACGCCATCGATCTGGCCTGGGATGCGGTGTATCGCTTTCGCGGGCTTCCCGCGGCGTTCTATGCCGATTGGGTCGCGGTCGCCGACGATGAATCGCGCCACTTCATGCTGCTGCGCGCACGATTGCAGGCGCACGACCACGACTACGGCGATTTCGCCGCGCACAACGGGCTGTGGGAAATGTGCGAGAAGACTGCACACGACGGCCTGGCGCGCATGGCCCTGGTGCCGCGCGTGCTCGAAGCGCGCGGCCTGGACGTGACACCGGCGATGATCGTCAAACTTCGTTCGCTCGGCGACGCTGCCACTGCCGAGGTGCTCGAAACCATCCTGCGCGAAGAGGTGGCGCACGTGGCCGCCGGCTCGCGTTGGTACCGGTGGTATTGCGAGCAGGCCGGTGTCGAGCCGCGCGCACGCTTCAAGGCGCTGCTGCGCGAATACGCTGGCGGGTATCTGCATGGGCCGTTCAATCTGCAGGCGCGCCTGCTTGCCGGTTTCGACGAGGACGAGCTGGCCGACCTGGTGGAGCAGGCTGGCTGAGCGTGCCTGCACGGGAGCCGCGAATCTGCGTTCGTGACCTGTACTGTGAATCTACCTGACGCATGCATGCGCGAACTCCAATGACGCCACACACGCCGCGTCACGCGCCACAGCTTGGAGCGCACCTTCACGTCATGGCCAATGAGGCGCGCATCGATGCACGTGATGCCATGCATGAGGATATGGCGGCATTCGCCATCTGCACCGACGCCGACGCGGCGCGGTGTCCACGACACAGGCGAGGATCGACGCAGCCAATCGCGTGGCGGACGCAATCAAGCCCATGTGCATCGATCCGTAGGGCGACGCAGGATCGCCGTATTGTCCGTGAAGACGGCTTGTGCTCGTTTGACACGCGGCTTCAGCACGCGCTCTTTCAGTACGACTGTGCGTTGGTTCCCATTCGAGAGCTGCTGGAATCGCATCCAGGGATTGGTAAACATCACAGAAACATAATTTTCCGTTGCAACAACTTGCATTCTGTGCAGTGCCACGCGCCCTAATGGCGTCCCGGGGACAGGGGGCCGGTGTTTCACATCCGTAACTTTCATGTCTTAGGAGAGAAAGACGATGAAGTCGAAGTCGATGTGCACCACGGTCGGTCTGATTGCCATGTGCCTGGCCGGCTCGGCCGCCGCTGCCGGCAAGCCGTTGTATCAAACCGGCCCTGCGCTGAGCCGCAGTGCCACCGCCACCGCTGCAGCCGAACCTTCGCTGCAACGCCTGTTGAGCGCCCCGTCCACTGCCAACGCGCAGGTGGTTCAGCTCGATGCCGGCGCGGTGACCGCCTCGGAAAAATTGCTGGAGCTACAGCTGGATGGCCAGACCATCACCGCCACCCAGGCCAAGGTCGATGCCCTGGAGGGTGGCGACAGCGTCTGGTACGGCAACCTCGGGCCGCGTGCCGGCACCCGCGCACGCACGCTCTCGGGCGTGGACCCGCTGAACTCGGCCATCTTGGTGCGCAGCGGCGACACCGTGACCGGCACGATTCGCTACGCCGGCAAGCTCTATCGCCTGCGTCCGCTGGCCGATGGCCGCCACGTGCTGGTGCAGGTGGATGAGCAGCGCATGCCGCAGGAGCATCCGGCCGAATACAGCCTGCTGCCGAAGTTCGACATGCCCGGCGACGGACGCGTGACTGCCGCTGCTGCCTCATCAGGTAGCCCGGCCACCATTCGCGTGCTCGTGGTGGCCACCAACAAGGCCGTGACCGCTTACGGCGGCAACATGCAGTCGCTGGTGCAACTTGCGGTGGCCGAAGCCAACCAGGGCTACATCAACAGCAACGTGGGTATCACCTTGCAGCTGGCGCGCTACGAGACCACCAGCTACACCGAGACCGGCAACTTCACGACCGACCTGCAGCGTTTCCGCGTGACCAACGACGGCTACATGGACAGCATCCACACCAGCCGCAACACCTACACGGCCGATGTGGGAGTCATCGTGCTGGACAACAGCAGCTACTGCGGCCTAGCGTCGGGTATTGGCTCTAACGCCGCGAGCGCATTTGCGTCGGTGTACTGGGATTGCGCCACCGGCTACTACAGCTTCGCTCATGAAATCGGGCATCTGCAAAGCGCACGCCACGACGCCACCAACGACCCGAGCACCTCGCCGTATGCGTATGGCCACGGCTACCGCTACGGCAACAGCTGGCGCACCATCATGGCCTACGACTGCACCAGCGGTTGCCCACGCCTGAACTACTGGTCCAACCCCAACATCAGCTACAACGGCGTGCCCATGGGCAATGCCAGCACCGCCGACAACCAACGCGTGCTGGTCAATACCAAGGCCACGATTGCGGCCTTCCGTTGAGCGGTTGTTGACCGATCCAAGCCCGGCCCGGCACCGCAAGTGCCGGGCGTTTTGGCTACACCCGCGCGCATGGATCGCGCAGACTAGGCGCACCGCCGGTGACTGCCGGCCTTGTCCTGTCGAGCGGAGCCCTCATGTCCACGTTCCTGCGTCATGCGCTTGTGTTCCTGGCCGCGCTGACGGTTGCCGGATGCAAGCAGCAACCGGCCGACCCTGTCGCCACGCAACCCAAACCTGCCGTGAGCGCACCGGCGCCACCCCCCGGCGACGACGCGCAGGCCCGCGCACTGCAGGCGCTCGAAAGCCGCTTGCAGGGCGACAAGGTGTACCCGGATAACTGCATCAGCATCATGGCCGAGGACGGCGATGCGCCTGCGCCGGACACGTTCGATTTTGCGGTGCGCGAACGCCATGGCGACGGCTGCCCCGGCGACCCGCAGACCAGCCCGGTACGCGACCGTTTCCGCGTACAGGCCGATGGCACGCTGCTGTGGTACGACGTGGTGAATGCCGATTTCGTCGACTACGCCGAGCGTGCGCGAAGCCTGCAGTGATGCGGTGCGGTCGTTGATTGGCACGCCCGACGATGCTGCGTGCCTCGATCGGCAAGCGCTGCCGATCCATCGTTGCCTCGCCGCGTGTCTGTGGCGTCAGGCGCGCTTTCGATCGTGCTGCGCGCCTTGAATGCAGCACCGCGTCGCTGCGCCTGCCATGGCCGGCGCGTGGATCTGCCGCGCTATAACGCCAACTGCTCCAGCGACACGCCATCGGCATCCACGCGCAGGACCGATCCTTGCTCGTACCAGTCGCCCAGCACGATGCGCGTGCAGGTGTTGCCGCCGGCTTGCAAGGTGTGGATGGCAGGGCGATGGGTGTGGCCGTGGATCAGCCGATCCAGCCCGTAACGCACGAAGGTGGCTTCCACTTCGGCCGGCGAGACATCGGTGACGGTTTCGAAGCGCGACTGGTCGCCCTGCTTGAGTTCTGCATGCCGCGCCTGGCTGGCAGCGCGCGCCTGCTGCGCGAACGCGACGCGTGCGGCCAGCGGCTGGGCCAGGAACTGCGCCTGGAACACCGGGTCGCGCGTCTGCGCGCGGAAGGCCTGGTAGGCCGTGTCGTCGGTGCACAGCAAATCGCCGTGCATCAGCAGCGTGGTGTGCCCGTACAGATCGATGACGGTGGGGTCGGGCAGGATCCGGAAGCCCGCGCGCTGCGCATAGGTTTCGCCTACCAGGAAGTCGCGGTTGCCTGCCATGAAGAACACCGGCACCCCGGAATCTGCCACTGCATGCAGGGCCACCGCCACTGCATCGGCGGCGGTGGATGGGGTGTCGTCGCCGATCCAGGCTTCGAACAGATCGCCCAGGATGTAGAGCGCGTCGCTGCCGGGAACCTGCGTGCGCAGGAACTCCAGAAACAACTCGGTGATTGCCGGCCGGGCCGGATCCAGATGCAGGTCGGAAATGAACAGGGTCGTCATTGCGCCATTGTACGGCGGTAGAGCGGGGCGGGAATCGGGAATCGGGAATCGGGAACCGCAGAAGCATTGCAGCTTCGCAGCGATTGGTGTGCCAACTTGCAACGACGCCGCAGGCTGGCGATCGCCATTCAGACATCCTGCGGGTCGCACGCGCCGTGCGACATGCGCGTGGGTGGGCAACCTGCCGTCAGTTCACCGCGTACCGTCAGCGCAAGATTCCCTCTCCCTGCGGGAGAGGGGTGGGGGGTGAGGGTACGGGGCGAAGCCACGCGCTGGAGTCGCAATTGCTGCGCTGGGGCTCTTTTCGGCGTTTGCGAAAACACCCATCGACGGCGAGTGCATGAGGCTTCGCACGTACCCTCATCGGCCGTTCTCCCTCATAAAGGAGGACAATGTCCCGAAGGGAGAAAGATGAGGCGAAGAGGCCTTGTTGCTGACTGGGCAGCGTCTTGGTACCTGTCCGTTTGCCGTTACGCTTACCTGTCAGCGAGCCGCCATCACGCAACCCCTAGCGCTTATCTCAACACCACCGGCAAGCCCCACAGCGACAGGCTGGCCAGCAGCACGCCGATCAGCGTGGCGGCCAGCACGTCGCTGGGATAATGCAGCCCCAACACCACCCGCGAGAGCGCCACGCCGGCCGAAAACGGCACCAGCAAGGGAGCCAGCCAGGGGTAATAGGCCAGCGCCACGATGCTGAAGGACACCGCGTGCAAGGTATGGCCGGAGGGAAAGCTGAACTCGTCCAGCGGTGCCACCCACGCGCGAATACGCACGTCCGCCGCATATGGCCGCGGACGCCGGGTCCAGCGTTTGAGCGCCTTGTATAGCGTCAATGCAAGCACGCCGGTGGCAGCCATGTGCGCCGATGCACGTACACCGTCCATGCCGTCGAGCACCACCAGCAACCCCATCAAGGCGTACCAGAACACGCCGTCGCCCAGGCGGCTGATAGTGGCGAAGACGCGCCGTACCGGGTGGCGTCGGCACCACAGATTGGCGCGTCGGCACCAGCGCGCTTCGTGACCGCGCAAGACCTCAAGCCGCGTTGACGACATAACGCCGCCGTGCAGCGCTGATTCCCAGCAACAAGGCTTCGAAGTCGCAGACCACATTGTCCGGATGCAATTTCTTCATCGCCTGCGCCGCCGCCGTGCCCATGCGCTGGCGCAGGGCGTCGTCTTCGGTGAGCGCGACGGCGGCCTGGATAAAGGCCTCGTCGGTGTCCACCGCCGCGCCGGTATGGCCGTTGCGCAGATATTCGCGGGCCGCGCCGTAATCGAAAGCGACCGTCGCCACGCCGCTGGCCATCGCTTCCAGCGTCACGTTGCCGAAGGTTTCGCTGCGGCTGGGAAACAGGAACAGATCGCCGCTGGCGAAGTGACGGGCCAATGCATCGCCACGCTGGACGCCGCAGAAGATGAAGTCCGGATTGTCGTGCGCAAGCTTCTCGCGCGCCGGGCCATCGCCCACCCAGACGAAGCGTGCCTTCGGGCGGATCTGCTGCAGTTTGCGAAAGGCGCGTACGGCCAACGGCAGATTCTTTTCGCTGGCGATGCGCCCCACATAGATGGCGGCAAAGCCTTCGCCTTCCATGCCCCAATCGGCGCGCAATGCGCAATCGCGACGGCTCGGATCGAATTGCTGGCTATCCACTGCCCGCGCCAGCAATTGCACACGCTCAAAGCCATCGTTGCGCAGGAACTGCTGCAGCTCGCGCGTGGGCACCGGGGTGGCATCGGCCTGGTTGTGGAAGCGCCGCATCCAGCGCAACGCGGTGCCCTGCAGCCAGGCAGCGCCGTAGTCGGGCAGGTATTCGTCGAAGCGGGTGTGGAAGCCGGTGGCGACCGGAATGCCGAGCCGGCGTGCTGCGCGCATTGCCGACCAGCCCAGGGGGCCTTCCGTGGCCACATAGATCGCGTCCGGCTGCGTGCTGCGCCAATGACGGACGAGGCGTTGCGTCGCCGGCAGGCCGAATTTCAATCCCGGGTAGGGCGGCAACGAGGCGCCACGCACCAGCAGCGCATCGGTCGGGGCGGTATCGGCGCTCTGGCGTGGCCGCACCACGTCCACCTGGTGTCCGCGCGTGCGCAGACCGGTTTCCAGACCATGCACGGTCAACGCAACACCGTTGACCTCGGGGGGATAGGTTTCGGTAACGATCGCGTAGCGCATGCCTGTTCTCCCGTTTTGACTAGCTTCCGGGAGTGCGATGGCATTGATGTTGCGCTAGTAAGACGTGGCGGTGACAGCTGTGACGGGAATGGAGAATCGGGAATCGGGAATCGCAAAGGCAGCGTGCTGCACCGGTTCGGCGCCATCAACACCAGTCAGAAACTTCTAAGAGCCCCGTGGTGGTCTATTCCCGATTCCCGATTCCCGCCTGAGGCCGCAGGCCTCAGGTCACAAACGGTTTGAACGCAATTCCCAGCCCGGCCATGCTGTCGACTTCGCCGATCAGGTCGGCGCGCAGCAGCGGGCGCGAGTCGATCCAGCTTTGCGACAGGATCAACGACAGCCGGGTGTCGTCGGCGGTGAGTTCCAGGGTCGGAATCGGGTCGGACTCATGCGCGCGGTGCAGCAACACCGCCAGTCGCAGCAGCGCAGCCTTGCGTCGGGTTGGCAGCAGCAGGCGGTCGGGCAGCGCATCGAAGGCGGTCTTGGGCACATTGCGCCGGTGCGTGCGTACCAGCGCCGCCAGCACCTGCTGTTCCTGTCGCGAAAAACCCGCGATATCCGAATGTTCCAGGATGTAGCTGCCGTGCACGTGGTACTGGCTGTGCGCGATGATCAGCCCCAGCTCGTGCAGGCGCGCGGCGCGGCGCAGCACCTGCGCATCGTCGCCATCCAGTTGCCAGGATTCGCAGACCTGGTCGAACAGGCGGCAGGCGGTCGCTTCCACGCGCTGCGCCTGTACTTCGTCGATGCCGTAGCGCTGCATCAGTGAGGTCACCGAACTGTCGCGCGGGTCGTTCTCGCCGCCGCGGCCAAGCATGTCGTACAGGATGCCTTCGCGCATCGCCGCCTTGCTGACCATCAGTTTCTCCAGCCCCAGCGCCTGGAACGCAGCCTCCAGCACCAGGATGCCACCGGCGATGATCGGCCGCCGTTCGGCCGCTAGGCCGGGCAGCTGGATGTCTTCGATGCGCTTGGCCTTGAGCAACTCATCGCGCAGCGCCGGCAATGCCTGCGCCGTGATCGCGCCCTTGGTCAGCTTCATCGCCGCGCACATCTCGCCGATGGCCTTGTGCGTGCCGGACGAGCCAATCGCCTCGTGCCAGCCCAGTGCCTTGTACTGGCCGGCAAATTGCTGGAACTCGGCGCCGATCTCGGTCAGCGCGTCCTTCCATTTCTTCTTGGATAATTTGCCGCCGGGGAAAAACCGTCGCGTGCTGGCAATGCATCCGGCCTGCAGACTTTCGCGTTCCAGCGTCTGAAACCCGCGGCCGATGATGAACTCGGTCGAGCCGCCGCCGATGTCGATCACCAGCCGGCGTTGGTCGGGCTTGGGCGGTTGCGCATGCGCAACGCCCAGATAGATCAGGCGCGCTTCCTCGCGCCCGCTGACCACTTCGATCGCATGGCCCAGCGCGGTTTCGGCCGGCATCAAAAACGCCTGTGGCGAACGCAGCTGACGCACCGTGTTGGTCGCCAGCGCCCGCACGCGCAGCGAAGGCACGTCGCGAATGCGCTGGCCGAACCGCGCCAGGCATTCCAGTGCGCGCTGTCGTGCTTCATTGGAGAGCCCACCTTTGCCATCCAGGCCATCGGCCATGCGCACGGTCTCGCGCAGGCGATCGACGACGCGCAGCTGACCCATCAGGTAGCGCGCAATGACCATGTGGAAACTGTTGGAGCCTAGGTCGATGGCGGCAAGAAAATCGCCATCGCGCAGGGGCGGAATCGTGGGGGAGGGCATTGGCATGGCCGCATGGTAGCCGATGGGCTGTTGGCCACGTGAGAGGCCATGCGTGCGCCCAGCGGCAGGCGCACCAGATCTGCATTCGCAAGCGCGGGAAGCGGGCGGTCAATCGCCGTGATGGGCATGCCGCATGCCTGCGCAAGCGGCTTGCCACCTGGCGTGCGGCAGTGCGCGCTCAGATCCGCTCGAGCAATGTCATCTGCGCCGAATGCGCCGGCTCGCCCGGGGCGGGCGTGCGCTTGTGGTACACGCCCTCGGCGTCCAGCTCCCAGGCGCTGACGTTGTCGTCCAGATAGTTCTGCAGCACTTCGCGATAGATGCGCTTGGCCAGGTCCGGTTCCAGGATCGGAAAGCAGGTCTCCACCCGCCGCAGCAGATTGCGTTCCAGCCAGTCGGCACTGGCGCAGTACAACTCGGCGGCCCCGTCGTTGCCGAACCAGTACACGCGGCTATGTTCCAGAAAGCGGCCCACGATCGAACGCACGCGGATGTTGTCGGACACGCCTGGCACCCCGGGGCGCAGCGTGCAGGCCCCGCGCACGATCAGATCGATCTGCACCCCTGCCTGCGAGGCCATGTACAACGCACGCACCACTTGTGGTTCGTTGAGGGCGTTCATCTTGGCGATGATGCGGCCCGGGCGACCCTTGCGGGCCAGCCGTGTCTCGCGATCGATCCGCTTCAACACGCCCGCATGCAGCGTAAACGGCGACTGCAGCAACTGGTCCAGCTTCATGCGCGGCGCAAGTCCGGACAACTGCTGGAACAGCATGTGCACGTCGTTGCCGATCTCGGCATCGGCGGTGATCAGGCTGATGTCGGTATACAGGCGCGCGGTGCCGCTGTGGTAATTGCCGGTGCCCAGGTGCACGTAGCGTTTGAGCTTGCGGCCCTCGCGGCGCACGATCAGCAGCATCTTGGCGTGGGTCTTGAAGCCGACCACGCCGTAGACCACCTGCACGCCGGCTTCCTGCAGCTTGTCGGCCAGGCCCAGGTTGGCTTCTTCATCGAAGCGCGCACGCAACTCCACCACCACCGTGACGTCCTTGCCGTTGCGCGCGGCCAGAATCAGCGCATCGACAATCAACGAATCCTTGCCGGTGCGGTACAGCGTCTGCTTGATCGCCAGCACGTTCGGGTCGACCGCGGCCTGGCGGATGACATCCAGCACCGCGGTAAACGCATCGAAGGGGTGATGCAGCAACACATCGCCTTTTTTGACGATCTCGAAGATGCCCTCGCTGTCGCGCAAGGTGCGCGGATTGAACGAGGGATACTTGAGTTCGGGGCGCTGCACCAGGTCATAGACCTGGGTGACGCGGCTCAGGTTGACCGGCCCGGTGATGCGGTACACCGCGTTCTCGTTCAGGCCGAAATTCTGCAACAAGGTGCGCAGGATCGGCGCCGGGCAATCGTGCGCGATCTCCAGCCGCACCGCCGGACGGTAGCCGCGCGTGACCAGTTCATCGCGCAGCGCCAGTGCCAGGTTTTCGACTTCTTCCTCGTCCACCACCAGTTCGGAATTGCGGGTGACGCGGAACTGGTATGAGCCCATTACCTGCATGCCCGGGAACAGCTCGTCGACGAATGCGGACAACACCGACGACAGGAACACGAAGCTCTGCGTGCCCTCCGGCGACAGGCTGGCCGGCAGCTGGATGATGCGCGGCAGCGAACGTGGTGCGCGCACGATGGCCAGATGCCCGGCGCGACCGAACGCGTCCTGGCCTTCCAGCACCACCACGATGTTCAAGGTCTTGTTGAGGATCTTCGGGAACGGGTGCGCCGGGTCCAGGCCCAGCGGCGACAGCACCGGCATGATCTCGTTGCGGAAATACGCACGCAGCCAGCGTTTCTGCCGCGCCGTCCATGCCGAGCGGCTGAGTACGGCAACGCCTGCGTCTTCCATCGCCGGCCGCAGCACCTCGTTCCACGCGTGGTATTGCTGCTCGACCAATTTGGCGGCGCGATCGTGCACGGCGTTGAGGATGGCGGTCGGGCTCAGCCCGTCCGGTGCTGGCGGCAGCCCGAACTCCTGTGCGTGCCGCACCGTGGCCGCGCGGATTTCGAAGAACTCGTCCAGGTTGGTGCACGAGATGCACAGGAAGCGCAGCCGTTCCAGCAATGGCACCTGCTCGTCGAGCGCCTGCGCCAGCACCCGGAAATTGAAGTCCAGTTGCGACAGCTCGCGGTTGATGTACAGCGCCGGATCACGCAACGGATCGGTGGCGATGTCGTCGCCGGGTGTGATGTCGTGCAGTTCTTTGGCGTGGCCCATGGAATCGATCGTCAAGACGGGTTGTGTAATTGCCTGGGGCGCGCAACGCAGGCAATGCGGCGCGTGGCAGACGCGTCCATCGCAGCGCGCTGCGGCGCGCACTGACTACATATCACGCCGAGCGTGACAGTGGCACCGATTGCTCGCGCTGCACGACGCGCGCAGGCACGAAATGACACGAGAATTCGCTGCCGCGTCCCACTTCGCTTTCGATGTCCAGGCGCGCCTGATGCAGCCCCAGGATGTGCTTGACGATCGACAGCCCCAGCCCGGTGCCGCCGCTCTCGCGCGAGCGGCTGCTGGACACACGGTAGAAGCGTTCGGTGATGCGCGGCAGGTGCGAGGCGGGAATGCCATAGCCGGTGTCGCGCACGGCCAGCGCCGCACCATCGCCTTCGCGCACGAAACGGATCGTCACCGTGCCGCCGCCGGGCGTGTAGCGCACCGCATTGGTCACCAGGTTGGAAAACGCACTGTGCAGCTCCTTGTTGGAGCCGAGCAGATCCACGCCGGCCTCGTCGATCACCTCCACGGTGTGGCGGCCCTGGCTGTGCGCCTCGGCCTCGCGGCGCAAGGTCGACAGCATCGGCGCCATCGCCACGTGTTCTTCGCCGAGTTCTTCCTGCGATTCCAGCCGCGACAGCGTCAGCAGGTCTTCGACCAGCTGCGCCATGCGCTGGGATTGCTTGCGCATTTCCGCCAGCATCGGACCCGAATCGGGGAAGTCTTCCGGGTCGAGCATGTCCAGATAACCGTGCACCACCGTCAGCGGGGTACGCAGTTCATGCGAGACGTTGGCCACGAAATCGCGGCGCACCTGTTCCAGCCGCAGCAGCTTGCTGACATCGCGCGCCACCAGCAGCCAGTAGTCGTCGGAGTAGGGGATCAGGCGCAGATTCAGGCGAAGATCCGGGTCTGCCGGCGAGGCGGCATCCAGCATCGGCTCGGCGTTGCGCCCGGCCGCCAGCCAATGCGCCAGCGGCAACGGCTGCAGCCGCTCCACGATCGACACGCCCATGTCGCCGGGATGGTGCAGGCCGAGCAAACCGCCGGCCGCCTTGTTGAACCACTGCACGCGCTGGCTGTTGCGATCCACGACCACCACTGCATCCGGCAGCGCCTGCGCCGCGGCGCGGTAGGTGCGCAACATTTCGATCAGGCGCCGCTTGCGCGCGCGCATTTCGTCCTGGCTGCGATACAGCAGCCGGTCCAGTTCGTTCCAGGCCCCGATCCCGGCCGCAGGCTCGGCACGCTGGCGTGCAGTCAGCCGCCGCAGCACCTGGCGCAGCCGCCAGTAATGCCAGGCCAGCACGCCCAGAGCGGTGAGCGTCAGCGCCATCCACACATGCCCGATCAGCACGCCGACGACGACGGCAGCGCCCAACAACAGCGCGAGAGTGCCGAGCGTCTTGAGCCAGGCGGAACGGATGTGTTGAGGCATGGAAGGCGTTACCACGAAGCGTCAGGTAGGCAGCCACCCGGCCGGACTGCGGCCGGGGCGGCTTTGCGGCACGTCAGGTCGCCGAGGAAAAACGATAGCCCGAGCCGCGCACGGTCTGCACCATGTTTTCCAGCCCGAACGGTTCCAGCGTCTTGCGCAGGCGGCGGATATGCACGTCGATGGTGCGCTCTTCCACATACACGCTGCCACCCCAGACATGGTCCAGCAGCTGGGTGCGTGTATACACGCGCTCGGGGTGTGTCATGAAAAAGTGCAGCAGACGATATTCGGTCGGGCCGATCGGCACCGGCGCATCGCCGGCGAACACCCGGTGCGCGGCGCCGTCGATGCGCAGCTTGCCGACCGCCACGCTACCGTCTTCGTCGTCTTCGCGGGTGCGCCGCATCACCGCGCGGATGCGCGCCAGCAGCTCGCGTGCCGAGAACGGCTTGACCACGTAATCGTCGACGCCGGCTTCCAGGCCGCCCACGCGGTCGTTTTCTTCGCCGCGCGCGGTGAGCATGATGATCGGAATCTCGCGGGTCAGCTGCTCCTTGCGCCAGCGCCT
The DNA here is from genome assembly GCF_020880415.1 of Xanthomonas euvesicatoria pv. euvesicatoria. Lineage (GTDB taxonomy): Bacteria > Pseudomonadota > Gammaproteobacteria > Xanthomonadales > Xanthomonadaceae > Xanthomonas > Xanthomonas euvesicatoria. The sequence goes on along the minus strand of NZ_JAJIUJ010000053.1, from coordinate 41,966 downwards.
TGCCAGGTCCAGCCCGCTGGTGCCCGGCAACATCCAGTCCAGCAGGATCAGGTCCGGCACGCGGTCGGCGATGGCGGTCTGCGCCTCGCGGGCATCGCCGGCATGGATGGGCTCGAACTCGCCTTTGCGCAGCGCGAACGCCACCATATCGCGGATCGCGGGTTCGTCATCGACGATCAGAATGCGTTTCTGCACGCGGGGCTTACCGTCTGGCTTTGGTTGATCGCCAGTAGACTACGGTTTTGTGACTCTAATGTGACATCCGCGGCGGCGCCTGCGTGGCGAAACAGGGGCGTGAAGCGGACTGGGCAGTTCCGTTACCGGGAGGCGGCCGCGCGATGCCCTGTCGTCGTGAACAGCCGGCAATGCATCGGCGATCAGCGCGTGGACAAATCCGGGTCGCGGATCCCCTGGCGACGCAACTCCAGCACGGTTGGGGTGATCGCGGCGATGCGCGCATCCACGCGCGCCCGTGTCACATAGTCGAGATCTTTCTTCTTCAGTGCTTCCAGCTGGATCAGGGCCTGTTCGGCGCGGCCGTTCAAGAACGCCGCCTCCGCATACGCTTCGCTGGCGCGCAATGGGTCGCCGGACAGCTCGCAGGCCCGCGCGTAGCTCTGTTGCAGCAATGGGTCGTCGCTGCTCCGGTGCAACAACGGTTCCAGCACCTGGCGCGCGCGCTGGCCGGATTCCTTGCTGGCCTGCTCGTTGAGCGCAGTGGCATAGGTCAGCGCAACCGCGCGGTTGTTCGGCAATTGCTTGAGCAGCGCATCGAAGCGGGCATTGGCCGCCTCGCGCGGACCCACGCGCGCCTGCGCCTCGCTCAGGCCCAGCGCCAGCCACACATTGTCCGGATGCGCCTCGAGCAGGCTGGTCAGCTCGGCCATCGGCTCGCCCGGCCGCCCGCCGCTGTTGCGCAGCCGCGCCAGCGCCAGGCCATAGCGCTGCGGATCGCTCAAGCCTTGTTTGGCGCTGCGGCGCAGGTTTTCGTACTCGCGAATGGCCGCATCCGGCGTGGCTGCGCTGAGCACACGCAGGCGTTCCTTGGCCCAATCGAAACCCTGCTGGTCGCCGCCGCGGCTGAGCGCATCCACCGGCAACCGCAGCGCGTAAGGGAGCAGCGCGTTGCCATTGCGACTGAGCGGCTCCGACAGCGACGGGTCGGCCGGGTCTACGCGCTCCTGGCGCGTCCCGCCCGGCACCGAGGTGGTCAGCACCACGGTGTTCTTCTTCATCTGTTCGGCGCGCGACTTGGCCTCGCTGATGCGGGTGACGGTCACCGGATGGGTCTGCAGGAAATCCGGCGCGCTGTAGCCGCCCTCGTTGGCGCGCATCGCCACCGACATGCGCTCGAAGAAGCCGGCCATCGCATCCACGTCGTAGCCGCTGCGCGCCAACGTGCGGATGCCCAGCCGGTCGGCTTCGGATTCGTTGGAGCGGGTGTAGTCGATCTGGCGCTGCTGCATCAGCCCCATTGCGCTGGTGATGGTGGCCATGGTGGCGTCGCCCTTGGAATTGCCACCGGCCTGCTGCGCTGCCACCACCGCCGCCAGCATGCCGAGCAGGATCGGAATCTGGTCGCGCTGCGCTCGCTCCACTCCACGTAGCACGTGCTGCTGGGTGACGTGGGCGATTTCGTGCGACAGCACCGCCGCCACTTCGTCCTCGCGCTCGGCGGTCAACACCAGCCCGGCATTGACGGCGATGTAGCCGCCCAGCGTGGCGAATGCATTGATCTGGCGGTCGCGCAGCATGAAAAACGTAAACGGCTGCTGCGGTTGGTCGCTGTTGGCGCCCAGCCGGGTGCCCATGGTCTGCAGCCAGTCGGTGATCAGCGGGTCGTCCAGCACGTAGTCGTAGTTGCGCAACTCGGCCAGCGTCATCCTGCCGTATTCGGCCTGGCGGGCCGGGGTCAGCAACTCGCCGGCCGACGAACCGATATCGGGCAGGCGGCTTTCCTGCGCAGGTGCCACGCCCATGGCGACGGCCAGCGTAAGGGCAGTGGCGAGCGGTAGCAGGCGCAAGTGGAACTCCCAGGTGGTGCGCGGAGCATGCAGGCAGCCCGGCGCAGAGGCGTGAATCATCGGTTAACCCACAGTGTTGCGGTGACGACATGGAAATTCCAGTCGCCCGGTACCATGTGTCAGACCTCACACCAACCACGGAGTTTCCCGTGAGCCAAGACCATACCGATCAGGATGCGGCCTCCGGCCCGCAGATCACCCTGTATTCCTCTGCCATTTGCCCGTATTGCGTGGCGGCCAAGAACTTCCTCAAGAGCAAGGGCAAGACCTGGACCGAGGTGCGGATCGACCTGGACCCGGCCGAACGCGACAGGATGATCGCCCTGGCCAAGCGCACCAGCGTGCCGCAGATCTTCGTCGGCGACGTTCACGTGGGCGGCTACGACGACATGATGGCCATGCATCGTGCCGGCAAGCTCGAGCCGCTGCTGGCCGGCAGCGCGGGCGGCCAGGCATGAGTGGTCCCGACGACGGCAGCGCCGACCGCCTGCGCGAGTTCACGCAATTCCGCCAGCGCATGAACCAGCGCATCCTGGCCGAGCCGAACCAGGTGGTGCGGCGGTTCTTCGCGCTGGACACCCAGACCTACCAGGCCGGCGCGCTGGACGTGAAGACCAAGGAACTGCTCGGCCTGGTCGCCTCGATGGTGCTGCGCTGCGACGACTGCATCAGCTATCACGTGGCCCAGTGCAAGGAAGCCGGCGTGACCCGGGAAGAGTTCTTCGAAACCTTCTCGGTCGGCCTGGTGGTCGGCGGCTCCATTGTCATCCCGCATCTTCGCCGCGCGGTGGATTTCCTGGACCAGCTCGAAGGCGGTGCGCAGGCGCCGGCCCAGCACGCACACGACTGAACGGGTCACTGCGGCGCGCAAGCGTCGGTCGGGGTTCGTCAAAGCGAGTAACGCACGCGCCGCCCACCGAGGCGGCGCGTTGCGTTCGGGCGCCTGCACCCTTAGACCAAGGTCGGTTTGGGCGCCTTCACCGGCATCGGGCATAATTGCCCGTGAAACCTCCTTGCGCCGCTCTGCCGGTTATCGCGGCTGGCGCTCCCCCCTTCAAGTTCGGAAACCCAACGTTATGACGCAGACAATCACGGTCATCCGCGGCGACGGCATCGGCCCGGAGATCATGGATGCCACGCTGTTCGTGCTCGACGCGCTGCAGGCTGGCCTGACCTACGAGTACGCCGACGCCGGCCTGGTCGCCCTGGAAAAGCATGGCGATCTGCTGCCCGAGTCCACTCTGGCGTCGATCAGCAAGAACAAGGTGGCGTTGAAAAGCCCGCTGACCACGCCGGTCGGCGAGGGTTTCAGCTCGATCAACGTCGCCATGCGTCGCAAGTTCGACCTGTACGCCAACGTGCGTCCGGCCAAGTCGTTCCCGAACACCAAGTCGCGTTTCGCCGACGGCGTGGACCTGATCACCGTCCGCGAAAACACCGAAGGCGCGTACCTGAGCGAAGGCCAGACCGTGTCCGAGGATGGCGAGACCGCGTTCTCCGGCACCCGGATCACCCGCAAGGGCTCCGAGCGCATCGTGCGCTACGCCTTCGAGCTGGCCAAGAGCACCGGCCGCAAGAAGGTCACCGCCGTGCACAAGGCCAACATCATCAAGTCGACCTCGGGCCTGTTCCTGAAGGTGGCTCGCGATGTCGCCGCGCAGTATCCGGACATCGAATTCCAGGAAATGATCGTCGACAACACCTGCATGCAGCTGGTGATGCGTCCGGAGCAGTTCGACATCATCGTGACTACCAACCTGTTCGGCGACATCATCTCCGACCTGTGCGCCGGTCTGGTCGGCGGCCTGGGCCTGGCCCCGGGTGCCAACATCGGTCTGGACGCGGCGATCTTCGAAGCCGTGCACGGCTCGGCGCCGGATATCGCAGGGCAGGGCAAGGCCAACCCGTGCGCGCTGCTGCTGGGCGCAGCGCAGATGCTGGACCACATCGGTCAGCCGCAGAACGCCGAGCGCCTGCGCGAAGCCATCGTCGCTACCCTGGAAGCCAAGGATTCGTTGACCCCCGACCTGGGCGGCACCGGTAACACCATGGGCTTTGCCAAGGCCATCGCCAGCCGCCTCTGAGCGCACTGGCAAATTGCACAAAAAGAAAGGGCGCCTAGGCGCCCTTTCTGTTTGCTCGGGATTCCTCCTGAGCCGTCCTCGGTCATCGAGCGCAGGGGAAACGCTGTTGCGATTCCCCAATCCGATTCCCCGCTCAATTGCGCGACTGCAGCTTCGACAGCAGGCGCAGGAACTCGATGTACAGCCACACCAGCGTCACCATCAGGCCGAATGCGCCGTACCACTCCATGTGCTTGGGCGCACCGTGCTCGACGCCGCTCTCGATGAAGTCGAAGTCCAGCACCAGGTTCAGTGCTGCCACCACCACCACGAACAGGCTGAAGCCGATGCCGATCAGGCCCGAGTCGTGGATGAAAGGGATGCGCACACCGAACAAGCCCAGCACGATGGTCGCCAGATACACCAGTGCAATGCCGCCGGTGGCTGCGACCACGCCCAGCTTGAAGTTCTCGGTGGCCTTGATCATGCCGCTGCGATACGCGAACAGCAGCGCGAACAGGGTGCCAAAGGTGAGCAGGACGGCCTGGAACACGATGCCGTTGAAGCGCGCTTCGTACACCGCAGAGATCGAGCCGAGGAAGAAGCCTTCGATCAATGCATACAGCGGCGCCGTGATCGGTGCCCAGGTCGGCTTGAAGCTGGTGGCCAGCGCGAATACCAGGCCGCCAATCGCGCCGGCGATCATGTAGATGCGCGCGACGGGCAGCGGCATGCCATCGGCCCCGATCGATTGCGACCAGGCGAAGGCGGCCGTGATCACCGCCATCAGCAACAACGCGCCGGTCTTGTTGACCGTGCCGTTGAGGGTCATCGCCTGACCGTCGCGGGTGACGATCGAGCCGGAGCCGGAGTCGAGGAATGTGGATTCCCGAAGGGCAGGGTTACCGCTACGCATGCATGTTCTCCATGAAAATAGTGCTCACCCTACTGGCGAACGTTGGTGTGAGGATAGCTGATCGTTCAAGTTACACAGGGTGATTGACAGCGAGGCCAATCATTCCCAAAATAGCCGACATTTCGAGCCTTCGGGATTGAAAGGTCCCGCCGGGGTATAGCGCAGTCTGGTAGCGCGCCTGCTTTGGGAGCAGGATGTCGGGGGTTCGAATCCCTCTACCCCGACCATTCCGAGCTTTCGACGGCGTGGGAATGCGAAGTTCGGTCCGGGCGCCCGTAGCTCAACCGGATAGAGCACCGGCCTTCTAAGCCGGCGGTTACAGGTTCGAGTCCTGTCGGGCGCGCCATCGGCGGTACGGTAGGAAGCAGGTTTTCAGTGGTGGCTGTAGCTCAGCTGGTTAGAGTACTGGATTGTGATTCCAGATGTCGGGGGTTCGAGTCCCCTCAGCCACCCCACTGATGACAAGCGATTGCAGGAATGTTTGACCCGATGTGTCACGGGGTGTTGCAACGAAGCAAAAATGCACATACAATGTGCGACCAGTTTCAGGGCCGTTAGCTCAGTTGGTAGAGCAGTTGACTCTTAATCAATAGGTCCAAGGTTCGAATCCTTGACGGCCCACCAAACAAAAGCACTTAGGCGTCTGCCTAGGTGCTTTTCTTTTTCCCGGACTGAAAACAGAGGCGCGCTCGTTGGCCTGCTGTGAACGCATCGAGGCCGCGATAGGGTTGGCGTCGCCCGCGCAAGATCCGGCTGGATACCGATGGCTTTACAACGCCCTTGGGCAACGCTCGCTATCGAATGCCTTGGCTGGAGCGCGCTTGCCGCAGCCGCGGTCAGCGATCGAACCCCGGTGAGATCGTCGGCGATGCCAGAAGTAGCGCCGTGCGCCACTCCTGCACCACATCGTTGCCTGTGCTGAGCGCGTGCGCGAACTGCTCTGCGCGATCTGCAAGCAGTTGCAGGAAGCAGCCATGTCACTCACCAGCGCGTCCGTGCAACACCTGCAACAGGCCTCTAGCTTCGCTGCACGCGCGGAAATGCCAGCACGAAGCGCGCACCCTGGCCCGGCGCCGAGAAGACGTCTATAAAACCGCCGGCCTGGCGCACGGCGCTGTAGACCTGCGCCAATCCCAGGCCAGCGCCCTTATTGGCGTGCTTGGTGGTGAAGTACGCCTCGAATAACCGCGCCTGCACCACGCTGTCCATGCCGTGCCCGGTATCGGCAACCGCGATGGTCATGTAGTGCCCGGCCGGTTTGGCCAGTCGCGCCTGCTCCTCGGTGACGAAGGTTTCGCCAGTTTCCACACTGATGCAGTCGCCGCTGGTGCAGGCATCGCGCGCATTGATCACCAGGTTCAAGATGGCGCGCTCCACGGTGTGGCGGTCGACCATCGCGCAGCATCCGCCCTCTGCGGTGCGCAGCTGCAACCGCAGGTCTGCGCCGACCACCTGTTCCAGTAACGGGCTGAGCTGTTCTGCCAGTTCGGCCAGGTCCACCGCTTCGGGGCTGTAGGGGTACTGACGCGAGAAGCCGACCAGGCGCTGCGCCATCACCGAGCCATGTTGAAGCGCCGCGTCGGCCACGCTTAGCAACTTGGCGTCGTGCGCGTCGATCTGCGCGCGCTGCACGACCAGGTCGATCGCCGATGTGGCAGCCTGCAGCACGTTGTTCAAGTCGTGGACCACGCCGGCCAGCAGTTGTCCTACCGCTTCGCCTTTCTGCGCCTGCTCGGAGATCTTCTCGGCGGCGTTCTGCGCGGCGCGCGCGATGTCCAGGTCGCCTTCGATGCGCTCGTGCAAGTCGCGCAGGCTGTGCAGCTCGGTCGACAGCGAGGTTTCGCGCGCGCGCGCCAGCACCAGGGCACTGGTGGAAAACGCGCGTTCTGCCGACAGGGTGCTGTCCAGGGTGTGAAAGGCTGCCTCCAGCGCGCGGCGGTCGGAGACATTCCTGCTCACCGCCAGGATGGCCTCGACCTTGCCCAGCTCGTCGAACAATGGGCTGGTAACGACCTGCCAGGTCTGGCGTACGCCGGCCAGGTTCACGCAGCTGGCCTCGAATTCCCGGGTTGCGCCTTTGGCCGCCTCGGCCATGGCCGCATCCACCATGGCCGCCGCCTCGGGTGGCCACAGCTCGCGCCAGGGGCGGGCAACAACCTGATCCGCAGAACTGGCCCCAAGTCCGACCAGTCCGTTGCGGTTGACCGACGTGATTCGCCCATCCAGGTCGATCTCTTTGATGCAATCGCGCGACAGTGCCACGATCTGGCGATATCGGTCTGTCATTGCAATTGCTGCCCCCGGAATGGAATTAACGGAATTTTCACAAATCCGGTTGCTGCAATGTGCCGGTAGCGAACACGGGCTTTGTCTGGATTCAGGCGGGGCTAGCCGCTGCCGCCCCCTGCATTGCGTGAAGCCTCAAGTCATCGCGCCAAGCAGCCCATGCCCATTGCAGTCATCACGCGCCCAGGCCTCGCAGCGCTTTTTCTTTACCGGCATCCCTGCAACAATAGCCGGGCATCTACGGCATTGCGAAAGTGGCGGAATTGGTAGACGCACCAGATTTAGGTTCTGACGCCGCAAGGCGTGGGGGTTCGAGTCCCCCCTTTCGCACCAACGCCGCGCGGCCGTGTGGGTTCCGGCCGCTGCATTTCCTGCAAACCGGTCGCTTCTGTCCGTGAGGCAGCTGCACGCATGCCGCTGGCAGCGGCCGCCGTTATCGGCGAAACTACAAGGCTCGGCGGCATTCTCGCCATCCGTCAACCCGCATCTTCCATCTCGTGCCGACGCTGTGCGCTGTCGGTGGCAGGAGTCAACATGCAAGCATCGATCGAATCCACCGGCAATCTGGAACGCCGCCTGACCTTCACCCTGCCGCAGGAGCGCCTGGAGACGCACGTCGGTGGCCGCCTGCGCGAGCTTGCGCGGACCACGCGCATCAAGGGCTTCCGTCCCGGCAAGGTGCCGACCAAGGTGATCGAGCAGCGCTTCGGTCAGCAGGTGCGTGCCGAGGCGATGGAAGGCCTGCTGCGCGAGACCTTCGATTCGGCCGTGCGCGAGCATTCGCTGCGCCTGGCCGGCAATCCGCGTATCGATCAGGGCGAGACCGATTTCGACTTCGTCGCCACCTTCGAAGTGGTGCCGGATTTCGGCGACATCGACGTGACCAAGCTGTCGGTGGTGCGCGCGACCGCTGAAGTGACCGATGCCGACATCGACCAGATGATCGAAAACCTGCGCCTGCAGCGCCGCACCTGGAATCCGGTTGAGCGCGGTGCGCAGGTCGGCGACCTGGTGGCGCTGGAGACCTGGTCGCAGGCCGGCGACGAGCGTCTGCCCGCCGAAGGCGTGGAGACCGGCAGCAGCGTGCTGGGTTCGGGCGTGATGTTCGACCAGATCGAAAAGGGTCTGGAAGGCCTCACCAAGGGTGAAGAAAAGACCCTGACCGTCGATTTCCCCGCCGAATGGCGCGTGCCGCAGCTGGCCGGCAAGACCGTGCAGGTGCACGTCAAGGCGGTCGAAGTCTCCGAGCCGGTGTTGCCGGCAGTGGACAAGGAGTTCATCAAGAGCTTTGGCGTGAAGAGTGGCGATGCCGAGCAGTTCCGCGCCGATATCCGTACCAACCTGGAGCGCGAGCTCAAGGGTGCGCTGATGAACCGCCTGCGCCGCGAAGTGGGCGAACAGCTGATTGCCGCCTACGCGCATGTCGAAATGCCGCCGCGCCTGGTCGAGAACGAAGCGCGTTCGATGCTGGCCCAGCAGGTCGAGCAGGTCCGCCGCAGCGGTCGCGATCCGGGTCAGGTGCCGGCCGACGCGCACCAAGGATTCATGGATGCCGCCGCCAAGCGCGTGCTGGTCGGCCTGCTCGTGGGCGAGGTGGCGCGCCGCAACGAATTGCGCCTGGAGTCCAAGCGCGTCAGCGAAACGCTGCGTCTGATCGCTTCGACCTACGAAGAGCCGGAACAGGTCATTGAGATGTACCGCAACGACCCCCAACTGATGAACGGGCTGCAGAGCCGCGTGATGGAAGAGCAGGTGATCGACTGGATCGCCGAGCGCGCCCAGCACACCGAGCAGTCGCTGTCGTTCCAGGACGCCATCCGCGTCTGATCCGGCAGTAAGAGAAGAACCGCGCCCGCAGTCTGGGGTGCGGATGTCGAACACGGGCAGCGGCACGGGCCGCTGCCACAACGGGAAGACTGATGAGCATTGTGACCAAAGCCCTGAACCTGGTGCCCATGGTGGTCGAGCAGACCAGCCGTGGCGAGCGTGCGTACGACATCTACTCGCGTCTGCTGAAGGAGCGTCTGATCTTCCTGGTCGGTCCGATCGACGACCATATGGCCAACGTGATCGTGGCCCAGCTGCTGTTCCTGGAAGCGGACAACCCGGAAAAGGACATCAGCATCTACATCAATTCGCCCGGTGGCGTGGTCACCGCCGGCATGGCCATCTACGACACCATGCAGTACATCAAGCCGGACGTCAGCACCATCTGCGTCGGCCAGGCCGCCTCGATGGGCGCGTTGCTGCTGGCGTCGGGTGCGGCGGGCAAGCGTTATGCGCTGCCGAATTCGCGCGTGATGATCCATCAGCCGCTGGGTGGCTTCCAGGGCCAGGCGACCGATATCGACATCCACGCGCGCGAGATCCTGACCCTGCGTTCGCGCTTGAACGAGATCCTGGCCAAGCACACCGGCCAATCGCTGGAGACCATCGCGCGCGACACCGAACGCGACAACTTCAAGAGCGCGGTCGATGCGCAGGCCTACGGCTTGGTGGATCAGGTGCTCGAGCGTCGTCCGGAAGAGTCGATCCAGCCGTCTTGATCGTCAAGTCACTGAAATTGTAGGAAAAACCGGCAGGGTCGGGCGGGGCGAATGTCCTCCCGACCCTGTGCTATTCTCGAAATCGAACCCCCGTGCATCGGGTGGGGTAACTGGGTAACAGAAGCATGAGCGAAGACCGCCAAGGTCGTTCCGGCGACAGCAACAAGATTCTCTACTGCTCGTTCTGCGGTAAGAGTCAGCATGAAGTCCGTAAGCTGATTGCTGGTCCCAGCGTATTCATCTGCGATGAGTGCGTTGAGCTGTGCAACGACATCATCCGCGAGGAACTCGAGGAGAAGGCGCAGTCGGCACGTTCCAGCCTGCCCAAGCCGCGCGAGATTCTCGAGGTGCTGGATCAATACGTGATCGGGCAGCTGCGTGCCAAGCGCACGCTCGCTGTAGCGGTGTACAACCACTACAAGCGTATCGAGAGCCGCAGCAAGAACGATGACGTCGAGCTGGCGAAATCCAACATCCTGCTGGTCGGCCCGACCGGTTCGGGCAAGACGCTGCTGGCCGAAACGCTGGCGCGCCTGCTCAATGTGCCGTTCACGATCGCCGATGCCACCACGCTCACCGAAGCCGGTTATGTCGGCGAGGACGTGGAAAACATCATCCAGAAGCTGTTGCAGAAGTGCGATTACGACGTCGAAAAGGCGCAGCAGGGTATCGTCTACATCGACGAAATCGACAAGATCTCGCGCAAGAGCGAGAACCCGTCGATCACCCGTGATGTGTCCGGCGAAGGCGTGCAGCAGGCGCTGTTGAAGCTGATCGAGGGCACGGTTGCCTCGGTGCCGCCGCAGGGTGGCCGCAAGCATCCGCAGCAGGAATTCCTGCAGGTGGACACCAAGAACATCCTGTTCATCTGCGGCGGCGCGTTCGCTGGGCTGGACAAGGTGATTCAGCAGCGTTCCAACGATGCCGGCGGCATTGGCTTCGGCGCCAAGGTCAAGAGCAGCGAGCGCAAGCAGGAAGTGGGCAAGATCCTGGCCGAAGTCGAGCCGGAAGATCTGATCAAGTTCGGCCTGATTCCCGAGTTCGTCGGCCGTCTGCCGGTGGTCGCCACGCTGGAAGAGCTGGACGAGCCGGCGCTGATCAAGATCCTGACCGAGCCCAAGAACGCCATCACCAAGCAGTTCAAGAAGCTGTTCGACATGGAAGGCGTGGAGCTGGAGTTCCGCCCCGATGCCCTGTCTGCGATCGCCAAGAAGGCGCTCAAGCGCAAGACCGGCGCCCGCGGCCTGCGCACCATCGTCGAATCGGTGCTGCTGGACACGATGTACGAGCTGCCGTCGCAGGAAAATGTCAGCAAGGTCGTGGTGGACGAGTCGGTGATCGAGCATAAATCCGAGCCGTATCTGATCTACCAGGCGCAACCGGCGCCCGCCAAGGCTGCGTCCGGAGACTGAGTCCGTTGGCCGCCTCGCCAGGCCTCGGCCTCGCTGGCGGATAACCGCTTTCCGAACGCTACTTGCAACACCTCGCCGATGGCCCCATAACGGGGCCATCGGCTTTTTACTGCCCCAAAAACCCCCATTCCTGCGGAGTGCCCCATGGCCCAGTCCCAACCAGAAATTCTCGATCTGCCAGTGTTGCCGCTGCGCGACGTGGTGGTGTTTCCGCACATGGTGATCCCGCTGTTCGTCGGCCGCGACAAGTCGATGCGTGCGCTGGAAAAAGCGATGGAGGCGGACAAGCGCATCCTGCTCGTTGCGCAAAAGTCGGCCGAGACCGACGACCCGGCTGCCGGCGATCTGTATACCGTCGGCACCCTGGCGCAGGTGCTGCAACTGCTCAAGCTCCCCGATGGCACCATCAAGGTGCTGGTCGAGGGTCTGTCGCGGGTCACCGTGGACAAGGTGGTCGAGCAGGACGGCGCGTTGCAGGGGCAGGGCACCGAAATCGAAGCCAGCGATGCGCGTGAGCCGCGCGAGGTGGAAGCGATTGCGCGGTCGCTGATGTCGCTGTTCGAACAGTACGTCAAGACCAATCGCAAGCTGCCGCCGGAGCTGCTGCAGACCTTGGCCGGCATCGATGAGCCGGGCCGCCTGGCAGACACCATCGCCGCCCACATCGGTGTGCGTCTGGCCGACAAGCAGCGCCTGCTGGAGATCACCGACATCGGCGAGCGGCTGGAATTGCTGGTCGGCCTGGTCGATGGCGAAATCGACGTGCAGCAGCTGGAAAAGCGCATCCGCGGCCGCGTGAAGTCGCAGATGGAAAAGAGCCAGCGCGAGTACTACCTCAACGAGCAGATGAAGGCGATCCAGAAGGAACTGGGCGACCTGGACGATGCGCCCGGCGAGCTGGAAGAGCTGGCGCGCAAGATCGCCGAGGCGGGCATGCCCAAGCCGGTCGAAACCAAGGCCAAGGCCGAGCTCAACAAGCTCAAGCAGATGTCGCCGATGTCCGCCGAGGCGGCCGTGGTGCGCAACTACCTGGACTGGCTGCTGGGCGTGCCGTGGAAAAAGCGCACCAAAGTGCGCAAGGACCTCAAGGTTGCCGAAGACACGCTGGACGCCGATCACTACGGCCTGGACAAGGTCAAGGAACGCATCCTTGAGTACCTGGCCGTGCAGTCGCGCGTGAAGCAGATGAAGGGGCCGATCCTGTGCCTGGTCGGGCCGCCGGGCGTGGGCAAGACCTCGCTCGGGCAGTCGATCGCCAAGGCGACCAACCGCAAGTTCGTGCGCATGAGCCTGGGCGGCATTCGCGACGAGGCCGAAATTCGGGGCCACCGCCGGACCTATGTCGGTTCGATGCCGGGCCGCCTGGTGCAGAACCTCAACAAGGTCGGCAGCAAGAACCCGCTGTTCCTGCTGGACGAGATCGACAAGATGTCGATGGACTTCCGTGGCGACCCGTCGTCGGCATTGCTGGAGGTGCTCGATCCGGAGCAGAACAACTCGTTCAACGACCACTACCTGGAAGTCGACCTGGACCTGTCGGAGGTGATGTTCGTCGCCACCTCCAACTCGCTCAATATTCCCGGTCCGTTGCTGGACCGCATGGAAGTGATCCGCATCCCCGGCTACACCGAGGACGAGAAGCTCAACATCGCCACGCGCTACCTGGTGCCCAAGCAGATCAAGGCCAACGGCCTGAAGCCGGAAGAGATCGAAATCGCCAGCGATGCGATCCAGGACATCGTGCGCTACTACACGCGTGAGTCGGGTGTGCGTAATCTCGAACGCGAGGTAGCCAAGATCTGCCGCAAGGTGGTCAAGGAGATCGCGCTCGCAGGTCCGCAGCCGGTGGCAAAAAAGGCGGTTGCCAAGAAGGGCAAGCCGAAGGCACTGGTCACCGTCAACGCGAAGAATCTCGACAAGTATCTGGGCGTGCGTCGCTTCGACTTCGGCCGTGCCGAAGAAGAAAACGAGATCGGTCTGGTCACGGGTCTGGCATGGACCGAAGTCGGCGGCGAACTGCTGCAGGTCGAGTCCACCTTGGTGCCGGGCAAGGGCAACCTGATCCTCACCGGCCAGCTCGGCAATGTCATGAAGGAATCGGCATCGGCTGCATTGTCGGTGGTGCGTTCGCGCGCCGAGCGGCTTGGCATCGATGTGGATTTCCTGCAGAAGCAGGACGTGCATGTGCATGTGCCTGACGGCGCCACGCCCAAAGACGGTCCAAGCGCAGGTATCGCGATGGTGACCTCGCTGGTATCGATACTGACCCGGGTGCCGATCCGCGCCGATGTGGCGATGACCGGCGAGATCACCCTGCGCGGACGGGTATCGGCGATCGGTGGCTTGAAGGAGAAGTTGCTGGCGGCCCTGCGCGGCGGCATCCGCACCGTGCTGATCCCCGACGAGAACCGCAAGGATCTGGACGACATCCCGCCGAACGTGACCCGCGATCTGAAGATCGTGCCGGTGAAGTGGATCGACGAGGTGCTCGATCTGGCGTTGGAACGTCCGCTCGCGCCGAAGAAGGCCGGCAAGGAAAAGGCACGCAAGGCGGCCTCGCGCGTGACCGTGCGCGGCAAGTCGCGTAGCACGCCGGGTACCCGCGTCAAGCACTAACGAGGGCTGTCTGAGCCTCGCCAAAACAAGCCAAAACCCGCGTCGTTATTGGGTTTTGGCTTGCGTGCTGTTGGGGGCGCTGGTATAAATGCACGACTCGTGGGCGCGGCAAATGTGATGCGTCATGCGATACCACTTGTGTCGGGTTCTTCGCTTACGGCAAGAGCGCCGATTGTCGATTCCGCGGCATCTGCCGCAAAGGGAGTTTCAAGAATGAATAAAACCGAATTGATCGATGGCGTTGCCGCTGCCGCTGACATCTCCAAGGCTGAAGCTAGCCGTGCTGTTGACGCGGTTGTGAGCGAAATCACCAAGGCACTGAAGAAGGGCGACGCCGTCACCCTCGTTGGCTTCGGTACCTTCCAGGTCCGCGAGCGCGCCGAGCGCACCGGCCGCAATCCGAAGACCGGCGACAGCATCAAGATCGCTGCTTCGAAGAATCCTGCATTCAAGGCTGGTAAAGCCCTGAAGGATGCAGTAAACTAATCGACTCGCTAGGGTGCTTAGCTCAGCGGTAGAGCGTCTCCCTTACACGGAGAGGGTCGGGGGTTCGAAACCCTCAGCACCCACCATTAAGCACCAGGCAAATGTTTCAAGCGCGGAGCGGTAGTTCAGCTGGTTAGAATGCTGGCCTGTCACGCCGGAGGTCGCGGGTTCGAGTCCCGTCCGCTCCGCCAGTTACACGCGAAGCCCCTGAGCAATTGGGGGCTTCGTTTTCTCCACGAAATTCGTCATGCGAATGGAGTGGGGGCAGATGTCCAAGTTTAAAGCGGAGCGGTAGTTCAGCTGGTTAGAATGCTGGCCTGTCACGCCGGAGGTCGCGGGTTCGAGTCCCGTCCGCTCCGCCAGTTATACGAAGCCCTCGGCCCTGTGCCGGGGGCTTTTTTTTTGGATGTCGGTTGATGGATGTGGGTCCATGCAGGCATGGCGGTGCGGCTTATTGCAGCGCATCCGGCAGCGGCGCGTTCTGCTGCGTCTAAAGGTGCTCGGGTATTTGGCCCGAGCTGGCGCCGTCCACCCTGGACAGATGAACGCGCCACGACGCCATCGTCACGGGCATTGGGCTGGGTGCCTGGCGTCAAGCGCGTTACACTGCGCGGCTCGCCCACAGGCCGTGATTTGCCAATGCTGCAGAAACTTCGCGACAAGACGTCAGGCTGGATCGCTACCGCCATCCTGGGGTTGCTGATGATTCCGTTCCTGTTCGTCATCGACAACAGCTACCTCGGCGGCATTGGCGCCAACAACGTAGCCAAGGTGCAGGCGCCGCCGACCTGGTGGAAATCGGCACCGTCGTGGTGGCCGGTCTCTTTGCTGTGGCAGCACCATGAAATCAGCACGCAGGATTTCCGCGCGCGCTTTGAGCAGGCGCGCATGCAGGAGCGTCAGCGTCAGGGCGAGAAATTCGATCCGCGCACCTTCGAGTCCCGCGAAAACAAGCTGCAGGTGCTCGACCAACTGGTCGACGAACAGGTGGTGCGACTGGGGGCGGAAGACGCTGGAATCGTCATCGGTGATGCGACCGTGCGCGATTACATCGCCAACATTCCCGCATTCCAGGTCGATGGCAAGTTCAGTCCCGACCAGTACCGCGCCGCACTCGCGCAGGGCACGCCGCCGCGCACGCCAGCGCAGTTCGATGCGCTGGTGCGCGATAGCCTGCAGCAGTCGGTCATCCCGCAGGCGGTGGCGGAGTCCGGCTTTGCCACCAAGTCCGAGTTCGAGCGCCTGCTCAAGCTGATGGGCGAAACGCGCGATGTGGAGCTGGCGATGCTGCCGCCACCGGCCGCAGATACCGCGCCGGTGAGCGATGCGCAGATCAAGCAGTGGTACGACGGGCACGCGCAGGATTTCCGTCAGCCGGAAACCGTGACGATCGAATACGTGGAGCTCAACGCCGCCACGATGCCGCCAGCCACTGCGGCCGACGAGGCCACGCTGCGCAAGCGCTATGAAGACGAGAAGGCACGTTTCGTCGAGCCGGAGCAGCGTCTTGCGTCGCACATCCTGATCAGCGCCGGCGCCGATGCAGCCGCGCAAAAGGCTGCCGAGGCAAAGGCCGCCAAGCTCGCTGCCGAGGCCAAGCAGCCGGGTGCCGACTTTGCTGCGCTGGCCAAAGCCAATTCGCAGGACCCCGGCTCCAAGGATGCCGGCGGCGACCTGGGCTGGGTCGAGAAGGGCGCGATGGTCAAGCCGTTCGAGGACGCGCTGTTCTCGATGAAGGCTGGCGAGGTGGTCGGCCCGATCAAGAGCGAATTCGGCTACCACGTGATCCAGCTGCGTGAGGTCAAGGGCGGCCAGGGCAAGTCGTTCGAGCAGGTGCGCGACCAACTGGCTGCCGAGCAGCTCAAGGCTGACGCAGACAAGGCCTTTGCCGATGTCAGTGGCAAGTTGGTGGACCAGGTTTACAAGAACCCCACCGCACTGGAGCCGGCGGCCAAGCAGGTCGGCTTGCCGGTGCAGACCTTGGGACCGTTCTCGCGCAGTGATGCCAGCGGTGTTGCTGCCAACCCGGCTGTGCTGCGCGCGGCGTTCTCAGAAACGCTGGTGCAGGACGGTACGGTGAGCGATCCCATCACCATCGCGCCGAACCATAGCGTGGTGTTGCGTGTCACCAACCACACCGCCGAACAGGCCTTGCCGTTGGACAAGGTGCGCGACAAGGTGACCGCGGCAATCCGTGCGGACCGTGCCGAGAAGGCCGCCGCGGCTGCTGCCGATGCCTTGCTGGCACGCTTGCAGAAGGGTGAGACGCTGCAGGCGCTGGCCGACAGCGAGAAGCTGCAGGTGCAGCCGATCCCGGGGCTACCGCGGACGGCGCCGATCCCGACCCCGGCTGCGAACCGTGCGATCTTCAGCGCGCCGCGACCGACCGAAGGCAAGCCGTCGGTTGGCAAGGTGGAGCTGGATGGCGGGCGCTTTGCTGTCTTTGTCATCAGCAAGGCGACGCCGGGCGATCTGAAGCAGATGCCGGCCGAGCAGCAGACGATGCTGCGCGAGCAGTTGAGCCAGATCGACGGGAACAACGCGGCGCAGGCTTACGTCAAGGAAATGCGCAAGCGCTACAAGATCCAGATCGAAGAAGCCCAGCTGTAAGGCTGGATAATCGATTGGTGAGAAAAGCCCGGGCAACCGGGCTTTTTCTTTGGGCGTTTGGCGTGGAGAACACCGGCCGGCTGGCGCGCAGTCGCCGTCGATCTTCCGCGGCGCATATCGATTTGCCGGCGGTGTCTGCGCGCTGCATGGCTGCCGGGAGCTGCGATTCCTGGGCGCCAATCGCCGGTTGTCGGCTAGTCGCCTGACGATCTGGCAGTCGTCGCTGACGCTCGATTGGGCGACGGCGCGCGCCGGGAGCGCTCCTGACAGACATGCCAGGTGTCCCGCTGATGATCTCCGGTGGCCGGGTCAGCTGAATGGCTCGGCGTATTGACTCGCCGGGGAGCACGGCTAACGTCGTGGCGCGCATTGCAGGGAGGCCTGCAAGCTTCGAGTTTTGCCGGAGTTCGGCTCGCACGTACAGCGCCAAGTCGGTTCCCCGGCGCGACGCGCAGCAGGCGCTAACTGTGCCTTTGCACCCCGGCAACGCTCAAGATCCATCTTTCGCGACCGAAGCGGCCTGACGAGAAGGCTGGGTTGGTGAGCGAAATTCAGGATCGGCGCGATCATGCCGCCTACCGCCTACCGCCTACCGCCTACCGCCTACCGCCTGCCTGTGCCCACGACAACGTCCAAGGTGCGTCGCACCTTGGCGCGTCACTTTAGGGCGAGTCGTCGAACGACAGCACCATGCCAGGCTTCAGAATGGCGCTTTTGTCCAGGCCGTTGGTGGCGAGCAGCGTCGTCACGGTGATGCCATAGCGGCGCGCGATCGCCCAGGCCGATTCGCCATTGCGCACGGTGTGGGTACGTGCTGGCGAGGTCGACGCTTTGCTGGCTGCAGAGGCAACGGCGGTCGGTGCGGGGGTGCTGCTGGCGGCGCCAGTTCCCACCTCGGCAGAGGCGACCATGGCGCTATTTGCACCGGGCTGCGGCGGCGCAAGCGGCGCAAGCACGTGCACGCCGCGCGGCGCAGCGCGTGCGCCAGCGAGGGCGGGATTCAGGCGCGCGAGCAGTTGCGGCTCGATCGCGCGCTGTCCGGCCCAGGCGTTGAGGCTGGTGCCTGCCGGCAACGCATGTTCGGTGAGGACGGGCACCTGGCGATCCAGCGACGTCAGCAGGTTGCCCTGCTGTTGCGCGTGATCCAGCACGCAGGCAAGTGCGTGCAGTTTCTCCACATAGTCGTAGGTGACCTTGGACATGCCCGGCAATTCGGAGGGGCGTGCGTTTTGCGCGTTCATCCCGGCGCTGCGCATTGCCTGCAGCACGCGGTACTCGCCGGCGTTGTAGGCCATCAGGGCCAGGCGCCAGTCTCCGCCGAACATGCCGTAAAGGGTTTTGAGATAGCGCACCGCCGCAGTGGTGGAGTCCACTGCCGACAGGCGTCCGTCATATTGCGCACCGACCGGCACCTGGTGGTTGCGCGCGGTGGTCGCGATGAACTGCCACAGGCCGGCAGGGCCGCTGCCGTTGCGGGCCCCGGGGCGATAGCCGCTTTCAACGAACGGGATCAGCGCAAATTCGGTCGGCATGTCGGCCTTGCGCAACTCGTCGACGACATAACCGAATAACGGCAGGACATCCTGCGCATCGTCTGCCAGACGTGCCGGGGCGCGCGAAAAATGCTGTTCCCAGCGGGCATCGCTATGGGCGCTGTCGCAGCCCGGGTCGGCACGACCGTCGAGGAAGGCCGAAAAAATCTCGCGCCCGTTGCGGAGGCTTGGCGCGCTGGCTTGCGCGACCTGGCTACTGGCGGGGGCGGAGCTTGCGTCGTTGGGCGATGCGGATGCCGGTGCGATGGCCGAACAGGCGGCCAGCACTGTCAAAACCAGGCGCCTCATGAGCGAAATTCGTCTTTCCAGCGCCGAAGTTCGGCGAAAACATCGACTTCAGAGGAAAGCTCGCCGGCTGCGCGCGGTGCCACTGCAGCGCGGATCTCGGGGCGGCCGGTGCGTAAGAACGGATTGGTGGCCAGTTCACTCTTGAGCGAAATCGGCAGGGTAGGACGGGCTGCATGACGCATGGCCTGGGCTTCCTGTTGACGGCGCTGCAAGGCAGCGTTGGTGGGATCGACGTGCAGCGCGAAGGCCGCATTGGCCAAGGTGTATTCGTGGCCGCAACACACAAGCGTTTCGCCAGGCAGGGAGGCCAGGCGCTGCAACGAGTCGAACATCTGGGGAGCGGTACCTTCGAACATCCGCCCACAGCCTAGGCTGAACAGGGTATCACCGCTGAACAGGTAGCCGTCAGCGACGAAAGCGATGTGGCTGCGGGTGTGGCCGGGCACCTGGAGCACCTGGAACTCGACATCGAGCAGGCGCAAGCGCTCGCCGTGGCCTACCTGATGCGCGTCCGCCGGGATGCGTTCGTCGGCCGGGCCGAACAACTCCAGGTCCGGCCAGCGCTGCTGGAGCTCGGCAACGCCGCCGATATGGTCGCCGTGATGGTGGGTGAGCAGGACGGCGCTCGGCACCAGGCCCTGGTGCTGCGCGGCAGCCAGGACCGGCTCGGCCTGACCGGGGTCGACAATGATGGCGCGGCCATCTGCAGCGATCAGCGCCCAGATGTAGTTGTCGTCGAATGCGGGCAGGGCGATCAGTCGCATAGAATTGGGACCATGCCTGCCCCGCCATTCTCACGTCAAGCTGGCGTCTCATCCTGGTTTGAAACCGGCGCGGGGCGCGGCCTGCTTCAACTGGAGCGTCGTCTGGCGTTGGAAGCGCTACAGACACGGCCGTCGCAGCCGTGGTTGTGGCTGACGCCGACCGCCGACATGCCTGCGCGCGAGTTGCTGCAAGGGCGCGGTTTGCGCCTGCATCGCAGTGCCGGCCGCTTTGCCGGCGACGCACGCTGCGCGCTACCGTTTCCGCTGCCGACCGAGAGCCTGCAGGCGATCGTGACGCAACATGCGGTGGTTGGCGGGGCAGCGGACTTTCTGGCCGAATGCGAGCGTCTGCTGATGCCCGGCGGCCGTCTGTGGCTGTTCACGCTCAATCCGATGAGCCCCTACCGCTTCCGCTGGGCGCGGCGCGGGCCGGTCGCGTTGCGCCCGGATCGCTGGCGCCTCCTGGCCCAGCGTGCCGGTCTGCACAGCGTGCAGGCCGAGCGCTACCTGGGGCCGATCTGGCGCCCCAGCGGCGAGTCCACCGACCCCGGCCGGGCACCCTGGCGCGCGGTGTATCTGCTGGAAGTGGAAAAGCGTGCTGCCGCGGCGATCGGGCCGACGCCGATCGCCCTGCCTGCCCGCTGGCCACAGCCGGTGGCCACGATCTGACCTGTTTACGTTCAACTCTGGAACCTGATGAAATTCATTGAAGTGCATACCGATGGCTCCTGCCTCGGCAACCCCGGCCCGGGCGGCTGGGCGGCCTTGCTGCGTTACAACGGCCGCGAAAAGGAGCTGGCCGGCGGCGAGGCGGTATCGACGAACAACCGCATGGAATTGATGGCGGCGATCATGGCGCTGGAAACGCTGACCGAGCCGTGCCAGATCGTGTTGCATACCGATTCGCAGTACGTACGCCAGGGCATCACCGAATGGATGCCGGGGTGGGTGCGACGCAACTGGAAGACCGCCGGTGGCGATCCGGTCAAAAATCGCGAGTTGTGGGAGCGGTTGCACGCGGCCACGCAGCGCCATCGCATCGATTGGCGTTGGGTGAAAGGCCACAATGGCGACCCGGACAACGAGCGCGTCGACGTGCTCGCCCGCAATCAGGCCATCGCCCAGCGCGATGGTCTTGCGACATCGTAAGAGGACACATGCGTCAGATCATTCTCGATACCGAAACCACCGGCCTGGAATGGCGCAAGGGCAACCGCGTCGTCGAAATCGGCGCGGTGGAGCTGCTGGAGCGGCGCCCAAGCGGCAACAATTTCCATCGTTACCTGAAGCCGGACTGCGACTTCGAGCCGGGCGCGCAGGAGGTGACCGGGCTGACCCTGGAATTTCTGGCCGATAAACCGCTGTTCGGCGAGGTGGTGGATGAGTTTCTCGCCTATATCGACGGCGCGGAACTGATCATCCACAACGCTGCGTTCGACCTGGGGTTTCTGGACAACGAACTGGCGCTGCTGGGCGATCACTACGGGCGCATCGTCGAGCGCGCCACGGTGGTCGATACCTTGATGATGGCGCGCGAGCGCTATCCGGGGCAGCGCAATTCCCTGGATGCCTTGTGCAAGCGTCTGGGCGTGGACAACTCGCATCGCCAACTGCACGGCGCGTTGCTCGATGCCCAGATCCTGGCCGATGTGTATATCGCGCTGACCTCCGGCCAGGAGGAAATCGGGTTTGCCAGTGCCGACGCCGGTCAGCAGACCGATGCGGCGAGCGGCGTGATTGCGTTCGACCCGGCGCTGCTGTTGCCGCGTCCGCGCATTGCGGTGACCGCTTCCGAATTGCAGGCCCACGAGGCACGCTTGGCGCAGCTGCGCAAGAAGGCAGGGCGTGCGTTGTGGGATCCGCCGGTCGAGGAGATTGCGGTCGCCGGGTGAGGCGTCTTGCCTGAGGTATTTTGCTCGCGCGCGGCGCTACATCAGTAACTGCGCACCAGGATCGCGGTGATGTTGTCCGAACCGCCGCCATCCAGTGCGGCGGCGACCAGGCATTCCACGCATTCCTGCGCGCTGCAATCGGCCTGCGACAACGTGGCCGCGATGGCGGCATCGTCCACCTCTTCGGTCAGGCCGTCGCTGCACAGCAACAGCTGCATGCCGGATTTGAGTTCGCCTTGCATGATGGCGACATTCAGATGTGCCGGGTCGGTCACGCCGAGTGCCTGGGTCACCACGTTGCGATGCGGGTGCGCGCGTGCCTGCTCGCTGGTCAGCGTGCCCTGGGCGATGAGCTCCTGCACATAGCTGTGGTCCTGGCTCAGCTGCGCCAGCCGGCCATCGCGCCACAGGTAGGCGCGGCTGTCGCCAACCCAGGCCACTTCGAAACGCTGGCCGAGTACGCGCGCGGCGACCACGGTGGTGCCCATCGGCAAGGTGTCGTTGCAGCGGCGCGAGGTCTTGATGATCTCTTCGTCGGCGATGCGTACCGCCTGCGCCAGCGGGGTACCGGCGCGGATCTCCCGCACGATGGTCTCGCGGGCCAGTGCGCTGGCCACTTCCCCGCAGGCATGCCCCCCCATGCCGTCGGCGACCAGCCACAATCCCAGCTCACTGTCGCCGTAGTAGGTGTCCTCGTTGAGGTCACGGCGCAGGCCGACATGGGTGAGGTGTCCGAATTCGAGCATGGGGCCGGGTCGCCAAGGAGAAGATGCGCCACCATCATCGCGGCCCGGCCGGTTAGCGGCAACACGCCACGCACGGGTGCCGCAGCACCGGTTCACGCCTGGACGCGCGCCTGGCCCTGCCTGCGCCGGCCCGGGCCGCTTGTGGCGCGGGCCATGTGCCCGTATGATGCACGGCCCCAGGACACTGGGGACCATCTGGAGAGGTGGCAGAGCGGTTGAATGTACCTGACTCGAAATCAGGCAGGCGTTTATAGCGCCTCGGGGGTTCGAATCCCCCCCTCTCCGCCACTTTCAGATAAGTTGTTGTAGAACAGCAACTTACACGCAACAAGGAACGAGCGCCGAGGACACTCAACGGGACAACGTTGGGACACTTGTGCGCTTACCGACCTACCTTGTTCGCCGTTCTGGCGGCTTTTCCTTTCGTATTATTGTTCCCTTGCGCCTGCGCAATACTCTGCGCCGTAAGGTCATCAAGCATGCTTTGCACACAACCGATCCACGTCTTGCACAAGTCAAGGCGCTGTATCTGGCTGTACGCTATCAACAAGCGTTCATGCAGATTGATGGGGGTGGTGTGACCAAATCATTAGAAGACCTTCTCAAAAGCGCGCAGACAGCGTTTGGAGAGGATCAGACACGTGATTACACCTTGGAGGTCAGTTCCAACGGTGGGCTGCGTGTTGAAACGGACGGAACGCAAGCGGACGCCGACAATTTGGCTGCGGCACTCCCAATGCTGTTGCAGCTAAATGAACAGGCACGGACACAATCGGCTCCATCGACGCTTGCGCCTGCTACGTTGCCTCCTGTCTCGGCTGTACTTGGCGCACCCCCGGGAGTGAAGGCGATTACCATCGCCATCGCTAGAGAAAAATATATTGAAGTCGCACGCAAGCGGCTAGGTAAAGCAAAGACGTTCGGTCGTGTGGTCAAGACCATCGATGAGTTTACGGCTTACATCAGACCCCGCTCGTTTGTGTACGCAATTCAACGCCATCAAATTGCGACATTCCTCGAACAGGAACTAACAAAGGGATTGCAACGCAGTACGGTCAATAGCACGCAAATTTGGCTCGCGGGATTTTTCAAATGGGCGATGGCATCAGGGTACTTCGAAGATGGAAGAAACCCTGCTCACGGTCACATTACGATCACTAAAAAGGAAAAGCGAAAAGCGGCAGCGCTTGGATCGGAGCCATTCAATATTGAGCAGTTGAAGAATATTTTCGATTTCAACCATTTCCACGACTTGGGCAATGAGCGCGACCGCTGGGTAGCCTTAATTTGTGTGTACACAGGTGCTCGCAGCAACGAAATTGCGAAAATGGAAGTGGCTGATATCGTGCAGGAAGAAGGAGTGTGGGTGTTCGACTTCAATCTGTTGGGAGAGTACAAAAGCACGAAAAGCGAAGCCAGCGAACGCAAAGTTCCAATCCACCCGGATTTGATTGAACTAGGGATTCTAGAGCGTGTGGAGCGACTAAAAATTGCAAAGGAACAGTATTTTTTTCCAGATCTGACGCAGGCCGCGAACAACGGGCCAGCCGGTGCCCCACAACGTGCTTTTATTCGCTATATTGCGCGGCGAGGCATCAAGCCGAGGATGGGGCAAATGGGACTGCATTCATTTCGCGACACTGTGATCACGCAGATGACACGACATGGCGTTTCTCAGGGCTGGCGCGAACGGTACGTAGGACACGAACAAAGCGAAAAGCCCAGTACCTTGGATACGGCGCACAGTTTAAATTATAGTCAAAACGCCTATGAACAGTTGTCGAAACAGTGTCACCCGGCATTGTGCTGGGAGCAGCAAGGTGTATTAAATATTAAAAAATTAAAAAGGCACTTGTGAAGTTGGCGAGCCTATTCAACCGACGGGCCTTTTGTAGCCCGGCGGATTTAGAACTGGAAATCTTGCCCAACGGCTGCGCGCAACTTTGAGTGTATCGCGCTGCGGCTCCATGATGGGCGGTGGCGGTGCAATGGGTAAAGTGATTTGTTCCTCATGTTCGCTGGGAAGCATGGCAATGGCCTGACGGGCTGTGGTGGCCCGTGCCAACTGTCTTTGCATTTTGATGCGTTCGCGTCCCAACTTCTGCAAGGCTGGCAAGTCGGCATTGGTCTTAGCCAACTTATAATCTATGTCTGCCGTTCGTAGTGGCTTCGTACGTTCTTCCAATGCGGAAACCCAATGCTTGTGTTTTGGGAAAAATTTCCACGGCTCGGGATTGGTTTGCTTCCACTCTTGCAGCCGTGCCCATTCCGTATCTCTCACACGTTTGCGCCTCTCACGCTCAGCGAACCGTTGCTGCTCCTCGTGTTCGTACGTGGAGAGCCAAGCACGCGCCTCCGCGATTCGGCGGCTCTGGTCGCGCCAATGCATTGCCTCCAAAGCAGTCAACGACTCCAATAATGCTTTAACTTCCGCATCCCGTTGTCGCCCTTGCCGTGCCGCATCGGCTTCCATGTCCAAGCGTTCTTGATCCGACTGCATCATCCTGCGGTCGTACTCACTTCCAGTGACAGAAATCCGAGCATTGCCGCCCCCTCCGCTAGGTGCGGAACTGAAGATTTTTAGCGCCCCCTTTGGGGCCACCGTTCCACGCGCTACGCGCGCGGGCTGCGATGGATCGAAAGCGGGTTTGGCTACCGCCCCTAACGCTCGAACAGTAGATATTTTAGTCAGTGAACTGCCTCGGATGACTGTGGAAGATGTGAAGTGCAGCGTGCCACCGTCACCTGAATGTCCCTCGAAAGTGCTGCGCAGTGAATGACGGCCGCGTTCTGGACTCCATCGGGACTGGACAACTGCAACACGGTGGCTTGGCGACACTGAAAGCACAGGCTTTCGGCCAGATCCGTCAACTCGCAATCGATCAGTATTGACCGAATCACTGGTGAGAGGTGCCGGACCTTTTCGGCTTCTTCGTGCTCGGGATCGGGCAACGGTTCTTGCTCCATCTTCATTATTATTTTCTCCTGGTTTTCGATCATGGTGCGCGGGCATCAGCCGCGCTTCGTTGTTCGCCTGTATTTCCATTTGGTCCCACTCCCGCTGCCTAACTTCATTCTCTTCGCGGATTTTTGCGTTGCGAATGCGTGCATGTCGGCGTCGTGCTGGGGCGCAGCCTTCCTTCACTGTAGGCAAGCGGTCCAGTTCGCGCGCCTGCTTCACATCGCCACGCTTGGCAGCATCCATTGCCTGCGCTTCAAGAGTGCGGTGGTCAACACGTACATCATGACCTGCGTTCTTAAGGTGCTCATTGGTTATGCTGGCGACCTGCTCACGCCAATACAGCACCTCTTTAGGCCCTTGCTTGAAGTCGTCAAACACTTTAGCCGCGTAATCGTTAAGGCCGGCGGCACCCACTTGCCGTGATGTAAACAAAATATGAGCGTGGTGGTTACGCTGGTCACCGTGTTTGTCCGGTGTATGGATCGCAATCTGTACGGCTGCGTTATATCGATCAACCAGTTGCCGCCCAATATCACGCGCCAGTTCTTCACGTTGCAGTTCGGTCAACTCACACGGCAAAGCAATTTCCATCTCCCGTGCAACTCTTGCATTGCTACGGGTTTCAGCGGCTTCGGCCGCGTTCCACAATCGCGACGGATCAAAGATCCAAGCGGGAGACCCAGATGGGGCAAGGATTTCAAAGGAGGCGACACCACTTCGTTTTGTGTAGTCCTGGATTACTCCCAAACGGTCGTCCTCTATGCGAATACCGGCACGATAAGCGGCAGCGGCGGTGGCACTGTGGCCCTTCGCTCGGCTTATGCTATTTATCTCACAATGGTATATCGCCACGCCCACAACTCCGCAAAATATAAAACACAGAAAAACCATCCCCAACCACACAGAAAAGCCAATCGGCATTTTGGGGTGTCGGGGGCGTAGCCCCTGACCGCGCGTTTTCACCCGAAGGGTGAAAACATAAGTGCGCTATTACTACACCCTTCGGGCGTCGCAACAGAACCAATCAGGCGGGTTTCGCTACGCTCTACCCTCACCCTAATATATTGAAGCAGAAAAATTAGATTCGACAAGTGCCAATTTTCTGCTTGAATGAAATGACCAAATTGGGAGATTTCTATGAGCAAGAAAAAACCACTTAGCGAGCGTATAAAAGAAACTGAAAAGCACTTGTTGCAACTTAAAGCTCAAGAAAAGCTAAAGATCCAAAAAGAAAAGAGCCGAGCCGCTGCCGTAGAGAAACGCCAACAATTCGCTGAGGCGTGGAAATTGACACGGGAAAAAGATGCCCACCGCAAGATTCAACTGGGCGGTATAGTGATCGCTGTAGGCGCAGATAAACTGGATCCTGCAGAATTGTGCGGCTTATTATTAACCGCATTGCGGAACTTGCCCGCCGACAGGCTGCCCGCGCTGAAGGAAATAGGAATTTCTTATTTTGAGGCACGTAAAACGGCGAGGCAAACACAATGAATTATTGTGATCCTCGGCTCTGCGCGGGCATAGAGGTTTCCACGGATTTTTCGGCTGAAGAGGGCTTAATATTAAGCCCTCTCTTACAGACTGCTAACCCGGAGAAAGGCTTACTTAGCTAAATTTCCCGGGCTATTCAAGCCTGAGAGTTTTTTCTGCCATGTCCCAACTTCTTTGGTGAAGATCCCTTTTACCCAATTAGGAATCTCCGAGCGATCAGGGATTTGTATGTCTTTCAACGTCCTATTGGCCTGGCGGCCATAGTTAAATCGGTAGCGGTTGGCTCGAATCACCATGCAGTAATACAACTTTTCCTGCAAAGACATGTCTTTAGGAGGGACTAAATAGTAAAGATCTCGCCCACTATAAAACTGTTCGGGTTGAACAAATGTTTCAAGAACACTTCCGCCGCCTGCTACCGTCATCAATCCTGCCGAAAGTGGCTTTACATCAGCAACGCGAGCAACTTTTGCCGATACACCGTTGTTTCGAGCGGAGCGAGAAACAAAGTTAATGCCGCTCGGATCTTTTTTAAGCGCGTTGAGCTCCATGTTCACTCCATAGTGAACAGAGAATATGCTGCCAAGTGAAACAAGTTTTGGTGCCTCACTCATTTTCATCTTCTGCATCCTCGCCCGCGACAACCCTTGCTTTTTCTTCTGCTTCATTGACGAGTTGGAACATCAAATACTTTCTCACTACATGTTGAAAATCTATTTCCGTCAAAGTTAAATAGTCGGTCTCCATGTAGGCCTCAGCACACCATTCATCTTGTTGCTTGTCGTCGTATCTGACTGCCTTCAAGACGCTTTCGCCTGGCCTAACACGGCGGTTGCGGTACATGTCAATCCAATGATCCCTCAGAATGTGCCACTCACCTTCGGGATCTATGCGACCTTTGTGCTTGGTCTTGATGAAGCCATCTTGCTTCCAATAGCCAAACCAAGTATCCCGCTTAGATTGTGCGTGTGGTTTATGTGCAGTCCATACCATTATGCAACACACAGCCCCCACGGGATAAAAGAGCTCTGTTGGCATAGACATCACGGCTTCCAACGTGTGTTCGGCCATTAACTCTTGCCGTAATAGGTTTGGCGCGATTGCACAGCCCATTGGAACAATAGCGACTCCGGTGCCCCCTTCCTCCAAGGCGTAGAGCATCTGTTGGATAAAACGAAGCTCGTGAAGATCTGCCGTGCCTTGGGCGAACGGTGGATTTAGCAAGCCGACATCGGCCTTGTGTTTTTTTACCGCTTTGGCAATGGCATCGTCAAAGCAACTACCTTGGTAGAGATTGGCCTTTCCATCCCCCCTCAAGATCATATTGCTGGCCGCCAAAGCGAACATGTTGGGCTGCTGCTCAATACCGATGAGGCCCTTACTTTTGATGCGATTACGCTCTTGTTCGGTAGTGGCTTCTCCCATCATCTGCGACATGGCTGCCACGAGAAAGCCACCGGTTCCAGCGCAAATATCAAGCACTGTAGACTTTTTATTGACATTTGCAATGAGCGCGAATAGTTCGGTGATGTGCCGTGGCGTCAAAACAATACCCAGCGCCTTCTTATCGCCGCCCGTGTATTTCAAGAACTCGCCATAGAAGTGACCAAGGATATCCGTTCCTTCTTCAGCGGTCATGAGAGGGGCGGCCTTCTCGTGAATGCGTTTAATCAGTTCATAAAGAATTCCTTTTGGATAGTTATTTCTCTTTTTATCTAATTCCGGATGAACGGAAATGGACGCGTAGGGCTGCGCCATATTATCTTTTTTTGCCTGTGGTATTTCTGCGCGATCAATCTCATGTTTGATAGTCTCTATCCACCTTTTAGGTAGCTCCTTTGTTTCATGCAACCCATAGGAGGCCGAAAAGGCTTTATTTTGGAGCGCGATGAGCGTGCCACTAACAAGTAGTGGCTTCTCACTTTCCGTGAGTTTGGCGTAGTCGCGCATGAACGTATGCAGTTCACGTGCAAAAGTCATCAGGTCTTCAAGTCGTGCTTTTCGAACAGCAGGATCGAAAACCGCGTGGCTCAAGAAATCTTTCCAAGATAGAATCTCGTTGATGGGGTTGCCGTTGCTTTTGCTGAGCAGCGGACGCGCCGCTCTGGCACCCTTAGAGTGAAGATAGACAGATTTTCGGGCAGTAGTTTTTTTCTCACCGCTTACCGCTACTGCTATTACATTGTAGCTGCGGGAAATGAGTTTGGCGTAATGAAGTGCGCCATCTACCGCATATCGCTTTATGCGTTTGGCCGCGACTTCTTCGCTCTCAACTAGATCAATATCTCTAAGGATAGACTGCACATGTTTGCTTTCGTGGTCGGAAAGTGAAGCCTTGCATTCATATACAATCAAGAAGTCGGGAGTGTCGGCGTTGCTTATTAGGAATTCTGGGTACCCACGACCACCTTTGGCGCTTTTGCTTCCGCTCTTCAGTAGTCGTTTTACCTCATCAATGACGCTCTTCTGTTCTTCAACACTTATACTATTGCCTTCATCGTAATAATCTAGGTCGCGCAATGCATCACGCACCAAGTTTTCGGTATTACGCTCGTTATTGTCCTTGTCCTTCTTGCTCACTTCGGCTGCCTAGTCACAATTTCCATCCTTCTATCATAATGCGGCGGATGCCATTTGCACAGGTATCAGCCTTAGCGCGACTGCCAGTGCTTCCTGAAGACAACGATCATAGTGGGCGTAACCTCGCGCTGGTCCAGGTAATTGGAATTTTTGGTATCAATTCCTGGAAGTACTCTTTTGTTAAATTTCTCATTAAGGCGACAGTTGTTATATCTAAAAAGTGTGGGGCGACATCAACTTGCCAAGCCCATGAGATGATGTCATGTATGATACTTTGATGTCCAATGCATGGGCTTATTCCATTTGGCTAATGCTCATTAGTAAAATTTCGGTCCGCCCCGATTTGGTTTTACTTAGAGAATATTTTAACCCGAAGGGGTTGTACCCCTTCCCACCCCGCTACGCGTTTATAATATTGCTTTGCTATAAAAAATTTAGCTTAGCTTTACTATGAAATTCTGTAGCTTTTCTAAGGTATAAGGTCGTTAGACTTAGGGTGGATATATATCCACTCTTGCGAGGGTGTTTACAGATGTTATTCGTTTTCCCATGGGAAAACCTCCCCAGGCGGGCAACGAACCTGTCCGTGAACGCCCAGAATGTGATTTCAAACCCACCCTGCCGTAGTCCACAAACAACACATGGTTTATCAGTGTTGTCAGCCCCGTGCGCGGAATAAACTCCGCCTTGAACCTGGTCAGGGCCAGTACGTTGGGGGGAAATCGTCCAACCCTTCGTACCTAGTTATGCAGTGCGCCGTGTTCAATAATCCCCGCCTTGCGCGACAGTCACGAATATTTGCGGCGTGGTTACTTGCCCCGTTTCTTCAATATCCGATGGCTATTCAAACAGGTTGGTGACGAATAAGGGGCTTGATTTTTTCGCGTGCGTTGCTAACTTAGATGAAAGGAGCAACTGCTTGGGTAGCGCAAACTCTCTTTTTGCCTTACTCGCCACATAGTCGCCTAAACTGTGTGGCCATATATCTAAAATAATAAACCCCGCCAATTTGTCAAGCGGGGTTTATTATTTTACAACTTGATCTTTCTAGACACGTGCGGCGCCTTGCCTCAAAAGATTATTGCTTCCGCTGTTAATTGCCAATTCTCTGATCGCCGCAATGATGAAGAATACCCCGATTACAAATGGTAGTCCGATAATTCCGATCCCTAAAATAAAGAATGAGCCAATCGGGTTCTTTTTCCAACAATATGTTTTACCGTCCGGAAGTGTTACGCCATAAATAAAATTTCCTTCGACGTACAGCGATGTTGGGCCATTCATGCGGACGGCGCGCTGTAAGTAAGTGTTGATACCTGCGGGAGCACGGTGTTTTGAGTAGACTTTTCCGCCGATTTCGATCACCGAATATTGGCGAACTCCGTTGGCGCTGAACTGTGCGTCGCCCAATAACGTTAGCTCGCCCGTAATTTTATATCCCATACTTCGTGCCTTTAGCTTTGGTCGCGGTTGCCTGTGGTTTCAAAGCCGGCGATCCACATCCTATAGTCATAAAAAATGGACGCGTGGGACAGATCATTGCCCTGACCGTAGAAACCAGAGACCCAAGCCGAGTTGATGACGATATCGCGCAGTTTGTCGCGCATAGTCTTATCCACATCGACTTGAAACAGCAGTCGCGGTGGGTTTGGGCCGCGCGTTCGAGTGTCGCCCGTGGTGGGCACGGCTCCAAAACGCGGTTGGGCGTTGAGCAGTCCAACAAATCCGATGGAGCGGCCAAAGGTACTGACTTCTCCCAAATCGTTCGTTTTGGTCAATTTGGCGGTCGTGCACGTTCTAAATGTTTCGTCATGCGAGGACGTAGGACTGGTCCAAATGGTCGCTTTGACTGTCCAGCACGGTAGATTTCGGCCGTACTCGACAAAGGTCAGGGCCGCGCGAGGCCACTGCAAGCGTCCTTGAATGGCTTGGTCGTGGTCCTCGTTGCGAAACAACGTACGGAAGGTTTGTCCACCGCTAAGGGGGGCGTAGAGAACACCGCCAGCGCCACCCTGCGCCGGCCGTTCAATCCGCAGCCCCAATTTGTTTTTCACGTCAGAAAATAGATCGCCAATCT
This sequence comes from Xanthomonas euvesicatoria pv. euvesicatoria, assembly GCF_020880415.1. Lineage (GTDB taxonomy): Bacteria > Pseudomonadota > Gammaproteobacteria > Xanthomonadales > Xanthomonadaceae > Xanthomonas > Xanthomonas euvesicatoria. Next base: position 10,654 of record NZ_JAJIUJ010000053.1, on the reverse strand, counting down.
TTTGACCTGCGCTTTGTGGTCTGTCTTGCGTGTTGCCGACGAAAGGCACAAGAAGGCCGAAGGTTAGGGCTAGTGCCGTGGTGTGAGGTCGTGGTGCGGTCTTTCTAAGTGTGGGCATCATCGCCATGTCCTGTGCTGAGCAGCGGGCCGGCTGTATGCCGGCGAAACGAGCTTATGCCATAATTTGCGACAAACGCAAATGATTGAATTGGCCGGACTTGTCACAATGGAGAGGTGTTTTCGGTACACCCCCCAATGCCTCCCATCAAGCCGCCTGCATCACTGTTCGGACGACGATTGCGCACGGCCCGGCTGTCCTTGGGCCTGCGTCAAGCAGACTTGGGAAGGATGTTGGGAATGGAAGAGCAAAACACCGGTGCACCTCGCATCTCCCGCTACGAGACGGGGCAACACGATCCGGATCCTGAAACCGCAGCAGAACTGGCTCAGGCGTTGGGTTTGCCGTTGGCGTACTTTTACGCAACACCCGACATGCTCGCCGAGGCCATTTTGTTGATCGCGAAGTTGCCCGAGGATCGTCAGCAGGAGGCGATAGCCGCCTTGAGAGCCATTGCCGAGAAGAAGGGTTGACGATGGGCGGCAATTTGGGACATTCTTTGTACTCGTAGGGGACACTTCCCACTGAGGGTTTCCCGGCGTAAGTTCCTGAACAATTTGCGGAAATTGGTGTGGGTCGTATTGTCCCCCCCTCTCCGCCAGATTGAGGCGAGTAGGTGCGCCAGTGCCGCGTGGGTTTCGCCGGCGGCATTGGGGGGTGAGAATCCCCGGGTTCGACAGGCAGCGCAGCTGTCTGCACGGCGAAGCCGCCCGTAGGGCGAAGGCACGAAGTGCCGAGTGAATCCCCACTCTCCGCCAGATTCGCATCAGCCCCCGCAAGGGGGCTTTTGTTTATGTGTGGCAGTCGCCGGCCGCGGCGATGACTACAATCCGCCCGATCCCCGTTGGAGGCCTGTCATGTCCGAGATCCTGGTGCCCGTGTCTTTTGGTGAACTGCTCGACAAGATCGCGATCCTGCAGATCAAGTCCGAGCGCATGCGCGATGCGGCCAAGTTGACCAATGTGCGCAACGAGCTGTCTGCGCTGGAAACCAGCTGGATGGCGCATCCGGCCGCCGGCCACGACATCGTGCGCCTGCGCGCCGAGCTTAAGGCCGTTAATGAGCGGCTGTGGGTGATCGAGGACGACATCCGCCTCAAGGAGCAGGCGCAGAGCTTCGACGATGCCTTCGTGCAGCTGGCGCGCAGCGTGTATATCGAGAACGACGAGCGCGCGCGCATCAAGAAGGAGATCAACCTGGCGCTGGGTTCTTCGTATGTGGAAGAAAAGTCCTATCAGGACTATCGCGCTACCGACGCCTGAGCGTGTTGACGGTTTGATTGCGCGGGTGGTCTGACAGCGCGGGTTGTTGCAGGAAGCGTCTTCGCTCGATCTCACGCCCATTGGTGCGGGCGCCTCTGCAACTTGCCCGGCGCCTAATCGCCGAGCAGCTTCAGAGCCGGTGCTGAAGTGCTGGCTGCGTCGCCTTTTGCGCCAACCGTGTGGCGGTCCGGCGGCGATTGATCGCCGATCGTCAGCGCGGGTGGTCGGCGCGATAACGCTCGAAGGCGGCGATCGCATCGTCCACGGTGATCAGCGACATCACCTCGTCGAATTCGATCTTCGTTCCCCAGCGCAGCTGGTCGGCTGGCTTGTGCAGGAATTTGCGCGCGGCGGCGTCGTAGCGGTCCACACAATAGCGCACGTCCGAGTACGGTCCGCTTCGTCGCGGGTTGCTGGCCGCATGCAGGCCGAGCACCTTGGTGCCCATGGCGTTGGCGATATGCATCGGCCCGGAATCCGGCGTGACCACCAGGTCCGCGCGCGCGAGCAGTGCGGGCAGTTGCTTGAGGGTGTCCTTGCCAACCAGATCCAGCACCGGCGTGCGTGCGGCCGCAACGATGGCATCGGCAGTGCTGCGTTCCAGGTCGCTGCGGCCGCCGCACAGCACGATCCGCCAGCCCTGCGCGGCGGCATGATCGGCCAGCGCGGCGAGGCGATCGGGATACCAGTTGCGACGCGGGTGGCTGGAGCAGGGCGAGATCATCAGTACCGGGCGGCCATCGTCGTCCCATTGCGCGCGTGCCCAGGCATGCGCCTGGTCGGGCACCGGCAGGTCCCAGCGCACCTGGGTCTGGCGCAGGCCCAGCGGCTCGGCAAAGCTGCCGATGGCGTCGAGCACGTGGATGCCGGGGCGATCGGCGATGCGCTCGTTGACGAACAGGCCGTGCAGGTCCTTGGAGCGGCTGCGGTCGTAGCCGATGCGTCGCCGCGCCGGCACGAAGGCCGACAGCACATTGGCCCGAAAGGCCACCTGCATCTGCAGCAAGGCATCGAAGCGGCCCAGCGGTGCCAGCGACCGGCGTAGTGCGCGCATGCCGGCCACCCCGCTGTGTTTGTCGTAGACGTGGAATTGCACGCCGGGCAGGCCCTCGAGCAATTTCAGCCCGGCCTTGTCGATGACCCAATGCAGTTGGGTTTCAGGAAACCCGGCCTGCAACGTGCGTACCAGCGGCACCACGTGCGTGACATCGCCCAGGGCGGACAAGCGCAGCAAACACAGCGATGCGGGCGTTACAGCCATGGTGTTGTTAGACTCGATAGATGGTTTCTTTCGATGCCACCGAAGCGCTGGCGCCGTACCGCGAAGGTCGCGGGTATGGCGCCATTCTGTTCGACCGCGAACGGCTGCGGCAAGCCGATGCCAGCCTGTTTTCGCCGCAATCGTGGGGCGACAGGGCGCGGCCGGTGGACGCAGGCGGGCGTGGCGGCGCGTGGTTCGTGGATGCGCCATTCGGGCATAGCGTGTTGCGGCAGTACTTGCGCGGCGGCATGGCCGCACGCGTGAGCCGCGATCGCTACCTGTGGAAAGGGGCAGGGCGCACGCGCAGTTTTGCCGAGTTCCGGCTGATGCGCGAACTGATCAAACGCAAGTTGCCGGTGCCGCGCCCGTTGGCCGCCTGCTATCTGCGCGAAGGCGTGGGCTATCGCGCTGCGCTGTTGATGGAGCGGCTGGAAAACGTGCGCTCATTGGCCGACCACGCCCAGGTGGCCGGTCGCGGTGCGCCGTGGGAGGCGACCGGCCAGCTGATTGCACGCTTCCATCGCGCTGGCCTGGATCACGCCGATCTCAACGCGCACAACATCCTGTTCGATGCCGGCGGGCATGGCTGGCTGATCGATTTCGACCGCGGCGTGCTGCGCATTCCTGCCACGCGCTGGCGCGAGCGCAACCTCAAGCGGCTGCATCGCTCGCTGTTGAAGCTGCGCGGCAACCGCAGCCGCGAGGATGTCGACAAGGACTATGCGCGCCTGCATCGCGCCTACGAACTGGCCTGGGGCCGGGGCTACTGATGGACTGGGGCTTGCGGGTGCAGGGAGTCGGCAATGCGTCGGCGGTGGCCCTTGGCTCGCCGATGGCCACGCTCGAGCGCGCCGGTGCGCCCTGGCTGACCATCGATTGCGGCAGCGAGGGGCTGACCGCCTATCAGGCCCACTATGGCCAGCTGCCACAGGCAATCTTCATCACCCACGTGCATCTGGACCATGTCGGTGGCCTGGAACGGGTGTTCGTCGACAGTTATTTTTCCGAGCGCCGCGGGCGCACGCGCCTGTACGTGCCGGCGCCGGTCGTGCCGCTGCTGCAGCGGCGCATCGCCGATTACCCGAATGTGCTGGCCGAGGGCGGGGCGAACTTCTGGGACGCATTCCAGCTGGTGCCGGTCGGCGATGCGTTCTGGCACGACGGCATGCGGCTGGAAGTGTTCCCGGTCCGCCACCACTGGCCCGAGACGGCTTACGGGTTGCGTTTGCAGGGGGCGCTGGTCTGGACTGGCGATACCCGGCCGATCCCCGAAATGCTGAAGCGTTATGCGGACGATGGCGAGCTCATCGCGCATGACTGCGGCGTTCACGGCAACCCGTCGCATACTGGCGTGGACGATTTGGAGCGGGAATACCCGCAGGACCTGTTGAACCGCATGCTGCTGTACCACTACGCCAGCGACGCCGACGGCGATGTGCTGCGTGCACGTGGCCACCGCGTTGCCGTGCCCGGGCAGTATCTCGCGCTGGCGAACCCGACCGCTGCGACGGTGCCCTGATGGGCGCCTTGCTGCGGCCGGATCTCGTGACGGCGCCGATGCAGGACCGCTACGGCCGTCCGCTGCGCGATCTGCGTCTATCGGTGATCGAGGCCTGCAATTTCCGCTGCGGGTATTGCATGCCGGCCGATCGCGTGCCAGACGATTACGGCTTCGACTCGCAGCAGCGGTTGAGTTTCGATCAGCTGGAAACCCTGGTGCGTGCCTTCGTTTCGGTCGGGGTGACCAAGGTGCGCCTGACCGGCGGCGAGCCGCTGCTACGGCGCGACTTACCGAGCCTGATCGCACGGCTGACCGCGATCGAGGGCATCGAAGATCTGGCGCTGACCACCAACGGCACCTTGCTTGGGCGCCAGGCCGTCGCGTTGCGACAGGCCGGGCTGCGCCGCATCACCGTCAGCATGGATGCGCTGGAACCGGCGTTGTTCAGGCGCATGAGCGGCGACCGCGGCGAAATTGCGCAGGTGCTGGCTGGCATTGCCGCCGCCGAGCAGGCCGGTTTCCAGCGGCTGAAGATCAACTGCGTGGTGCAGCGTGGCGTCAACGAAGATCAGGTGCTGCCGTTGGTGGAGCACTTCCGTGGCACCGGGCACGTGCTGCGCTTCATCGAATTCATGGATGTGGGCAGTTGCAATGGCTGGACGCCGGATGCGGTGGTGACCTCGGCGCAATTGCACGAACGCATCCACGCGCGCTGGCCGTTGGTGGCGCTGGACGCCAATTACACCGGTGAAGTGGCGCAGCGCCACGCGTTTGCGGATGGCGCTGGCGAAGTGGGCTTCGTCAGTTCGGTCAGCGTGCCGTTCTGCGGCGATTGCCAGCGTGCGCGCGTCTCGGCCGACGGGCATCTGTATACCTGCCTGTTCGCCAGTCAGGGCCACGACCTCAAGCCGGCCCTGGCCAACGGCGAGCCTGCGCTGGCGATGCATCTGCGCCAGCGCTGGAGCGTGCGTGGCGACCGCTACAGCGAAGTGCGCGCCTCGGTGCCGCGGCGCGGCAAGCCGGTCGAGATGTTCTTGATCGGCGGATGAGCGAGGACGCGCTGCTGGTGCAACTGCGCACGCTGGAGCTGCGTCTGCTCGATCCGCAGCAGCGTGCCGATGTGCAGGTGTTGGAAGCGCTGCTCGATCCGGCCTTTGTCGAGTTCGGTACGTCGGGCCGCCGGTACACGCGGAGCGAGGTGATCGCGGCCCTGCGCGCCTCCGGTGTCGCTGCCGAGTACTGCGCAGAAGACTTCGAATGCGCGCGGCTGGCACCGGATCTTGCGCAGGTGCGCTATCGGTCGGTGGAACGCCGTCAGGGTGTTGAACGGCAGGCCTTGCGCAGCTCGTTGTGGCGCAGCAATGCTGCCGGATGGCAGCTGCTGTTCCATCAAGGCACCTTGTTCACCGAGAATGCCGCATCCTGAGTGCCTGTCTTCGCGTCGCTTCCCATGCCTGCAAATTCCCGCTCCGCCCGCCTGACCCATCTGGACGATGCCGGGCTCCCCACCATGGTGGATGTCTCGGACAAGGCGGTTACCGCCCGTAGCGCCACTGCGGAAAGCCGCGTGCGCTTTCCGGCGGCCGTGGCCGCACAGTTGCGCGCCAACGGCTTGCGTAGTGCCAAGGGCGGCATCGTGGAGACGGCGGTGATTGCCGGCACCATGGCGGTCAAGCGCACGCACGAATTGATTCCGTTCTGCCATCCATTGCCGATCGATGCCTGCCGTTTCGAGATCGACTGGGCGGGCGAGCAGCTGCTGAATATCCGTTGCACGGTGCGCTGCGTGCATCGTACCGGCGTGGAAATGGAGGCGCTTACCGGTGCCAGCGTGGCGGCGCTGACGGTGTATGACATGTGCAAGGCGTTGTCGCACAGCATGAGCATTGGTCCGACCAAATTGGTGTCCAAGCGCGGCGGCAAGCGCGACATCGGAGCGGCACAATGACCGCCACGGTGACGGTGCTGTATTTCGCCAGCCTGCGCGAGGCCGCAGGAATTGCCGACGAGCGCGTGCAGAGCGGCGCACAGGATCTGCGCAGCCTGTACGCGGAACTCGATGCGCGGCATGGCCTGCGCTGGACGCCTGCGCAGTTGCGTGTGGCCGTGGATGGCGCATTCGCGCGCTGGGAGGATGCGCTGCGCGATGGCAGCGAAGTGGTGTTCATTCCGCCAGTGTCGGGAGGTTGAGCGTGAGCGAACAGGTTGCAGCGATCTTTGCGCTTTCCGAGGTGCCGTTGCCGATCGATCGGCTGCGTGCGGGGGCGGAACATCCGCATGCCGGCGCGTTCGCCAGCTTCGAAGGCTGGGTGCGCAATCACAACGAAGGCCGCGGCGTGGCCGGCTTGCGCTACGAAGCCTATGCCGCGCTCGCACAGGCCGAAGGGCAGCGTGTGCTGGACGAAGCAATGCAGCGATACGCCATCGTGCACGCGCATTGCGTGCACCGCGTGGGCGAGCTGCGCATCGGCGACATGGCGGTGTGGGTCGGCGTCAGTGCGGCGCACCGTGGCGCCGCATTCGATGCGTGCCGCTACATCATCGATGAGGTCAAGGCGCGCGTGCCGATCTGGAAGCACGAGCATTACCTGGAAGGCGACGCGGGTTGGTTGCATCCCCAATCGCAACCGTAGCAGGCGGATGCGGATCCGGATCCTGCCCGCACCCGCGCGTGAGCCGGCACCGGCCTTGCATAGCAGCGCGGCGCAGCACGAGCTGACTGCTGCTTTTTGCTGGATCGATCGTGCGCAAGTCGCTGCTCCGGGAAGCTCGCCTGGAGTCTTGCGAAGTTGGGGTGGTGTCCCCGCCGGTTGACCTCCGCGCCCGCATCGCGCCGTGGGAAGCGCTCACGTTGCGGGGATGGGGGCGCCGTCGCCACGGCGGATACGAATGACTGGTCGGCTTTTCGCCTCGGCTTTGCGCATGCGCGCAGCGCTGCACGTGATGATCGCAGTTGTTCGATCAATCGCGCCCAAGGCAGAGGTTCCAGCTAGTTCGCCTGGCATTGCCGAAAGTTGGGGTGGTGTCCCCGCCGGTTGACCTCGGCGCCCGCATCAATCGATACCGTTGCTGCCTTCCGGCCCTGGCGGGATTTTCGATCTAGCGTCGCGAGGGACCGACGGGGCCACCATAAGACGTGGGCCATTGGCATGGCCCTGCGATTTGCGACATGGGTGTCATTGCGCAAATCATGAAACTGGCGGAGAGAGGGGGAGGTACTGATCCCGATCCAGCTTCCTGACTCTCCTACAGCCACGCAAACCAGGGGTGTGGCCTGACTTGTGGTCCGCCATTGTAGCGGGTTGTCCATGCCTGTTGCTAGCTTCGGTGAGCAACTCCTCATTGGCCATTGGAGGGGTTCTATCACGCTCAAGTGTTCAAGTAAGCCGTCGCTCATCGACGTGGGATCAATAGCGCAGTCTGAAGAGTGCCGGACTAGAGTCGTCCCCGGCCGCTGTGACTTCGAGCCAAGAGCGACTAACAGGCGGTAGTGGGCAGTCGTCAAGTGGGCGTGAAAGACGCAGTAACCGGAGTTTGCGGTCGGAGCATAGGGATTCCGAGCACCGGCCGCGTCCGTCTGACGATGCGCAGTTTGGTCACCTACGCTAAGCCCAGCGGGAAGGGGGCTACCTGCGTTTCCTTCCGTTTTATCTAATTAGGATGACTGGGTCATGGTTTGGAGCTTGATTGGCAAGTGGCTAGACGATGCTGCGAGCTCGTCGTCGGTGGTGTCGGACTTTCCGCAAACGCCGATGGGGGCGGTCTCTTGGGGCCTTCATGTTCGGAGGCGAGTAAAGTGATGACTAAAATCAGGTGTCCGCTGCTTCAAATAGTCGCCTGTTTTGCTTGTGCAGACCATTCGAAAATTGGTACGGTTGAGACCAACTCCCCGTAAAGAACGATGCAATGGACAAGTCAGCATTGGAAGCTCTTCGCCCCGTTTTGGATGTGCTTAACGAAAGATAGTTGAGCCTCATCGCAGATGTCGCTAAGCAGTTCACCCTGCCAAAGACGTTCGTGTGTAACTCATACAAATTAAAGAATGGTGTAGAGTTACTTACGCAGGATATTGCAGATGATCTCGGTGACATTATTCGAATCCATCACGCTTTTTCCCGCGAGGCGTTCTCGAAGGATAAATTCGAATATGCTCTGGAGCGCGTTCAGAAGATTCATAACCGACCTGCTCAGATGGCTTCTCGGGGGAATAAAGGTTATGATATCGAAATTGAGGGGGAGCGTTTTTCTCTCAAGACTGAGGCCTCGCGAAATATTAAACCCAATAGCATCCATATTTCAAAGTTTATGGAGTTGGGTGGTGGTCAGTGGGGTACTGATCCTGATGATCTTAAAGGGCTTCGGCAGCAATTTTTGAATCACCTCAATGGCTAAGATCGAATCCTGACACTTCGCAGACTTCCCACTTCAGCATCAAATTTACACTCTTACGAGCTTGTTGCGATTCCTAAGGACTTGATGGAAACTGCTGCTCAGGGAGAGCTTGAGATGAAGCTCTCCAGTAAACAGACCCCTCGTCCAGGCTACTGCTACGTTGGAAATAACGGCTGGGCATACCTATCTGAAGAGAAGATCTACCCGAAACACTTACAGTTCGCGCTCTACTTCGATGGTGGCGGGGAGCGGAAACTTCAGATTAAGCATCTAAAGAAGAACCTGTGTTCGGTTGTGGCCACTTGGCAATTCGAAAGTTCAACGTTGTAACTTTCGGGAGTTGCTTTTCGAAGCCAGTCTCTTTCTTGCTAGCTCTGCGTAATCTGGTGATAGTTCAATGCCTACAAATTTCCGGCCATTATCACGAGCGACTTGACCGACGGTTCCGGATCCAAAGAAAGGGTCAAGCACTACCTCCTCTTTTTTGGATCCAGCTTCCATGCATAGACGCACAAGCTCCGTGGGAAACACCGCAAAGTGGTTGCCCCCGTAGGGTTCTGTATTGATAGCCCAGACCGATCGACGATTTTTTGTATGCTTTCCATCGGCTGTAAGCTCTTTCACAGCATCGCTGTTGTAATAATAGCGTTCCGATTTGGTAAGTAGAAAAACATACTCGTGCGATCGGGTTGGCCTATCTTTCACAGATTCCGGCTGGCAGTTAGGCTTCTGCCAAATGATATCGGCGCGTAAATACCAGCCATCTGCCTGAAGCGCGATGGCCAGCCGCCAGGGAACGCCGATCAAATCTTTTGGCTTGAGTCCATCAGGAGTCGGCGCTCGATACTCCATTGCGCGACCTTTGTTCTTTTTGTCTGGTGCTCGCCAAGTGCGACCGCCACTTGTGAAGCCGTCCCCAATGTTAAGCCACAGCGTTCCATCGTCACGTAAGGTGCGACGCACTTCTCGAAATAGAGCAACCAAGTCTTCTATGTATGCTTCCAACGTCGGTTCTGCGCCGATCTGACCGTCTACTCCATAGTCCCGCAGTCCCCAATACGGGGGAGAGGTGATGCAGCATTGGAAGCTCTTGTCAGCCATGCCTGCCAAGACCTTACGGGCATCGCCGACGACAAGGCGTCCTCTCGCAGGCTCTTGGATTGGCTCATCCGTATGTGTGGATGTGTCCGGTTCGTTTTCGTTAACAATCAGAAGCATAGATGTTCGTCGGAAGACCGCAGTGCAAAGGTTCCCGTGCATTTGCCTTTACGTCAAGCAGGGTGCCAAGAGGAACGACCAAGGCTGGATGGGCCAGATGGACGAAGAGGCTAATAGCTTGCCAGTCAGTAGTTGACCAACCTCTTGCCAATGCACTCCACTTCCGGTGCCTGTGAGGCAGAGCCCGGATGCTCGGCCATGCCATATTGGAATCAACTGGTCAGCTGCAACCAAAGCACTAGCAACACCATAGGTAGCCCGCTCAGCATCGAGGTGACCCAGAAAGCCCCCATGACCGTTAGTGGGGTCATGACCCACCACTGCCACCAGCTGAAGCCACGATCGCGCTGGCGGGCCATGTGAGCCTCGAAAGCGTAGAGGCGCTCTGCTTTTCGCAAACCTCGCCGAGCCATGAGCGGCCCAACGATAAAGCCGAATGGGCCCAGGAAGAGCAGACTGAGCGAGAACCACCAGAAGAATCGGTTGTGCGGGGTGGTCACTTTTTTAGGGGCAGCGCGCATTGCGCCGTCCCCATCGAGGCCACCCAGGGTGGCGGTGGACGTTCCCACCATCGAATTGGGTTGGGTCTTCATTTGGCGTAGGCCCTCCAGGTGCCGTCGCTCTTGGCGTAGCGCAGGTTCTTGCTCACGGGGATGGGCACTTGGCGGCCGCCGATGTCGATCGCCACCTTGCCAATCGTGTCGCAGCGGTAGCCCTCGGCTCCTTCGGCTTCAACGCAGCCGGTCAGTTCGAAGCTTTGGACGTCGGTCACCTGGCCGGCGCCGCTGTCTTTCAACAGCTGGACAAAGGCTTCCTTGGCGTTGTCAGACGAGGGTTTGCCGCTGCAGGCGGTCAGGCCCAGGGCCATGGTCAGAGCGACCAGACCGATCCATGCGTTTTTC
>NZ_JAJIUJ010000052.1 GCF_020880415.1 Xanthomonas euvesicatoria pv. euvesicatoria | reverse complement strand
TCGAGTTGGTCGCTGTATTTGTGCAAGCGATAGATGCGTTCGCTAGCGATTCAAGGAGGCGCGGCTAGCTCGCGGTGCTCAGGCGAGAAGGTATCTCCATCCCCTTTCCTACGATGGGCCGCTTTCCGCGCGACCGACCAACGTTCTGGTGCGGTGTCCTCGCCGCTTGGAACCGTTGGCGGCATGGGTGCCGCCATCGAGCCCCCATGGATGGGTTGACGGCGTGTCCCGCGAGCGGCGAGGGCACCGCGCGCGACCGAGTCGGCTTTGCGCTCATCGGGTGATCGCATCCGACGACGCCACGACGGACGTCTCGATCTTTTCCAACTCACCGCTGACGGCAATGAGATCATTTGCAAAGCGACCGAGCTATCGTCGGCTGTACGCGTGTGGTGACAGAGATGCATTCACTGGGTTGCATCGATGAACTTATGGACTGCGCCAGACGGCAACCACCGCCGGCGCAGTCGATCCGGCACTACGCCGTGACGTTTTCCAAGATTCGCTTGCCTTCGGCACGCAACTCCGCGTCTGCGCCCACTTCGACTTTCGCATCGTTGTCGGCCTTTTGTGCGGCCAGGCGGGCAGGGCACTGCGCCATCATGTAATCCGCATCGAAATTCATGCGCGTCACCAAAAAGTCCACGAACGCCCGCACTTTCGGCGACACCAATCGGCCGCCGGCGAACACCGCGTTGAAGTCCACCTCAGGCCCGGTCCAACCGGCCAGTACGCGACGCACCAGGCCCGATTGCACGAACGGTTTGGCCATCACATCGCCAGTCAGCAACAGGCCTTCGCCGCACAACACCGCACCGTTGAGCGCGGCCGGATCGTTGGCCACCATCAGCGGATTGACCGGGAAATCGCGTACATCGCTGCCGTCGCTGAGCGACCAGAAAAAGCGGTTGTTGTGCACGTTGCGGTTCTTGCGCAAGGCGAGCGTGCGATGGAATTGCAATTCGTCCGGATGCAGCGGCTCGCCATAGCGTTCGATGTAGGAGGGGCTGGCGAACACCTGGGTGCGCAGGCTGCCGAGCTTGCGCGCCACCAGATTGGAGTCGGGCAGCGCGCCAACGCGCAATGCCAGATCGGCTTCACCGCCGATCAGGTCCAGCTTCTCGTTGCCCAGATGCATGTCCAGCTGGATTTCCGGGTATTGCGCGTGGAATTCGCCCAGCAACGGCGCGATCCAGGTAATGCCCAGCGAATACGGCACGGTAAAACGCAGCCAGCCACGCGGGCCCGATTGCAGCTGTCCCACCGCGCTTTCGGCTTCTTCCAGTTCGCGCGCGATGCGCTGGCAATGTTCGTGGTACACCGAGCCGGCTTCGGTCAGGCCGATGCGGCGGGTGGTTCGATGCAACAGGCGCGCACCCAACCGGGTTTCCAGTTCCTGCACCTTGCGGCTGACGGTGGTCTTGGGCAGGCCAAGCGCATTGGCGGCGGCGATGAAGCTGCCTTGTTCGACCACCTTGACGAAGATCAAGGTGTCGTTGAGATCATGAGTCATGGGATGCCTTCCGGGGTCAGGAGGGATTAGACCGCTTGCGGGACGATTATTCCCCTAAATCCGGACTAATCAAGTGCTGCTTTGAAGCCTAACTTATGCGGCATCCCCTCTATGCAGGAGCACGGCCATGTGGTTGTGCAACGTTTTCGGCGTGTCTTCCAGTCAGCGCAGTGCAATCGAAAGCGCCTTCGATCCGGTCGTTTCCACGGAAAAACGGTCGTACGGCAGTGCCTTGCGCGAATTCTCCAGCTCGCCACGGCGGCAGGCTGGCGGCGCGCCTGCGCAGCGGACTGGACTGCAGGCGCGCTGGGCACGCCGTGGAATTATCCCGATCTCGGGAGCGAAAATCCCATGAGCGGGATGGTTCAATCCGAGACGGCCGTCATTGGCGGCGCGGGCAACGTGGGCATGGGCATCGTCTCTGCATTGCTGGATGCCGGTATGCCAACGGTGGTGATTGGGCGCGACGCCGCCAAGCTGGACGCACTGCGTGCGCAGCACGGTCACTCCCCGCTGCTGGACATCGTGCAGGGATCGGTGGCCGACGATGCATCTGCGCAGCGCCTGGCCACCGAACTGGCCCAGCGGCACCGACCGCTGGGCGCGGTGATCGCCAGCCTGGGCAGCCCGCCCAAGGCTGGGCGGCTGGTGGATCGGCCGGTGGCCGCCCTGCGTCGTCGCCTGGAGCGCGACGTGCTGCCGCATCTGGCTGCCGCCCGTCACCTGCTGCCGCTGCTGGCCGAGGCCGACGGCGGCGGCCGCTATCTGCTGCTCGGTAGTCCGTGCGCGCTGCGCGCCTGGTCGGCGCATGGCGATCGTTCGGTTGCGGCCTCAGCCACCCGCATGCTTGCCCAGGTGTTGCACGAGGAAGCCAAGCCGTTGGGCGTCCGCGTGCAGTTGCTCTCGGTCGAACAGCCGGTCTGCACGCCCGGCCGCGCCAAGGACGCCTGTCCGGAATGGATCCGCGCCGTGGACGTCGGCCGCGCCGCTGTTTCCCTGATTGCCGGGCCTGGCCAACCCGGACAAGCCATCGTGACCGTGAGTCGTCGCCCGCCGGCCGCACCGTCGGCCAGCCGGCTGGCCGGTCTGCAATTTCCCATCCCCACCCGAGAGATTTCCCCATGACCACGAACGCCACCCCGTTCCGTTTTCCCTTGCGTACCGTGTTGGCGGGCGCCGTGCTTGCGGTCGTGCTCGCCGGCTGCGGCAGCAAGGCCGCCGAGACCGGCGCACCGCCGCCGCCCAGCGTCAGCGTCGCGCCGGTGTTGATGAAGCAGATCAGTCAGTGGGACGAATTCAGCGGCCGCATCGAGCCGGTGGAAAGCGTGGAACTGCGTCCGCGCGTGTCCGGCTATATCGACAAGGTCAACTACACCGAAGGTGCAGAGGTGAAGAAGGGCGATGTGCTCTTCACCATCGATGAGCGTAGCTACCGCGCCGAGTTCGCGCGTGCCAACGCGGCGCTGGTGCGTGCCCGCACCCAGGCCACGCTGGCACGTAGCGAAGCCACGCGCGCACGCAAATTGTCCGAGCAGCAGGCCATCTCCACCGAAACCTGGGAGCAGCGCCGCGCCGCCGCCGATCAGGCCGATGCCGACCTGCAGGCCGCCCAGGCCGCGGTGGACACCGCCAGGCTCAACCTGGATTGGACGCGCGTGCGCGCTCCCATCGATGGCCGCGCCGGGCGTGCGATGGTCACCGCCGGCAACCTGGTCACGGCCGGCGACAGCGCCAGCGTGCTGACCACCCTGGTGTCGCTGGACAAGGTATTCGTCTACTTCGATGCCGACGAAGGCACCTTCCTGCGCTATTCGCAGATGGCCCGCAACGGCGAGCGCCCGGACGAACGTGGCGGCGAGTTGCCGGTGCGGATCGGGCTGGTCGGCGAGCAGGGCTTCCCGCACACCGGTCGCGTGGATTTCCTGGACAACCAGGTGACCCGCAGCACCGGCACCATCCGCGTGCGTGCCGTGCTCGACAACGCACAGCGGCAATTCACGCCGGGGTTGTATGCGCATGTGCAGTTGCTGGGCAGCGGCCAATTCAAGGCCATGCTGGTGGACGAAAAGGCCGTGCTGACCGACCAGGACCGCAAGTACGTATATGTGGTGGACAAGGACGGCAAGGCGCAGCGCCGCGATGTGGAGCTCGGCCGCAGTGCCGATGGCCTGGGCATCGTGCGTAGCGGCCTGGCCGCCGGCGACCGCGTGGTGGTCGATGGCGTGCAGAAGATCTTCATGCCCGGCATGCCGGTGGACGCCAAGACCGTGGCCATGGCGCCGGCGGCGGACAAGCGCACCGCTTCCAACTAGGGATCGCCAACGCGCGTTGCGCGCTGTCGCGCCTGCCTGGCGACAGCGCACCACCTGCAATGGCTGTACTGCTGTATCGCTGCATCGCAGCTCATGACTGCCGGCCTCGTCATCAGGCCGGCCCGGGGCCGCTGTGCCGCGCCGCCACCCGGCGGCAACCTCTTTCAGGACCATCCCAATGGACTTTTCCCGTTTTTTCATCGACCGGCCGATCTTTGCCGCGGTGCTGTCGATCATCATCTTCGCGGCCGGCCTGATCGCCATGCCGCTGCTGCCGATCAGCGAATACCCAGAAGTGGTGCCGCCGAGCGTGCAGGTGCGCGCGGTGTATCCGGGCGCCAACCCCAAGGTCATCGCCGAGACCGTTGCCACGCCGCTTGAGGAAGCCATCAACGGCGTGGAAAACATGATGTACATGAAGTCGGTGGCCGGCTCGGACGGCGTGCTGGTGGTCACCGTGACCTTCAAGCCCGGCACCGATCCGGACCAGGCGCAGGTGCAGGTGCAGAACCGCGTCAGCCAGGCGCAGGCGCGTCTGCCCGAGGACGTGCGTCGCCAGGGCGTGACCACACAGAAGCAATCGCCGACGCTGACCATGGTCGTGCATCTGACCTCGCCCAAGGGCAAGTACAACTCGCTGTACCTGAGCAACTACGCCACCTTGAAGGTCAAGGACGAGCTGTCGCGCCTGCCGGGCGTGGGACAGATCCAGATCTTCGGTGCCGGCGACTACGCCATGCGCATCTGGTTGAACCCGGACAAGGTGGCCGCACGCGGGCTCACCGCCAGCGATGTGGTCGCCGCCATCCGCGAGCAGAACGTGCAGGTCTCCGCCGGCCAGCTCGGCGCGGAACCCATGCCCAACAAGAGCGATTTCCTGCTCTCGATCAATGCGCAGGGCCGCCTCACCACCGAAGAAGAGTTCGGCAACATCGTCATCCGCAGCGGCAACAGCGGCGAGATCGTGCGCCTGAGCGACGTGGCGCGCCTGGAGCTGGGCGCCGGCAACTACACCCTGCGGTCGCAGCTGGACAACCAGAACGCGGTGGGCATGGGCGTGTTCCAGTCGCCCGGTGCCAACGCGATCGAATTGTCCGATGCGGTGCGCGCCAAGATGGCCGAACTGGAAAAGCAGTTCCCGCAGGACATGGCATGGTCGGCCGCGTACGACCCAACCGTGTTCGTGCGCGATTCGATCAGCGCGGTGGTGCACACGCTGCTGGAAGCGGTGCTGCTGGTGGTGCTGGTGGTGATCCTGTTCCTGCAGACCTGGCGCGCTTCGATCATTCCGTTGCTGGCGGTACCGGTGTCGGTGGTCGGTACGTTCGCTGCGTTGTACCTGCTGGGCTTTTCGATCAATACGCTGAGCCTGTTCGGTTTGGTGCTGGCGATCGGCATCGTGGTCGACGATGCGATCGTGGTGGTGGAAAACGTCGAGCGCAACATCGAAGAAGGCCTGAGCCCATTGGCGGCTGCCCATCAGGCCATGCGCGAAGTGTCCGGGCCGATCATCGCCATCGCGCTGGTGCTGTGCGCGGTGTTCGTGCCGATGGCGTTCCTGTCGGGCGTGACCGGCCAGTTCTACAAGCAGTTCGCGGTGACCATCGCCATTTCCACGGTGATTTCGGCGATCAACTCGCTGACCTTGTCGCCGGCGTTGGCGGCGATGCTGCTCAAGTCGCACGACGCGCCCAAGGATGGTCCGTCGCGGTTGATCGACCGTTTGTTCGGCTGGTTGTTCCGCCCGTTCAATCGTTTCTTCAACACCAGCTCGCACAAGTACCAAGGCGCGGTGTCGCGTGCGCTGGGCAAGCGGGGTGCGGTGTTCGTGGTGTACCTGCTGCTGTTGGTCGGTACCGGTTTCATGTTCAAGCTGGTGCCGGGCGGCTTCATTCCGACCCAGGACAAGCTGTATCTGATTGCGGGCACCAAACTGCCGGAAGGGTCGTCGCTGGAGCGCACCAATGAGGTGATCCGCCAGATCACCCAGATCGCGCTGCAGACCGACGGTGTGGATCACGCAATCGCGTTCCCGGGCCTGAACCCGCTGCAGTTCACCAATACGCCCAATACCGGCACGGTGTTCCTGACGCTCAAGCCGTTCAGTCAGCGCAGCCGCACCGCCGCGCAGATCAATGCGGAAATCAACGCACGCATCAGCCAGATCCAGCAGGGCTTCGCGTTCGCCTTCATGCCGCCACCGATTCTTGGCTTGGGCCAGGGCTCGGGCTACTCGCTGTACATCCAGGACCGTGCCGGCCTGGGCTATGGCCAGTTGCAGAGTGCGGTCAATGCGATGTCCGGTGCGATCTCGCAAACGCCGGGCATGCAGTTCCCGATCGGTACCTACCAGGCCAACGTGCCGCAGCTCGATGCCAAGGTCGACCGCGATAAGGCCAAGGCGCAGGGCGTGCCGCTGACCAATCTGTTCGACACGCTGCAGACCTATCTGGGTTCGTCCTACATCAACGACTTCAATCGCTTCGGTCGCACCTATCAGGTGATCGCCCAGGCCGATGGACAGTTCCGCGATAGCGTGGAAGACATCGCCAACCTGCGCACGCGCAACGCCAACGGCGACATGGTGCCGATCGGCAGCATGGTCACGCTGGGCCAGACCTACGGCCCGGACCCGGTGATCCGCTACAACGGCTACCCGGCCGCCGACCTCATCGGCGAAGCGGACCCGCGCGTGCTGTCGTCCACCGAGGCCATGCAGAAGCTGTCCAGCATGGCGCCGCAGGTGCTGCCCAACGGCATGAACATCGAGTGGACCGACCTGAGCTATCAGCAGTCCACGCAAGGCAACTCGGCGTTGATCGTGTTCCCGATGGCGGTATTGCTGGCGTTCCTGGTGCTGGCTGCGCTGTACGAAAGCTGGACCCTGCCGCTGGCAGTGATCCTGATCGTGCCGATGACCTTGCTGTCTGCGCTGTTCGGTGTGTGGCTCACCAATGGCGACAACAACGTGTTCGTGCAGGTGGGTCTGGTGGTGTTGATGGGCCTGGCCTGCAAGAACGCGATCCTGATCGTGGAGTTCGCCCGCGAGCTCGAAATGCACGGCAAGGGCATTGTCGAAGCCGCACTGGAAGCCTGCCGCCTGCGCCTGCGTCCGATCGTGATGACCTCCATCGCCTTCATCGCCGGCACGGTGCCGCTGGTGTTCGGCCACGGTGCCGGCGCCGAAGTGCGCTCGGTCACCGGCATCACGGTGTTCGCCGGCATGCTGGGTGTGACCTTGTTCGGCCTGTTCCTGACTCCGGTGTTCTACGTGGCGCTGCGCAAG
>NZ_JAJIUJ010000051.1 GCF_020880415.1 Xanthomonas euvesicatoria pv. euvesicatoria | reverse complement strand
GCCAGCGTGGCCGGTATCGCCTCGCAGAACCGCATCGGTGCCGGTGTCGGTTTTCAGAACGGCGAGTCGGCGTTGTCGGTGGGCTACCAGCGTGCGATCAGCCCGCGCGCCACCCTCACCGTGGGCGGCGCACTCAGCGGCGATGACCGATCGGTTGGGCTGGGCGCTGGTTTCGGCTGGTAGCCGCAGCACGGCCACGCGGTCGCATGCATTCCCGCCGCCCGTCGCCGGGCGGCGCGCTTTCTTCGTCATGCCCTTTCGCACTCACCTCGAAGGAATCCCATCGTGATCCAGAGTTCTTCTACGCAGGTCCTTGTGCTTGCCTGCTGTGTCCTGGCGGCGTCGTGCAGTACAGCGTTGGCCGCCAACCCCAACGCCAACGCCGATGCGGCAGCAGCCAATGCCCAACGCCAACAGGCCATGGCCAATGCGCCGGTTGACAGAATCATCGTCCGCTACCGCAGCGGGCAGGTCGGTACCGCGCGCGATATCGGCCGCAGTGCCTCGGCGGCAGTCAGTGCGGCCGCCTCGCGCGCATCCGTCCGTCTTGCGCCTGCCGCACGCACCAGTGCCACCGCAGCGCCAACCTATCTGCGCACGCTTGCCGCGGGCGGTGAACTGATCAAATTGCCTGCCCAGCTCAGTCGTGCCGATGCCGACCGGCTTGTGCAGGAATTGAGCGCAGACCCGGCGGTCGAATCGGCGCAGGTGGATCTGCGCATGTATCCGCTGCAAACCAGCGGCGCATTGCCGAACGACCCGCTGCTGCAAACCAATCAATGGCATCTCATCGACCCGGTGGATGGCATCGACGTCGCCCAAGCCTGGAAAACAACGCAGGGCGAAGGCGTGGTGGTGGCGGTACTGGATACCGGCGTCCTGCCCGACCACCCAGACTTGGCCGGCAATCTGCTCACCGGCTACGACTTCATCACCGACCCGTTCTTCTCGCGTCGCGCCACGGCCGAGCGTGTGCCCGGCGCACTGGACCTCGGCGATTGGATCGTCGAAGACGGCGATTGCGGGCTGTTCTCGGTGGCCAGCGACAGCAGCTGGCACGGCACGCACGTGGCCGGCACGGTTGCCGAAGCCACCAACAACGGCATTGGCGGGGCAGGCGTCGCCTACCGGGCGAAAGTGCTGCCGGTGCGCGTGCTCGGGCACTGCGGCGGGCGACTCTCCGACATCTCCGATGCCATCGTCTGGGCGTCCGGCGGTCACGTCGATGGCGTACCGGACAACCGCGATCCGGCCGAAGTGATCAACCTAAGCCTGGGCGGTGGCGGTGCATGCGGTTCGGCGATGCAGGCCGCGATCGATGGCGCAGTGGCGCGCGGCACCACCGTGGTGGTGGCGGCGGGTAATTCAACGGCCGATGTATCGACGACGACTCCCGCCAACTGCGCCAATGTGATTGCCGTTGCCGCCACGCGCGCAACCGGCGCGCTTGCCGATTACAGCAATTTCGGCCGTCAGATCGACCTGGCCGGCCCGGGCGGCAGCTCGATGTCCTTCATCACCAACGATGGCCCGATCCGCAGCTTTGTTTGGCAAACCCTCTACACCGGCAAAACCACACCAACCTCCGGGCAGTTCACCTATGGCGGCACGCGTTACGCCGGCACCTCGATGGCGTCGCCGCATGTGGCCGGCACCGCCGCATTGGTGCAGAGCGCATTGATCGCCGACGGCAAACCGCCGTTGTCGCCGGCCGCAATGGAGAGCCTGCTCAAGCGCACTGCGCGCGCATTCCCGGTGTCGATTCCGGTGGCAACGCCGGCCGGGGCAGGCATCGTGGATGCCGGAGCCGCAGTTGCGCGCGCGTTACGTCGCTGCGATAGGGGCGATGTGGGATGTCAGGTGGATGCGCAGCCTCTGCGTAATGGCGTGGTGCAGAGCGGCATCTCCAATCTGTCGGGCGATGCGGGGGTGTTCACGTTCCAAGCGCAGGCGGGTGCGGTGCTGAGTTTCATCAGCTTCGGCGGCAGCGGCCAGGCGGGGTTGTACGTGGCATTCGGGCGCGAGCCCACCGCCACCGACAACGACGGCGCGTCTACGCGTCGCGGCACCAGCCAGACGGTGCGCTTCACTGCGCCGCGTGCCGGCACCTACATTCTCAAGCTGGAAGGCAGCGGTTTCGACGCGGTGAGCCTGCTGGCGCGCCAATGATCCGACATGTCGCCGCCGGTTCGGCGAAATCGTCATTTCCTTGGCGGTGAACGCCTGAAACACGGCCACCTCGCGCGCCGATCGACCGCGCATGCTGGCTGTGGGGCATGTTGGCCGCAGATCTGACCGGCCACCCCTGCATTTTGCGCAACCAAGCCCGCTGGCGTCCTGCCAGCGGGTTTTTTTGTCTTTTCCAGTTCCGCCTATTCAGCCCTGAAATGTCTCGAAGGACATGATCTAGGTCGCTGTTTTCCAAAGATTTATCAAAAATCTAATAAAAGCAAGCCGAAGTGTGATCAATCGCGCACTTCTCTTCGCTTTCTGTCAAAAACTTGACGCCCGAAATGACGGCTGTTAACACTCCGCTCAGTTCTATGGTTGGGTAGCGTTCACTTTTTGACTATCCAGGAAGCAGGCGCGAGCCGCTCCGCCGCAAGGCCCATGGCGCGAATCACTGCGGTCACTGCAGGCTGGAACGCCTTCTGCCGCCGGGTGTTCGCCACAAAAACCAGTCCAACAACTCAGGAGTCGTGCGTCGATGAATCGGATTTATCGCAAGGTCTGGAACAAATCGCTTGGCGTGTGGGCCGTAGCCTCGGAATTGGCCAGCGGCGACAGCCCCGGAGCGGTGGCCTCAGCCGCATTCATCGATCGTCGCCAGAGCCTGGCACTGGCCGCCGCCATCGCCCTTGCGCTGGGTGGCGCCGGATTGGCCACGCCGCTTCCTGCCAATGCGCAATCGGTCGAAG
>NZ_JAJIUJ010000050.1 GCF_020880415.1 Xanthomonas euvesicatoria pv. euvesicatoria | reverse complement strand
CGGCGCCGGCCCTGCGGCCGGCGCCTGCAGGAGCACAAGGTCGCCGGCTTCGCCGGCAGATCAGACCGTAAAATCCCCAGCATCGCTGCGGTCGCAACTTCTGCGACCAACAATCCACATCATCACAACCGAACAATCCCCGTTAGCTGCCTCCACCATGGAACATCTTCTAAACTTCAAGCCGGTTTTCCTCTGGCTTACAATTCTGGTCGCATTGATCCTCCTTGCGCGGTTGGCTTTGAGTGGCTACTTCTTTCTTCGCGGCGCTCACCTTGCCCGTTGGCTCAACCAACACCCTTACATCTGGGAAAAAGTCGAGGCAGCCAAAGCGAAAGCGCTCACAGGTGCTGATGCAAAGACGGCTCTGTCAGGTCTGTCACCTCTTGAGCAGCGTTACTTTCTAGAGTTCCTGCACATCAGCAACAAATCATCACTGCAGTGGCGCCACATCATGTCCTCTCTCGTTTTGATAGGAATTGCGTACACGATCTACTTCTTCGTGTAACCGTCCACCTGTGATCTTCCAAGGCTCACTTGGGCCACGTTTTCCATTCCTAGTCCCGCCTCGGCGGGATTTTTTTTGCTTGATGTTTGTACCTCTGCTGCCGATCGCACGCTCTTCCACCTCCGCAAAACTATCTCCACCGAAGTGCTGACAGTGCAGGGGCGGGCTATGCCCCGGTCCCCGCAGCTATCGCTGCGCCTTCGGCTGGCGCTCCACTTCGTTCCGCGTTGAGCCCCTACGGGTCTCCCCCCTTCGGGCCTGGGCACCTTAGCCCTCCGCACCGGCTTGCCGGTGCTGCGCGCTCCGCTTGCCAGTGCGCCCGCAAAACCGGCGCACACCTTGTGCCCTGCGAGAAGTCATCTCGCGCGCTAGACGTTGCTTCATCGCCACCAGGTGGATGCGTCGCTGCGGCCCTTCGCCTGTGGGCCTATTCCCTAGCACAGCCGCTACAGGCGTCAAGGGACCGCTTTGCTCGGCTGCGCCGCCCTTGACGCCCTACGCGGCCGTGCAACGGGGGCCCTACGGCGAAGGACCTCAGCGAAGCATCCCAACAACCACCAGGAGCACTGCAATGAAGCAACCCACGAAAGCTCATTCCACTTTTTCTCGCAGGCCCAAGGCAAAGCAAGAGCCGGCTACGGAGCCTAGCAAAGCATGCCCGGGTCAGGCGAAAGCACGTATGGAACCCCCTGCCGGCTATGTGGTTCGGACAGGGCAGCTGGTGGCACTGCGTCCGATTCGGAATGTGGGGCCGAACGATTCGGCGACGTTGGAAATGGCCGTGCGTGATTTTGGCTTTCTGATCCCGATGGGTGCGCGCGTCGCGGAAACGCTTGCCGGCTTTGCCTCACTCATCGAGCTGCATTGCCGCAACAACCGCGTTCGTCCAATCGCCGACACCCTGCACCGTTTGTCCGCCTAACCCTCAACTTCCAAGGAAGTTATATGAAGTCGATCAACACAAATAGCCAGACCGTCGAAGACACCACGAAGGACGATGTGAAGCGCCTGGCAGAACAGGAAGGCAACACCTACGCCCAGTACTACCTGACTGGCAAGCGCCCGCTGGTGGTTCACGTACGGGGCGACCTGACGGCAAACGTTGCCGGTTGATGAAATCCTGGCCCGCGTCGATATCGGCGCGGGCACGCAAAACGGGGTACGCACAAATGAGCCATCCACTCGCACAGATCCATCAGCAGGCCGCTCAGTACGGATACGGCGTTAGTGCCGATGGGACGATCTATCGCATTGACCGTCCAGAGCGCCGCGTGCGTGCCGTCGTCAGACAGGAAGGCTCACGCGTGCTGATACAGCTTGCTTCAAGCGGAGCTGCCCTGTGGTGCGGCAGTGAAATCGGCGAATTCCTTACCTCATTTATGCGCGCTTCGCGGATCGAACCGCAAGCCAGTGGTAGCGCCTGAAACCCACGAATTTCCAGTTACCGTTGAGAGGACATACAACATGCAGACCAACACGACCACCCAATCTTTCGCCATCGCCGCGCTCGATGTCTCGCCGCGCAACGTGCGGTTTTCCACGGAGCCGGCGAGTTCAATTGTGGAGGCCTACGCCGACAACATTGTTGCAGTCGGGTTGATTCACGACCTGACCGTTGAGATGGTCGATGGGGTGCCTTTGGTGGTGGCTGGTAAGACGCGGCTGCGTGCGCTGCAGTATCTGGTTACGGATGGGCGCCGTGATCCTGCCGATCTAGTCACGTGCAAGATTGTTGATTCCTCGGTTGCAGAGATGTTGTCGCTGTCCGAGAACGTGCAGCGCCAAGAGATGCACCCGGCCGACGAATTCAAAGCCTTCGCGAAGCAGGTGGCTAATGGCCACAGCATCGAGTCGATTGCCCTCGCCTTCGGCACGTCCGCACAGACCGTTGAAAAGCGTTTGAAGCTTGCTGCTGTCGCCCCAGCGCTGGTGGAATCCTATCGGCTGAACAACCACCCGTCGTTGCAACAGCTGATGGCGCTTTCCATCACCGACGACCATGCGCGGCAGCTGGCCGTTTGGAACGAGCGGAAGGATACCGATTGGACATGCACACCTACGGATCTGCGCGAATGTCTGTCCACAGGTCACATCGATGCCCTTGTGGATCGTCGGACCAAACTTGTCACCGTCGCCGATTACCAGGCGGCTGGTGGTCATGTCCAGACCGACCTGTTCAATGATCGCGTGTATCTGATGGACGCCGCGTTGTTCAGCGAACTGGTGGTCAACAAGATGTCTGAGCTGGCAGCGTCACTGCAGAACGAGGGATGGTCCTGGGTTGAGGTGTTTGCCGATGGCGGAACCAATGCGATAGCCAAGTTCGGCCGCACAGCTGCCGATCGTGGCCAGTTGACCGAAGACCAGCAAGCGCGGGCTGCAGAGCTGCAAGCCCAACTGGATGCGGCATCGGCGGAGCTGCAGAACTACTTCGATGGGGATGTTGAGGATGACGCAGTAGAGGAACGCCTTCGCCGCATCAATGACGATGCTCAGTCGGAGCTGAACCTTTTCTACGGCACATTGGACCGGTTCAGCCAGGAGCAGATGAGCTTCGCTGGTGCGGCCGTGACGCTCGCTCAGGACGGCGCTGTGCGCATCGAGCGTGGTTTGGTACGCCAGATTGATCGGCGTGCATTGGATGAGGCAGCTCGGGCAGGACGTTTGAAGAACGGTGTGACCGGGGGGCGTGAAACACAGGACGCCGGTCGGAAGGCTGACAATGTCAGTGAGGCGCTGCAGCGGGCATTGCTCGGACACCGGATCGTCGCAGTGCAATCGGAGGTGGCGAAGAACCCGCGCGTCGCCAAAGTCGTGATGGCCTGCTGGTCGGTGGGACAAATTTTGGGGCATGCGAAAAATGTCCCCTCGGACCTGGGCATCACGGGTGGTTACGGCTTGCGCAGCCGATTGCCGCAGCTAGGCGACACTGTGAAAGCCAAGCAAGATGAGTTTGCCGCCGGCTGTCGTGCGGAGTTAGCCGGGCTCCCGGCCGATCCGGCTGAACTGTGGGATGCACTGTCGCTGATGACAGACATCGAGCTCGATCACATCGTTGCATTGGGGGTGGCCAGCTCCATTGAACCGAGCGAGGAGCACACCGGTGTCACCGCGAAGATGCTGGACGCCTTGAGCTTCAACATGGCGGACCACTTCGTCGTTGACGAAGCAAACTATCTGTCGCGCGTCAGCAAGAAGCTGGTCATGGGCGCGCTCACAGAGGCAGATTGCACCGTCGAGCCCGGCCTGGACACCATGAGCAAGGGTGACCTTGTTGCCACGGCGGCGCGCCTGCTGGCCCCAACACGTTGGGTTCCGCCGATCATCCGCAGTCCGGACCTGGTAGTCACATCTTCGTCCAAGAAGCAGGGTAAGCCTGCACCCAAGGGCTCTAAGGCGGTGAGCGGTCCGAAGAAAGGCGGGGCGGCGAAGAGCAAGGCTGCTGCCGCATAACTGACGTATGCCAACGTGCGCCGGTAGACTTTCTATCGGCGCAATACTTGAATCACACAGACAATTGGAGGTCGGCTATGAATCGTGTCTTCAACCACCAGCCCTGGGAGGCGCTGTCTTTCCCTACCCGCCTAGTGAAGGTCGGCCTGTGGCGCTTGGCTGCCATCGGCGCGGCGCCAACGATCCTGGCGTACACACTGCCGGTGGTCGATGTGCAGCTTTCGCCTGGCTGGCAGGGCCTGCTGAGGCTGTGCTGCGTCCTGGCTCCCTTGGTGGCCGCATACGTGCTCACGATGAAGTACGAGAATGCCGGGGTGCATGCAGACTTGGCAGATCTACGAGAGATCGAGCAGTTCACCGCGCGCGATCCGGGGTTGGGTGACCAGGTCAGGGGATGGTTCGCACACAACAGGTCGCCTCGCCGCTACGATGTTGGTGCGGTAGAGGCTCACGGTCTCGCGGGGACGGGCCGCTACCACGATCCCGACGAGCGCATGGTGATCGATCGTATTCGTGGCCAGCGCGGTTAGAGCCTGAGGCATTGCAATGGCGCGTATTCCTGATGCTTTTATCGATGATCTATTGGCCCGGACTGACCTGGTCGAAATTGTTAGCGCACACCTACCCCTGAAGCGTGTTGGCCGGGAGTTCCAGGCTTGCTGCCCATTTCACGAGGAGAGCACGCCCAGCTTCACCGTTTCCCCTGTCAAACAGTTCTTCCATTGTTTCGGCTGTAGCGCACACGGCAATGCAATTGGCTTCTTGATGCAGCACTTGCGCATTGAGTTCATGGATGCTGTGGAGGAGTTGGCAAGCAAAGCCGGCATGCAAGTGCCCCGCGCCCGTGGTCACGGTCAGCAGCCGAGCAAGCTGGACAGTCTCTACGCCGCAAACGGCGCGGCCGCCGCGCATTTCCGGCTGCAGCTACAGGAGCGGGACGAGGCAAGGCGGTATCTCGATGAGCGGGGTCTTACTGCGTCTGTCTGCGGGAATTTTGACGTTGGTTATGCACCACAGAGCTGGGAGTGCTTGAAGAACGCGCTGCTGCTTGAAGGCTATGCCCTGGACGTGCAGGAGGCTGCGGGACTGCTCTCCAAAAGCGACAGTGGGCGTTTCTATGACAAGTTTCGCGGGCGGCTCATGTTCCCGATCCACAACCGCCGTGGGCGGGTCGTGGGTTTCGGCGGCCGCGCTGCTGGGAAAGGTGTGGGCGCGAAGTACCTGAATTCGCCCGAGTCGGCTGTGTTCCACAAAGGGCGCGAGCTCTACGGCTTGTGGCAGGTTCGCCAGGAGCATGCCCAGCCGTCCACCTTGCTGGTGGTCGAGGGGTACGTGGACGTGCTTTCCTTGCACCAGGCCGGCGTGACCAACGCGGTGGCCACGCTCGGCACTTCCGTGACCGATCAGCAGGCCGACCTGCTGTTCCGGACTGCAGATGATGTTGTGTTTTGCTTCGACGGTGATAGCGCTGGCCATGATGCCGCACGGCGGGCAATGCAGGCAGTGCTGCCACATATGAAGAATGGCCGGCAGGCAGCTTTCGTGTTCCTACCTGAAGGGCAAGATCCAGATTCGCTTCTGCGAATTGAGGGCCGCGTCGCCTTTGAGGCATGCCTTGCTGATGCCTGCCCTCTGTCGGATTTCGTCTTTGCGCTCGCGCGCAGTGGGCTCAACCTCGACCTCATTGAAGGTAGGGCGCGCATGGTGGAGCGTGCATCGCCGCTGCTTGACCTGATTCCGCCTGGGGCATTTGCTGACCTGATGTGGCAGCACTTGGCCGCCGTTACCGGTCTCAAGGTGCGCGGCTACGACCAGTCAAAGCTGACTGCGATCGCATCCACGGGCGTACAGCCCCGCCGGAGCCTGGCACGCACCGCAATCACGTTGCTGCTACAGCAGCCAACGCTGGCGGCGACGATCGAGGGCTCGCTTTTGTTCAGTGCGCTGCGCCAGCCAGGCATGCAGCTCTTGGGTGACCTGGTGCGCATGCTGCAGCAGTATCCCGATCTGACGACTGAGCAGCTACTGCACGCGTTTGAGGCTCGGCCGGAAGCAGTAGCGCTCCGTAAGCTGGCTGTGCTAAGGCTTGATGCGGACCCGCAACAGCTGCGCGAAGAGTTCAGCACCGTTGTCGGCAAGCTGGACAAGCAGGCGCGGGCACGCCGCATCGAGGCATTGCAGGCGCAAGATCTTCTGGGCGATGCAGACAAGCGCGAGCTCAGGGATCTGCTTGCCATTCAACGAGCTCCAAAGCGGAAACGCCAACGACTACTCGCGCGGCTGGATGCCTCTTGATCGCGCCCTTCGCTACTCGCTCGCGTCGCCGAGCCACCCTCTCCAATTGACTAGCGCCTCCGGCACGACATGATCGTTGCTCAGGTAGCGCGCCTCAGCTGCGCTCCAAATCTGCCTGAGTTCATCGAGCTCAACATCATGTGCCGGCGTGGCGACCCACCCCTTGCTCCCGCAGCTGGTGCAAAACGTTGACTCTGCGTGGCAGTCGGGGCAGCGGGACAGCTGCCATAGATGTTGCGGCATAAACAGCCCTTGCTGGCAGACATAGCAGATGATCCCGACCTGGTCGCGGGTGCCGCATGTCGCCATGCATGCGTCGCAGATCCCCGGCGAGGGACAGAGAAGCCATGGCAGCGTCTTCGGGCGTTTTCGAATTCCCATGCCTGCACGCTACCAGCCCTACATCTCACGCCCTGCGAAGCTGCCGCGCTTAGCCAAAGCATGCCTCGGCCCCGCCACCAGGCTAGTACTGGTTGCGGGTATTACTTACAGCCAGTACTATTCTACCCAGGTATCCATGATGAGCGCTCACGACATGTGTGACGGCGAAAACAGATCTCGGGAGGTGACGGTTACGGCGAACGAGCTCCACCGGATCTATAGCGTGGTTGAGAATTCGCTGTACGGCGGGGTTATGCCAACCAACGAAATACTAGCCATGTACCTGGGGGAGCCAGTAACCGAATTGCAACCATATGTCGACCAATGGTTCCGCGATTTTGGTCCGGCAATGGGAAACTTGTCCGCCATGTACAGCGCTGCAGAACTCGTGAACCAACGCTCAGTGATCACCTTGCCGTGCCTGGGATCTGATCCCCGCGAACTGGGCGCACGCGCTGCGGGTAGTTGCCAAATCAATTCGTTTCTTTCAGAGCAAGTGGCCTTCGCGGCAATAGTGAAGTGCTGGAAATTGGGCATGGTCCCATCGATCAGCAGCCTAAGGGAACTGCTCGGCGATGTCGGTAGTGATGCGCGCATTCGACGTTGCATCGCGTCATGGGCAAACCGCTTTGCGGCTCGCGCAGCTGATGACGTTCGGACAGCCCGCATGGCCATCCTGACCAGAAATAAGACCGCTTGGGAATACCACGTGCAATCCAGAATCGCGGAGAGAGGGAGTCTGCATTGATTGCATTTCGTCCTGCACTCTTGCCGGTCGTTCCACGCTACATGCCGTGACATCGCGACTTACGTCATGGTGCAGTTAGCACCACAAAATTCTATCTTCGCTACTACTCATGAAGTGGCTGCCATCGGCCCAGGAATCATCAAGCAACATGCCAACGCTATCTGATCATCCGGGGAAGCGTCTCGCCAAATTGCTGGCGGAACGCAACATCACACCCTACCGCTGCGCCACCGATATGCGCGTCTCCAAGCCGCGCATCTATGAGTTGGCCAAGTGCCAGGGCTCCGTCACGCCAGCGCTGGCGCTGCGGCTTGGGCTCTATTTCGGCGATGGCGCTGAGGAATGGATGTCTGCGCAAACGCGTTACGACCTGGCGATACATGCCATCGAGCTCCATGCGGAACTAAAGAACATCAGGCCGCTGAAGCTGTCTGATGCGCCGAACAGCAACCAGGGACAGACACCCTAATGAATTCTGAGCTTATTCCCGAGCGTCGCAAAGAAAAAAAGCTGTATGAGACTGGTGCTGAAATTATGGGCAGCGCGCCAGAAGGCGATGACATTGCTTTCTTGCACTCGACGTTCTGCCAAGTTGGTCTGCCGCGTAGCCGGCCCAAAACGGCAGTCTTCGAGCGCAAGAGCGGCACCGCCGCAATACGGCTGGAAGCGGGCTCACTCTGGGATGGCGAAAAATTTGTTCAGCAGTCGCTGCCCTACGGCACAAAGCCGCGCCTGTTGCTGTTGCACTTGCAACGCAGCTATCTCCGCACCGGTAACCCGGTCATTGATCTCGGGGACAGCGTTCGCGACTTCCTGCAAAACACTCTCAATATCGACGCGAGTGGTGGCAAGCAGGGAGGCCTGACCGGCTTCAAGGAACAAATCAAGGCCTTCGCCGCGTGCCGGATGGTTATTGGCTGGAATATGCCCTCTGGCGCGGCCGTGACGCGTCCTGCAGAGCGCATCGTCAAGCAGTTCGACGCCTGGCCGGAGACGGCGGCCGGCACTGGACAGCGGATGCTTTGGCCTGGCTCGCTGACGATCTCCGACGAGTTCGCCTTGAGCATCCAGAAGGCCTCTGTGCCGCTCGACGCACGCGCAGTCAGAGCGATCCAAGATAGTGCGTTGGCGATCGATCTCTACGCTTGGCTAGCGCATCGACTGCATCGCCTGGAACGTCCCGCGCTTCTGCATTGGAAAAGTCTGCAGGAGCAATTCGGCACCGAGATATCAGACCGAAGCAACTTCAAGAAGAACTTCACCAAATCGCTGCGTCAAGTCTTGGCGGTCTATCCCAATGCGAAGGTCGAATCAGCTTTTGGTGGCATCAAAATCTATCGCTCGCTTCCCCCCGTTCCCAAGATCATGGCTGTCGTGGGCGGCAAGGGCTGATGTCAATTTGAGCTGACATTGCACGTGATATATCGCTTCCAAGACGAGAACACTTACCTCCTGGCACACATATGAACCGAGCCTTGCGCAAATTTTGGTTTCAACACGTCACCCTCCGGATCGATAAGATTCCGCAATGGGCGCTCTACCTCCTTGGTCTGGTCTGCGTGGGCCTCCTAACTTCTTGCCTCCTTTGGCTATCAGTTAGAAGCGATGCTTCGTTTCCGGTACTGTTGCTGGGATATCTCGTAACGATAGGTTCTGCCGCCTTTCTGGGGGGCATGATGGGTTTTGCCCTTCTTGATTTGGTTCTAGCAAACCGACGCGAACACAATGCTTCGCTTGATCGAGAGCAAGAGTGACTTTAGCCGCACCCTCATAGCGATCGCTTTGAGCGAGTGGCACAGGGGCGTGACCGCGTGCGGTCAACGGCTTTGGGTGCTACGCACCGATGCCGCGTCCCGCGTCATCGCCTTTCGGCCCTAATCCTCGCCTCTACGCCGGCTTTGCCGGCTGCGCGCTCCGCTTGCGGGCGCCAGCAGCTGCAACGGCGCCGGCCATGCGGCCGCCGCCTGCAGGAGCTCGACCAGGTCGCCGGCACCGCCGGCAGGATCCACACCGCTGCCGCCTCGTGTGCCCGCGCCGTGCGCTGGCCACTCTCGGGCGCCAGCAGCTGCAGCGGCACCGGCCGTGCGGCCGCCGCCTGCAGGAGCTCGACCAGGTCGCCGGTACCGCCGGCAGGATCCACCCCGCTGCCGCCTCGCGTGTCCGCGCCGTGCGCTGGCCACTCTCGGGCGCCAG
>NZ_JAJIUJ010000049.1 GCF_020880415.1 Xanthomonas euvesicatoria pv. euvesicatoria | reverse complement strand
CGATCGCCTTGGATGTCGTAGGAGCGCACCCGGGCGCGACGGGCCGTCCCGGCAAGCCCGGCGGGCGATGGGTGCGTTGTTGCTGGACGGTCTCAGCTGATCGTGCCGACCAGCTTCAAGCGCTTGTCTTCTGGCACTTCGCTGTAGGCCAGCACCGACAGGCTGGGCACGCTGTGGCGCACCAGACGGGCCAGTGCGGCGCGCACCTGGCCGGGCACCAGCACCACCGCCGGTTCGTTGCGGGCTTCCTGCTTGCCCACGCAATCGGCCAGGCTCTGGTGCAGGCGTTCGGCCAGCCCGGGCTCCAGCGCCACGCCGTTGCCGTGGGTGGATTCCTGCAGGACGCGCTCCAGCTGCGGGGCCAGGGTGAACACCGGCAGCTCGGCCGACATGCCGGCGATTTCCTGCACGATGAAGCGGCCCAGCGAGGTACGCACGGCGGCGGTGAGGGTGGCCGGGTCCTGGCTATGCGGGGCGTGTTCGACCAGCGCTTCGACAATCTTGCGCAGTTGCCGCACCGGAATCTTCTCGATCAGCAGGTTCTGCAGCACGCGCACCACCACCGACAGCGGCAGTGCCTTCGGGGTGAGGTCTTCGACCATCTTCGGCGCGGTCTTGGCCAGCGTGGCCAGCAATTGCTGCACTTCTTCATGGCCGAGCAGTTCGGGCGCATGCTCGCGGATCAGGTGCGACAGGTGGGTGGCGACCACGGTCGCCGGGTCGACCACGGTGTAGCCCATCGATTCGGCATAGGCGCGCTGGTGCGGCTGGATCCAGGTGGCGTCCAGGCCGAATGCCGGGTCCTTGCCGGGGATGCCGTCGAGCTGGCCGAGCGCACCGCCCGGGTCCAGTGCCAGTTCGCGGTCGGAATAGATTTCTGCGGTGGCCACCGGCACGCCATGCACCAGTAGCCGGTAGGCATTGGCCGACAGTTCCAGGTTGTCGCGGATATGCACCGGCGGCACCAGGAACCCGATGTCCTGGGTGAGCTTGCGGCGCACGCCCTTGATGCGCGCCATCAGTTCGCCGCCCTGGTTCTTGTCCACTAGCGGGATCAGCCGGTAGCCCACTTCCAGGCCCAGCGGGTCGATCGGGCGCAGTTCGTCCCAGCTCAGCTCGGCGCTGGCCTGGGCGGCGGTCGCCGCGGCCGCCGCCTGCGGATCGGCCGCCGGATCGCCGGCCGCCGGCTTTGCCAGGCTGCGCTTGTACAGCTTCCAGGCGATCACGCCCAGGACCAGGCCCAGCGTCAAAAACGCGACGTTCGGCATGCCGGGCACCAGGCCGACCAGGCCGAGGATGGCCGCAGCCACCGCCAAGGCGCGGTGCTGGCCGAACACCTGGCTGACCATGGCCCCGCGCATGTCCTGCGCACGCGAGGCGCGGGTCACCAGCAAGGCGACCGAAGACGAAACCAGCAGGGCCGGCAGCTGCGCCACCAGGCCGTCGCCGATGGACAGCAACGTGTAGGTGGAGGCGGCATCCATGAAGCTCATGCCGTGCTGGAGCATGCCCACCGCCATGCCGCCGATGAGGTTGATGAACAGGATCAGGATGGCGGCGATGGCGTCGCCGCGGATGAACTTGTTGGCACCGTCCATCGCACCGTAGAAGTCGGCTTCCTCGCGCACTTCCTCGCGGCGGGCCTTGGCCTCCTCGCGCGTCAGCAAACCGGCGTTGAGGTCGGCGTCGATGGCCATCTGCTTGCCGGGCATGGCGTCCAGGATGAAGCGCGCGGTCACTTCCGACACGCGTCCGGCACCCTTGGTGATGACCACGAAGTTGATGATGGTCAGGATCGCGAACACCACGATACCCACGGCGTAATTGCCGCCGATCACGAACTGGCCGAAGGCCTCGATGACCTTGCCGGCGGCGGCGTGACCGTCCTGGCCGTTGATCAGGATCACGCGGCTGGAGGCGACGTTCAGCGCCAGCCGCAGCATCGTGGTCATCAACAGCACGATCGGGAAAATGGTGAATTCCAGCGGGCGCTGCACGTACACCACCGCCAGCAGCACCATCAGCGAGATGGCGATGTTGAAGGTGAACAGCGCATCCAGCACCGGCGCGGCCAGCGGCACCATCAGCATGGCCAGCATGGCCATCAGGGCCAGCGGGGCGCCCAGGCCGTTGCGCAGCAACTCCATGACGCGGCGGGCGTTCATCGGGGCGGGGCGGGCGCTCATGCGCTGGCTCCCTTGCCGAACTCATCCACCTCAAGCGAGGGCAGTT
The DNA here is from genome assembly GCF_020880415.1 of Xanthomonas euvesicatoria pv. euvesicatoria. Lineage (GTDB taxonomy): Bacteria > Pseudomonadota > Gammaproteobacteria > Xanthomonadales > Xanthomonadaceae > Xanthomonas > Xanthomonas euvesicatoria. The sequence goes on along the minus strand of NZ_JAJIUJ010000049.1, from coordinate 222,870 downwards.
CCGGCATCGGGCCGCCGTTCCAGCCACGCAGCTGGTAGACGTAGGAGAGCACCTGGGCCACGACCGAATAGAGTCTCACGGGAATTTCCTTGCCGATTTGCGCTTCCCTATACAAGGCGCGTGCCAAAGGCGGGGCGGTGACGATCGCCACCCGGTGCTGTTCGCCGGCTTCGCGGATGCGGAAGGCCATTTCGTCCACCCCCTTGGCCACCACGATCGGGGCGCGCATCTTGCCGCCTTCGTACTTGAGCGCCACCGCGTAGTGGGTCGGATTCATCAGCACCACGTCGGCCTTGGGCACCGCTTCCATCATCTGGCGCTGCGACATCTGCATCTGCATCTGGCGGATGCGGCCCTTCACTTCCGGGCTGCCCTCGCTTTCCTTCATCTCGCGCTTGATCTCTTCGCGCGTCATCTTCAGCTTCCGCAGCCAGTTCCACTTCTGGTACGGCGCGTCGATGGCGGCCAGCAGCACCAGCGCGCCGGCGGTGTAGAACAATAGGCTCTTGGTGAAGTCCAGCCCGTTGCCGATGGCCTGTTCCAGCGGCTGGTTCACCAGCGAGCGCAGGCCGTGCAGGCCCTTGGAAATGCAGAAGCTGGCGGCCAGCCCGACAAACAGCAGGCGCAGCACCGACTTGATCAGCTCAGCCAGGCTGTTGCTGCCCCACATGCGCTTGATCCCGTTGGCGGGGTTGAGCTTGCTGAGGTCGGGCATGATGGCTTTGCCGGAAAAGCGCAGGCCGCTCATCATCAGCGGGCCGGCCAGCCCGGCAGCCAGGCAGATGCCGATCAGCGGCAGCATCACCCACAGCAACTGCAGCAGCAGATCGCCGAAATGGCCGAACAGCGCCATCGGGGTCTCGCGCAGCTTCGGGTCCGGGCTGAGCGCGGTCTTCATCCACACCGCAGCGCCATCGCCGATGCCGCGGGCCAGCACCATCAGCGCGAATACGCCGGCACCGAACACCGCTGCGGTCGACAACTCGCGCGACTGCGGAATGTTGCCCTGCTCACGGGCCTCGCGTAGGCGTTTTTCGGTGGGAAGCTCTGTACGCTCGCCGCCGTCTTCGGACTCGGACATGGAGGTGCCGGTGGGGGATTAATCCAACCGATGCAAGCGGCGTTCCAGTTTGTGGAGCTGGGAATCGGGATTCGGGATTCGGAAAAGCGGTGGCTGCGGGTTGCACCGTAGGCCAGACGCCGGGGCTGCAGCAAGCGGCTCAGCTGACCAGGCGGCGCGGGCCGTCGCGCTGGGCGACCACGGTGGCGATGAAGCGTTCGGCGTCCATCGGCCGGCCCAGCAGATAGCCTTGCAGCTGGTCGCAGCCCAGCCGTTCCAGGGTGTTGCGCTGGGCGAGGGTTTCCACGCCTTCGGCCACCACTTGCAGGCGCATGGTGTGCGCCAGCGCGACCACGGCCGCCACGATGGCGATGTCTTCGGCGCTGCCGTCCATGGCCTGGACGAAACTGCGGTCGATCTTGAGCTCGTGCGCCGGCAGCTTGCGCAGGTAGAGCAGGTTGGAATAGCCGGTGCCGAAGTCGTCGATGGCGATGCGCACGCCCAGCGCGTTGAGCTGGCCCAGGGTGCGCAGGCAGGCCTCGGCGTCGCGCATGGCCATGGTTTCGGTGATTTCCAGGGTGAGCTGGCCAGGGGCCAGCGCATACTCGCTCAGCGTGGTGGCCACTTCGTCCAGCAGGCTGGGCGAGGCCAGCTGGAGGGCCGACAGGTTGACCGCCACCCGCCAGTCGCCGTGCCCGGCCTGCCGCCAGTCGCGCATCTGGCGGCAGGCCTGCCGCAGTACCCAGCTGCCGAGCAGGCCGATCATGCCGCTGCGTTCGGCCAGCGGAATGAAGCTGTCCGGCGGCACCAGGCCGCGCTCGGGGTGCTGCCAGCGGATCAGCGCTTCGGCGCCGATCGGGCGGCCGTCCTCGGCACAGTACTTGGGTTGGTAATGCAGCACGAACTGCCCCAGTTCCAGCGCGCGCGGCAGTTCCTGCAGCAGCTGCAGGCGGTCGCGGGTGGTGGCCGTCATCGAGCGTTCGAAAAAACTGTAGCGGTTGCGGCCGGCATGTTTGGCATGGGTCATTGCCGCATCGGCATGCGTCAGCAGCTGGTGCTCGCTACCGGCGTCTTCCGGGTACAGCGCAATGCCAATGCTGCTGCTCAGGCGCAGCTCGTGGTTGGCCACCAGGAACGGCACCGCCAGCGCCTGCACCAGGTGCGCGGCCAGCGCAGCGGCATCTTCCGGGTCGGCGATGTCGGCCACCAGCACGAATTCGTCTGCGCCCAGCCGCGCCAGGCTGCCATGCGCGCGCCGGTGCGCGTTCAAGCGCTCGGCCACCACCACCAGCAGGCGGTCGCCCAACGCATGACCATAGCCGTCGTTGATCACCTTGAACCCGTCCAGGTTGATCAGCATCACCGCAAAGCGCTGCCCCTGGCGCTGGGCGCGTTCGATGTTCTGCACGAGATGCTCGTGCAGCAGGATGCGGTTCGGCAGCCGGGTGAGTGGGTCGTGCAGCGTGGCCAGTGCCAGTTCGGCATTGGCCTTGGCCAGCGACTGCGCCAGCACATCGGTGCGCTGCTGAAAGCGGCGCGACAGCAACGAAATGACCAGCGCCAGCATCAGCAGGACCAAGGTCACCAGCACCACCACCGCCGTCAGCCACGACAACGGCAGATGCGTATCGGCCACCGCGCCACACACGCTACCGGGCGCGAACCGGGCGGCGGCCATGCCGGTGTAATGCATGCCCACGATGGCTACGCCCATGATCGAGGCGGCGATCAGGCGCAGGCTGGAGCGCTGCCCATCGTGGCGCAGCCGGAACGCGATCCACAACGCGGCGGCAGAGGCGCCGATGGCGATGGCGATCGACAGCCCGAACAGCAGCGGGTCGTAGCGAATGGCCGGCACCATGCGCAGCGCATCCATGCCCATGTAATGCATCAGCGCAATGCCCAGTCCCATCAACAGCGCGCCCAGGCCCAACCGAAGCGACGGCAGGTCCGCGCGCGAGGTCAGCCAGAGCGCCAGCGCCGAGGTCAGGATCGCCGCCAGCATCGAATAGCACGTCAGCGCCAGGTCGTAGCCGACCGGAATCGGCAGGCGAAACGCCAGCATGCCGACGAAGTGCATCGACCAGATGCCCATGGCAATGGCGCCGCCCACCAGCCACGCGGCTGCGATGCCGCCACGACTGGCAGTGGTGCGTGCGGCCAGATACAGCGCGGTGTAGGAAGCCAGCACGGCCACTACCAGCGACAGCATCACCATGCCAGGGTTGTAGGTTCCGACCACCTATCCACTTCCCACGTCGAAAGACGCGTTGCCCAAGACCTAGCGACCCCTTGCGCGACTTCTTGAGCGCGGGGAAGCGGCCAAGGCCATCAACCCGGCGTTGCCGCCAGAGACGGCACGCTCGAAGGTCCTGCGGCCGCCCTGCGTGCGCTGTCGGCGTACCCAATCACGGCATGGTCGCGCATCGACTGCCGGTGCGCCGTGGCTTGCCGATGAGACGCGTGCGCTGCCTGCCTGCGCGTGCCCGCCGGGCCTGGCCGCCTGCGCGGCTCATGCCACCGAACTTTCCGGTTCCTCCGGTTCGATCCGGTTACGGCCGGAGCGCTTGGCCCGATACAGCGCCTCGTCCGCACGCGCCAGCTGCGAGGCGGCGGTATCGCCGACGCGGAACCAGGACACGCCCACCGAACAGGTCACCTGCAGCGGGCGTGCGGCGCCCACTTCGTAGGGCGCAATGCTGAGCGCTTCGTGGATGGCGCGCAGCCGGTGCTGGCTCTGTTGGCTCATGCCTGGCAGCAACAGCAGCAATTCTTCGCCGCCGTAGCGGCCCACCTTGTCCGAATCGCGCAGGCAGGCCGTCAGCCGTGCGCCCACCTTGGCCAGCACCGCATCGCCGACCAAGTGCCCATGTTCGTCGTTGACCTGTTTGAAGTGGTCCAGATCGATCAACACCACCGCCAGCGGATGCTCGCCGTGCGCGCAGCCCTGCAGTTCTTCGGCCATCGCTTCCAGGATGCCGGAGCGGTTGAGCAGGCCGGTCAGCGCGTCGTGGCTGGCCTTCAAGGCCAGCGCCGCACGTGCGTTTTCCAGTTCGCGTTTTTCGCGCTCCAGCTGGTAAGTGCGCTCGGACACCAATTCGGCCAGCATGCGTTCGCGCGCCACCAGATGGCGGTGCCGCCAGCGCCACAGGCCGATCAGCAGGCCGCCGCCGATCAACACATACAGCGCGATCGCCGGCGGGCTGCGCCACCACAGTGGCGCGACCGCGAAGGGCAGGTCGGCGATCGGCGAAGCGGTGCGACGGTAGCGGTCCAGCACCTGCACCTGCAGGCGGAAGTGCCCGGAAGGCAGCGGTGGCTGGTCGATGGAGAGGTTGTCGCTCTGGATCCATTGGTCGTGCAGGCCGAGCAGGCGATAACGTACCGTCAGGCGGCTGGGGTCGTCGTAGACCTCCATCGTCGACAGCTCGATGTGCAAGGGCTTGTCGCTCCAGCCCAGCAGCTGCCCGCGCTGCACCGGCATGCCGCCGCGGCTGACGCTGTCGATGCGCACGCTGGGTTGGCGTTCGTCGAACAGGCGCGCCGGGTCGCTCACGTGGCTCACCCCGCGTGCGGTGCCGATCCACACCGAACCGTCCGGATCTTCGGCAAACGCGGCCTCGGAAACGTCATCCCAGATCAGCCCCTGCGACTGCGACAGATGCGCCCAGCGCTCGCCGTCGTAGACCTCGACGCCGCGCGCATGACCCACCCAGACCCGGCCGAAGCTGTCGCTGCGCAGCAGGTACACGCCGACATCGCGCAGCGCCTCGTCGCTGATTTCCTGCAGGTCCAAGCCGTCGTGCAACAACATGCCGTGCCACAGGCCGGGGCGATAGAACGCCAGCCACACCTCACCGCTGTCGCTGATATGGAACTTGGCGATCCATGGCTCCGGCGCGCCGCCGTTGACCTTGACCCTGACCTTGGACCACCGCCCATCGCGCAGCTGGAACAAGCCGTTGGAGCTGGAAACCCACAGCGTGCCGTCGGCGGTTTGCTGGATGTCGGTGTAGGCGATGGCGGGCACATCGGCCACGGCCTGCATGCTGCCGCTGTCGAGCGGGTGTTCGATCACGAACAAGCCGCCGGCGCTGAGCATCCACAGCCGGCTCTGGCGGTCGATCAGCAGGCGACGCGCAGTGCGCGGCAACTTGGCGATCTGCGCGCTGCGCCCATCCGGCCAGGTGCGGCGCAGGAAACCGGCCGAATTGAGCGTCCACAAGCTGCCGTCTGCGCAGCGCTGCATGCCTACGACCTGGATCCCGGCGCTTTGCAGGGCCGGGACGAAGCGCTTGTCCGGCTCGGCCTGGCGGCCGATGCCGTGCTCGTTGCCGACCAGCAGTGCGCCCTGCGTGTCGCGGGCGATCGACCAGGTCGGCGCGGCCGGCATGCCTTGCGAAGCGTCCCAGTTTTCGATCCATTCGTAGCCGGCCCAGCGCACCAGACCTTCGCCGTCCACGGTCATCCAGATATCGCCATCGCGGTCCACCAGGATCGCGTCGCTGCTGCCGGGTGGTAGCCCATTGTCTGCGCCAAAAGTGCGCCAGTGGCCGTTTTCCCAACGCGCCAGGCCGTCGTTACGACGCACCAGCACGCGTCCTTCGCTGTCCATCACCAGCGCCGCCGGCCGCCCGACCGTGCTGCCATCCAGCAGCGGCAGCGAGCGAACACTGAAGGCACTCGCCCCGCGTGCGCGATAGAGCAGGGTGCCCGCACCGCGCACCCACAGCCCGCCGTCGTGGTCGCGCAACACGCTATACCACCGGTCGTCCGGCACCCCGTGTTCGGGTCCGAATACCTGCACCTTGCGCTGCGCATCGATGGCGCACAGCTTGCGTGCGCAGCCCACCCACAGCGTGTCGCCGTCCACCGACAGGCTCAGCGACTTGGACAACTCGGGAACGCGTACGCGGGTTGCGGTGTCCAGCAACGGTTCGCTGTGCCAGCGATCGTTGGCGCGGCCCTGCAGGATTTCCAGCGTGCCGCCATTGGCCAGCACCGTGCCCCAGGGCAGGCTGGCGAGCTGCATCTGGTCCCCCAGGTGCTCGGCTTCATCGGGCTGCAGTTTGCGGAAGCCGTGCTCGTCGCCGACGAACAGTGCCTGGAAGCCGGCCACCCACAACCGCCCATCGGCGGTTTCGGCGATCGAGGTGGTGGGCTCGTTGCGCAGGCCATCCAGCGGCACCTGTTGGAAGATGCGCCCGTTGTAGCGATACAGCCCGCTCTCGGTGCACACCCACAGCAAGGTGGCGCGGGTCTGCAGCAGGCAGGTACCGGCAAGCCCGAGCAGGCCCTGGTCGTGGGCATAGCGGCGGATGCTGGCGCTTTGCGCACCGGCCAGGTCGGCCAACGACAGCAATGCCAACAGCACCACGACGGCAAACGGTGCACGCCGGTGCGACGACCTCCATTGGCGGTGCTCAAACCCCACGGACGTTGCAGTCTCCCACGCATCGGCAATGCGGTCCGCGCCCCTCGCGCGGTGTCTCAGGCTTGCCTTGGCAGCCCCCCGTTGCAGGCCGCATTGGAATCACTAGCGGCTGCCAACGCGTAATCCTTTAATGCTTCAGCGAGCACGACGGCGTGAGGAACTGGCATACGCGGCTGGTTGCTGGCGTGTTGTAGGACGCAGGTCACACGGGTGCGCAAGCGCGATTCACCTGTCGTCCCTGCCGGGCTTTGCATGGCGCGGTACTGGGCAGGCGCAGGCTTGCGCTTGACCAGGCGTTGCAATCGATTGTCGGCGCTTGTGCGTCTCCGGCGTGCGGGTGGAACAGGTGCAATGCGCGGCAAGCTCAGCTGCGCTGCCGTCACACCTGATCGAACGTATCCAGCGGCACGTGATCGTAATCGATGCGATTGCGGCCACTGCGCTTGGCCCTGTACAGCGCTGCGTCGGCGCGAGCCAGCAGTTGCTCGAGCGTTTCGCCACGCTGGAACCAGGCCACGCCAACCGAACAGGTGACATGCAGCCAGCCGCCATCGATGGGGTAGTCGCCGCAGATGCCGTGGTGCAGGGCGTCCAGCCGATGGGTGGCATCCAGGTTCAGGCCTGGCAGCAGCGCCAGCAATTCTTCGCCGCCATAACGGCCGATGCGGTCGTCGCCGCGCATCAGCGTGTCCATGCGGCGGCCGACCCCGGCCAGGACGGCGTCGCCGGCCAGATGGCCATGCTGGTCGTTGACCAGTTTGAAGTGGTCCAGATCGATCAACACCACCGCCAGCGGACGCCCGGTGTGTTCGGCGTGCAGCAGCATCTCGCGCAACGCGGCCAGGATGCCGGCGCGGTTGAGCAGGCCGGTGAGTTCGTCGTGGGTGGCCTTGAGCGAGAGTTCGGCGCGCGCCGCTTCCAGATCGCGCTTGTCCTGTTCCAGCTCGGCGGTGCGCTTGGCCACCAGTTGCTCCAGTTCGCGCTTGCGTCGCAGCAGTTTGGCAGTGCGCCAACGCAGCAGCGCGATCACCGCCGCGATGCTCAGCAGCACGTACCCGACAATCGCCGGAACGCCCCGCCACCACGGTGGCACCAGCTCGAACCCGAAGCGGGTGATCGGGCTGCTGCTGCGCTGGTAGGCATCCATTGCCTGCACTTCCAGCGTGTAACTGCCTGGCGGCAGCAGCGGGTAGGTCAGGTGGCTGAGCGAGGTGCTGGTCCAACTGGCCTGATGGCCTTCGACCCGGTACCGGAAGCTGATGCGGTCCGGGCCGCCTTCCGCCCCCGGGGTGCTGAGCTCCACATCCAGCGGCACCTGCGACCACTCCACCCGGGATTGCGGCAGCAGCGGTTGGCTGCCGCGGCGCACATGCAGGATGTCCACCCGCAGCGGCGGTGCGGCGAACAGGCGCATCGGATCCAGCAGGTGGGTCAGGCCACGGCTGCTGCCGAGCCAGACGCTGCCATCGGTGTCTTCGAAAAATGCATTGGCCGACATGTCGTCCCACAACAGCCCTTCCGTGCGCGTGGCCCGCGACCAACGACCGTTCTGGTACACATCCAGGCCCTGGCTGCTGCCCAGCCACAGCCGGCCCTTGCTGTCGTGGCGCAGGATGAAGGGCATCACCCGCGCCACCAGCGGGTCGTCCACGGCGGCAAGCGTCAGCACGCCGTCGGCCTGCAGCCGGCCATGCCACAGCCCGGTATCGCGCAGCGACAGCCAGACCTCGCCATCGGCGCTGAAATCGAGCAGGAAGAAATCCTGGCTGGGCAGGTCGCCGCGCACCTGCACGCGCTGCCAGTTGCCGTCTTTTGCCTGCAGGAACAGGCCTTCGCGCGTGCTGGCCCACAGCCGCCCCTGCGGATCCAGGTCGATATCGCCCACGAAGGCTGCCGGCAGGGCCGTTTCGCGCTCGGCCCGCAGCGGCGTGTCGCGCTGTACGCGGTACAGCCCACGCGGGGTGGTGATCCACAAGGTGCCGGCCGTATCGAACATCAGCCTGTTGATCGGCAGGTCGAGCTGCAGCACATCGGTGGTCTTGCCGCTGCGCGGGTCGCGCCGCGCCACGGCTCCGGACGAGCGCGCCACCCAGGCCGCACCATCGTCCGGCGACAGTGCAATGGAAATGGATTGCAGCAGGGGTTGGCCGTTCTCCAGCGTCCACGGCTGCATGCGCCCGCTACGCGGATCGAGCATATTGGAACCGGCATCGCCACCGACCAACAGCTCACCGCTGGGCAGTCGCTGGCTCACCCAGGTCGGCGCTTCGGCCAGCCCCTGGCTTTCGTCCCAGTGTTCGACGGTGCCGTAGCCCAGCCAGCGCTGCACACCCAGGCCGCGCGTGCCGATCCACAGGTGGCCGGTGCTCTGCATCATCAACGGGCCAACCATGGGGCTGATCTGCAGCCCCTGGCTTTGGCCGAAGTAGCGCCAGTGGTCGCCTTCCCAGCGCACCAGGCCGCGGTCCGAACGCGTCAGCAGGCGGCCCTGCGCGTCTTCCGACAGCGTCGTGGCACCGGAGAGGGTGTTGAACCGGGTGCCCGCCGGCGCCGGACGATTGCGGAACACGCGCTCGCCGGCAGCGCGTGAGAGCACCAGCCCGCCCCCACGCAACCACAAGGTGCCCAGGTGATCGCGAAAGATCGCGCGCCATTGCCGTTCGGGCACGCCATCGTCCTCGGACAGCAGGGTGATCCTGCCGCCGGCATCGATCCGGCAGACGTGCTGGCCGCAACTGGCCCATAACGCGGTTCCATCGGCCAGCAAGGCCCTGCCGGCCGGCAAGAGGCGTCCATCGTCCATCTGCAAGGGCAGGGGGTTGACCGACCAGCCGCCTGCGGCATTGGGCGACACCCGCAGCAGGCTGTTTTCGCTGACCACCACCACGCCATCGGCGTAGGCGGCAACGACATTGCCGCTGTCGGCACGGATCGGCTTGCCCTCGCGCAGCACCTGCACGAAGTCGTTGCCCTCGCGCACGAACAGGCCATTGGCGCTGGACACCCACAGACGTCCGGCCGCATCCAACCCGAGCGCGCGGATATAGCGCGCATCCAGCCCGCTCTCCTTGCCGACCGGGGTGAAGTGTTCGCGTTCGAAACGGTGCAGCGCCAGCTCGGTGCCGACCCAGACCACGCCCTGGCGATCTTCGAGCAGGCTGTTGACGGTCATGCCCTGCAGGCCATCGGCCTGGGCGTAATCGCGGAAGCTGTAGGTTTGCGCCCAACTTGTGCCGCAGATCAGCACCGCTGCCAGCAACAGCCACGCCCTCGCACGCAGGCGAGCGCCTTGCAATCGCATCGGGGCCAACAGCGCAGGCACAGTAAGCATCGATTCCCGTGGGATGGGTAAGTGTTGGACGACGATACGCAGCGTCAATCGTGTAGGGGCTTTAGCGGCTGCGCGGCTAGAAACTTGAGGCGTGTCACGGTTTGAAACGGTGCAGGCGGGGCGGCCCGTCGAAGTGGTGGCGGCGCCGGCAAGTTGGCGGCCTGCCGTGCTTGCAGTGGTCGGCCATTGTTCTAGTGTGGGTCAGGCCGTCAGCTCTCTGGCGGCATCGAAGGCGGTATCGAACATGCGTTGCACCGGCGGGGCGAACTCGCTGGCGAAACTCGACAGTAGGAACAGCCCCAGCAACACCGTCAGCGGCAGGCCCAGTTGCATGGGATTCAATGCCGGCGCCGCCTTGGCCAGCGCGCCGAAGGCCAGGTTGACCGCCAGCATCGCCACCATCATCGGCAAGGCCAGGGTCAACCCGCCGCGCAGGATCTGCAGGAACAGGGTGGGCGCCACTTCGGCGAATGCGCCGGCATCGGGCAACGCGGTCCCGATCGGCAACGCCTTGTAGCTGTCCACCAGCAATGCGATCACCGCCAGATGCCCGTTGGCCGCGAAGAACAGCAGCCCGAAGCCGAGATAGAACCACTGCGCGATCACCCCCGACGTCACGCCGCGCATCGGGTCGGACATCTGCGCGAACGACAGGCCGGTGGACTGCGACACCAGTTCGCCGGCCAATGCGCCGGCTTCGAAAATCAGCTTCAGCATGAAGCCCATGCTGGCCCCGACCGCCAGCTCGCGCGCAATGCTCAGCACTGCCTGGGCGGTAAAGCCGTCCCACTCCGGCACCGGCGGCAGGATCGGCGCCAGCACCATCGCCAGCGTCCCGGCCAGCATCACCCGCACCCGTCCGGGCACCGCCCGCGTACCGATCAACGGCATGGCGGTGAGCAACGCACCGGTGCGCAGCATGGTCCACATGATCGCCCCGACCATCGCGAACGCGCGCTGGCCATCGATCACCATCTGGGTTGCAGAATCCATCCGGTCTGGCCCGCTAGCCGATCAGGTGTGGAATGCGCTGGAATAGCGCGATGGTGAACTCCACCAGATGCCCCAGCAGCATGCTGCCGGTGGCAAACAGCGTGGCCGTCAGCGCGACCGCCTTGGCCACGAAGGCGATGGTCGGCTCGTTCAACTGGGTGGCGGCCTGCACCACGCCAATCACCACGCCGACCACCAGCACGGCCAGCAACATGGGCCCGGCGATCCACAGGACGGTGACCAGGCCACCACGCAATTCAGTCAGGGCGATTTCAGGGCTCATGGGAGGTGCTGATGCAAGTGGGGTGCCAAAGGGGCGGGGATTCGGGATTCGTGGTTCGGGATTGGTTGGCGAACGGGGATCTGAGTTGCCTCGTGTTGCACTCGCTGTCGCTGTCGCTGTCGCTGTCGCTGTCGCTGTCGCTGTCGCTGTGCTCTGGCTTTGGTTTGCTGTTGCCTTGCTGTCGGCTTTACGGGCCCCCATACCGCAGCGGCGGGCCGCGTGGGTCAAACCCCGAAGGGGCGGCGCGCATGGATGCGCGACGTTTTTCAAAGGGACATGGATGTCCCTTAGAAAAATTCCCACGTGGACTGCGTACCCGTAGCGCCTTGGCGCGTAGGGGCGCGAGGACGGGGTGTGTTTCTTTGGTTACTTTCTTTGCACAAGCAAAGAAAGTGACTCGTTCCCCGAAGGGGAGCGAAAGCCCTGTACTTGAGTTTGCTCGGTTTGCAGTTTCGTTTTTGGTGTGAGACAGAGAAATCAACGGCTTTCACGCCCTGCGGGCGCGAGTCACTTTTCTTTGCTTGTGCAAAGAAAAGTAACCAAAAGAAAGCACACCCCGTCCTCGCGCCCTCCGCGCCTACGGCGCTGCGGGTGCGCAAGTCCGGCAGAAATTTTTGTAAGGGACATCCATGTCCCTTACAAAAACGACGCGCATCCATGCGCGCCGCCCTGCGGGTTGTATCTGCCGGCCTTGCCGCTGCGGTATGGGGCCCTGGAGAAGCTAGAAGCCAAAGCGAAGCACAAAGGCAAAAAGCGGAAGGCAAAAAGCGGCAAGCGGAGCTGATGGTTGAGCAATGCAACCCCGCAGTGCGCGAAAATCAGTCAACTGACAAGCGCTACCGCGCACCGCGCGTCCACACCTACGACGCATTAAAGCTCGCAGCCAGCGTCCCCACCACCAATACCCACCCATCCACCAGGATGAACAGCAGGATCTTGAACGGGGCGGAGATCAGCATCGGCGACAGCATCATCATGCCCATCGACATCAGCACGCTGGCGACCACCAGGTCGATGATCACGAACGGAATGAAGATCAGAAAACCGATCTCGAAAGCGGTCTTCAGCTCGCTGGTCACGAACGAGGCCACCAGCACCGTGAACGGTACTGCGTCCGGGCCAGCGTACTTGCCGTCGCCGGCCATGCCGGCGAAGGTCATCAGATCGGTCTCGCGGATCTGGGCCAGCATGAAGGCGCGCAGCGGCTGTGTGGTGAGCGTCCAGGCAGTGGAAAAATCGATCTGGTTATTGAGGTACGGCTGCAGTCCGGCGCCCCACATCTTCTGCCACACCGGCATCATCACCAGCGCGGTCAGGAACATCGCCAGGCCCAGCAGTACCTGGTTGGAAGGGGTCTGGCCGGTGCCCAACGCCTGGCGCAGCAGGCCCAGCACGATGGTGATGCGGGTGAAGGCGGTCAGCACCAGCAGCATCGACGGCAGCAGGGTGATCGCCGTCATCAGCAGCAAGGTCTGCAACGGCAGGCTCACCGGCTGGTCGCCGATGCGGCCCACGCTCACGTTCGGCAGCGACGGCAACTGATTGGAACCGGCCGGTACCGCGGCAGGGGTCGCCGCCGGTGCCGCGGCCTGCGCCATTGCCGGCAGCGCGGCCGGGCTGGCCGCGGCCAGCAGCGGGCAACTCATCACCAGCAGGATCAGCACCAGGCGCACACTGCGCCCCCAACGATTCCAACGGCTCAACATGTCACGGGTCCTTGCGCAGCTTCTGGGCGAGCAGCTGGGCGAAATTGGGAAGTTGCTTGAAAGTGGGCAGGGTGGGTGCGGGCGTGGGCGGCAGCGGTTCGGGCAAGGTGTGCAAGGTGCTGATGCCGCCGGCGGTGACGCCCAGCAACAACTGCTGGCCGTTCACCTCCACCACCACCACACGTTCCTTGGCACCGACTGCCAGGCTGGTCACCACGCGCAGGCCCTCGGTGCTGCGGAATCCGCTGCCGGGCATGCGCTTGAGCAACCAGCCCAGGCCGACGATCAGCGCGAGCACCAACAGCAATGCAAAGACTGCGCCAAACAGGCTGGGCGAGGACGGTGCCTGCGCGCCGACCCCGGTCGCCTTGGCCGCGACCGGCGCGGCAGTGGCCAGCAGGCCGATCACCGCAGCCTCCGGATCCGTTCGCTGGGGCTGACCACGTCGGTCAGGCGGATGCCGAAGCGGTCGTTGATGACGACCACCTCGCCGTGCGCAATCAGGGTGCCGTTGACGTAGACATCGAGCGGTTCGCCGGCGCCGCGTTCCAGTTCCACCACCGAGCCCTGGTTGAGCTGCAGCAGGTTGCGGATCGGGATGCGTGCGCGGCCCACTTCCAGCGACAGGGTCACCGGTACGTCCAGGATCACGTCCAGGTTGAGGTCGGCGGCGTTCTGGTCCTGCTCGGCCTGCAGGCTGTCGAAGGTGGCAGGCGAGGCGTCGAGGATGTCGGAGTTGATCATTTGCTGGGGTCCTGGGAGGGAACGGCGCGTGGGGCTTGCACGCCGGGCGGGCGTACGGCGGTGATCTTGACGGCGTTGTTGCCATTGGAAACGCCGAATTCGCCGGTGAATAACGGGATGTCTTCCACGCACAGCGGCACCTGGGCGGGCAGGTCGATCGGCAGGATGTCGCCGACCTTCAACCCGGTGAGCTGGCGCAGGCTCATGCGCTTGCTGGCCAGCACGCTGGAGAGCGTGACCTCGGCGGTGTCCAGCTGCTCGCGCAGCATCACGTTCCACGAGTCGTCGCGGTCGTTGCGGTCGCTCTGGATGCCGGCATCGAGCAGTTCGCGGATCGGCTCCAGCATCGAATACGGCAGGGTGATGTGGATCTCGCCGCCGCCGCCTTCCAGCTCCACATGGAACCGGCACACCACCACGTACTCGCGCGGGGTGACGATGTTGGCGAAGTGCGGGTTGATCTCGGAGTTGATGTACTCGAAGTCCACGTCCATCACCGGTGCCCAGGCTTCCTTCAGGTCGGCGAAGGTCTGCTTGAGCATCAGCTGGATCACACGCATCTCGGTGGCGGTGAATTCGCGGCCTTCGATGCGGGTGTGGAAGCGGCCGTCGCCACCGAAGAAGTTGTCCACCACGGTGAACACCAGGGTGGGTTCGAACACGATCAGCCCGGTACCACGCAGCGGCTTGAACCGGATCAGGTTGAGGTTGGTCGGCACGTACAGCGAGTGCATGTACTCGTTGAACTTGACCAGGTCGATGCCGCGCACCGACAGGTCGGCCGAGCGCCGGATCAGGTTGAACAGGCCGATCCGCCACAACCGCGCGAAGCGCTCGTTGACCATCTCCAGGGTCGGCATGCGCCCACGGATGATGCGGTCCTGGCTGGACAGATCGTATTGGCGCGCCTCGCCGGGCAGCGGCTCCGGCTCGATGTTGACCGCGCCCGAATCCACGCCATGCAGCAGGGCATCGATCTCGTCTTGGGAAAGCAGATCACTGACGCTCATCGGACAGGCCTTACTGGGTCACGAAACTGGTGAACAGCAATTCTTCGACGCACTTCTTGCCGGTCTCGCTGGTCATGACCTTCTGCGCTTCGGCCAGGGCGGACTTCTGCAGCTTCTGCTTGCCAGCCAGGTCGGCCACTTCGGCGGCCTTGACCTGCGACAGCAGCATCAGCAGGTGCGCGCGAATGGCCGGCGCGTTCTCGGTGATGAGCTTGAGCTCTTCGGGGTCGCGGGTGACCAGCTGCACTTCGACCTGCAGGTACTGCGGGCCATCGCCGGGGTCGGCCAGGTTGACCACGATCGCCGGGTCCATCGGGAAGTACTGCGCCGGCTTGGGCACTTCGGCCACCTTGGGGGCGTCGTGCTTGCCGCCTTTTTCCTCGCCCTTGTGGCCCAGGAAGAACCAGGCGCCGCCGCCAGCGGCTGCCAGCACCACCACGCCGATGGCGATGAGCAGGATGGGCTTCTTGCCGCCCTTCTTCTTCTCGCCCTTGTCGTCTTTGTCGTCGGTCTTCTTGGTTTTTTCGGCCGCTGCCACAGTCTGCTCCAGGGGAATGCTCACCCTGTCAATGCAACTGGCATGCCAAAACCGCGTCGGTTTCCTGGCGCGGGCTGCGTGGAAACCAGAAAACCCCCGCAGGCCTTGCGCCGCGGGGGTGGGAGGGCGTCATCGGCCAGCGGCCGAGCGCGAGGATCAGCGGCGCCGGGGTGTGCCCGGCGCGTCGTTTCAGGCGTAGGCGTCCAGCAATCCACGCTGGCGTAACACCACCGACGGAATTCCGACGGGCGGGGCGTCGTCCAGGGTCAGGCCGTTGCCGCTGTCGTTGCCGCCATTGCGATTGCCCGCCGACTGCTGCTGTTGCTGGCCGACATCGGCCTGGCCAAGCTGGAAGCCATTCTGGCCGAGCATTTCGCGCAGCCGCGGCAGGCTCTGTTCCAGCGCCTGGCGGGTGTCGGCATTGGCGGCGGTGAAGCTGGCATTGACCTTGTCGCCCTCCAGATGCAGGCGCACCTCGACCGGACCCATCTCGTTCGGAGTCACCTTGATGTGGGCATGGCCGATTTTCTGGTCCGCCAGCCAGCTCATGCGCGCGCCGATGGCATCGTCGAAATTGTCGCTGCCCAGGTCCGGGGTGGGCGTGGGCGAGGCGCTGAAGATCGGTGCGGCGTCCTGCAGGCGGGTGAGTGCCGGCGCGGTGGTGGTCGGCAACACGAACGCCGGGGCGTCCGGCGCTGCGGCAGCGGCGCTGTCGTCGGCGGCCGGCTCCAGCGCCTTGGCGGCCATGCTCATCAACGCGGCCGTCTGCGCATCGCCGCTTACGGCGGTGGTCGAGGTCGGCTTGGCGCCTGCAGCAGCGGCCGGCACCAGCGCTCCCAATGCGGGCAGGGCGGCGCCGGCGTTTGCCGTGGCGGCGGCTGCGGTTGCATCGGTGGGCAGTGCGGTGGCGGTCGCCGCAGCGCCGTTGGCGCCGGCCATGCTGGCCGTCAGTGCGGCTGCTGCGGCCGCCAGCACGTCGCCACCCGGCAGCGCCTGCGCCAGCAGGCCCATGCCGAAGCCACCCAGGCCTGCCGGCGGCCAGCTGGCATCGGTCGCGGTGGCCGCTTCTGCGGGCGCGTCTTCGCCGGTCGCGGCGGCCTTGGCCGGTTTGCCGGTCTTGCTGGCAGTGGCGGCTGTGCTCTTGTCGGTGGTTGCCGCGTCCTTGGCGGCACCTGGCTTGGCCTGCTTGGCATCGCCGTCCTGCGCCCGCGGCCGGGCAGTGGCATCGCCGGCCGCATCGTCGTGGGTGTCCTCGTCGCCGCGGTTCTTGTCGGGCTGGTTGGGCTTGGGCGCGGCCTGCTTGGCAGGCACGCGCTCGGGTGCCTGCGGCGGGGCCTGGTTCGGCGTGTAGGCCGGATTGAGCATGCGCGCAAACTGGTCCTGGCCCGCGTCCGGTTCGGACGACGGGTCGCTGTAGCTGGATTTCTTGCCGGTGCCGGCAAGCGCACCAAGGCCGGCGGCGAAGGCGGACAAGGGGTTCATGCGGATTCTCCGTGGGTGTCTTGGCTGCGGGCCAGGCGCGAACGACGCGCGCCGAGGTCGTCCATCTCACGCTGGTCGCGGCGTTCGATCACTTTGTTTTCCTGGGCACGGTAGCTGGCGGCCAATTGCTCCAGCACCTGCTTCTCGCGGCTGGCCAGCAGCAGGCGGGTGCGCTCGGCTTCCACCTTGGCGATGTTGCTTTGCACGGTCTGCGCCTGTTGCAGCACGGCGCTGTCCAGGCGGTCCAGGAAGGCGCGGCGGTTGCTCAGCGCCACCGCGCTGGTGCCGGCCATCTGGCTGTTGGCGTATTCCTCGGCGTAGCGGCGCAATTCTTCCAGGCGCGACTGGTGGGTTTCCAGGACGCGCTGGCGCTCGGCCAGATCGCGGGCGACCTTGTCTTCCTGTTCCTGCGCGCGGCGCAGCAGTGGGTCGATCCGTTTGGACTGCATCATGGATTAGTTCTCGGGTTCGACCAGTTGTTGCAGGGCGGACAGGCTGTCGCTCAGGAGCGAGGCCTTGTGCACGTCCTGGCCGAGGAATTCGACGATTTCCGGCCAGCGCGCCAGCGCTTCGTCGGTGGCCGGGTCGCTGCCACGCTGGTAGGCGCCGATGGCGATCAGGTCGCGGTTGGCGGTGTAGGCCGAGAGCAGCCGCTTGAGCTTGCGGATGCGCAGGCGCCAGGTGTCGTCGGCGATGTCCTGCACCACGCGGCTGACCGAGGATTCCAGGTCGATGGCCGGATACAGGCCGCTGTCGGCCACCCGACGCGAGAGCAGGATGTGGCCGTCCAGGATGGCGCGGGCAGCATCGGCGATCGGGTCCTGCGGGTCGTCGCCTTCGGTCAGCACGGTGTAGAAGGCGGTGATCGAACCGCGCCCCTTGGCGCCGTTGCCGGCACGTTCCACCAGCGCCGGCAATTTGGCGAACACCGACGGCGGGTAACCGCGGGTGGTCGGCGGCTCGCCCACCGACAGGCCGATCTCGCGCTGCGCCTGGGCGAAGCGGGTCAGCGAATCCATCAGCAGCAGCACGTTCAAGCCCTGGTCGCGGAACCATTCGGCGATGGCGGTGGCGCGGTAGGCGCCATGCAGGCGCGCCAACGGCGGGCGGTCGGCCGGTGCGGCCACGACCACGGCGCGGCGCAGGCCTTCTTCGCCCAGGGTGGTTTCGACGAAATCGCGCACTTCGCGGCCACGTTCGCCGATCAGCCCGACCACGATCACGTCGGCCGAGGTGAAGCGGGTCATCATGCCGAGCAGCGTCGATTTACCGACGCCGGAGCCGGCGAACAGGCCCACGCGCTGGCCACGGCCGATCGGCAGCATGGCGTTGATGGCGCGCACGCCGACATCCAGCGAGGTGGTGATGGGCTCGCGCGCCAGCGGGTTGATCGACACGCCGGCCATGCCGATGCTGCCTTCGGCGCGGATCGGGCCCTTGCCGTCCAGCGGGGTGCCGTCGCTGTCGATGACGCGGCCGAGCAGGCCTTCGCCCACTTCCACGCCGCCGCGGCGGCGCGAGGGCACCACCCGGGCATTGGGCAGCAGGCCATGCAGTTCGGCGCTGGGCATCAGGTAGGTGCGTTCGCCGGCGAAGCCGACCACTTCGGCGTCGACCCAGCCGCCATCGACCTCGACCTTGCAGGTCGCGCCCATCGGCGCTTCGCAGCCGGTCGCTTCCAGGGTCAGGCCGACCGCGCGGCGCAGGATGCCTTCGCGGATCAGGGTGCGACCGGCGGTGGGCTCCAGGCCAAGGGTGCCCAGGCGCGTGGCCAGGCGCAGATTGCGTGCATCCAGCCAATCGGCCGGGGTGGCACCGAACAGGGCGCTCACAGGCCCGCTCCGGATTTGCGCATGACCGTCTCCAGCGCAGCCCGCAGGCGCGCGTCCAGGGTGCCGTCGATGCGCACGCTTTCGGCGTGCACACGCAGGTCGCCGCGGCTCAGGCTCATGTCCGGGGCCACGCGGGTGGTGCTGCTGGGCGCCAGATGCGGCAGCAGCGCGGTGATGTCGTCCGGGTGCAGGCGCACTTCGACCTCGCGGCCGGCGCCGCCAACCGCATCGACCGCCTCGCCGACCAGGTCGGCCAGCAGTTGCGGGTCGGCCTGGTAGGCACGGCCGACCAGCTGGCCGGCAATGCGCACGGCCAATTCGCCGAGCGCGCCGACCACTTCGTTTTCCAGCCGCGCCAGCGGGCGGGTGAAGTTGTCCAGAATGCCGTCGATCTGCGCGGTGAGGCGGCGCACTTCCGACTGGCCCTGGGCGAAGCCTTCGGCATGCCCACGCGCGAACCCTTCGTGCTGGGCGGCATCTTCGATGGCCTGGATCTCTTCCAGGGTCGGCGGGCGCAGCACCGGCTCGAGCATGGCCGGTTCTTCGTAGTCCGGTTCCGGCAGGGCCGGGACGAGCTGCAGGTCCGGGGCCAGCCAGCGGGTGACCACCTCGTTCATACCATGGCCTCCGCACCGGCGCCGCCCAGGCTGATGGCGCCTTCGTCAGCCAGGCGGCGGACGATGGTGAGGATTTCCTTCTGCGCCGCTTCCACGTCTGCAAGGCGCACCGGGCCGCGCGCTTCCATGTCCTCGAGCAGGATTTCGGCCGCGCGCTGGGACATGTTGCGGGTGATCTTTTCGCGCACCTTGACGTCGGCGCCGCGCAGGGCCAGCCCCAGGCGCTCGCCGGAGACTTCGCGCAGCAGCGTCTGCAGGCCGCGGTCGTCCAGGTCCACCAGGTTGTCGAACACGAACATCAGGTCCTGGATCTTGCCGGCCAGGTCGGCGTCGATCTTGCCGATCTCGCCCAGCACGCCCTGGTCGGCGCCGGTGTCCAGGAAGTTGAGGATGTTGGCCGCCACCTTGATGCCGCCCACGTTGGACGACTTCAGGTTCTGGTTGCCGGCGAATTGACGCTCCATGATGTCGTTGAGCTCGCTCAGCGCATTCGGCGGAATGCCGTCCAGGGTGGCGATGCGCAGCAGCACGTCGGCGCGGGTGCGCTCGGGCAGCAGCTTCAGCGCCTCGGCGGCCTGGTCGCTGTCCAGGTGCGCCATGACGATGGCGATGATCTGCGGGTGCTCGTTGCGCACCAGGTCGGCGACCGCGCGCGGGTCCATCCACTTCAAGGTGTCCAGGCCGGTGGTGTTGCGGCCCAGCAGGATGCGGTCGATCAGCCCGCCGGCCTTGTCGGCGCCCAGCGCCTGGATCAGCACGTTGCGGATGTAGTCGTCGGCGCCCACGCCCAGCGAGGTCTTGCCGGCCAGTTCGCCGTTGAACTCGTCCATCACCTTCTCGACCTGGTCGCGCGAGATGCCGGTCATGGTGGCCATGGCGATGCCGATCTTCTGCACCTCCTTGGGGTCCATGTGCTTGAGCACTTCGGCCGCGTCGCTCTCACCCAGCGACAGCAACAGCACCGCGGCGCGCTGCACTCCAGTCATCGGTTGTGTATCAGGCTTCACTGGCGACCCATCCCTTCACGACTTGTGCGACACGTTTTGAATCGGCTTTGACGGCCTCGCGCGCCAGGCGCATGCGCTCTTCGTAGGCGTCTGGCAGAGCGATCGGGGTCTTCTTGTCCTGACCGATCTGCGCGGTGTCTTCTTCCAGGCGGGGCATCAGGTCGTCGTCTTCGTCGACCATCCGCACGTCGGCGCTCTGTGGAGTGCCATCCTTGCCAGCCTTGCCTTGCTTGTCCTTGACCGCGGTCACGCCGGTGAGCTGACGCAGGGTGGGGCGCACCACACCGAACAACAGCGCCAGCACCACCACCGCACCGACCAGCAGGCGCAGACCGTTCTGCACGCGCGGGTCTTCCCACCACTTCGGGCCTTCCTCGCCCGCCACCGCTTCGCGCACGAACGGGGCATTCATCACCGACACCGTGTCGCCGCGTGCCGCGTCGAACCCCACTGCCTGCTTGACCAGGCCTTCGATACGGGTGAGCTCGGCAGCGGTGAGCGGCTGTTCGACCATCTTGCCCTTGGCGCCTGGGCGCGGGACGTTGTCCAGCAGCACCGCCACCGAGACGCGCTTGATGCGACCGGCCGGCTGGCGGGTGTGTTGCAAGGTTCGGTCCAATTCGTAGTTACGCGTGGCGCTCTTGGAACTTTCGGTCGGCGTGGCCGGGGCCGCGGCCTGGCCATTGGCGGCCGCCGGGGTGCCCGGCGCGCCGGCCACGGCCGGTGCCGGCGGCTGGCCGGGGCTATTGCTGGTGGCGCCCGGAGGGCCCTGCGGGCCGGTGGCGCTGGTGCTGGTGTCGCTGACCTGCTCGCTGCGCAGCTTGGCCGGCTCGCCGTTGTAGAGCTCGCGGGCTTCTTCGACCACCGAAAAGTCCATATCCACGCTGGTTTCCGGATTGACCCGGCCCGGGCCGGTCATCGGCTCCAGCAGCTCGCGGATGCGCTGGTTGTAGGAGCTTTCCTGGCGGCGCACCTGTTCGAACTGGGCGGCGTGCTGGGCCGCATCGCTATTCGGGTCGGCAATGGAGAGCATGCGGCCGCTCTGGTCGACCACGGTCACGCGTTCGGGGGTCATGTCCGGGATGCTGGACGCCACCAGATTGACGATGGCATCGACCTGGTTGCGCTCCAGGCCCTGGCCGCCGCGCAATTCCAGTACCACCGAGGCGCTGGCTACATCGCGCTGGCGGGTGAAGGCGCTGGGCTTGGGAATGGCCAGGTGCACACGGGCCTCGCGCACCGGGCGCAGGGTGCCGATGGTGCGCGAGAGTTCGGTTTCCAGCGCGTGCTGGTAGCGGGCGTTTTCCACGAACTGGCTGACGCCGAAGCCCGGGTCCTTTTCCATCAGTTCGAAACCGCCGCCGGTTTCCTTGCCGGTCAGGCCGGAGCCGGCCAGCTTGAGGCGGGCGTCGTACAGACGGTCCTGCGGCACCGAAATGGCGCCGGTGGCCTGGTCGATCTTGTAGGGAATCTGCGCGGTGCGCAGCAGGTCGGCCGCTTCGGCATTGCCCTTCTCATCCAGGCCGGTGTACAGCGACTGATAGCCAGGCTTCTGCGACCAGAAGAACACCGCCAGACCGGCCGCGACCGCCAGGGCGATCATCGCCATCATGGTCAGCTTGCGGGTGATCTGCAGGCTGCGGACACGGTCGAACCATTGCCCCGCCTTTTCGGCGTTCTGGTTCATGTTTTCTTTGCTGATCGCGAGTGCCATGTGTCGTCAACCTTTACAGCGGCATGTTCATGACGTCCTGATAAGCCTGGACGAGACGGTTGCGGACTTCCACGGTGGCGCGGAAGGCCACCTGGGACTGCTGGGAGGCGACCATGACCCGTGCCAGATCGGCATTGGGGTCGCCCATTTCGAATGCTTTGGACAGCGCGCCGGCCTTCTGCTGGGCCTCGTTGACGCCGCCGATGGCGCCGCGCAAGGTCTCGCTGAAGCTCGGTGCCTGCGTCGCCGGTGTTCCCTGTGCGCCGGCCAGGCCCTGGATCTGGTTGCCAAGCGCCGCATCGCCCACCGCGCCCATCGGGCCTTGGCCCATCTGCGTCTGGTAGCTGCGGATCTGCGAGAGGATGGAGGTGACGGAATCGCTCATGGGTGCGGTCAGCCAGGGAGGCATCCACACCGATGCAAGCGGCGTGCCGAAATGGCGCCGGGATTCCGGCGCGGGGGCGTTCCAGTCGCGGCCGCGTCGCAGCGATTGGCTTGTTTTCTCCCGCAGCCAGGTGTTCCTTCTCCCGCCTGCGGGAGAAGGTGGCGCGCAGCGCCGGATGAGGGCAACCCGGTGGGTGGTCAGCTGAAGCAGCGCATCCGCGTTAGTCCGGCAACCAGGCGGCCCGCCAGGTGTCCAGATTGCTGCCGCTGAGCATCCAGTCGCGCCGCACCACCTCGCGCAAGGCCGCACCCCTGGCGCGTGCTGCGTCCAGGTCGGCCAAGTGCTCGCGGATGGCGCCGATCCAGTCGCGGTAGCGGTTCTTCACCAACGTCACCGGCAGGCTGCCCTGGTAGCAGCGCACGTCGCTGGCGATGACCGGGTAACCGCAGGCGCCGTACTCCAGGAGCCGCAGATTGCTCTTGCATTCGTTGAACAGGTTCTGCTCCACCGGCGCCAGCGCCAGATCCAGGTCCAGCGCCGCCAGCGCGGCGGGGTACTCATCGATCGGCACACCCGGCTGGAACTGGTGAATATGCTGGCGCAGCGCAAACGGGTACATCCCCATGAACACCCATTCCACTTCGCCGGCCAGCTCCTTCACCACGTCGGCAATCAGCTCCAGGTCGCCGGTATGGCTGGCGCCCCCAGCCCAGCCGATCCGCGGCTTGCCACCCTGGCGTTCGGCCCGCGCAGGCAGATGTTCCCACCAATGCGGCGGCAGGCGGTTTTCGGCCACGCGGATATCGCTGTGCAGCCCAGCAAACGCCTCGGCCAGGGCAGGGGTGGAGACCACGAAGCGGTCCACCATGCCGAGCCCGCGCCGCACCGTCTTCAGAATGTCCTTGGGCATGTGCTCGCGGTGCGCATTCTTCAGCGGCAAATTGGGCAGGTAATCGTCCAGCTCGTACACCTTGAATGCGCGCGACAACGCCTTCATCCGCCGCATCGCCTCCAGCCGCGGCTCGCCGACCTGGCGTTGCAGGATCACCACGTCGGGATCCTGGCGCGCCAGCTCGCTGATCTCCAGATAGCCGTTGAACAACACCCCTTCGGCCATCCCGGCCTCGCGCAAGGCGCGCAGTGGCTGGATCACCCGGTAATGCCCGCAGCCTTCGATATCGGCCGGCAGCGCCATCACGCTCGGCAGCGGACGCCACGACTGCAGCGGCCGCCAGCTGGCGCGCGGGTCGGCCAGCTGGAAGCCGGCGCCCGGGTCCAGCGAAAATCCCGGGTTGTAGGCCGGGTCGTTGGCCATCAGCGGCAGCCAACGCGCATACATCGCTTCTTCGTCGAGTGCAGTGGCGGGCGTCGCGTCGGGCGGGTCGATCAACAGCTGCGCGCGCGCGGCGTAGACATTGAGATAGCCGGCCTGCTGCAGGCGCAGACACAGGTCGACGTCGCTCCATTGCGCCAATGCCGGTTCCTGCGCAAAGCCGCCGGCGTCCAGGAACAGCTGGCGCGGCAGCATCAGGCATTCGCCACTGAGCGCGCTGTAGTTCTGATCCAGTTGCAGGCGCTGCAGATAGCCCGATTCGTCGAACGCCGCACCTGCGAAGGCGCGTGCTGCCGGTGCGCCCAGGCCCAGCAGCAGGCCGGCGTGATGCACGGTGCCGTCGCCGCGCAGCAGCTTGCCGGCCACCGCGCCGACCTCCGGGCGCAGCGCGTGGTTGAGCAGCTGCGCCAACCAATCAGCCTTGATCGCTGCCGTACCGGCCGCCAACCACAGCAACACCTCCCCACGTGCCTGTTCGGCTGCCGCATTGCAGGCTGCCTCGCGCGAGGGGTCGCCTTCGAAGCGCAGCACGCGGATCTGCTGCAGGCCGAGGTTGTCGATGCCCGCCAGCCAGTCGCACAGCGCCGGCTCGGCGCTGTCGCCGCGATCCAGCAACAGCAGCTCGTAGTGCGGGTAGCCGGTGTTGGCGAGCACGCTTTCCAGGCAGCGCTGCACCTGCGCCAGGCGTCCATCCACCAGCACCAGGATGCTGACCAATGGTTGCTGTGCATGACGGTAGTCCACCGCGTGCCTGCCGGGGCCGTTGCTGCTCACCACCGCGTCCACGTACCCGCGCGCGGCAAGATGGCGGCTGATGGCGCGCTGCTCGTCTTCGTCGCCATGCCGCGTGGTGGCCGATGCCACCAGCAAGGGTTCGGCGATGTGCTGGATGCAGGCCAGGCCGTAGCGTTCGACCAGCCCAAGCTGGTAATCCAGTTCGAAGGCGTCGCTCGTTTCGGTTGCAAAGCCGCCATCGGCCACTAGCGTCTGGTGCCGGAACAGCCAATGCCGCGACATCGTCGACGGTGAACTGAGCAACATGTCCAGATACAGCGCCGGCCGCATCGCCAGCCCCAGTTGACCGCCGTCCAGCGCGACCACTTCACCGGCGTAGATGGCCTGACACGTGTCAGGCAGCGCGAGCATCTCCAGCGCCAGCATCAGCAGGCCACTGGCGGTGAACAGGCTGCCGGCCTGGACCAGCAGCACCCAGTCGATGGACTGTTGCGTGGCGATGGTCCGATTGAGCGCGGGCACCAAGCCGTCCGGACCGATCAGCACACCGCGCCCGCCGTGCTCGGCGGCCTGCTGCGGCGAGCTGCTGATCACCCAGGTCTGCTGGTTCCGATAACACGCCACCGCCGCCAGGCTGGCCTGGGTTGCGGCCACCGCTGCCGCATCGCCGTCGCTGTCGACCACCATCACTGCGATCCGCGGGCCGCCCGCATGCGCCTGCAAGCGGGCCTCGATCAACGCGCGCTGCACATCGCTGGGATGGCGCACGCCCAGCCAGGTGGCCGGCGACACGCGCTCGGCCATTCCTGCGCTCTGCATCAAGGCGTTGACCAGATCCACCGACTTGAACACCCGCGCCTTGTGCGGGCTAAGCGGGGCGACACGCACCTGGCGGTTGTCGCCGCCCTCGCGCCGCCAGCCGAGTTGGCGGATGCCCTGGCGCAGGTCGTCGTGGCCTTGATCGCCGATACCGGGCTGATCGCGGCCGGCCTGACTGAACTGCGCGCTGGACACGCGGAACTGCGTGAGCGGGCTGGACAGCAAGGCCAGGTTGCCGCGACGCAGCAGTTTGACGTAGATCGCCAGGTCGCCAACCCAGTGGATGGCCTTGCCGTTCAACATCATCAGCTCGCCACCCAGCGCCATCAGGTCGGCGCGCCGTGCAAGCACGCAACTCGGCTCGCCGATGAAGTTAATGGCGTGGTCGGCCAGGAACGACACCAGCTCGGGCCCGTCGATCAGCATATCCTCGGCAAACGGGAAGCTGGTGGCCAGGATGTCCGGCAACGGCGCACCGTCGTCGTCGATCCGCAGCCGGCGCGAGGACGCCAGCGCGGTGCCGGGGTTGCGCTCCATTGCGCCCACCAGCTGCGCGACGCAGTCCGGCTCCAGCACGTCGTCGTCGTGCAGGAACTTGACGTACTCGCCCTGCGCCAGGCCGATCCCCTTGACCGTGCTGCCGAGTTCGCCGAGGCGGGGGGTATTGCGGTGGTAGCGGATCGGAAATGGGGCGTCAGCCAGCCTCGACGCCAGCACGGCCTCGATGGCGCCATCGGCGTTGTCGTCGCAGATCACCAGCTCCAGCACCGTGTAAGTCTGCGCCAGCACGCTGTCCAGCGCCTGCGCGAAATAGCGTGGCTTGTAGGTCGGCATGACGATGCTGACTAGGGCAGGAGAGCTCACGGGTGGTGGTTCGAGTTGATCATTCAAGAATTATCCGATGCTGGATGCAGTGCCAACGCGAATTGGTCCGATCACGCGGAAGGCAGCGAGCATCGGATTGGCCGAACCGATGCAATATGCATGCCGCTCGAAGCATGACGCGTCGTTATCGGGAGGAATGGCTGCGCTGCTACCGTGCTGCCCATCGGCGACCATTTCCGTCCTGCCTGGCTCCTGAAGTAGGCAACGCGCTTGGTTACGGGCCATTTGGCATTCAAGAGCAGGCAGTGGCGTTTGGCGGCGTGCCACCGGAATTCGGCAGCACTCATCAAGCCCATCGCTTGCGCGGCAGATGGATCGTCCAACGAAGAACGCCACATCAATGCCCCGTGCCTGGCTTGCTCGCCTGAACGGGTGTGGGCGATGAAAATACCCTCGACCGGTGAGTGGTGATGTCCAGACAAGGTTGCAGGATTACGAGTGCTGTGATCCAGGTCTCCTGCATGTCAACGATGGACGCATTGATAGCGCAATGCACTCGAGATCTGGGCCGGTGAACAGTCAAAGGCCGGTGGGCAGTCTATCCAGGACGTCATAGGTTATGTTGATACTGCCGTTTCCGTTCGTTACCAGCCAAACGCCATAGCCGGGAGGTAGGTAGACCTGGTAGGGGAAGTGGTCTGAGGGAGGAGCAACGCCGAGAAATATCACCCTTTTGGTTCCGTCCCCATATCCGGATGGTGCCGAAGTATCTGCGTAGACGGCAAGGCCTATTGCGGACGAAGCGCCGCTCAGACTACATGTGCGAATCACGAGGCCGTACTGGTTGGTGGCAGGAGAGACAATTTGCGTAACAACGTTGGCTGCAACGCCGACATTCGCAAATTGAGTTCCTACCGGAACAATCGTTGTCTTGCCCGAGATTTCCATGGTGGTTTCCTCGCTTCAGAATACTGCTGAGATGCGTCGATAGGATGATATCCGTCGAGATCTAAAGGACGTTTCGATGCACGACGCGCACACCAAACCATGACACTGCCCAGGATAGGATAGGCTGGCAAGTCGAATTTTTCGCCGCGTCAACAGCGTGGCTCATGACGTTAAATGACTGATCGTTAGCATGCTTGCACACGTCGACGTCGGCATAGACCGCCTGGCAGGTTTCCGGCTGCGTTCATGGCTGCGGCAGATATTGCGACTGTGCTGATTCCTTGCGATAAACCACTTCGATCCAATCAGTGCGCAAGCTCTTAGGATTCTTCGACAGCTTGGCGATGTCCCACAACGAAAAGCCGGCCGCCTGCATCAGGTTGACCACCTCGACGAAGCTGTTGGTCTTGCCGTAGAAATCGTAAAGGCCGATCTCGATCACTGCGCAGTCGGTGTGTTGCAGGATCGCAGTCGCGCCTTCCAGCACCTGACGCTCAAACCCCTGCACATCGATCTTGAGAATATTTATCTGTGCGATTCCCAGCGCGGCGCAGGCGTTGTCGAGAGTGGTCTTGCTGACCACAATCTCCTCGTTCGACGCCTGCCGCGCATAGCCAAGCGAGTCGGTGGAATCCGCATTGACCGGCAGCAACCCGCCCAGGTGCGAGATGCTCTGCCGGTAGTAATGACCGACTTCTTCCTTCTCGCCCAACGCAACGCACATGGTGGTCGTGCCGAACTGAGCAGCCACTTTTTCCAGTTCGGCAAAATTCTGCGGGTCCGGTTCGAACGAATACAACTGGCAATCCGGATAGATCGACTTGAAGTGCTGAATCGACTCGCCGCGATGCGCGCCCACGTCCACTATCAATGGGGCGTTGGTCGTCAGTAACTGGTCGAAGAAGCGGCGTGGCGAATACGCCCGGGCATGTTCTTCATTTCTGAGATCGGAAGTGCCACAGATGGGCGAATGCACGCCGGGCGGCGTGTGGGGCATCTTATCCTGCGTCATGGCGCGTTCCGCTCGCCGAGCTGCGTCATGCGTAGTGCTGCTTCCACCCGCACGACATCAGCCGGCGTATCCACCGCGATCGATTGGTTGCTCATCTGCACCATACGCACTTCAAAGCCAAGTTCCAGAAAACGCAGGATCTCGATGTCCTCAATGTCTTCCAACGTGGTCTTGCAAGATACCGACGCAAACGCCTGCAAGGCTTGTTTGGGAAACGCGTACGCACACACCTGCCGCCAGGCACGCCGGAACTCGCCTTGCTTGGTGACCGGGATCGCCGCGCGCGACATGTACAGCAGACGCCCATCCGGGCGAACCACCACCTTGGGCACGCTCGGGTTACGTAACTCGTCGATGTTGGCGACAGGGCAGTAACCGTTGATGACATCATTCGGTGAAGCTGCCGCAGCGTCGATCAGCAGACGCACGTCCTGCGGATTGAATAGCGGATCGTCACCTTGCACATTGATATAGGTGTCCACATCGAGCTGCTGCGCGACCTCGGCAACACGATCGGTGCCGGTCAGGCAGTCGCTGGAGGTCATCAAGGTGCGGATGCCGGCCTGCTCGCAGGTACGTTGAATCACATCGCAATCGGTGGCGACGAGAATGCGCTCGGCTGGCGCCGCTTTGGCGCATTGCTGATAGGTGCGCACGATCATGGGCACGCCGCCCAACTCGATCAGCGGTTTTCCGGGCAGGCGCGAAGAGTCGCGCCGCGCGGGGATGATGATGGCGTAAGTCATGGAAGCCTCCTGGCAACCGATATATTGGCCGTTCGGAGCGGTCAGCCCGCTCGTCCTTGCCAGAAGTCGGTCGAATTGAGCGCCAGCCGGCTGACTGCTTCCGCAGCCTCCAGCGCCGCCTCGGGATCTGTTAACAGGCGGTTCCAGCTGTCCATCGAGAAGGAATAGCTGGTGTCGCGCACCACGTTGAACAAAGGCACAAACTTCAGCGAACTCCAACTCATATGCGGTTCCAGGGCAAGCAGCCGCGACTGCGCAAAGCGATAGCCGTCGGCCAAGGTGTCTGTAGGGAATCCGAGACGGCGTGCATAGTCCCGCCACAACGAAGACTCGAAGGTGTACTGGCTGAGCTCCTGGAAATGTCGTTCCGGTGCGAGTTCAAGTGTCGGCGACAATTCATCGTCCGCATAACTGGCTGGCCGCGGGTCTTCCAGGGTCGACCATAACGCCACCATGTCATCGGTCCTGCCCAACATGGCTTTTTCCGAAAAGTGGAACGGCATGTGCTGCCAGGAAGCCGCCAACGACACAGCAATCTTTCCCTGGTTGCGTTTGGCGCGAAAGTACGTATCGATGACCTTGTGGACCGAGCCGGTAAGCACGTTATCGCGGCGGCAGCGCACGGCGACCGGTATTCCATGCTCGGCCAGGTGCTCGGCCCCCAACCGCGCCGACCTGAGTACGGCGTTGCGGTAATGCAGGCCAAGGTTCTCCGGCTGCGGCACCAGGATCAGTTTGTCCAGCCAGGGACGGCAGCGATCAAGGAGCTCCTCGGACTGATGGTCCCATGTCACCATGCACTGATAGACATCAGGAAAATGCAGCCGATTCCAGGCCAGCACCAGTGGTGTGAAGTCGGACGCAAGACCCTGGACGAAAATTCCCGCCTCCGGCGAGATCAGCCGACGCGAGATGCGCAGGTCCGGCAACAGGCCGGCAAGCTTCTGCAGCTCCTGCAGCGTCACGATGCTGCTCTGGTCGTAATCGACTGCGCGCACCGTGCGGAAGTGGCCATGCGCCGCTGCGATCTGATTCATCACCTCCGGGTAGTGATTAGAGAAGATGACAATCAGCACATCGTCGGTGGATTCGTCATTCAGCGCAGAGGGCGGCCTGACCTGGATTCCATGGACCGTCGCGCCCTGATTTTCCTGCCGCGGACAGATGGTGTACGCCAGGTTCAACCGTTCGGCGATGGCCGGATAGAAATCGCGGAAGAACTGTCCGGCTCCCCAACCGACAAGCTTAGTACACGCCGGATCCAGTCCAGGGTACTTGATGGTGGCTCGCTCGATCGAACCGATTGCTAACGCCATTTGGCTTGGTTCCTATTCAAGGCTGCATGTGGTATCCGCTGTGGGTATATGACAATTCCGTATGACGACCTTCGTATAAAAGTGCAGCTGCTCTCGACATTCAATTCCGTCTTGCAGCCATTACGCATGAGGAAAGAGGCTGCTTTGTTTATTGGGAAAGGTCAGATTGCTTGAGGCGGATGACCTAATAGAAGTAAAGGCAGGTATCCCATCGGTCCTCGGTGTGGTGGCGCAGGCCGATACGATAATCGTCGCGGATGTTTTCAATTGCGTCGACCAGATCAAGCAAGTCCGAGGAGCGGTGATACGCGGAAATCGCTAACGTTGGACGTCCCGTTGCGATGTGCGCACTGGCACCGCGCAAGGCCCCCAGCTCCGCTCCTTCAATGTCCATTTTTATGAGTGTCGGTGTGCGATCGAGCAGGTCGTCCAGGCGGCGTACCGACACGTTGTGGCAGTGTGCCTGCCCAGACGGCACCGGCACCAGTTGGCCGCCAGGTCCGCCTTCATGCAGGAACGGCAGTTCGCCATCTGCTTCTCCCAAAGCGCACGCAATTAACTCAATTTTGCAATTATCGCCGGACAGAGAAGAACGGGTCTGGATGAATTCACGGAGTGTGCTGCCATTGATCTGGTCGGGCTCGATCATCCATATTTTTTCAAATCGTTCATCCACGCTATCCAGGAAGGCGCGGCTTGATTCGGCGATCGACGCACCGCAGTCGGCAAAGCATTCCTTCAAACCAGGCACGAACAGACCTGATCGAAAATACAGACTCGAATATGGCTTGGCTGCGTGGAGGAGCCATTCCGGATTGCAGCTCAAATGCGCCAGCAGCACGCTGAACAGCGTGAAGCGAGAGTATGGATCGCCGAGGCGCGTAGCCAGGGCATCGAAGCGCGGCAAGTTGCGGACGATGTAACTGCCCCAGTCGTCTACCCGGTGATCGCTGCATGCCGTAATGCCTAGCCAACGGATGGCCTGCTCGTAGTTGAGTAGAGGAATGCTGTTTGCAAACGTGAGGTGTTTGAAGTAACGACGCGAGTAGTCGAAGCGACACGTGTTAACACAGACAATCTGGCGGGTGCGTGCCCAATGGATCAGAGTCGCGGACGTAATGAAAGGGATGCCGTGGAAGGTCTGGCCGCTATCGACCTTGTAGTCGTCCACGACGCCGACGATGTCGACGCGTGATGCTGCCTCTCGTACGAATACGCTCCCGAACAGCTTGCTGCCGAGCAGGACCACCTGCACCCTCTTTCCTTTCTCTTCCAACACCCGACGCGCCTCTTTCGGCACGCAAAAGTTCGGCTCGCGCGCATACGAGTCCGCGCAGGCAACAAGGCATTCACGCAGGATGCGGTCGTCCCCGTCGGGATTGATGCTCATCCGTTGGTACTCATCCAGCGTCATTACATGTTCTCGGGAAAGGCAAAGTTTGTTGGGCTGTTTGAATGATTAGGTCAATCACAAAATGCGTGCTCCCTGGGGCATCAGCGCATCGTAGAAGGAACGGTCCGGGAGGGTGATGGGCAATACGCCGGGCAGCAGCCACTCGCAATGACGGCCGATTTTCGTGCCAGCGCCTGCGATGCTGCCGCTGCCCAGTGTACTGCCTTGCCCGATGTCCACAGCTCGCCCAATCGAGACGCCTGCATGTAGAGTTGTGCAGGCACCCAGGCGGACATCGGACTCGATCACGACCTGGCGATCGAGCCAACAACCGACGCCGATGCGCGTGCCAGGAGCAACGTTGCACCCGGGTCCGATGTAGACATTGCCTGCCAAACGCACATCGTCATCGACTATGGCCGTTGGCGAAATCAGGTTCGCCAATCGATAGCCGGCAAGCCGCAGCTGCGCGACCAGCTTGTGGCGTGCGTAGTTCACCGCCCGTGCGTCCAGCGCGACAAAAACTTCGCTGTCTGCCGTCGGGAAGCGCGCGAAGATGTCGTCCAGCTCGAAGTTGTGACGGTCGGCCGATTTCAGTTCGATCACGGTGTGCACCAATCCGCATGCGTTTGCCGCGCGTACCGCCTGCGTTAGCGCATCGTCCTGACCCAGCAGGATGAGTGAGGTCAATGCGTTTCCTCCAGCACCGCGCCGCGGTACCAACGATGCTGGCGCACCAGTTGAATCTCGTAATCGCCGTGCGTGATGTGGTCGGAGTGCGGTCCGAAACCGGCCTGCATGCGTTCCAACAAGACAGTATCCTCCGCGATGACGGTACGCTCGCCGCGGATCAGATCGCTCAACAGGGCCGTGAAGTCGGTGCGCTCGTGCTTGCGCTGCGCTGTCATTACCCACAGGTGGTAGTCGGTTTCCGATGACGAAACCGGATCGTATTGCTGAAGCAGGAAATAGTCGCCGCGCACACTGCAGAAGTTGACGTTAGGGTAGACGAACCAGTTGTAGTAGGCCTCATCCTCGCCGTAGCGGTCGCATAGCGAACGAAACCAGCTACTTTGCGCTGTGATATGCGCCTTGACCGGGAAGCTGAGCTCGCTCAATGCGGGAACGGCCTTGGACTGTAGTAGTTGTTTCACCGGCGAAGCAGCGTCGGACCCAGACTCCTGGGTGCGTGCCGCCTTGTCCGTACTCGTCATCAACGGGCCGAAGGTCTTGGGGTGAACGAAAGGGACGTGGTTATAGTCCTTGACGTTTTCCATGTTCAACTTCCAGTTGTAGCGCACCCGATGGCAGCTGTAGATGATCTGCGAGTCCAGATGCGAGGACGCCAGGCGCAGCTGCTCCAGGTACTCGGGTGAAAACTGTTCGGTCAGCGGCAAGGGTTGTTCGGAGAGATTGACGAACAACAGCTGGCCGACCTGCTCTAGGTGCAGTTTGCGCAGACAGATGGCGTCCTTCTCTTCGGCGGTGAATTGGTACAGACCTGGGTTGGGCAGGCCACGCAACTCGCCCTCCGGTCCGAACGACCATGCGTGATACGGGCACACCAACGGCCGCTTGCCATGGCTGTCGATCTGGATCGCCGATTGACGATGCGGGCACTGATTGATAAAGGCGCGAATTCCGGCATCGGTGCGCTGCACCAGCACTGGCACACCAGCAACCTGGCGCGCGAAGAACTGATTACGTTTGGCCACTAATGATGAAAAACCGACAAATGTCCACAATCGGCTGAACAGCCGCGCCTGCTCCAGCTCGAAGGTATGCGGGCTGGTGTAGTGTTTGACGTCAAGTGCGTGGCGTCTCATGTCCTACCTCCTGAAGTGCATATTTGCGCGCTACCTACTGAAGATGACGCGCGCAGGATTGCCAGCCACGGTGCTGTTGGAGGGAACATCTTTTACCACCACGCTGCCGGCGCCGATGATGGCGCCGTCGCCGATTGTGATGCCGGGAATGATGGTGGCATGCGGATGAATTGTCACCTCGTTGCCGATGACCACGCCGCCACCAATGAAGACGAAGCTGCCGATCTGTACGTAGTCGCCTATGCTGACTTCGTGCGCGATGATCGAGGTAGAGAGCACAGTGACGAACTCACCGAGCCGGCTGCCCGAGCCGATGGACACGCGCGAATCGAAAACGCCGCCGCGCCCGATGTAACCGGCAGATGCCTCGCGCGAAGGAGGTGGGTGGAACACGATGAAGTCCGCGCCCTTTTCGATCAGCGCCTGAGCGTAGCGGCGTCGCTCCACCGGGTTGCCGATCGCGCAGATGAAAATATCGCCTTCGACGGGTTGATAGGTGACAGGGTCGCCGACGATCGGCCACCGCGATGTACCCTGCAGATGCGCGCGGTCGTCCAGAAAACCCTTGATGTCCCATTCGACGCCGAAAGCCGGATCCTCATGGTATGCCAGCGATGCGATATCTCTTCCGTAGCCACCTGCGCCAACGATCAGCAGGTGATAAGGCGGTGCGGGAGTAGCGGATGTCATGCGAATTCCACGCCTCCGTCCATGCTGAAGGCTTGTCCGGTGACCTTGCTGCTGGCATCGGAGAGGAAGTACAGGCATGCCAATGCAACGTCTTCCGGCTGCCCGATGCCCAGCGGATAGCGCTTGCGACTTTCCTCGAACCAGGCCTTGTCCTCGTTGATCAATGAGGTCTCGACCAGGCCGGGGCACAACGCGTTGGCGCGGATTTTCCGACGTGCTAGCTCCAGCGCCAACGGTCGCAAAGTACCGAGCAATGCGGCCTTCGAGCCTGCATACGGACCAACGCCGACAGTACCGGTCAACGCGGCGATGGACGACAGGAAAATCACCGAGCCACCGGAGCGTAGTGATTGCCGCGCCAACAGGTGGCGGGTCAGCATCACCGGCGCCAGATAGTTGATGTCCATGACCTCGCGCAGGAATTTTTCGCTTACCAGCTTCATCGGCGACAGCCCGCGAATGCCGGCGCTGTGCACCACACCGTCGACGGGCCCGCAATCGGCAGCGAGTTGTTGCACGACAGCCGCATCGCTCAGGTCGCCAGCAAACAGGCGATGGCCATCGCCGTGCAGCGATGCCAGCGTGGTTTGCAGACGTTCCGCATCGCGCCCGGTGACGATCAGGCGTGCCCCTGCGGCGGCGCATGCACGTGCGACCGCTTCACCGATGCCTTTGGATGCGCCGGTCACCAATACGGTCTTGCCGTGCAGGCCATATAGGTCGCGCAGCAGCGCGGAAACAGGATCTTCTGCTGCCATGGTAGTGTCAATGCTCATAGGCGGATGGGCAGGGAAATCCCGCCATCGATGGTCAAGGCGCTGCGGGTAATCCAGCGGCTGGCCCCCGACAGCAGATACACCGCGCCTTTGGCGATGTCGTCCGGGTCGATGCGCCCCAGCGGCGTCAGTCCGATCTTGTCGTCCAGGTCTGCTGCGGCGCCCAATTTCTTCAGCATGGGCGTGTCCACGTAGCCTGGCGCGATGCAGTTGGCGCGGATGCCGTGTTTGGCCTGTTCGAGCGCCAGCGTGCGGACCGCAGCTTCCAGCGCTGCCTTGGATGCTGCGTAGCCGGCGGCGGCCTGAGGCGCCGCGCGTGCGGACAATGCCGAGATATAGACCAGCGATGCGCCTTCGCTCAGGCGGCGCTTGACCAGCAACCGCTGCGTCAGCGCGATCGGTGCCAGATAGTTCACCGACAGCATTTGTTGCAGATGCTTTTCTGCGGCCATGCGGAACGGCACCAGCGCCGCGATGCCTGCGCAGGAAACCAGCCCGTGATACCGTTCTGCAGCGTTGATCAGACGTGTACGGGTGTCTTCTTCGGTCAGATCGCCGGCCACCACCGCATGCCCATTGCCCTGCAACGCGACCGCAACCGCATCCAGTCGCGCAATATCGCGGCCGGTGAGCACCACCCTCGCGCCCAGACGCGCGCACAACGTGGCGACTGCAGCGCCAATGCCCGACGACGCGCCGGTCACTAGAACGGTCTTGTTTTGCAGCCCGAACGCATCAGTGGTTGCTGCAGGTGTGGCCGTCATGACTCGATCAAATCAGGAAACACCGCGCCCTCGATATCCACCAGGCAGGTGCCCCACGACAGCCCGATGCCGAAGCCGCATAGCAGCACGCGCTTGCGGCCCGATTCCAGTTCCTTATTAATGCGCGCGGTCATGGTCACCGGCAGCGAGGCGCCGCTGGTGTTGCCGAAGTCGCGCAGTGTCGAAGGCACCTTTTCCACCGGCAGGCCGAGCTTTTTGCGAATTGTCTCGTTGATCATGCGGTTGGCCTGGTGAAACACGAAGTAATCGATGTCTTCCTTGGCCACGCCGGTGTACTCAAGCAGTTTCTGCACGGCAGGTGGAATGCGCTGGGTAGAGAAGCTCAGCACTGCCACGCCGTCCAGGATCAGGTCCACGCCACGCTTCCAGGCACCATCCGCCTCGTCGCGATACGGCACCAAGTGCTGGATGCCGACCGGTTCGCGGTGACCACCCACCGGCAGGATGATGGCCTTGTAGCCACTGCCATCGCTGTTGAGGTCGAAATACATCGGCGGCGCGTCGGCGCTGAACTCCAGCGCCGTGGCGGTGCCGGAGTCGGAGAAGATCGGGTCTTCAA
Organism: Xanthomonas euvesicatoria pv. euvesicatoria; assembly: GCF_020880415.1. Lineage (GTDB taxonomy): Bacteria > Pseudomonadota > Gammaproteobacteria > Xanthomonadales > Xanthomonadaceae > Xanthomonas > Xanthomonas euvesicatoria. Next base: position 186,971 of record NZ_JAJIUJ010000049.1, on the reverse strand, counting down.
GGTTGGCGCTGCGGTCGCCGACCAGCAGCAGGCCCTTCTTGACGCCACCGGCGGCGATCATCGAGCCGAGCAGGTTGATGCCAAACGGGTAGGCCGAGCAGCCCAGGTTGACGTCGAAGGCGACCGTGGCATGCGACAGCCCCAGCCTGTCCTGCAGGATGATGGCGGTGGCCGGAATCGGGTAATCCGGCGACTGGGTCACCACGATCAATGCATCGATCTCCTCGCGCTTCCACTGCAGCTTTTCCAGCAGCACCTCGGTCGCATCGAAGGCCAGGTCGGAAAAACACTGCCATTCCGACGCCATCCGCCGGGTCTCGATGCCGATGTTGCGCACCAGACGCTCGCGTTCGGAGCGAATCTGCGGACGGCAATCGGTGAGATTAGACACTACACGCTTTGGCACGCATGTCGCCATGCCGGCAAAGCGGACGTTATGCAGCGTGGAGGTCGGCATGGTGCTTACGCCTCGGTCAGTTTGTAAAGATCGCCGACGGTGATGGCAACGGCGAGATCTTCGCCGGTGATGGTCTTGCCGTATTCCATGTCGAACATCACGATCACGCCCAGCGCCGCCAGCGAATCCCATTCCGGGAGCTCGAGCAGCACGGTGTCCATCGTCACTTCCACCGGCTCCTGGAAGTCGGTGGCGGAGAGGAAGTTCTCGATAAATGTTGCCTGGGTCATGCGAGCTCGCCTGGTTGCCTGTTGTAGAGATGTGAGGTTGAAATGCAGCTGCAGCGTTATACGGTCACGTCGCCTGTTGGCCGGCGATGAGATCGGCGATGGTATCCACCTGATCGCTGCTCAAGCCAGGAAAGATCGGCAGGCACAGCACCTGCGCGGCCACTGAGCGCGCCACCGGCAACCATGCCGGCGCCGACGAGGGTAGGGCACGATACATCGGGAAGTCGCTGATCAACGGATAAAAGTAGCGCCGCACCAGGATGCCGTGCTCGCGCATCAATTGGTATAGCGCATCGCGCGCCAGTGGGTAGTCGTCCTGCACCAGAATCGGAAAGTACGCGTAGTTGGGCGTGGAGTGATCGAGCCGCGCAACGCAATGGATGCCGCGCACATCGCTCAACCGTTGCCGGTACTGCGCATCGATGGTGCTGCGTTGCGCAATGGCCTCATCGATGTGCTTGAGCTGCAGCAGACCAAACGCTGCGCTGATCTCGTTCATCTTGCCGTTGATGCCCGGTGCCACCACCGTGGTTTCGTCGACGAAGCCGAAGTTCTTCAGATGCCCGATGCGCTGATAGGTCCTTTCGTCGGGGCAGACAATCGCGCCGCCCTCGAAGGTATTGAAGACCTTGGTTGCATGGAAGCTCAATACGCTCAGGTCGCCGTGGCGCAGGATCGAGCCGCCGTCATCGCGCACCCCAAAAGCATGCGCCGCGTCGTAGATCACCTTGAGGTTATAGATATCGGCGATGCGGGTGATTGCGCTGGTGTCGCAGGCGGTGCCATAGCAGTGCACCGGCATGATCGCGGTGGTCTGCGGGGTGATGGCCGCTTCGATCTTCGAAGGGTCCATGTTGAGCGTCACCGGGTCGATGTCCACGAACACCGGGGTGATGCTTTTCCACAGCAGCGAATGCGCGGTAGCCACGAACGAGTAGGGCGTGGTGATCACTTCGCCGGTGATGCGCAGCGCCTGCAGCGCGGTGATCAGCGCTGTGGTGCCATTGGTCAGCAGTGCAAGGTGCGGCACCCCCAGGTACTCGCACAGTGCGCGTTCGAGTGCATGGTGCATCTCGCCGCCGTTGCTGACGATGCGGCTGGTCCAGATCCGTTCCAGATAGGGCAGGAACTCTTCCAGCGGCGGCAGCAGCGGACTGGTGACGGGGATGGGCATCAATGCCTCGCTGGTGCGGGTGGATGTCGGGATTCCGCCGCAGCCGGCAGCTGCGAACGGAGTGATCCTGCTGAAGCAAGCGCTATGCCAGCGAGCGGAACCCGAGCGTGTGCTGGCTCAGTTGGCCAGCTCGGTCTGCTCGCGATCGATGCCGTACTTGCGCAGTTTCTCCACCAACGTGGTGCGGCGCAGGCCCAGCAGCTGAGCGGCATGCGCCACCACGCCCTGCGTGCGTTCCAGTGCTTCGTTGATCAACGCCAACTCGATATTGGCCATATGCCCGCGCAAATCGATGCCATCGTCCGGCAGGCTGGACGTGGCGGCCGGTTCGGCATCGGCGTCCTTTGGTTGCAGCGTCACCACATTGCTCGGCAGGGCGCTGACTTCGACCGGTGCGGCCACCAACGCCGGCTCCGGCGGCAGCTCGACCGGACTGGCCGAAGCGAAATCGCCGCGATAACGCGCCGGCAGATCCTGCACCCGCACCAGCCCGCCGGGATGCAGCACCGCCAGGCGCTCGACCAAATTGGTCAGCTCGCGCACATTGCCCGGCCAATCGTAACTGCGCAGCGCCTGCAGGGCCTCGTCGGCAAAGCGCACTTCGCCGCGACCGGTGCGTGCCAGCTGGCCCGCAATGGTCTGTACCAGCATGGCCAGATCGTCCACGCGCTCGCGCAGTGCCGGCATTTCGATCGGAAACACATTCAGGCGATAGAACAGGTCCTCGCGGAACTGGCCATCGCTGATGCGCGATTCCAGATTGCGGTGGGTCGCGGCGATCACGCGCACGTTGCAGCGGATGGTCTGCCCGCCGCCAACGCGCTCGAAGCTGCGCTCCTGCAGCACGCGCAGCAGCTTGACCTGCATCGGCAGGCTCATGTCGCCAATTTCGTCCAGCAGCAGCGTGCCGCCCTCGGCCATCTCGAAGCGACCCTTGCGGGTGGTCAGCGCGCCCGTGAAGGCGCCTTTTTCGTGGCCGAACAGTTCGCTTTCCAGCAGATCCGGCGGGATCGCGCCGCAATTGATTGCCACAAACGGCCCGTCGCGCCGCGGCGAATGCTGGTGGATGGCGCGCGCCACCACTTCCTTGCCGGTGCCGGATTCGCCCAGCACCAGCACGGTGGTGTCGAACGCGGCCACCTGGTCGATCAGCCGGCGCAGGCGGGTCACCGCCTCGCTGTTGCCGGTCGGGCCGGAGTCCTGCTGCACACCGGCCTGGTGCTCGGCGTCCAGCCGCTTGAGGCTGGCACGGCGCAGCAACGCTTCCAGCTGCGCATGCCGCAGGGGAGTGTCCAACGCCCACACATTGGCTTCGTGCAGGCCGTGGGATTGCGCAAACGCGCTCGGGCTGCCCTCCATCAGCAGTACCGGTGGCGGCAGTTTGGCATCGGCCAGCCAGTCGAAGAATTTGTCGGCCTGTGCGGCGTCCTGCGCCGAGCCCACCATCACCGCCATCCACTCATCGTGGCGGTGACGGCCAGGATTGATGTCGGCGCCGTCGGTGACCCAGCGGGGATTGAAGTCCATGAACTCGAGCAGCGACACGGTGCGCTCGGCGCGCACGGCGTCACTGTCGATCAACAGAATGCGGGACTCACTCATTCCTGGCTCCTTCCGTCAGGCCCTCCAGGATTGGCATGACTTCCTGGATATAGGACAGCTTGCTGACAAAATTGTCAGCACCCGCGCGAAGAGCGTGTTCACGATGCTCGGCATCATCGAAGTGGCTCGCGATGACAATATACGGCGGATCGTCCTGCGTCTTGATCAGACGCGTGGCCTGCAGCCCGCCCATCTCCGGCATGGCCAGGTCCATCAGCACGACATTGGGGCGCAGCGACTCAGAGCGCTCGATCGCTTCCAGCCCATTGGCGGCACTGCCCACGATATTGAGCCAATCGACCTTGCGAAAATGACGCATCGCAGCGTTGATGAAGCCCTCGTGGTCGTCGACCAGCAGCACGGTGAGTTTGCTCATAGTAGTCCTTATCCTGCCCGGGCAAGCAGCGGTTTAGTGGTGCGGCGGCGCTCGCGTGCCGGTGCGATATCAAGTTGTTCGCGGTACTTGGCCACGGTGCGGCGCGCAATGTTAACGCCTTGCCGCGACAGCAATCCGGCAATCGCCTCGTCGGCCAGCGGCCGGCCGGCCGGCTCGCTTTCGATCAAGCGGCGCACCATCGCCTTGACGGCCTGGCCGGAGACGCTGGCGCCTTCCAGCCGCACGGCGAAGAAGTGCTTGAGCTCGAAGGTGCCGCGTGGAGTCTGGATGTATTTGCCGGTGGTGATGCGCGAAATGGTCGATTCGTGCATGCCGATCTCGTCGGCGATTTCCTTCAGCGTCAGCGGTGCCATCGCTTCTTCGCCACGCGCCAGGAAGGCGGCCTGGCGTTCGACGATGGCACGCGTGGCGCGCAGCAGGGTCTCATAGCGCATCGACAGCCCGCGGGTCAGCCAGCGCGCTTCCTGCAGCATGTCGCGCAACGGCTGCGCGGCCTCGCCGGCGTCGGCCAGCGCGCGTTCGTGCACCGGATTGATGCTGACGCGATGGGTGGTGGCCGGGTTGAGTGCGACGCGCCAGCTGTCGTCGGCATGCCAGGCGAGCACATCCGGGATCACGCTGGCATTGCTTTCCTGCAGCAGGTCGTCGCCGGGGCGAGGTTGCAGCGACAGGATCAGCCGCACCGCTTCGCGGGCATCGTCCACTTCGGCATCGTGTGCGCATGCCAGCACCGTGTAGTCGTGCGCGGCCAGCAGCTCCAGATCGCCGTCGAGGATGCGCGCAGCCAGGTGGCGTGCCGGGACGCGGCCGGGCAGGGCGCTCAACTGGGCCTGCAGACACTCGCGCAGGTCGCAGGCGGCCAGGCCGGCCGGGTCGCCGTGCAGCAACCGCTGCCGGATCGCTTCCACCGCCTGCACGGTCATGCCCAGACGGGTGGCGCCCAGCTGTTGCAGCGTCGACAGCGCTTCGGTCAGATAACCGGCGTCGTCGGTCTGCTCCAGCCAGAACGCAGCGGCCCCCAATGCCGCCTCGTCCAGGTCCAGCGCCAGTTCGCGCAGGATGCGCACATGCGGGTCGGTCGACTCGCCGGCGGCCATGCGCTGCATGCGATCGTCGTCCCCATCGTTCCAACTGCCGCCCTGCACGTCCCACATCGTGCCTTCCGGCAGTTCGTCGAACGCGGCGATATCGCTGGCGCCATCGTTGTCGGTGGCGGCCTGATCCCCGTTATCGGCCAGCTCTTCCAACTCCAGCAACGGATTGGTTTCCAGGGCACGACGGATTTCCAGTTCCAATTGCATGCCGTCCAATTGCAACAGACGGATCGACTGCAGCAACTGCGGGGTGAGGTGCAGTTGCTGGCCAAGCTGAGCGGAAATGGTCGTCTTCATGGAAGCGCTTCCGATGGGCGCTGCACGCAGCAGCGATGGAATGCATCTTGCAGTACAACGCGACGGGTTTCTAATCAGGGAGTCAGGTGAGGTGACTCATGATTTTCCCGACAGTTTGTCAGGAACTTCCTGACGTTGCAGGCGGGCTCAAGCGTGCCCGCCGGAATCCCGTCACTGTTTTCAGCGTCGCTGGCCCACGCTTGCCCGGATGGCGCGTCAGACCAACTCGTTGTGATGTTTGGCGGCCAGCAGCACCAGATCGTTGGCGCGACGGCATCCGAGCGATTCCATCATGCGGGCGCGGTGGGTTTCCACGGTCTTGACGCTGATGCCCAAATCGGCGGCGATTTCCTTGTTGCTCTGGCCGCGGCCGATTTCGCGCAGGATCTCGCGCTGACGCGGCGACAGCGCGGCAATGCCGACCGGCTTTTCGCGGCCCAGCATCGGCGCAATCATCTTGGACGAGATCTGCGGGCTCAGGAACACCTGGCCGGCGGCGGCAGCGCGCAACGCCAATTCCAGCTCCAGCGGCGCGGCGTCCTTGACCACGAAGCCGACCGCGCCGCGATCGAGCGCATCGCGCACATGCACCGGGTCGTCGTGCATCGACATCATCACCACGTGCGTGCGCGGCGCGGCGCGCAGCACGTCGGTCATGGCATCCAGGCCGCTGCGGCCGGGCAAAGACAGGTCCATCAGCACCAGGTCGGGCCGGTGCAGGGACGTCATGTCCAGGGCTTGTTGCGCATTGCTGGCTTCGCCCACGACATCGATGCCGGCGAAGGTTTGCAGCAGCCTGGACAGGCCGGCACGGACAAGGGTGTGATCGTCGACGATGATGACTCGCACGGCGCAGAAGAGACCTTTTTCAGTAAAGGGCACCTTAGCTGACCCGGCGCCCGGCGCCAACTATCGGATCAACGCTGGCGGCGGGCGTCGGCGATCTGACGGCGGTGCAAGCGAAACAGGTGGCGTTCCAGCGCGTCCTGCAGGCCGGGCGCGAGCGGGGCAAACCGCAGCCACAGCCAGACATCGTGGCCATCGCTCGCGTTCGCCAGCACGGTAGCAGGAAGCTGTACAAGTTCAGGAAGCCAGTCGGACGGCTGCAGGCAAACGGCGCCGGTTGTGCCGGGCGGGTGACTGGTTGCGCAACTCAGGCGGATCCCGCGCACCGACCAATGCACCATTCCCTGGCTCAGGCCGCTGTCGCCCTGGCGCACCAGGCGGCCGATCAGCGCCAGCATCAAATCCAGTTTGGCGTCCATGCGCTGCACCAGCAGCGGCAGTTCGCCGCGGTCCTCGCTGGTTTCTTCGCTACGCAGGTCTTCGACCTGGCCAAGACTGCGCAACAGGGTTTCAGCGGCGCTGTGCGCGCCCGCATCGCTCCCGGCGCGGAAGCCGGCCGGCAACTGCAATTGGCAACTAAGCGTGTCGGCAAACAGCTCGGCATCGGCGGATGGCGCGAGTGTGCCGAGCGCGCTCATCAGATCCGTCCGACCCGCGCGTAGGCGCGGCTGGCCGACGATGAGGTGCGCTGTGCGCGGATCAGTTCCAGCAGCTTGCGCTGCCGCTCGCGCATCATCCGCATCAAGTCCTGATGCATGGTGAGCAAGGCCTGCAGCGCGTCGCGGTCCTGCTGGATGTCCACCTGCTGCGCGTATTCGCGCAGGTGCAGGTCGTGGTTGTCCAGCATCTGCGGCATCGCCTCGAACTCCTCTTGCGCCATGGCCAGGCGGAGGTCGGCGATTTCTGCTTGAAGGCTTTGCACGCTATGCATGGCAGGACTCACGAAACGGCGGAAAGGCCGCGTTGTTCGAGGGGGATGGAGTTCCACGCCGAGTCGATTTCGCTGAGCAACCTCAGCGCTTCGGTCAACGCGGTCTCGTCGTTGTGCAGGTTGGCCGCGGTCAGCCGCTGCATCACGTAGTCGTACAGGGCCGAGAGGTTACCAGCGATCTCGCCACCGGCTTCGTGATCGAGCGAGCCGTTCAAGTGACCGACGATCGCGCAAGCCTCGCCGATGGCCTTGCCCTTGCGCGCCTGGTCGCCCTGCGCCAGGCAGGCCTGGGCCAGACGGATGCGTTGGCAGGCACCGGCAAACAGCAGCGAAACCAGCTTGTGCGGGTCGGCTTCGGTCACGCTGGTGGCCACGCCGACCTTGCGATATTGCTCGGCATACTGACGATTGGAACCGTACATGGATGACTCCTCAATGGGCTGACCTTCGCTGGTCCCGTAGCGCTGCGCTCCTGCGACGACGCTCCTGCCGGAAGGCAAGGCCGAAATCACGATAGGCCTTACTTGTATCGGCAATACCCTGACAGGACTTGAGGATCGTCATCACGGAAATCAGCTTGTCAGCAGGCCGCTGAGCGAGCTGGTGCTGCCTTGCAACTTGCTGATCATGGCGTCCATCGCGGCGAACTGCGCGGTGTAGCGGTCGCTGAGTTTTTCCATGCGCGCATCGAGATCGTCCAGCTCCGATTCATAGCCCTTGATGGTCTTGTTCAAACTGTCCGAGCGCAGGGTCAGCGTGCCGTTGGTTGCATTGACGTTGCTGTCCAGCAGCTTGGTCAGGTTGCCACCGAATTTGCTGTCCTTGCCCAACACCTCGGCCGCGGCGCCGCCGTCGGAGGCGATGGCGGTGTCGAACTTGGCGCCGTCGAAACTCATCACGCCATCCTTGTCGATGGTCAGGCCGAGCGCCTTGAGTTCGTTGACGTTGCCGCTGACCTGGCCGCGCAGCTGTTGTTGCAGGCTGCGCACCAGCGAATCGCCGGTCAGCGCCGAGGCAGTCTTGGTGGTGGCGTCGTAACTGCTGCTCTTGGCCAGCAGCGTGTTGGCGGTGTTGTAGGCCGCGGCGAACGCGGTGAGGTTGCCCTTGAGGCCGCTGGTGTCGGCGGCCACGCCCAGATTGAACTTGGTGCCTTCAGCGGCCTTGGTCAGGGTGAGCACCACGCCGGGCACGATGTCGCTGACGGTGTTGGAGCTGGACGTGCGCTCGAAACCGTCCACGCGTACCAGCGCGTCGGCGGCAGCGACGGTCTGGTTCAGCCCGCCGGTGACGCCGGGGCCGTAGGTGAGGCTGCTCAGGCTGGGGTCGCTGGCGCTGATGGTCAGGGCGCCCTTGGTACCGGAGTCGACCGCATTGAAGACCAGGTGCTGGCCATCGTTGGCGGTGACCACGCTGGCAGTCACGCCCTTGCCGCCGGCGGCCTTGTTGATGGCTGCAGCGATGTCGGTGAGCTTGTCGGTGCCGCTGATGTCCACGGTGACGCTCTGATCGCCATAGCCGATCGTCAGCGTGCCGCTACCCACGGTGGCATCGGCAGCGAATGCACCGGAGGCCAGTTTCTGCGAGGTCGCCAGCGAGACCACTTCCACCGAATAGTTGCCCGGCGCCGCCGAGCTGGTGGTGGTGGCGGTGAAGCCGGCATCGGTCGGCACCGTGGCCTTGTAGGCGTTGGTGTCGGCGCTGCTGATCACCTTGTCCAGCGCAGACTTGAGCGTGGTCATGCTGCTCTTGATCTGGCTGATCGCCGACAACTGCGTGGTCGCGGCGGTGCCGGCCTTGTTGATGCGTGCCTGCTCGGGGTCTTTCTGCCGGGACACCAGGGTGGACACCACGGTAGGGATGTCCAATCCGGAGGCGGAAGTGCTGATCACCGATGCCATGTTGCATTCCTCGTCTGGGCGTCCGAAACAGACGGACGCATGGGATTACGTGACGGGTATCGGCCGCATCCGCTAGGACTTTAGCGGCGGCGAGGGTCACGTGCACGGTTGCTATCTGTGCAAGTTCCATGCCCGTCGCGGCCGGCGGCGCGCGTCAACAAACCGTCCATGGCGGGCGTGGACGGGCTGCGGCCACAAAATAGCCCCTCCGAAGAGGGGCTTTGGACATGCTGTGGAGCGCTGCCGCATTGCTGTGGCAGGTGACTGCCCGTTACTGCAGCAGGCTCAGCACGTTCTGCGGAACCGACTTGGCCTGGGCCAGCATCGCGGTACCGGCCTGCTGCAGGATCTGCGTGCGGGTCAGTTCGGCGGTGGCCTTGGCATAGTCGGTATCGGCGATCCGGCTGCGTGAGGCCGACAGGTTTTCCGAGGTTGCGCTCAGGTTGGCGATGGTGGAGGTGAAGCGCTTCTGCACCGCACCCATGTCGGCGCGCGAGGAGTTGACCGTGGTCAGCGCCTTGTCGACGATTTCCAGTGCTTTCTGTGCGCCGGAGAACGTGGAGATATCCAGGCTGCCCAAGGTCGAAGCGGTGGAACCGGAAGCGGCCGAAGCGGTGGTGATGCCGGCGCCGACGGTGATGCCAGCGGCGCTGGAGGTGCCGGCCGACAGCGAGGTGAAGTCCTGGCCAGCCTTCAGCGATTCGATCTGCACCGAGCCGTCGCTCTTGATCGAGGCGTACATGCCGGTCTGGTCGAGCTTGTCGTTGATCGCCGAGGCAACCTTCTTGTTGACGTCGGCAGCGGTGTCGCCGGCAGCGACCTTGACGTCGGCAATGGTGATGCTCTTGGCCGAACCGCTGGCGTCCTTGAACGACAGGCTGATGCCGCTGACAGAACCGGAGGCGGTGGCGGTGCCGCTCACGCCGGCGCCGGAAACGGCGGCAGCGAAGTTGGCCTTGCCCAGCGAATCGATGTTGGCGTCGGCGATGCTGTTGATGCCGATGGTCTGGCCGGCGTCGGCGCCGACCTGGAACAGCGCGCCGGAGAACGAGCCGTCCAGCAGCTTGGTGCCGTTGAAGCTTGTCTGATTGGCGACGCGGTCGATTTCCGCGGTCAGCTGCTTGACTTCGGAATTCAGGGCCTCGCGGTCGGTGGACGAGTTAGTTGCTTTCGCCGACTGCACCGACAGCTCGCGGATACGCTGCAGATTGTTGCCGATTTCCTCCATCGCGCCTTCGGCGGTCTGGGACAGCGAGATGCCGTCGTTGGCGTTGCGCGAGGCAACGTCCAGGCCGCGGATCTGGGTCGTGAAGCGCTCGGCGATTGCGCCGCCGGCTGCGTCTACGGCAAAGCTGGTGATGCGCTTGCCAGACGAGAGCTGCTGGATGCTCAGCGCCAAGCTGGAGCTGTTGGTGTTGAGGTTCCGCTGAGCGTTCAGCGACATTACGTTGGTGTTGATTACCTGTGCCATTTTGATTTCTCCTAAGCGATTTTTCCGGCAAGGGGGACTTGCCTGGAGCCTCCGCAGGGGGGCCATCAAGTTGGCCGTTGCCGCTGCTGAGATGAATAACGGCGTTGCGTCGGGAACCTTTAGCGAAATTCAGTATTTTTTACTGTCTTTCTGCGTCGGGACGAAATACGTAAGCGTTGTGTATCAACGGTTTGGTTTATTCGGCAGCACCCCGCCAATCTTTAGCGTTGGTATAACTCTTCGGAAAATAAACACCGTACGCCTGCGCAAGCGCTCACGCGCAGGAGCGAAGAAAGCCCAGGTTTTCTGCGGCAAAATCAGCGGATGATGTTGAACAACGACGATGACTGCATCTGCTGAAAAATCGTTTGAGCGGCCTGCAACGAGGCCTTCTCGAGTTGGTACTGCCCAATCGCCGAGGCGTAATCCAGATCGCGGATCGACGACAGGCTGGTCTTGAGGGTGACTTCGTTGGATTCGAGCAATGCGTTGGCATTGTCGATGGCCGACAACTGCGCGCCGCCGGAGGCGCGCGCATCGATCATCTTCGAAGACGCCTGGGTGATGTCGCGCATCGACGACTGCAGCGTGTTGATCATCGCTGTCTTCTGTGGCGCGGTCAGCGTATCGGAGTTGAGCGCGCCGACCAGGTCGCCGATGGTGGAGAACACATCCTTGGTGCCGGAGGCGCCAATCTGGAAACTGTCGCCCACCGCCGGTGCGCCGCTGATGCGCATGCGCACGCCGGCGGCGTTGATGTCTTCGCCCTCCTTGTAGGTGCCGGTGCCGACCACCGTATTGGTGCTGTCGCGCACTTCATAGGTGTCGGCGGCGGTGAACTGCACGCTGTAACTTCCACCGTTCCAGCTGCCGGTGCTCGCGTCGCGGCTGAAATCCAGCAGCAAGCCGGTCCCCGTGTTGGCGGCGTTGGCGTGCGCATCCACGGTGCCGTCGCCGGTGCGGATGCGCATGAAGATTTCGCTGCCGGGCAGGGCGTCGCTGACGAAGGTGTCCGGCGCCACTTCGACCTGCTTCTGGGTCTGGTCGCCGTTGTAGGTGACGCTGCCATTGCTCTTGATGAAAGGCGCACTGCCATCGGCGGTGCCGCCGAACAGGTAGCGTCCGGTGCCGTCGGTGCTGTTGGCCAGGCTCACCATGCTCTCGCGCAGCGCTGTCAGTTCCGAGGCGATCGCCTTGCGGTCATCGGGGCTGAGCGAAGAATTGCTGGCCTGCACCGCCAATTCGGTGACGCGCGCCATTTTGTCGCCGGCTTGCGAGAGCGCGTTTTCCTGCAGCCCGAGCCGGTTCTGCACGTTGTTGGCGTTTTCGCCGAAGCGCGTGATCGCCGCCAGGGCACGGTCCAGGCCGACCGCCGTGCCCGCAGCCACCGGGTCGTCCTTGGCGGTGACCAGGCGCTGCCCACTGGAGAGCTGCGATTCGAGCTGGTTCAGCCGCGACTGCTTGGCGCCCATCGAGGCGACCGACTGGCTGTACATCATGCTGGTGGAGATACGGTCGGTCATCAGCGTACGGCACCCAGGATGGCTTGGAAGACGGTGTCGGCGGTAGAGATCATCTGTGCGGCGGCCTGGTAGGCCTGCTGCAGCTTCAGCATGTTGGCGGCTTCCTCGTCGAGGTTGACGCCGGAAATCGAATCGCGGCTGGCCTGCGCCTGGTCGTTGATGACCTTCTGCGCATCGGCCGAATAGCTGGCCGCACGCGCGGCCGAACCCACCGAGGTGGTCAGGCCGGAGAGCGCGCCATTGAGGGTGACCGTGCCGCCGCTGAGCGCCTTGGCATCGTCGATGTTGGCCAGCAATTTGGCATTGCCGTTGTCGCTGGAGCCTGCGCCCATCGGGCCGACGCCGAAGGTGTCGCCGGCCTTGGGTGCGCCGTCCAGCGCGAAGCTCCAGCCGTTGGCGCTGATGGTCTGGCCGGCGGTGTAGGCGAACGGGCCGGCGCCATCGATGGTGTACTGGTTGGCGTCGATGAACTCGATCGACGAGGGGGTCAGCAGCGCGGGATTCTGCGCATTGGTGACCTTGACGTCGCTGATCTTGCCAGTGCCCAGGTTGGCGACCGTGGCGGTGGCCTTGACCGGGGTGGCGGCGGCAATCCGCGAGGGATCGGTAATGGCCACCGACAAGCTGCCGGCCAGCCCGGCGGTGGGCTGCAGCAGGAACTTGTCGCCGCTGGCCGGCGTGCCGCCCACCACCATGCTGACGCCATTGAGCACCAGCGGGTCGGCGGCGGTGCCGGTACCGGTCATCGGCACGGCAGAGCCGGTACTGGCGTTGATGGCTTTCCAGGTGGTGCCGTCGAAGCTGAGCGTGACGTTCTGGCCGTCAACGGCACTCACGTTGCTGAAACTGGCGCTCAGCGATGCGCTGCCGGTATTGCTCGGATTGGCGGCAACGGTAGGCGAACCGATATTGAAGAAGTTGCCGCCCATCGCGCCATACAAGTCCATCCCCTGACTGTGGCCGGCATTGAAGGTGCTGGCCATGCCCACGGCCAGGCGGCCGAGTTCGGCCTGGGTCGGCTCCAGCACGCTGCTGCGAAATTCCAGCAGACCGCCGATCTGGCCGCCCAGCGAACTGGCGCTGAGGCTGACGTTCTGGCCTTGGGTCTGCATCGCCACCTGCAGCTTGGTCGGCTGATACGGGTCGGCAACGGTGACGAGTTTGGAAGAGGTGGTACCGACCACCAGCGGCTGGCCGCCGGCGGTGAAAACATTCATGAAGCCGCCGTCCTGGATCACCGCCGTGCCGCCGGTAAAACCGACCAGCTTGCTCACCAGCGCGTCGCGCTGATCCAGCATGTCCGGCGCTGCCGCCTGGGCACTGCTGCCGATGGTGCCGTTGAGCTTAGCGATCTGCTGCGTCAAGCGGTTGACTTCGTCCACCGAGGAGGTCAACCCGCTGTTGACTTCGTTGCTCAGGCTGTCCATCTGCCCGTTGAGCTGCTTGAAGCGCGTCGCCAGCGAATTGCCGCTGTCGAGCATGCTCTGGCGCTCGGGGGTGGAGGAGGCGTTGGACGACACCGCGCTGGTGGAATCGAAGAAATTCGACCACAGCCCGGCCACGTTGGTGGCGGTGTTGGAGTACAGCGCGTCGACGCGGTTGGACAGCGAGGACAGCTGCTGCAGGCGCGAGAGTTCGCCGCCGCTGTCGAGCAGGCGCGAGATGGCCAGCTGGTCGGCGACCCGGCCCACATCGGTGATCTTGGCGCCATTGCCCACGAACGCGTAGCCCATGTCGGTGGGCGTGCGCGTTGCAAATTCCACACGTTGGCGGCTATAGCCTTCGGTATTGATGTTGGCGACGTTATGGCTAACGGTCGACAACGCCCGTTGGAAGGCGATGAGCGCGCTGGTCCCGGTGGACATGATGGACATGAGCGTTTACCTCAGCGACGGATGGTGCCGAGCCCGACCGGCTCGACGGTACTGGCATAGCGGTTGGACAGATCGGCCGCCGCGTTGCCGATGGCGGCCACCGCACGGTCGATGGTCGGGCCGTTGGCGATCGCCGCGATCTTGGCCGCATAGCCCGGATCGGTGGCGTATCCGGCTTGTTGCAAGCCGCGTGCAAAACCCTTGATATCGGTGCCGGCCTGCAGCGCGGGCTGGTAACGGCTGTTGTTCTTCAGCAGCCGCACGTAGTCGGCAAAACTCTCCTCGGCCGAGCCATAGGCGCGGAAATCGGCGGTTTCGGTGGTTTTGACGCCGTTGACGTATTCGTGGGTGCCGGTGGTGACCTTGTCGCCGCTCCAGCCGGTGGCCTTGATGCCGAACAGGTTGTTGGAGTCGCCACCGTTGCCGATGCCGCGACGGCCCCAACCGGTTTCCAATGCGGCCTGGGCCACCAGCGCGCGCGGGTCCACACCCAGTTCGCGCGCAGCCTTTTGCGCATGCGTCCAGATCTTGGCGACAAAGCCTTCCGGGGTGCGTTCGCCCAGGCTGGCAGCGGCGCTGCTGGCGGCGCTCGCATTGACCGCGGCATTGGCATCGGCTGCATCGCTGGCGGCCACATCGGCCCAGCGATCGTTGGCCGACGGCCAGCTCAGTGCTGCAGCATCGTCGCTGCCGGCTTCGCCAGCGCCGGTACGCCCGGCAATCAGATCCAGCACCTGGCTCATGCCGATGCCGCTCAAGTTGCCTGCGCCCAGGGCCGCCTTCGCCACGCTGCTGGTCGTGATGCCGGTGGCCGCGCCGTCGCGGGCGGGCAGCGGCAACGAGGCGTCGCGCTTGCCGGCAACCAGGGCGTACGCCTTGGCCGCTTCGGCAGTGTTCAACGAGGTGTTCAAGGCCGGGCCGCCCGTGTCGCCACTGAGCTGCTTGGAGATCATCGCCGACAGTCCCAGCCCCTTGCCGTCGGTCAACGCCTTGGCCATCTGCTGGTCGTACATTTCGCGGAACATCTGGTTTTGGCCCGGAAACATCGGGTCGCCGGAGCTCGCATCGCGCATGCTCTTGACCAGCATCTGCGCGAACTGACCTTCGAGCTGACGGGAGACCTTGTCGATCTTTGCCGGATCGGCCTTGGTGCTCGGGTTGAGATCAATGGGCGAGGCTGCGATACGCATGTCAGATCACCTCTAGCTCCGCCGTCAGCGCACCGGCTTGCTTGAGCGCTTCCAGGATGGCCACCAGGTCGCCGGGCGCGGCGCCCACTTCGTTGACTGCGCGTACGATCTGATCGAGCGTGGTGCCGCCTTCGAACTTGAACATGCGGCTGCCTTCGGAGGTGGCCGTGATCGTCGATTGCTGGGTCACCGCAGTGCGGCCGCCACTGAAGGCGCCCGGCTGGCTGACGTTGGTGTTTTCGCTGATGGTGACGGTGAGCGAGCCATGCGCGATGGCGGCCGGCATCACCCGCACCAGCTGGCCGATGACCACGGTGCCGGTACGCGCATTGACCACCACCTTGGCCGGTGCATCTCCCGGGGAGAGCTCGACGTTTTCCAGCCGCGACAACAGGCCGATCCGCGCACCCGGGTCGGTCGGCGAGCGCACCGCCACGGTCACGCCGTCGACCGCACGCGCGGTGCCGGCGCCGAAGCTGCTGTCGATCGCCGCGACCATGCGCGAGACGGTGGTGAAGTCGTTCTGGTGCAGGTTGAGGGTGATCTCGCCGGTGCCGGCGAACACGTCCGGCAATGCTCGTTCGACAGTGGCGCCGTTGGGAATGCGCCCGACGCTGGGCACATTGACCGAAACGCGCGAGCCGTCCTTGCCTTGCGCACCGAAGCCGCCAACGACCAGGTTGCCCTGAGCCATCGCATAGACCTGGCCATCGGCGCCCTTCAGCGGTGCCATCAGCAGCGAGCCGCCGCGCAGCGACACTGCGTTGGCGATCGAGGAAACGGTGATGTCGATGGGCTGGCCGGGCTTGGCGAACGGCGGCAATTCGGCATGGATGGCCACGGCCGCGACGTTTTTCAGCTGCGGGTTGACGTTCGCCGGAACATTGACGCCCAGCTCGCCGAGCAGGTTCTTCAGGCTCTGCACGGTGAAGGGTGCCTGGCTGGTACGGTCGCCGCTGCCGTCCAGGCCAACCACCAGGCCGTAGCCGACCAGCGCGTTGCCGCGCACGCCGCCGACCTGGGCAAGATCCTTGATGCGCTCGGCGCTGGCCGGCGCGGCAATCGCGCACAGCGCGACGGCGGCAGCCAGCAGACGGAAGGGCAGGGAAGACAGGTTCATGGTCGCAGGCTCAGTAGGGCGACAGACGGGAATTGAAGAAGCGGCTCAGCCAGCCCATTGCATTGGACTGCGCGATCGCGCCGCGGCCGCCGTAAGCGATGCGGGCGTCGGCGACCTTGCTGGAGGGCACGGTGTTGTCCGGGGCGATGTCGGCGGCGCGCACGATGCCTTGCACCTGCACTAGTTCGTCGCCCTGGGTCAGGCGCAGGTTCTTCTGCCCCTGGATCACCAGGTTGCCGTTGGGCAGGCGTTGCATCACGGTGACGGTGACGCTGCCCTGCATGCGGTTGCTCTGTGCGGTGTTGCCCTTGCCGGCAAAGCTGCGGTCGCCGCTGGTGCTGTTTTCCAGCACATTCAAGCCACCCACGGTGAGCGGTGCGCCCAGCAGCGTCGGCGCGCCCATGGTAGTGGCGTCCTTCTTGCTGATGCTGGTGTTGGCGGTGGACGAGGCGGTAGTGCTTTCGACCAGGTTCACCGTCAGCAGATCGCCGACATCGCGGGCACGGCGATCGCCATACAGGTTCAGGCTGGGGCCGGCGGCGTAGATCGCACCGGCCGTCGGCTGCGCCACCGGTGCCACCACCGGCACGATCGGCGCCAGTTCGGCGAACGGACGTACATCGCCGGCGGCCACGCAGCCACCCAGCAGCGCGCTGCAGGCAATGGCGAGGCACAGGCGGGAGAGAGAAGGCAGGCGTGACATGGCGTTGATTCCTGAGAGGGCGAGGAGCGGCGAGCCGATCAGACGTTGTTGTTCAAGTAACCGAGCATCGAGTCGGTGGTGGAGATGGCCTTGGCATTCATTTCGTAGGCACGCTGCGTCTCGATCATGCTCACCAGCTCTTCCACGGTATTGACGTTGCTGCCTTCCAGCGCTCCCTGCACGGTGGTGCCCAGGCCGTTGAGGCCAGGCGTGCCGTTCTGCGCGGGGCCCGAGGCGGTGGTTTCGACGAACAAGTTTTCGCCCTTGGCCTGCAGGCCCGAGGGATTGATGAAGTCGGTCAGCGTCAATGCGCCGATTTCCTGCGCGGCGGCCTGGCCGGCCAGCGTCACGCTGATGGTGCCGTCGTTGCCGATGGTCAGCGACTGCGCGCCTTCCGGCACCTGGATGCCCGGCTGCAGCGGGTAGCCGCTGTTGGTGACCAGTTCGCCCTGCGCGTTGATCTGGAAGGTGCCGTCGCGGGTGTAGGCCGAGGTGCCATCGGGCATCTGCACTTCGAAGAAACCGCGACCGTTGACCATCACGTCCAGCGCGCGGCCGGTCTGCTGCTGGCTGCCCTGGTCGAACCCCTTGAAGGTGGACACCACGCGCACGCCGGTACCCAGTTGCAGGCCGGTCGGCAGCTGCGTCTGCGCGGAGGTCGAGCCGCCGGGCGCACGCACCTGTTGGTACAACAGGTCTTCGAACGCGGCACGGTCGCGCTTGAAGCCGGTGGTATTGGTATTGGCCAGGTTGTTGGAAATGACCGACATGCGCGTCTGCTGCGCATCCAGCCCGGTTTTGGCGACCCACAAAGCCTGATTCATGACCCGATTCCTCGTTAGACCCGGGGATGTGTTCCGGGTACGGGTGGGTATATGCACGTGCCGTGCCAAACCCGCGTCGGATTTCTGCCGGTTGTGCAGTGGGTCACGTGGGGTGGGGGTGCTGCGGGCTGCGTGGGGCAGGGCGGCAGCTGGGAGCAGGTGTCAGCTGCAGCGGTTGGGCTGGCGATGGATCCGCTTTGAAATCTGCCCGATCAGGTGTCGGACGCGCTTGGCGGCAAGCGGGTGGGTTGTTGGCCGTGTCTTGCTTGAGCTTGGTCCGGGCTTGAGGCAAAAGCTGGGTCTGTCGAGGGCGCGGTGCCCTCACCGCTCGCGGGACACGCCGTGAACCCATCCCTGGGGCCTCGATGGCGGCATCCATGCCGCCAACGGTCCCGCAAGCGGCGAGGACACCGCACCGGACAGTGGGCTGGTGGTTTTACCGAAGAACGAAGACACCGCGTTGCACGGTTTGCCTAACTGCTTTGTTGAAAGCTCGACACATCGACCAACTTGACTGGTCCTTGTCCGCCCACCGTCGCGTGACCCTTGGCGGCATGGATGCCGCCAAGGAGCTTACAGGGACGTACTTGCAGCGTGTCCCGCGATGGTGGGCGGGCAAGGGCCCCCGCAGCGAGGCCGAAGATCTGCTTGTCCGCAGCAAGGATCCAGATCATTGGCTCTGCAGTAAACCTGTCAAGCTGCCTTCCGATTTGCCAACGGCGCTGGTTGGCACGAAGGCGCAGCCCGCCTGACCTGCGCTTAGCCGCTCACCCGCAACAGCGAATTGGCCGATTGCGCGTTGTCGTCGCCGTTCTTGATGATCTTGACCTGCATTTCGAACTGCCGCTGCAACTGGATCATTTCCACCAGCGCGCCGGCCGCGTCCACGTTGCTGCCTTCCAACATCCCGCTGTTGACGGTCTTGCTGGTGGCCACCGCAAACGCCTGTGCCGGGTCGGTGCTGGTGTTGCGCATCAGCCCGTCGGGGCGCCGCGTCAAACGGTCGGCGGGCGCATCCACCACCTTCATCTTGCCGACGATGGCCATGGTCTGCGGGCCTTCGCCCTGCGGAATGATGGAAATACTGCCGTCGCTGCCGATCTCCATCGCCTGGTGCGGCGGGATGGTCATCGGGTTGCCGCCTTCGTCCAGCACGGCGTGCCCGTTGGCGGTGACCAGTTGGCCATTGGCAGTAAGCGCCAATTCGCCGTTGCGGGTGTAGGCCTCGCTGCCGTCGGGCGACTGCACCGCCAACCAGCGGTCCTGCTGCAGCGACACGTCCAGCGGGTTGCCGGTGACCTTCTGATGGCCCTGGCTACGATCGAACCCTTGGTCCACATGCAGCGCATCGATCCGCGACGGATAGCCCTTGCCCTGGATCTTGAACGCCTCGGTGTTGGCCAACGCGGCCTTGAATCCCACCGTATCGACATTGGCGAGATTGTGCGAGACGGTGCTTTGCGCCTGCAGTGAGGCGCGGGCACCGGTCATCGCGACGTAGAGGGCTTTATCCATGGGACACCGGGATTTGAGATTCGGGATTTGGGATTCGTAAAAGCGGGCTGTGACTGGCGATGAGGTTGGGGCCGCGGGCTGGCATCCGATGGACGTGATACCAGCGTTTGCGAATCCCTAATCCCGAATCACCAATCCCGGCTTTTAACGAATATTGATGATCGTCTGGGTGACCTGATCCTGGGTCGAGATCATCTGCGAGTTGGCCTGGAAGTTGCGCTGGGCCACGATCATGTTCACCAGCTGCTCGGTCAGGTCCACCGTGGAGGCTTCCAGCGAGCCGGATTCGATCTGGCCCAGGTCCGAGGTGTCCGGCGCGCCGGTGCGGGCGGCACCGGAGGTGTAGCTCTCGGCCCACATGTTGTTGCCCTGCGACTGCAGGCCCTGCGGGTTGACGAAGCTGCTCAGCGCCACCTGGCCCAGCGGCTTGTCGGCACCGTTGGAATAGCGCGCGAACACCACGCCGCTGGTGTCGATGCTGATTTCGTTGAGCTTGCCGCTGGCGTAGCCGTCCTGGCGCGTATCGCGCAGGGCGAAGGCTTCGCCGTACTGGGTGGAGCCAGTGACGTTGAGCTGCATGTTCAGCACGCCCGCGCCGGTGCTCGGGGTGAACGGGTCCATCGCGATGATGCCGTTGGCCGGGGTGGTCAGCGCGCCGGTATCGGAGAACTGCAGGGTGGTCGGGGCACCGACCGCAGCGCCGTCCACGTAGTTGTAGACCTGCCACTCGTTGGGGTTGGCGGTCTTGACGAAGTAGGAGGTCTGCACATGGCTGACGCCCAGCGAATCGTAGACATTGATGCCGCCGGTGGAATGGCTATAGGTCTTGTCGTCGGCCGGGTTGAACGGGGTCACCGTCGGCGCGGTGGCATTGCCGGGCAGGGTGAAGGCCAGGTTGACCGTGGAGGTGGATTTTGGCGGGCTGTCGGTGGTCAGCAACTGCAGGTCCGACAGGCGGCCTACGTCAAACCCGTTGCCGCTGGGATTGGGCGCGAACACCTGCAGGCGTGCGCCCTGCGGGTTGACCACATAGCCGTTGGCATCGGTCTGGAAATTGCCGGCGCGGGTGTACATCTTGGCGCCGTTGGACCAGACAGTGAAGAAGCCTTCGCCGGAGACCGCCAGGTCCAGGCTGCGCCCGGTCGGGTCGATATTGCCCTGCGAGAACTGCTGCGCCACGTTGCTGACGCGCACGCCCGAACCGACCGCATTGCGCGACAGGCCATAGCTGGTGCTCTGGAACATGTCGGCAAATTCGGCGCGCGATTCCTTGAACCCGGTCGTGTTGACGTTTGCGATGTTGTTGGAGGTGACGTTCAGATCGGCATTGGCTGCGTTGATGCCGGACAACGAGGTATTGAAGCCCATGGATGAGTTCCTTTAGGTGTTGGTTGCCGGCTCAGCTGACGCGGAGCACGTTGGCGAGCGGGGAAGTGCCTAGCCCGGTCAGGTTGAGATACAACCCGTCCGAGCCGATCGTGACGCTGTCCACCGGTGCCTGGACATAGGTAGACAACTTGCTTTTGGAGCCGGCGGTGTCGGTCTGGGTGGCAGTCACGCCGTATTTGCCGGCCGCCATGCGATTGCCGTTTGCGTCGGTGCCATCCCAGTCGAAGGACACCTCACCGGCGGCGCTGGCCGGCACGCTGATCTGTTTGACGAAGGTGCCGTTGGCGTCGGTGATTTCGAAATTGACGAAACCGGCCGAAGTCGCGGCCACCACGCCCTTGGCCGAGCCGGTGGCATCGATCGCTACCTGCGCCGAGGGCACCAGCACGTTGTGGCCAACCAGCGCCGCGCCCTTGAGCACCTGGTCGCTGTTCATCGAATCGGAAAAGTTGCTGACCTTGGTATTGAGGTCGCCAATGCCCTGCACGGTGGAAAACTGCGCCAATTGCCCGAGAAACGCGCTGTTTTCCATCGGCTTGAGCGGGTCTTGATGCTGCAGCTGTTCGGTCATCAGTTTGAGGAAGTCGGCTTGGCCGAGTGCCTCCTCCTTCTTGGCGACGGTGCTGCTGGTACTCAGGCCAGGGCTTTTGTAGAGATCGCTGCCGATCGTGCTCATGTGGAGTATTCCGTTGGTAAGGGTCAGCTAGGAAGGGTCAGCGACCCATGGTGAGGGTCGCGAGCGCCAGTTCCTTGGCGGTATTGAGCATTTCCACGCCTGCCTGGTAATTGCGCGAGGCGGAAATCATGTTGACCATCTGCGAGACCGGATCCACGTCGGGCGAGAACACGTAGCCGTCGGCGTCAGCCAGCGGGTGGCCGGGTTCGTAGCGGCGGATCGGCGGCGCATTGGTGGTGGTGATCTCCTTGACGTTCACCGAGGTCAGGCTGGGGTCCTGGCGGCTTTGCTGGGCCTGGAAGATCGGCTCGATCGGCTTGTAGGTCGCCTCGGCCGAGCCTGCGACCGAATCGGCGTTGGCCAGGTTGGAGGCAATGGTGCTCAGGCGCACCGACTGCGCGTGCAGCGCCGAGCCGGCCACATCGAAGATGGGAAGATTGCTCATGACTTATTGGCCCGTGATCGCGGTGAGCATCGAGCGCACCTTGGATTCGAGGAAGCTCAGCGACGCGCGGTATTCCAGCGCGGCGCGGCCGTAGGCGGCGCGTTCGGCATCGGGATCGACGGTATTGCCGTCAAGGCTGGGCTGATCGGCTTCGCGGGTGAACTGGAAAGGGTTGAGCCCGGCGCCGCCGCCCACTTCGTAATGCTTGGCGTCGGTGGTCTGCAGCAGACCGCCATCCTGCTCGCCCTGCGCCGACTTCAGCGCCGCCTCGAAGTTCAGGTCCTTGGCTTTGTACCCGGGCGTGTCCACATTGCTCAGATTGCTGGCAATGAGCTTCATGCGCTGCTCGCGCAGCGTCAACGCGTCGCCATGGACGCCGAGGAACGAAGAGAAGGGGCTGGACACGGTGCTCTCCCGCGAAGTGTTGCCAGGGAGGAAGCAATGTTTGTGCCAATCGAGGTGGTACGGGCTATGGAACGCGGAGAATGATCGGCGCTGCCGACGCACGGCAGCTTGCTGTCCGGAAACGCGATGGCCACGCCATCCGTCGCGGAATTGGCGCGGTCACACTCACAGGCCGGAAGGTTCGACAGTTCCGAGGCGCAGTCTGGCGTCAGCAGATGTGACGTCGGATCGCGTGGACGCGCTTGCCTCACCTTTCTGCGCTGCAGTGCTTTTGCAGCTAGGCAGCACCTTGTGGTTGCCATCGGCTCCGACCCGGCAGCCGCTTGGTCTTGCTCAGGCCGCTTCGGCGACCACTTTCAGGCGGGCCAGCACATAGTCGGCCAGTTCATGGGCGCTGTATTTGGCCACGAAGGCATTGGCGCCCACCTGCTCGACCATTGCGTTGTTGAACACGCCCGACAGGGAGGTGTGCAACAGCACATACAGGCCTTGCAGGCCCGGCGTGCGCCGGATTTCCGTCGTCAGCGTATAGCCGTCCATTGCCGGCATTTCGATGTCGGAGATCACCATGGCATAGCGGTCGGCCGGGTTTTCGCCCGAGGCGGCCACCTGCAGCAGGTGATCCAGCGCCTGGCGGCCATCGGACAGCAGGGTTGCCGAAACACCCAACTGGTCGAGCACGCTGCGGATCTGCTGCCGCGCCACGCGCGAATCGTCCACCACCAGTACCTGGAACTGGCGGTCGTAGGCCACCAGCTGCAGCGAGGGATCCAGCTGCACGTCCTTGCTCACCTTGGCGATATCGGCCAGCACGCTCTCCACGTCGATGACCTGGATCAGCTCGCCCTGGAAACGCGTCACCGCCGTCAAATAAGTGGCTTCGGCACCCAGTTCCGGCGGCGGGTGGATATCCTCCACCGCGATATTGACGATGCGTTCCACTCCGCTGACCAGGAAACCCTGGACCGAGCGGTTAAACTCGGCAACGACCAAATAGCCGGGGCCGTTTTCCGAATGCGAATCGCGTTCCGGGTGGCCGATGGCCAGGCCCAGATCCAGCACCGGCACCGAGCGCCCGCGCACGTCGGCCACGCCGGCGAACTCGGTCGGCAAGCCAGGCACCTGGAACAGTTCCGGCCGGCGCAGCACTTCCTGCACCTTGAAGACGTTGACGCCAAAAAGCTGGCGTCCGCCCAGCCGGAACAGCAGCAGGGCCAGTCGGTTGTGGCCAGCCAGTCGCGTGCGCTGGTCGATGCGGTTGAGCAGATCGTGGGTCATGGGGCAGATATCGACAGCGCCCTCGGGAAACTTGAGGGCTTTATGGTTGGTCGGGGCGCTGTTGGGATTGGGGATTGGGGATTCGCTCAAGCGCCGGGATGAGGTGATTTGGGATTAGGGATTCGCTTAAAGCGTGCATTAGCGAGTTTGTCTGCCGCTGCTGCTTCTGCATCCTTGAGAGCTCGGTATGGTTGTCGAAGAGATCCGGTCGGTGAAGGGGCTTCGGCAGTGGATAAATGAATCACCCGCAAGGCCGCTTTTACGAATCCCCAATCCCGATTCCCCAATCCCGGCAAAAAACAGGCACGCCGCTTGCAACGCCTGTCCCGTCTTCCTCCGGATCTGGTCCCATGCGTCTGCTCCTGCTTGTCATCTTGTTGGCTGCCGCTCCGGCCTGGGCCCAGAGCTATCAGTCCGTCGATTCCATTCGTGCTGCGGCGCTGGCCACCGTCGGCCCGGACGCCGAGGCCGAGGCCACGCTCGATCCGGGTCTGCGCATGCCGGCTTGCCCGATCGCGCTGCAGGCGCAGCCCACCGGCACCAATACGGTGGAAGTGGCGTGCCCACAGCCGGCCGGTTGGCGCCTGTTCGTGCCGCTGAAGGTGCGTCGCAACCAGGACGTGCTGGTCTTGCGCCGCGGCATCAGCGCTGGAGAAACCATCTCGCTGGCCGATATCAGTATCGAGAAGCGTGACGCCGCCCGCATCGTCGGCGCGGTGCTGGCCGACCCGGTCGCTGCGGTGGGCAAGACCGCCCGCCGCGTCCTGCCGGCCGGCTCGCTGCTCTCGGCCAACGATCTGGTGACGCAGCGGCTGGTCCGGCGCGGCGACACCGTGCCGCTGGTCTCGCGCAATGGCGGGCTGGAGGTGCGCATGAGTGGTCGCGCCCTGTCGGACGCCGGCGAAAACGAGCGCGTGTCGGTGGAAAATTCGTCCTCGCGCCGGGTGGTGCAGGGCATCGTTGAAGCGAGCGGAACCGTTGTGGTCTCCAGGTAAAAAATTTCTATAAAGTTTTTTTTCTGGGTGCCGTTATCCCCTACGACCTGTAGAGGAGTTCCTGACATGACCCAGAAAATCGAAGGCAATCTACCGACCGCTGCCACCCTTCGCACCACGGCCACCAGCAGCAAGATCGCTTCGGCCGGCGAAGACCGCGCGTCTCCGGTTGCCGCAACCCCGCCGACCGACAGCGTCAAGTTGACCGGCGAAGCCACCAACCTGCAGAACCTGCAGCGCGAGCTTTCGCAGTCCTCGGCGATCGACACCGGTCGCGTCCAGGCGGTGAAGGATGCATTGCAGAACGGCAGCTATTCCATCAACCCGGACGCCATCGCCAGCCGCATGATGGATCTGAATCAGCAACTGGCGGGTTGATCCCCGACGGAAAGGATGAACGTGAACGAGTTCCTGCAACGTCTCAGCGATGCGCTGGCCGGCGAACGCCAGGCATTACTCGAGAACGACATCGATGGGCTGATGCGACACACGCAGGACAAGCTGTCGGCGCTGCAAGCGCTGGAAGCGGCGATGCCTGCAGGCGAAGAAGAGCGGCTGCGTGAGCTGGCCGAAGCCAACCGCGCCAATGGCGCGCTGCTGGCACGCCGGCGCCGCGAAGTGAACTGGGCGCTGCGTCACTTGGGCCGCACCGAAAGTGCGCCGTCCTACGATGCCAAGGGGCAATCGAGCGTGTTGCGCGGCGGGCGTTCGTTGGCAGTGGCCTGAGGTGCACGCTGTTCTGCAGCACGCCGGGTTGCAGATGGTGCGGCAAGCGTGGGTGAGCAGGCAGGTGCCGTTGGCTCTGCGTCCCATCGCCGGGTAATGCAAGACGACAATACGGAGCGTCAATGGTTCGGCGTATATTGAGGCATCCTCTACGCCGCCTGCTCCCGTGACCGCCAAGTTTTTTCTCAATCAAGCCTTACTGCCTTCCCCGGATATCCTGCGCGCCTTCGGCGACCAGATGATGGAGGGGCTGCTGCTGTTCCGCGCAGACGGCAAGCTGATTCTGGCCAATGCCATCGCACGCCAGAGCCTGTGCAAGGAAGACCCCACCGACGACCGCAATCTGGGCGAGCGCATTTCGCAGGTATTGCCATCGGACGCACTCAATCAGGCGCGTAGCAAGGGCAGCTGGACCGGTAGCCTGCCGGTCGCCGACCGGGTGGTCATCGCGCATCTGTATTACAACGAAGAGTCCGGGCCCGGGCATTTTCTGGCGCTGTTCCACAACATCGAAGGCCAGCAGGATTACGAGCGCGAGCTGCAACAGCGCCATGCCGAATTACGCCAGGCCTATCTGCGCCTGAACGGTGCGCAGGACAAATTGCTGCAATCGGAAAAGATGGCCTCCATCGGCCAGCTGGCCGCAGGCGTGGCGCACGAAATCAACAATCCGATCGGTTATGTGCACTCCAATCTGGGCAGCCTGCAGGAATATCTACGCAGCTTGTTCACTCTGATCGAAGCCTACGAGCGCGCGCTGCAGGCGCCGGATCCCAAGGCGCTGATTCCGGAAATCGACGAAATCCGCAACCGCGCCGACATCGACTTCATCAGCCGCGATCTGCCGCAATTGATGGCCGAATCGCGCGAAGGCATCGAGCGGGTGACCCGCATCGTGCGCGATCTCAAGGACTTCTCGTACTCGGACCGGTCCGAGTCGTGGAAGATGGTCGACCTGCATGCGGGTCTGGAATCCACCATCAACATCATCTGGAACGAGCTCAAGTACAAGGTCACGCTGGAGCGCAACTACGCCGAGTTGCCGCTGGTGGAGTGCCTGCCATCCGAGCTCAACCAGGTCTACATGAACATGCTGCTCAACGCCGGCCAGGCCATCGTCGAGCGCGGCACGATCACCGTGACCACCGGTCGCGACGAAGCAGAAAACGTCTGGATCCAGTTCCAGGACAGCGGTGCCGGCATCGCCCCGGATCTGCTGCAGCGCATCTTCGACCCATTCTTCACCACCAAGCCGGTCGGCAGCGGCACCGGCCTGGGCCTGTCGATTTCCTACGGCATCATCAACAAGCACCACGGCCGCATCGACGTGGAAAGCACGCCAGGGCAGGGTGCCAGTTTCAGGATCACGCTACCGATCCGGCAGCCGCGCTGACGCGCTGGGAGTGGGGAATCGGGAATCGGGAATCGGGAATCGGTGAGGCAGCTTTTCGCTCGCTTGATCTGGTTGCGTGTCTGAGCAGCAACAAGACGCAGAGGTCTGCTCTACCGATTCCCCAATCCCAATTCCCTATTCCCGGCCATTACGCAACTCATCATGCGTGCGGAATGCCTGGCGAATGTGCTCGCGCAGCTCGTCGTCGTTCCAGGGCTTGGTCAGGAAACGGTAGATCGCGCCGCGGTTGATGGCCTCGGTGACGGTGGCCAGGTCGGTGTAGCCGGAGAGCACCAGACGCACCGTGTCCGGGTAGAGCATCTTGACCCGGCCCAGGAACTCGGTGCCGCTCATGTCGCTCATGCGCTGGTCCGACAGGATCACCTGCACATCGTTGGTGGCGAGCAGGTCGAAGGCGTCGCGCACGTTGCCGGCTGCCAGGATGCGGTAACCGTCGCGGCGGAACAGCCGCACCAGCGAACGCAGCACGTTTTCTTCGTCGTCCAGCAGCAAGAGCGTGCGGTCGGGGCGGCTTTCGGCAAATGATTCCGGGCGCAGGTAGCGGCGACGCAGTGCCATGCCGGCCGACTCGGCCGACATCGGCTCGCCGAACAGGTAGCCCTGGAAGATGTCGCAATCGTTGCGGCGCAAAAAGCCCAGCTGCGCCTGCGATTCGACGCCGTTGGCAATCACCGTCATGCCGAGCTGGTGGCCCATGGCGATGATGGCACGCGCAATCGCCGCCTCGCGGCTGCCGGCCGGTGCGCTCTTGATGAAGCTGCGGTCGATCTTGAGCCGGTCCACCGGGTAGCGCACCAACGCGCTCAGGCTGGAATCGCCGGTGCCGAAGTTGTCCAGGCTCAGGCTGATGCCTTCGTTGCGCAGATTGGCCATCGTCTCGTGGACGAAATTGACGTTGTTGGTCAGCGCGCTTTCGTTGATCTCCAGCGTGACGAACTGCGCCGGCACACCGGCGGTCTGCAGCATCGCCATCACTTCGTTGAAGAAGCCCGGGCGCAGCAGCTGCAGCGTGGAAACATTCACTGCAATGCTGAAATCGTCGAAACCCTGGTCGCGCCACAGCCGCGCCTGGCGCACTGCGTTCTGCAATACCCATTCGCCGATCTGCACGATCACGCCCAGGCGCTCGGCGGTACGCATGAAGCGTTCCGGCACCAGCATGCCCAGGGTGGGCGATTGCCAGCGCAGCAGCGCTTCCATGCCCACGATGCGGCCGTCGCGCGCACTCACCAGCGGCTGGTAGCGCAGGCGCAATTCGCCGTGCGGAATCGCATCGACGATCTGCCGCGCAATGATGCTTTCGCTGTGCGCGTTGGTGGCCGAGTTGCGCGTGTACAGCCGCACTGTGTTGCCGCCTTCGCGCGCGGCCTGGTAGCTGGCTTCTTCGGCGTAATCCAGCAGCGTGGACAATGAGGTGGAATGTTCCGGACACAGGCTGATGCCGACCTTGCCGGTCATGAACAAGGTATACGGCAGCACCGACAGCGGCAGTTCCAGTTGCTGGCGGATTTCCTCGGCAAAATCTTCCGGCAGGGGCGTGTCGTCGCGGCGCACCGCTACAACCACCATTTCATCGCTGCCGTGGCGCCACAGCTTGCCGCGCGTGCCGAGAAATTCCTGCAGCCTGCGCGCTGCCAGCGTCAGCGCCTGGTCGCCGACCTCGCCACTCATGTTCTCGTTGATCGAGGCAAAGTGATCGATATCGACGTGGAAGATCATCAGCGGCGGGCCGCCGGACGCGGCCGCATCCACCAGGTGCAGCAATTCGGGGTTGCCCGCGCCAAGCCGGGTGGGCTTGACGATTTCCAGTCCGGGCGGGATTACGGGACTCCACATGACTCAACGTCCACCATCGTCGTGGACGGACTCGCCGACCGGGTGATAGGGCAGGCGCAACGTCACGCGCGTGCCTGCTCCGGGGGCTGATTCTATCGCGAGCGTGCCGCCGACGGTTTGCGCACGCTCACGCATCACGATCAGCCCCAGCCCACGCGGACCCTCCGGCTCGAACCCATCGCCGTCGTCGCTGACTTCCAGGCGGAAACTGTCGCCATCGATCGAATGCAGACGCAGGTGCACTTCGCCGGCGCAGGCGTGCCGCAACGCATTGGTCAGGCTTTCCTGCGCGATCCGGAAGCAGGCCTGTTCGATCTCGTTGCCCGGCCGTTCCTCGAGTGCCTGAATATCGAGCTCCAGCCGAACCTGCGAGGCGCGGAACAGCATCGATGCCTGCCAACGCAGCGCTGCCTCCAGGCCCAGGGCATCGAGTTGTGGCGGGCGCAACAGCATCGACAGATTGCGCAGCTTGGTCACCGTGGTGTCGGCCAGCGACACGACTTCCAGCAAGTCCTCGCGGCGCGCGTCCGCGTCCGGCTCATCCAGGGCTGCGTGCGCAGACAACTTCATCGCAGTGATCGCTTGCCCGATGTCGTCATGCAGGTCGCGCGAGATGGCACGCCGCTCATCTTCCTGCAACGAAAACAGACGTTTGGCCATCGCCTGCAGTTCGGCATTGCTCTCGGCCAGGGCATCGCGCATGCGCTCGGGTTCGCTCAGATCGCGCACCACCAGCAACTTGCAGCTGCGTCCGCCGTAGCGGATGTCGCCGGCCGACAGACCTGCGTAGAAGGTGCTGCCGTCGCGACGACGCATCGCGCGTGCGCTGGAGACCGGCTCATTGCGATCGCTGCCTGCGCGCAGGTATTCGCGCACCACCGGCAGGTCGTTGTCGCCCACCAGGGTCTGCAGTGGTTCGCCCAGGATGGTTTCGCCCTGGAAGCCGAACTGGGCCGAGCCGGCCGCGTTGGCATACATCACATGCTCGTCGGCGAGAATCAGCACACCGTCGGGCAGCACGCGCACCAACTCGCGAAACTGCTCCTCGCGTTCGCGCAGCAGCCGGCGCGATTGCTCGCGTTCGCTCACGTCCTGCAAGGTGCCGTGCACATGGCGCACGCCGCTGGGGCTGGTCACGCTTTCGGCGCGCAGATGCACCGTGCGCGGTTGCGAATCGCCACCGGTCAGCGGCAGCAGCACATCGATCTGCACCTCGCCACCGGTACACATGTCTTCGATCATGCGTTCGATGCGCACCTGGGTCGCGCTGTCGGAGGCGGTCAGCAATTCTTCCAGCCGATGCTCACGACGGTGCATCGGCACGCTGCGCCCCAGCAGGCGGTAGACCGCTGGCGAATAGCGCCCCAGGCCAGTGGTGCGATCCAGTTGCCAGGAGCCCAGCCGCGCGATGCTCTGCGCCTCTTCCAGGCGTTCGAGCGCCTCGTCGCGCAGATCCTGCGCCCGGCGCTCTTCGCTGCGGTCTACGGTGACGACCAGGCGGGCAGGACCGCTGGCCAGATGCAGCTGGTTGCTGCGCACCTCGACATGCCGCGGGCCGCTGCGCGTCATCAGGTCCTCGTTCAACACGCAGGTGGCATCCCCCTTGCCACGGATCTGCGCAATGATCTCTTCCAGCCGCTCGCCATCGGCATTGGGCCAGATCGCCTGCAGCGTCTGCTGCAGGAACTCGTCGCGCTCCCAGCCGAAGAATTCCAGCGCCGCCGGATTGGCGTCGAGGATGCGCATGGTGGCCAGGTCGTAAATGAAGGCCGGGCTGGGCAATGCCAGGAACTTGGCTTGCAGCAACGCCTCGGACTGCGCCAGCTGGGCGTACTCGTCCACGATCAAGCCGGTAAAGCGGCGCAGCACCAGGTGGATGACGATGCTGGACAGCACCAGAAAGCTCGCATCCGACCAGCGCTCCGGCATGGCGGCGCCGGCCAGGTTGAGCAGCCGGTTGCCCAGCAGCAGCCAGATCACGCCAACCAGCAGGTACAGGCCGGTCAGTGTCCACAAGCCTTGCTGCAGGCGCTCGGCCAGACGGAGGCAGGAGACGGGGGCAGACGAAAATGCGGGCGCGGCGACGGGCTGTTGCATGGATCCGCGGACGACCTTGAGTGCTGGCGATGCGGCCATCTTAGCCGTAACTCGGGCCGGTTCGGTCCAGCTCGCAACAGGTGGCTCAACTATTGGCCGGCACGGCCGTTATCCATTGCGACTCCGAGGCCGGGGTCGATTCTTCGGAGTGTTCCAGAGTGGACTCAGGCGTCATTGCAAGCATGCTGCAGCACCCGCTGACCTCGGCGGTGGTGTTGTTGGATGCGCATGGCCAGCCTCTGGCGGCCAACCGCGTTGCGCAATCCCTCGGATTGCCGGCAACCCTCGGCGCATACGCCGATGTGTTGGAAAGCAGCCGTGCCCAATTGGCCGAAAGCGGGGGCATGGCGCCCTGCGTATTGCCAGGCACCGGCGGCGGGCGGCTGGAGGGCTGGCTGCGTGCGGTCTGCGACGAGCACGGCCAGATCATGGCATTCACCCTGAGCATTCCCGAGCCCAAGGGTGCCGATGGCACCAGTCGCTGGGAGATAGGCCTGGACAGCGCCGATCATGGCTTGTGGGATTGGGATATTCCGGCCGATGTGGTGTATCGCTCCGAGCGCTGGACGCGCATGCTCGGCTATTCCGAGCAGCCGCTGCCGAACAATCTCACTGCCTTGTCCGGGCTGATTCATCCGGAAGACCATGCGCATGTCAGCGCGGCGGTGCAGGCGCATCTGGAAGGCCGCACCGATACCTACGTGGCCGAATTTCGGCTACGCCAGCACGACGGCCAGTGGCGCTGGATCCTGGATCGCGGCCGCGTGGTATCGCGCACCGCCGACGGACGTCCGTTGCGCATGGTCGGCACGCATACCGACGTGCACCATCACAAATTGCTCGAGCAGCAGCTGCGCGATCAGCAGGCGCAGCTCGAAGAAGCCCAGCGCATTGCCAGCATGGGAAGCTGGAGCTGGGATTCGCATCACGATGCGCTGTGGGTGTCGCAGGATTTCCTGCAACAACTCGGCATGACCCAGGTTCGTCTGCAAGGCATCCGCGACATCCTGCGCCTGCTGGCTGGGCCTTCGGTTGCGCAACTGCGCAGCGCCTGGCGCAAGATCAAGCACGAAGGCATGCCGGTGCACTTCGAGATGGAAATCAACGGCCTGCTCGGTGCCAACCCGCATCATCTGCGCGTGTGGGCACAGCCGGTGTTCGATGGCGACGGCAGCATGGTGCGCGTGCTTGGCCAGCTGCAGAACGTCACCGAACAACGCCAGACCGACGCGCTGATCCGTTGGCGCACCGAGCTGCTCAATCGCGTGTCCGCGTTGGGCAAGATCGGCGGCTGCGAGATCGAGGTCGACACCCGGCGCATGCAATGGACCGAGGAGTGCTATCGCATTCACGGCCTGCGCAAGGAAAACATCACCCTGGAGCAGGCGCTGTCGCTGTATACGCAGGATTCGCGCGACGCTTTCGAGGCGGCGCTGCTGCGTATCTCCGATGGCGGCCTGCCCGAGCAGCTGGAGCTGTGTTTCTATCGCAACTCCGGCCAGCGTGTCTGGGTGCAGGTGCTGATCGAACTGGATCGTCGTGAGGGCTTGCCGCCGCGGTTTGTCGCCTTGTTCCGCGATATCACCCGCGAGCGCGAAGCCAACGAGCGCATCGAGCTGCTTGCCCATTACGACCGTCTGACCGGTTTGCCGAACCGCTTCTTGTTGCGCGAGCAGGCAGAAAACGCCATTCGCGAAGCGAGCGAGCGCGGCCAGACGTTGGCAATGCTGTTGATCGATCTGGATGGCTTCAAAAGCATCAACGATTCGTTCGGCCACGCCACCGGCGACAACCTGCTCAAGCTGGCCTCGTCGCGCCTGCATCAACATCTGCGTAATAGCGACCTGTTCGGCCGCTTCAGCGACGACGAATTCATCGTGCTGCTGCGCGATATGTCCGAGCCCGAAGATGCCGGCCACGTGGCGCGCAAATTGATTGCTGCGCTGGGCGAGCCGCTGCGCAAGGAGCACGTCACCCTCAAGCTCGGCGCCAGCATTGGCATCGCGCTGCAGGGCGAAGGGCTGTCGGATTTCGACAGCCTGTTGCGTGCCGCCGACGCGGCGATGTATGCAGCCAAGGAGTCCGGGCGCAATACCTACCATTACTACAGCCAGGACGTGCTGCTGCGCGCGCAGCGCCGCCTGGAGCTGGAGCATGCGCTGCAAGGCGCGCTCGAGCGCGAAGAATTCACGCTGGTCTACCAGCCGCTGGTCAACACCGTGGACGATGCATCGCCGGCGATCGAAGCGCTGATGCGCTGGAATCGCCCTGGCCATGGACCCTGCAGCCCGGTCGAATTCATCCCGATTGCCGAAGAATGTGGCGAAATCGTGCGTCTGGGCGAGTGGGTCATCGGCGAAGCGTGTCGTCAGGCCGTTGTCTGGGATCGGGCCGGGCTGCATTTCAGCCGCGTTGCGGTGAATGTGTCTGCGGTGCAATTGCGCGAACGCGGCTTTGCCGAGCGCGTGCTGGAAATCTGCCGCGACAATGGCTGGCCGCCTTCGCGCCTGGAGCTGGAGCTGACCGAATCTGCCTTGATTCGCGATTCGGACTCGCTGCGCCGCTGCTTCGAATTGTTCGAACAGAACGGCGTGCTGCTGGCGGTGGACGACTTCGGCACCGGCTTCTCGAACCTGCATTACCTCAACCGGTTCCCGGTACAGCGTCTGAAGATCGACCGAAGCTTCGTGCAGGGCATGCTCGACGACGCCAACACGGCCGAAGTCACCCAGGCCATCGTCCATCTGGGGCATGCCCTGGGCATGCAGGTGGTCGCAGAAGGCGTGGAAACCGTGCAGGAAGATGCACTGCTGCGCCAGCAGGGCTGCGACGAAATCCAGGGTTACTTCTACTCACGCCCGCTATCGCCGCGCGACATGGCGCAGTGGTTGCGCGAAGCCGACGCCGGCATGCGGTTGGGCGCACGGCTGGTGATTGCCAACTGACCCAGTGCGTTGCGTGGGTTTGAGCCGCGGCGCATCCGCCCTACAGGTGTCGGTGTATATTGCCCAACGGGTCGAAGACATCAGACATGGCGAGCCATATCGGCGTTCTCACGCCGCTGATCACTTGTCAGGTCGGGTACGCAGGGCCTCACCAGTCACAGGGCAGGCCATGAGGGCGTCCCACACATACTTCGCGGCGGCATCAACGACGCTCAAGCTGACGTAAGCGACAGGGCCACAACCACGTCCTGGCGTCGAAGGCGGCGCGATGCCTTGCCGCTCGCGGGACACGCTGCTGGTCCATCTAGTGAAGTTCGATGGCGACCTCCATGCCGCGCCAACGCTCCCGCACTCGGCGAGGACATCGCACCCGAGCGTTGGCAGGTCGATAAGTGAAAAGCAGGGGGCGATGCACTGCGCACATCGCGCAGCGACCATCTCCACGGTCGCTGCGCACCCGCCATCGCAGGACCTCGAACGGCATGGCTGCCGCGTAAGCTCTTACAGGCTGCAATGCATCTGTCCTGCGATGAGGCGCGCGCAAGGACCCGCAGCCACGCTACACATCAGCGTCGGTGCAACTGGCGGGTCCACTTCCACTGCTGAAGTGGTTTGGGTTGCTCAGCCGGCAAAGACGCACTTCGAGTGTGTGCCGCAACAGGGGCGCGAGAGAGTTGCGACGCCGCGTAGCAGACGCGCAATTCCCTCGCGCAGGCTCGTTCCGATCGCGCGGTAGCGATCAAAGGCGCACGTTCAGTCATAAGAATCGCCGCAGACGGGCGGGCAGAGCTCACCTGACGCTGCAGGTGAGCGGTGTCGCGTGCGTGGGCACTGCTTGTCGGCAGAAGCGCCTTGGCGGCAAGGCGGGGCGCAAAGGCCTCAATCTCGGGCAGTGGAAACAACCAGCGGGGCGCCTGCCGAGGCATGCCCCGCTGTGCGGCGCTGGGCTTACCGCGCCGATCCGCTGACCGCGGCACCATCCAGACCGAGATCCCAGGCCACGGTTGCAAACAGCAGTTCTTCTTCGCTGCATGCACGGCGCGGGTTGATCAGGGCCAGCAGCTCCGCGCGTGCGCTGTGTTCCAGCCGTTCCAGCGCGGCCGGCATGCGGACGCGCCGCAATGCAGGCCTGGCCGCATCGCTTTGGGCGATGCGCTCGGCTTGTGCGGCTGCCAATGCAGCGGCCTGCAGTGCGGCGGTAGGGGCATCGATGGTCGGGGCAACAAGCGTCATGGGCGGAACACCAGGTCGTAACGGAACGACAAATCCCCGGAAGGCCGGGGAATGTCGGAATCAGCAGCTGCGTGGCGGCATCGGTCTTAGAACAACTCGACCGTGCCGGCACCCATGCCTTGCTGCGCCACCGGCTTGTGCGGCGGGCGCTCCCACTCCACGCGCATGTCGCGCAGGCGGTTGGACACCTTGGCCAGCGCGGCGACCAGATCGCTGTCGTATACGCCGCCATTGCGATGCAGCAGTTCCTGCAGCGCCACCGCTTCGCGGTTGATCGCGGTCAGGCGATCCAGGTGGGTGTGGATACCGCTCAGCGTCTGCGTGGCGATGTCCTCGAACTGCAGGGCACGCACCGCTTCGGCCACGCTGCCATCGATCGAGCGTGCGCATTCGGAGATCTCGCGCATGCCATCGCCCAACGAGGCGTTGATCTGGGCGACGTTCTCCAGCATGGCGGCCGATTCATGGCGCGCCTCGCGGGAGCGGTCCATGTGGCGCGAGGCCAGCTGCGAGACCGTTTCACGCACCTTGGCGATCGATTCCTTGGAGCTGTGTGCCAGCTTGCGGATCTGCTCGTTGAAGGTGGTGGAACGCTCGGACAGGTTGCGCACCTCGTCGGCAACCACGGCGAAGCCGCGACCGGCTTCACCGGCACGCGCTGCTTCGATGGCGGCGTTCAAGGCCAGCAGGTTGGTCTGGTCGGCAATCGACTTGACGTCTTCCAGCAGCGCGAAGATGCCATCCAGATGCTGCGCCATCTCGTCGATGTGATGGACGGTATTGGTACTTTGGCCGCTCACCTGTTCCAGCGCTTCCACCAACTGCTCCATGCGGGAGCTGGCGTGCTGGGCGAAGCGGGCGACGTCGACGCCGGCGCTGCCATCGTCACCGGCACGGTCGACGATGCGGGCCAGTGCCTGGCTTTGCTGACGCGATTTGCGATTCATCGCTTCGAAGCTGCCACCCAGGCCGGACACGGCCTGGCGGATCAGTTCGCGGGCACGCTCGACTTCCGAGCGCGAACCGTCGACTTCGTTGCTGACGAACGTGCGCAGTTCGTTGAGCAGTTGGTCCTGCTCGCGCAGGATGCGGGCCTGGTCCGGATTAGGCCGGAACTGGGAATACGTCACCCAGGCAGCGAAACCCAACCAACTGAGGGTCATGGTCGCCAGGATCGCCCAGCGCACCGAAGCGGGCCAGTCGAATCCGACAGCGAAGGGGAACAGCAAGGTCAGAGCCAAAGGAGCGGCTAGACGGATGAGTGGACGTGAATACATGGGCGTTCTCGGCAGAGTCACGGTTGCTGTATCGGCACTGCCCCCGTTGTCTTTAGCGACGATCGCCACATCGCCTGGCCCATTCAACCGCCGTTGGCGCGCGTCAGCGGCCGCTAGCGTGCAGATGCAGGCGGCTTTTTCGCGCCATTTAGCGCAACGCGCGGTCCACCGCTTCGATCATCGCGCGCTTGGCGAACAAAAAATCCCACAGGTTGCCGCCCATCTGCCGCCACAGCACCGCCGAGCGCACTGCTGCCAGCAACAGCGCGCGGATCTCCGCGACCACGCCGGCCTGGCCCAGGTAGTGCGGGTTGCCCTGGACCATGACCTTGGGCCGCAAGTGGCTGATGGTCTGTGCGTACAGCCCGCCGAGCGAGCTCAATACGTCGGGGTGGCTGCTGTCGCCCAGCTGCTGGGCCTGGCGCGCTGCCGCGTCGATTCCGCTGGCGACAGTGGCGACGGTGCTGGTATCGCGTACGAACCGGCGCTCCAGCTGCAGCACGGCCAGCGCCAGACGCGGCAGCACTTCGTCCTGGCCCTGGTTGCGGAAGTAGTTGTGCAGCAGGCGCAGGCCAGGCGCCAGCGCCGCTGCCGAGCCGTACACGGCCTCTGGCGAGGCGGCGTCCACCCGGAACACGCTGTCCATGGCGGTACGCACCGTCGCCGCTTCCGAATGCCCGGTCTCGGCGATCCGCCGCACCTGTTGCAGGGCCTGAGCGACGCCGGCAAGCGCCAGCACACGGTGATCCATGGAAACACTCATCAAGCCACTACCTCAGAGGAAAAAGAAGATCCCGCCAACTGGCGTTCCAGCGGTGCGTCGGTGGCGGCGATGACCGCGCCGCCCAGGCACTCCTCGCCGTCGTACAGCACCAGCGACTGCCCCGGCGTCACCGCCCGTTGCGGCCGTTCGAAGCGCACCTGCACGCTGCCATCGTCCTGCACATCCACCGTGCAGGGCTCGTCGGGCTGACGGTAGCGCGTCTGCGCAGTGCAGGTGAACCGGCGTGCCGGCGGCGCCCCGGTCACCCAGTGGGCTTGTTCGGACTGCAGCCAGCGCGATTGCAGCAGCGGGCTGTCGCGGTCCTGGTCCACATACAGCACATTGTTCGCCACATCCTTGCCGACCACATACCACGGCGCGGCCGCCCGTCCGCGCACGCCGCCGATGTTCAGCCCTTCGCGCTGGCCCAGGGTGAAATAGAACACCCCCGGATGCTCGGCGATGCGCTGCCCCTGCGGGTCGCGGATCTCGCCGGCGCGCGCGGGCAGGTAGCGGCCCAGAAACTCGCGGAAATCGCGTTCGCCGATGAAGCAGATGCCGGTGGAATCCTTCTTGGCATGGGTCGGCAAGCCGGCATCCTGGGCAATCCGGCGCAACGTGCTTTTTTCCAGGTCGCCGATCGGGAACAGGGTGGCGGCCAACTGCGCCTGCCCCAACTGATGCAGGAAATAACTCTGGTCCTTGCCGCGGTCGGCGCCACGTAGCAGCCGCCACCGCCCGCCGCGATGCGCCACCTGCGCGTAATGGCCGGTGGCGATGCGCTCGGCCCCCAGCGCCTGTGCTGCATCCAGAAAATGCTTGAACTTCACTTCGCGGTTGCACAACACGTCCGGGTTGGGCGTGCGTCCGGCCGCATATTCGGCCAGGAAATGCGCGAACACGCCGTTCCAGTATTCGCCGGAGAAATCGCGAAAATGAAACGGGATGCCCAGCACGCCGCACACCGCCACGGCATCGCGGCGGTCGTCTTCGGCGCGACAATCGCCGCTGCCGTCGTCGGCCCAGTTCTGCATGAACAGCCCCGCGATCGGCTCGCCTTGCTGCGCCAGCTTCCACGCCGCCACCGACGAATCCACGCCGCCGGACACACCCAATACAATCCGTGGCGTACTCATGCGACGTGCCGCACCAGGGAGAGCGGATAGCGCTGCCCGGCCAGGTAGTCGGCAACCACCTCCCACACCAGTGGGCTGCGCAGGCGCTCGGTGGAGGCGCGCAGTTCGTCCGGGGTCATCCACAGCGCGCGCACCACGCCGGTGTCGAGGCTGCGTTCGGAGTGATGGGCTAGCGCATCGGCAACGAATGCAAAGCGCAAAAAGCACTGTCCGTTGGGGGCAACCCATTGGTAGGTACCGATGAACTGGGTCAGGCGCACGTCCCAGCCAGTCTCCTCGAGGGTTTCGCGCACGGCCGCATCCAGCAGGCTTTCGTTCGGCTCCAGATGCCCGGCAGGCTGGTTCAACAGCAGGCGGCCGCCGATGGCTTCTTCCACCTGCAAAAAGCGTCCATCGCGCACCACGACGGTGGCCACGGTCACATCGGGATGCCAGCGTTGCTCTGGCGTACTCATCGAATCTGCTCCAACGCGGTCGACCACCTGTGCGCCGCTTGCGCGGCGGGGCCGGCATCGCGGTGCCACCCCGGCACGGCTGCGCCGTCGTGTGCGGTGCGCATCGGGGCATCTGCGGTCGACGACGGCGCCAGCAGCTGCGCGGTCATGGGATCGGTCATCAAGGGCCAGCCAGGGAATTGGAGACAAATTGTGCGGGGCGCAGCGTAAATCGTCCAATGCGTGCGAGGTTGAACCGTATAATGGCCGGATGCCTCGGAATACCTCACACGAACACGAACACGACCACGGCCTGATGGTCGAAGCCAGCAAGCCCGAAGTGGCGCCACCGCCGCGCTACCAGGTGCTGTTGCTGAACGACGACTACACCCCGATGGACTTCGTGGTGACCGTCCTGGAACAGTTTTTCAACCTGAATCTGGAGCAGGCCACCCAGATCATGTTGCACGTCCACACCCGCGGACGCGGCGTGTGCGGGGTCTACAGCCGAGAGGTTGCGGAGTCGAAAGTGGCCCAGGTCAACGAGTTTTCGCGCATGAACCAGCACCCGCTGCTGTGCACGATGGAACAGGCCTGAGGCGCCCGGCAGGTCATTCCAGCAGCGCAACAGTGTGGCTGCGATCACGTGCTAACGCTGTCTGAACATGCCTATCCGATAGGGTTGTGGAAAATCCCAACAAAAGCCGCATATTGTTGGCAACAGCCGTTCGGAGTTACCAATGTTCAGCAAAGACCTAGAGCAAACCATCGGCCAGTGCTACAAGCGAGCACGCGAGGCGCGTCATGAGTTCATGACCGTCGAGCACCTGCTGCTCTCGCTGCTGGACAACCCTTCCGCCCAGGCCGTGCTCAAGGCCTGTGGGGCAGACCAGGTGCGCCTGCACAATGACCTGGAACAGGCGATCGAGGCCTCGGTCTCGCGCCTGGCCGAGGACGACGGGCGCGACACGCAGCCCACCCTGGGATTCCAGCGGGTGTTGCAGCGCGCGGTCTACCACGTGCAATCCTCGGGCAAGAAGGAAGTCACCGGCGCCAACGTGCTGGTCGCGATCTTCGGCGAGAAGGACTCGCATGCGGTGTACTTCCTGAACCAACAGGACATCACCCGTCTCGATATCGTCAATTATCTCTCGCACGGCATCGCCAAGCTGGGCGAGGACGGCGAGCAGCCGTCCGCGCCGGATGGCGAGTCCAAGAGCGAAGGCGGCGAGGGCGAAGCCAAGGGCGACGCCCTGGCCGAGTTCGCCACCAATCTCAACGATCAGGCACGCAACGGCAAGATCGACCCGCTGGTCGGCCGTAGCGACGAGATCGAGCGCACCATCCAGGTCCTGTGCCGCCGGCGCAAGAACAACCCGCTGTACGTGGGCGAGGCCGGCGTCGGCAAGACCGCGATCGCCGAGGGCTTGGCCAAGCGTATCGTCGACAACGACGTGCCGGAAGTGCTCGCCGATGCGGTGATCTACTCGCTGGATCTGGGCGCCCTGGTGGCCGGCACCAAGTACCGCGGCGATTTCGAAAAGCGTCTCAAGGGCGTGCTGGCTGCGTTGAAGAAGGTGCCGAACGCGGTGCTGTTCATCGACGAAATCCACACGATCATCGGTGCCGGCTCGGCTTCGGGGGGCACCATGGACGCCTCCAATCTGATCAAGCCGGCGCTGTCGTCGGGCGAGCTGCGCTGCATCGGCTCGACCACGTTCCAGGAATATCGCGGCATTTTCGAGAAGGACCGTGCGCTGGCGCGTCGGTTCCAGAAGATCGATATCGTCGAGCCGACCGTGGGCGAGACCTTCGAAATCCTGCAGGGCCTCAAGCCCAAGTACGAGGCGCATCACGGCGTGACCTACGCCGATGACGCGCTACAGGCCGCCGTCGACCTGTCGGTGAAGCATATCGGCGACCGTTTGCTGCCGGACAAGGCGATCGACGTGATCGACGAGGCTGGTGCGCGTCAGCGTCTGCTGCCGGAAGGCAAGCGCAAGGAACTGATCGATATCGAAGAGATCGAGACCATCGTCGCCAAGATGGCGCGCATTCCGGCCAAGCAGGTCAGCGCGACCGACAAGGACGTGCTGCAGCACCTGGAGCGCAACCTGAAGATGGTGATCTTCGGGCAGAACCCGGCGATCGAGACGCTGGCCGGTTCGATCAAGCTGGCGCGCTCGGGCCTGGCCAATCCGGAAAAGCCGA
This sequence comes from Xanthomonas euvesicatoria pv. euvesicatoria, assembly GCF_020880415.1. GTDB lineage: Bacteria > Pseudomonadota > Gammaproteobacteria > Xanthomonadales > Xanthomonadaceae > Xanthomonas > Xanthomonas euvesicatoria. The sequence continues at coordinate 146,565 of NZ_JAJIUJ010000049.1, read as the reverse complement.
TCGGCAACTTCCTGTTCGCCGGCCCTACCGGTGTCGGCAAGACCGAGGTCACCAAGCAGCTCGCGCTGCAGCTGGGGATCGAGCTGGTGCGTTTCGACATGTCCGAGTACATGGAAGCGCACTCGATCAGCCGTCTCATCGGCGCGCCCCCGGGCTACGTCGGTTTCGATCAGGGCGGCTTGTTGACCGAAAAGATCGTCAAGACACCGCACTGCGTGCTGCTGCTGGACGAAGTGGAGAAAGCGCATCCGGACATCTTCAACATCCTGTTGCAGGTCATGGACCGCGGCATTCTGACCGACACCAACGGGCGCGAGGCCAACTTCAAGAACGTGATTTTGGTGATGACGACCAATGCCGGCGCCACGCAGGCATCGCGTCGGTCGATCGGTTTTACCAAGCAGGATCATTCCACCGATGCGATGGAGTCGATCCGTCGCGGTTTCACGCCCGAATTCCGCAACCGTCTGGATGCGATCGTGCAGTTCCAGCCCCTGGCGTTCGACCACATCCTGCGGGTGGTGGACAAGTTCATCATCGAACTGGAAATGCTGTTGCAGGAAAAGCACGTCTCCCTGTCGGCCACCCCGACCGCGCGCGACTGGCTGGCCCAGCATGGCTTCGATCCGCTGATGGGTGCGCGGCCGATGTCGCGGGTGATCCAGGAGAAGATCAAGCGCCCGCTCGCCGACGAACTGCTGTTCGGCAAGCTGGTGGACGGTGGCCGGGTCAGCATCGACGTCAAGGATGGCGAACTGGTGGTCGAGGCGCATCCGGAACCCGAACGCCTGTTGCCCGCGACGGTGGATTGATCGTTGTAAGGTTGTTTGGCAGTCAAGGAAAAGCCGCTCGAAAGAGCGGCTTTTTTACGTCTTCAGCGCGCATCGCGATCACGCACCCTGACGATGGCACGCTTGGCGGGGATGGCTGCTGGGTGATGCGTTTCTACGCTGCCGGCAAGTCTTGCCCAGCCGCCGGTGCGGAGCAGGGCAGTGCGTTTCGGTGACTGCCTTGCACTGCGCGCTCGAATTGCGGGCACGACAAAAAGCGGCCAATGGCCGCCTCGCGTCTCGGTACCAAAACCGCTTACTTCATGCGGTAGGTAATACGACCCTTGGTCAGGTCGTAGGGAGTCATCTCAACTTTGACCCGGTCGCCGGTCAGGATGCGGATGTAGTTCTTGCGCATACGTCCGGAGATGTGGGCGATGATTTCATGCCCGTTCTCCAGCTTGACCCGGAACGTGGTGTTGGGAAGCGTCTCGCTGACGCTGCCTTCGAATTCAATGGAGTCGTCTTTCGACATGTAATCCTGTGCAGTCACGGCTGGCCCGGCAGGGCCGTAAGGGACGGCATTTTACGCGCCATCTCCCCGCGGTGCAAATTTTATGTTAAGCGGGTCTCACACAGCCCGCTGGCGGCGTGTTCGCCGTAACGCGCAGACCAACTACCCGGCGGTTCCGTCAGGGCAACCTGGCGTTGCACCTGGTGCAAAAAGTCAGCGCGCGGCAAGCGTTCGGCGCCCAGGCTCAGCAGGTGCGGATTTTCCACCTGCGCATCGATCAGTGGCCACCCTCGGCCATGCAGATTGGCGGCCAAGGCGGCTAGTGCCACCTTGGAGCCGCCGCTTTCCCCGCTGAACATGCTTTCGCCAAAAAACATCCGGCCGATCGCGACGCCGTAGATCCCGCCAACCAGGCGCGCGCCGTCGAACACCTCGATCGAATGCGCGTGGCCGAGACGGTGCAAGGCGATATAGGCCTGCTGCATTTCCGCGGTGATCCAGGTGCCGTCCTGGCCAGGGCGCGGACTCGCAGCACAGGCGTCGATCACCTGTTCGAAGGCGGTATCGGCGCGAACCGTCCAGGTGCTTGCGCGAAGCTGGCGCTTGAAGCGAGAGGACAGGCGCACGCCGTCAGTGCGAAAGACCATGCGCGGATCCGGGCTCCACCACAGGATCGGTTGGCCCTCCGAATACCACGGGAAAATGCCGTGCGCGTACGCGTTGAGCAGGCGCTGGGGCGACAGATCTCCGCCAACGGCAAGCAGTCCGTCGGGATCGGTCAGGGCGGCCTCGGCAGGCGGGAATGGGGCCGAGGCGGAAGTGCCCAACACGGTGGGACGACGAAAGGGCGTCATCACGCCGGCCACCGGCCGGATCGCCACGGCGCGCCACGCAGGCATGGAAATGGAGCGGCAAAGGGCATGGGCAGGTGCCTGGTTCGGTTCCGGCGATGGTACAGGTGCGCCTGCGGAGCACCCAGCTGGCTCAAGCCCGTCGCTGCCGGTCCCAGCTGGCGTAGTGCTCGTGCAAGGTCTGCTCGACCGGACGGTAGTCCACGCCCAATTCCTGGCGCGAGCGCCGGTTGTCCAGGCCGAAGCGGATGCCGAGATGATTGCGAATGTACTTGGGGCTCAGCCCGAAGAAGGGGCCGAGTAGCCGCAACGCCAAACCGGGAATCTGCAGACGCGGCAACAGGTAAGGGCGGCGGTGGACCTTGCGCAGGAACCGCGCGATTTCCAGGAACGAGATCATCTGTGCCGAGGCGACGATGTAGCGGCCGTGCGCGCTGGGCCGCTTGGCCGCGGCGATGTGTGCGTTGGCAACTTCACGCACGTCCACCGTGGCAAAGCTCAGGTCCGGCACGCCATAGAAGAACAGGCCGCGCATCAGTTCGTCGAGCAGGAACAGGCTGCCCGAATCCGAGCCTGCGGCCGGGGACGGACCGAGCACCAGGCCGGGATTGATGCAGACCAGGTCCCAGCGCTGCTGCGCACGGTACATGGCCCACGCCTCCTGCTCGGCGACCACCTTGGAGTAGTGGTAGGGATTGTGATCGAGGCTGCTGGTGGTGTTGAAGAAGGCTTCTGACAGCGTTTGCCCGGGCATGTCCAGCACGTCGCGGTAGTCGCCGAAGATCGCGCCGATGGTGGACGTGAGCACCACCCGCTCGACGCTGGAAGTCGCGTTCACCGTGGTCAGCACGTTCCTGACGCCTTGCAGCGCGGGTTCCAGCAGTTGGGTGCGGCCGTTCTTGATCTTTTCCGGCATCAGGAACGGCGAGGCGACGTGATGCACCACAGAGCAGCCCTGCATCGCACCGACGAAGGAGCCGGGTACCAGCAGGTCTGCTTCGAACAACCGCAATTGGTCCGGGTGGTCCGCCTGCAGCTGCCGTAAAGGCCGCAGCTTGGGCGAATCGTGCAGGCTGCGCACGGTGGCGTGCACGGTGTCGCCCGCTTCCAGCAACTGCTTCACCAGCCGGCAGGCGACATAGCCACTACCGCCGGTGACCAACACCGTTTGCTTCATGGGCCGATTCCGGTGCGGGCGACATGCCCGAATCAATAGTCAACGCTAGCATATTCTGCGGTAGCGTCCGCAAGTTCGGAATGATCGGGTACCAGGCACGGCAAATGCGCGGCTTGCGCAAGGGCTACGATGAGGACTGATGAACGGGTCTCGCGCGACGGCGCAGAGGCCTGCCACGTCGGCCTGCCACGTCAGGCGGTGCCTGGATTTGTGCGGCGGCGGTGCGATGTATCGACCCGGGATGGGTGGAGAAGCCGCCGCAGGGCGATCACGCTTGGCGGAACGGCGAATGGCGCAGCAGGGCGGCGGCGTGCTGCTCGACCTCGGCCCGCTCTTGCGCGCACCAGTCCGCCAGCGGCTCGCGAAAGCCCGGATCGGCAATCCAGTGGCGGCTGCGCACCAGCGTCGGCAGAAAGCCGCGCGCGATCTTGTGCTGGCCTTGTGCGCCAGGTTCGAAGCGGGTCAGGCCTTCGCGCAGGCAATATTCGATGCCCTGGTAGTAGCAGGTCTCGAAATGCAGGCCGGGCAGGGCTTCACCGCCCCAGTAGCGGCCGTACAAAGTGTGCTGCCCGCGCAGGCAGAGTGCACCGGCGATGGGTTGCCCATCGAGGTCGGCCAGGAACATCACCAGCTGGCGCGGCATGGCCGTGGCCAGGTGCTGCAGGAACTGCGGCGTCAGCGCGGGCGAGTTGCCGTACTCGTTGAAGGTCTTGAGATAAAAGCCGTACATCGCGGCCAGCTCCGCATCGCTGGCCTCATCACCGTGCACCACGCGCAGTTGCACGCCGGCGCGCTGCACCTTGGCGCGTTCCTGGCGAATGTTCTTGCGGTGCTTGTGATCCATCGCCGACAGGAACGTCTCGAAGTCGCCCCAGCCGCTGGCGTTGTGCCAGTGGTACTGCAGGTCGTTGCGTTCCAGCCAGTCGGCATCGAAGGCGGCGTCTTCACCAGCGGGGTAAAAGTTCACATGCGCCGACGACAGTCCGCTGCGCTCCACCAGCTCGCGCATCGCCTTCAGCAGGTGGCCGCGCCACGTGGGCGCACCGAGCAGGCGCGGGCCGGTGACGGGCGAGTAGGGCACCCCACACAGCCATTTGGGGAAGTAGTCCTGGCCATAGCGCGCGTACGCATGCGCCCAGGCATGGTCGAAGACGAACTCGCCGTGCGAGTTGTTCTTGAGGTAGCCGGGAGCCGCGGCGACCAGAGTGTCACCCTCCCACAAGGTCAGGTGCAGCGGGTTCCATCCCCAATCCGGGCGCAGGCAACCCTCACGTTCAAGGCCTTGCAGAAATGCGTAGCTGATAAAGGGATGCGTGCCATCGTGCAGCGCATCCCAGGCGCCGGCCGGCAACTCGTCCAGCTGGCGACACCAGCGTGCGGTTATGCCCATGCGGGCAGCCCCTTGGCGATGCTGGCCGCGTGGCGCGGCCGGCAATCAGGCGCCATCTCAGGCGCTCTTGTCGAGATAACGCTCGGCATCCAGCGCGGCCATGCAGCCGAAGCCGGCCGAGGTGATGGCCTGGCGGTAATGCTGGTCGGCCACGTCGCCGGCGGCGAACACGCCGGCCACCGAGGTCTCGGTCGCGGCGCCGTTCAGGCCGGAGCGGATTTCCAGGTAGCCGTTGTTCATTGCCAACTGGCCATCGAACAACTGCGTGTTCGGGTGATGGCCGATCGCCACGAAGAAACCATGCGCATCGATGTCGCGGGTGCTGCCGTCGATGGTGGACTTCACTCGGACGCCGGTAACCCCGGCATCGTTGCCCAGTACCTCGTCGATGGCATGGTGCCAGACGGTCTCGATCTTGCCGGCGGCCACTTTGGCGAACAGCTTGTCCTGCATGATTTTCTCTGCGCGCAGCGTATCGCGGCGATGCACCAGGTAGACCTTGCGGGCAATGTTGGACAGGTACAGCGCCTCTTCGACCGCGGTGTTGCCGCCGCCGACCACCACCACGTCCTGGTCCTTGTAGAAGAAGCCGTCGCAGGTGGCGCAGGCGGAGACGCCACGCCCCTTGAAGGCTTCTTCGGTGGGGATGCCCAGGTACTTGGCGGTAGCGCCGGTGGCGATGATGAGCGCGTCGCAGGTGTACTCGGCCCCGTCGCCGATCAGCCGGAACGGACGCTGCGACAGATCTGCCGTGTGGATATGGTCGAAGATGACCTCGGTCTCGAAGCGCTCGGCATGCGCCTGCATGCGGCTCATCAGGTCCGGACCCATCAGGCCGTGGGGGTCGCCCGGCCAGTTGTCCACCTCGGTGGTGGTCATCAGTTGGCCGCCTTGCTGCAGCCCGGTGATGACCACCGGCTTGAGATTGGCGCGGGCGGCGTAGACCGCGGCGGTCCAGCCGGCCGGGCCGGAGCCCAGGATCAACAGGCGGGAGTGCTTGGCGGGGCTGGCAGAAAAGGCGCTCATGTATACTCGCGATCTAGGAATTGGTAGGGCAGGCGAAGTAATTCGCGCCCCCGTGGCGGCATAGAGTGGCGGTCCCCACCCGGTGAATCAAGGCGGCGCGATGGAACTGCTTGAACCGCAGATGGAATGCTCCGCTCCAACCACGTGCTCGACGCCGCCTTGTGCGGCGTTTTTCGTTGAGCGGCGCTTGGTTGGATGGCCAGGGCGCATGCAACTGCTGAAACCGTGGCTTCAGTCGTTTATTATCAAACACTAACAGCATTTTTCTAAGGTCTGGCTACAGGTGGCAAAGCAGGTTCCCGAACGCAGCAGCAAGCCCGCAGAGGGCAAACCGTCGTCGCGCAAGACGGCGGTGGCGGACAATCCGCGGCGGCAGAAGCTCTGGCGCGATCTGGCCTTGATCGCGGTGGCGCCGTTGCTGCTGTATCTGCTGGCCAGCCTGTTCACTTACTCGGCGACCGATCCGGGTTGGTCGCGCACCGGCAATCTGGTTGCGCCGATCCATAACATGGGCGGCCGATTCGGCGCCCTGGCGGCCGACGTGCTGCTGCAGCTGTTCGGGTATGTGGCCTTCCTGCTGCCGGTGCTGTTGGGAGCGGTCGCCTGGATCGCCTTGATCGGCGAGCGCGAGGAGCAGAGCCAAAGCGACCTGGGGCCGGCGCTGCGCCTGGTTGGGATGGTGGGGTTCCTGATTTCCTCGACCGGCTTCCTGCACCTGCGCCTGTTCCGGGGCGAGGTGGCCGAGGCCGGCGGCATCCTGGGCAAGTTGGTCGCCGGCTCGCTCAGTTCCGGCTTCGGTTCCTTGGGCGCGAACTTGTTCGTGTTGGTGCTGCTGCTGGTGTCGATCACCCTGGCGACCGGCTTGTCGTGGTTTGCGGTGATGGAGCGCATCGGCAAGTGGGTGCTGGCGCTGGGGCCGCTAATGCAGCGCAAGACCCATCAGGCCACCGAGTGGCAGCAGACCCGGGTGATGCGCGAAGAACGCGAGGAAGTGCGCAAGGTCGATGCGGTCAAGCAGGCCAAGCGCGAGCCGGTCAAGATCGAGCCGCCGCCGGCGCCGGTGGTTGAAAAGAGCGAGCGCGCCAAGCGCGACACCCAGATTCCGATGTTCCAGGGCGTCAGCACCGACGGCTCGGACCTGCCGCCGCTGGCGCTGCTGGACGACCCCAAGCCGCAGACCAAGGGCTATTCGGAAGAGACGCTGGAAACGCTGTCGCGCCAGATCGAGTTCAAGCTCAAGGACTTCCGCATCGAGGCGCAGGTGGTCGGGGCCTATCCGGGCCCGGTGATCACCCGCTTCGAGATCGAGCCGGCGCCGGGCGTCAAGGTCAGCCAGATCAGCTCGCTGGACAAGGACATCGCGCGCGGGTTGTCGGTGAAATCGGTGCGCGTGGTGGACGTAATCCCGGGCAAGTCGGTGATCGGCCTGGAAATTCCCAATGTCAGCCGGGAGATGATCTTCCTCTCCGAATTGCTGCGCTCCAAGGAGTATGACAAGTCGGCCAGCCCGCTGACGCTGGCCCTGGGCAAGGATATTGCCGGGCGCCCGACCGTGGCCGACCTGGCGCGCATGCCGCACTTGCTGGTCGCCGGTACGACCGGCTCGGGCAAGTCGGTGGCGGTCAATGCGATGGTGCTCAGCCTGCTGTTCAAGGCCTCGCACAAGGAACTGCGGATGCTGATGATCGACCCGAAGATGCTCGAGTTGAGCGTCTATCAGGGCATCCCGCACCTGCTGGCGCCGGTGGTCACCGACATGAAGGAGGCCGCCAACGGCCTGCGCTGGTGCGTGGCCGAGATGGAGCGCCGCTACAAGCTGATGAGCGCGGTGGGCGTGCGCAACCTGGCCGGCTTCAACAAGAAGGTCAAGGACGCCATCGACGCCGGCCAGCCGATGATGGACCCGCTGTTCAAGCCGAACCCGGAACTGGGCGAAGCGCCCCGGCCGCTGGAAACGCTGCCGTTCATCGTCATCTTCATCGACGAATTCGCCGACATGATGATGATCGTCGGCAAGAAGGTCGAAGAGCTCATCGCGCGCCTGGCGCAGAAGGCGCGTGCGGCCGGCATCCACTTGATCCTGGCCACGCAGCGGCCATCGGTGGACGTGATCACCGGCCTGATCAAGGCCAATATCCCCACCCGCGTGGCGTTCCAGGTCAGCTCCAAGATCGACTCGCGCACCATCCTGGACCAGTCCGGCGCCGAGGCGCTGCTGGGCAACGGCGACATGCTGTACCTGCCGCCCGGCACCGCGCTGCCGGATCGCGTGCACGGGGCTTTCGTCAGCGACGAGGAAGTGCATCGCGTGGTCGAGCATCTCAAGGCCAGCGGGCCGGTGTCCTACGTCGAAGGCGTGCTGGACGAAGTGCAGACCATGGGCGATGGCACCGTGGTCGGTGCCACCGGCTTGCCGGAAAGCAGCGGCGGTGGCGGCGACGAATCGGATCCCTTGTACGACGAAGCCTTGCGCATCGTCACCGAGACCCGGCGTGCGTCGATTTCCGGCGTGCAGCGGCGTTTGAAGATCGGCTACAACCGTGCCGCGCGTCTGATCGAAGCGATGGAGGCGGCCGGCGTCGTCAGCCCGCCCGAGCACAATGGCGACCGTACCGTGCTGGCACCGCCGCCGCCGAAGTAGGCGCCGGCGATGTCGTGGCGCGTTTTATGTGCAGCTTCCGATCGGGCGCCTGCAGCAATGCCGCATTGTTGGAAGCCCGTGCCTGTCATTGCCTGGCACAACGGCTACCCTGTGGGTGAGGGCCGCTCCGGCCCGCCGTGATCGAGACCCATGTTGCATCGTCCCTCGTTAGTGCTCGTGCTGCTCCTCTGTCTCCCGCTGCTTGCCCAGGCACAGCAACGGCCCGCGCCCACTGCCAGTGCTGCAACACGCACGCAGGCCGACACCAATTACAGTTTCGTGCGCTACCGCGCCGACTACGAGGTGCGCGCCGACGCCAGCAGCGTCGAAACCGACGAATACGAGATCCTGCTCAAGACCAAGTCGGCCGTGGAGCAGTTCAGCCAGGTCCGGCTGAGCTATAGCGAGAAGATGGAAACGCTCGATGTGCTGCAGGCGTATACCGTCACGGCCGAAGGGCTGCGCCAGGACGTGGCGGCCGACAAGATCTATACCCAGGAAAGCTATTCCAGCGCCTCGGCAGCGATGTATGCCGACCGCAAGGTGAAAGTGGTGGTGTTCCCGAATCTGGCGCCGGGCGCGCGCATTGTGTACCGCGTGCGGCGGGCACAGAACACGCCGTATTTCCCCGGTTACTTCAGCCTGTGGGAGACCTTCAGCGTCTTCGCGCAGTACGACGATGCGGTGATTACGTTGGTCGCGCCGAAGGGGCTGCCGATGCATCTTTCTGCACGCGGGCTGCAGGGCAGCACCAAGCCGGTGGTGCGCGGCGACCAGGCACGCTGGGAGTGGCGCTACCAGCGCACCGCGCCGATGAAAAACCAGAACTGGAGCGCTGCGACCTGGGAGTTCAGCCCCACCTTGATGGCCAGCACCTTCGACAGCTGGTCGCAGATGGGCCTGGCGTACCACGTCAAAGGCGGGCGCGCTGCGGCGGTGACGCCGGCGATCCAGGCGCTGGCCGATGAGGTCACCCGCGGTATCGATTCCCCGCGCGCGCAGGCTGCCGCGCTGTATGCATGGGTGGCGCGCAACATCCGCTATGTGGCGGTGTATCTGGGCAATGGTGGGCTGGAACCCAACAGCGCCGAGAGCATCCTGGCCAACCATTACGGCGATTGCAAAGACCACACCGTGATTCTGGAGGCCCTGCTTGCCGCCAAGGGGATTGCCAGCACACCGGTGCTGATTGGGGCAGAGGGCGGCCCGACCTTGCCGCAGATCCCGGTGCTGGGCCGCTTCAACCACGCCATCACCTACATTCCCGCATTCGATCTGTACGTGGACTCGACCAACCCCTACGCACGCTTCGGCCAGTTGCCGGCCGGCGATCTCGGCGCGCCGGTGGTGCATACGCGCGATGGCAAGGTCACGCAGACGCCGCCGAACGACCGCAAGGTCAATCGCTATGTCGCCCGCACCGAATACCGGTTCACGCCGCAAGGCGATCTGCAGGGCACCACCACGCTCGACAGCGGGCAGACCGGCGAAGTGGGCTTGCGCGCGATGTTCGTGCAGCTCAATGCGCAGAATCGCAACCGGATCGAAGAGTCGATCCTTGCCCAGTCCGGTTTCGACGGCACCGGCGATCTGCTGATTCAGGGCGACCCGCTGGATCTGGATGCACCGTTCAACTACCGCTACACCTTCCAGGCCAAGGACGCGGTGGATTTCTCGGTGGTCGGCGGCATGACCTTGCCGGATATGCCAGGTGCCGAGTCAACGCGCGCCATCTACACCACCACCTCGGCCGAAAACAATCTGACCCCGTTTTACTGCAACGACAGCGTGCGCGAAGAAACCTACGTGGTGAGCTTTCCCGAGACGGTGCCGATCATCGCCATTCCGCGCAGCAGCACCTTTCGCAATGCCGCCGGCGAATACGTGGTTGAGTGGACACGGCAGGGGCAGACGGTCACCGCCGTGCATCGCCTGCAGCGTGCCGCCGTGCGCGGGCCACAGGCGTTGTGCCAGCCGCAGGATTACCGTGCGTTTCGCGAGCTCTACCAACAGGTGCGGCGCGGGTTTCGCGGGCAGATCGTCTATGGCGATCTGTCCAGGGTGCAGACGGCACGATGAGGCGAATTGCCGCGCACACGCCGCCATCTGAACATGCCGTGCGATAGCGCTCGCCCATTCATCTATGAAGTATCAGAATCTACGCATGTCCTTCTGGAAGACCGCGATGCATCGCCAGCTCCGTTATGCCGTCCTTGCCACTGCTCTGTTCGCCAGTACCGCCTTTGCCGGTGCGCGCCAGGAGCTGGACACCTTCACGCGAGGGTTGAAGGGACTGGATGGGCAGTTCAGTCAGCGGGTGACCGACGCGAAAGGCCGGGTCAAGGAAACTTCGAGCGGGCGGGTCGCACTGGCGACACCGCGTCAGTTCCGTTGGGAATACGCCAAGCCCTATAAGCAGCTGATCGTGGCCGACGGCAAGAAGGTCTGGGTATTGGATCCGGATCTGGAGCAGGTCACCGTGCGCGCACAGGGCAGCGAAGAACAGAACAGCCCGCTGGTTGCATTGATCGACCCGGCGCTTCTGGACAAGAAGTACGATGTCAGCGAAGAAGCCGCGCCACGCGACGGCCTGCAATGGTTGTCGCTGACGCCCAAGGTGGACACCGACGCCAGCTTCCAGATCGCCTCGCTGGGGTTCAGCAAGGATGGCCTGGCCAGGATGGAAGTGGTGGACGCAGTCGGCCAACGCACCGCGATCAGCTTTAGCGGCTGGAAGCGCAACCCGGCGTTTGCTGCAGACACCTTCCGCTATACGCCGGCCAAGGGCGTGGATGTGGTGGGCGACGCGCAGTAAAGCGTCTGCGGGGCTCTCGGGATGAACGCATGGCGCAGCGAGCGGCTGTGCCTGCGAGTGCGCAGCAGTTGTCGTGACCTGACAGATGCACCCGCACAGGAGCGATGCCACCACGCTACGGGACTGGCTCGTACGGGATCCACTGACCAACCGTCCGACTCGCCTCCGCTGCCTGGTTGGTCTGGCGTTTGATGAAGAAATCGAGGCCACGTTCGCGCTGGCGTTTGCCCTTTTCGCGCAGGATCAAAATGGTCGGTTCCCAAATGCTTGGGTGGCTGATCAGCTCATCGAACGCGCGATCGGCTTCTGCCGCTTGCGCTTCGCATCCGGCGACCCGCAATAGCTGGGCCTGCGCGCGCAGCGCGTCCAGGCGTGGTGCAGCCTCTGCCTGCAACACCCAGTCCACGATCAGCGAGGCGAACTTGTTGTCTTGCATGTGGAGGCGGACCCGGTCGATGAAGTCCTGCAACTGGCGCTCGGCCACCATATAGAGCCGCTGGTCATCGACCTTGCCCTGCAGTTTGGAGATTCCGTAGTGGGTCCATAACTGCCAGTTGCGCTTCACTTCGCGTTCGAATGAGGCGAAATTGAAGAATTCGAAGCCACGATCGGTGCGCACGGGATCGATTTCGTTGTTGAACATCCACAAGGTGGAGAACGTCGTGCTGCCGGCCGAGCGCAGTTCCCTGCTGTAGCCGAGATCAAGCGTGGCCATGGACAGCCGCGCCACTGGTGTGGGCGGCGCATTGCCGGTGCCTGGGTCCGTCCACTGCCGGGCGACGACACTTGCCGATGCGCGCCCTGCGATCTCTACCCTGGATTGCGCGCTCGAATCCTTCAGCACCATGGTCATGTAGCCTTCGATCGGCGTCTGCGACCGGGAGGTTTCGCGCCGCGCTTTCACGCCGAGCGACGCGCCCAGGGTGGCGCGACGCGGTTGGCCATCCATGTTTCCCACGCGCACGCCGGCAGCGACGCTGAGGCTGGATTCGGTGGCCGAAGTGTTGCGTTCGGCCTGGCCGATCAAGCCAACGGTAATGCTGGGGTGGTGCGCCAGCAGCTCCCCCAGGAAGTCGCGCTCGCTCAACTGGCCTGCATCGTCGCCGGATTGCTCGGCCAGTTGCAGCAAGTGTTCGAACATGGCCAGGAATTGCGCGCGCTGCTCCAGCTCCTGGCCCTTACCCCGCCGTGGTACGCGGATTTGCACGCCATGCTCGATGCCCGATTCCTTTTTCATGCGCCATTCGGCTGCGCCCGTGATACCCACCGGTGCGTGTTCGGTGCCCGGCAGCAGCACGCCCGCGCTAATGCCGGTACTGGCGTTGAACTGCCGCGCCTTCTGCCGCCCGATCTGCAGCGACAACCCGGTCCGCCCCATGTAAATCTCCACCGAGCGATCGGAACTGGTCTGGCCGCCCGCGGAGAGTTTCAGTCCCAGGCCGCTGGGGATGATCGCCAGCGCGGCCGACAGCGGCGTCGTATTGAGTCCGATCACCCGTTGCTCGGTAAGACGCAGCTTGTCGCGCCATTCCAGCCGTTCCAACAGGTTGCGCAGGCATTCGAACAGCGCACGTGGCGATCTGACGCGGGAGGTGTCGCCCTCGTGCAGAAGGCGACTTGCATGACCGATGGCCTGATGAAAGTGAGTGCGCGCGTCCGACGCCAGTTCTTCATCCAGGGTTGCTGCACCGACCGGCAGGTCGCTCGGCTGTCCGGCGTGGTCGAGCAGGCCACGCTGGATCAGACGCAGCGTTTCGGGCAGACGCATGCGGCCGGCGCGTAATGCACCCCATGCGGATGCGATGGCCGGATGGCACGCCGCCGGCTGCAGGTCGTCGGTCTCGTTCACGGAGGCAGCCACCGAGCGCTGAAGCTCCTGGGCACGCCGTTCGATCGTGCCCAACACCTTGGCGGTGAAGGTCAGGTCGGTTGCGTTCTGCTCGTGTGGGAGCCATTGCACGTATTCCAACAGTGCCTGCATTGCCAGCTCGTCCTGCGACGGCATTCGCCCGCCAGCCAGCTGGATCTGGCGGCGCGCGACGAGCCAGCTGGTCAGGTGGCCGGCCGCTTCGCGAAAAGCGTCGTTGGCACGCCGCACGGCGGTGGGAAGCGCTTCGGAGGCGCCAACCTTCATTCCCAGCTCAAGTGCGTTGAAGGGATTGAGGGCGCGCCTGCCGCGCCGCCCACTGCCTGCGACCGCCCATTGCGCAAACATCTGCAGGCATGCGTTGACGCGCGCATAGGGTGAACCTGCCCGGGTGGTTTCGTAGCCATTGCGGAATGCGTGAAATGCGCTGCGCTGGGCATCGGTTGCAGACTGCAGGCCCTGCAGCGGCGAGTCTCCATGCACGGCATGGCGCGCTCCCATCTGCGCATCGCCCAGCCAGCTGCGTTCAGCCTGTTCTGCGTCCGGCGTCAGTGCAAGCCGGTGGCTGGCACGCAGATGGACCTGCGCCGCCTCCAACCATTCCCTGGAGGGGGGCGTGGCTTCTTCGCGCAGCATGTGCGAAAGAACCTGCATGCCGCGCGGAACGCTGGCCAACAGGCCGACGCAGGCGGTGACGATCTCCATTGGCTGGGCCGCCTCGGCAGCGATGGAGACCTGTGGCGGCGGAATCAGCTCACGCAACCGCACCATGCCCAGGCGTCGCAGCACGTCGGCCGCTGCGGCAGCAGCGCCTTCGCTGGCGATCGCCAAGGCCTGCAGGGCGATGCGCAAGGCGTCGACCGGCTGCAAGGCGTCGCCCCCGAACGCAGCGCTGCGGCCATGCAGACCGTCAGCCCAGGCGCGCAGAACCTGTCGACTCACGGGGTCGATGGTTTCCTCGCGAAAGCCGGGCAGGGCGCCAAGCAGTGCGTCCATGGTGTCGGCGACGATCTCGGCAGCGACGGGCCGGGCCTCATCGGCCGGCGGCTGCGCGGCTGCATGTTCCGCCACGCGCTGCATGTCGCCGTTCGCAGCTTCCAGCGCGTTGACCGTCTGTTCGTGCTGCCACACCTCCTCGGTGTTGATCCGCGACGAATGCCGCGCCTGCTGCAGTTTTGCCTCGACCTGGTCGAGGCGCTGCTGTAGGCGCCGCGCATGCCGCCGACAGCGCTCGGCATGCGTGCGTTGCAGGGTCAGCATGTTCTCGTTGCGTCCCAGCCGTGTGCGCAGTGCCTCGACTTCTCGGTTTCGCTCTGCAGCAAGGTGCGAGCCGAGCGTGCGCGAAGCCGGCCTGTTGGCAGAGTTGCCTGCTTGATCCGACTGCAACGCATCGCGTGCTTGCGCATACGCACTTCGCAATCGATCGATTTCCGCGTTAGCTTCCGCAAGTGCTTGCTCTGCTTGTGCTGCCTGTGCCGAGCCGCGGCCGAAAAAGACCGCTTTGGCCAGCGCATCGCCGCGTGCGCGCGCCTGCTGCACTGCGTGCTCGAGCCGAGTGCAGGCGCGCTGCAGCTGTAAGCGATCAACGCCCTGCTGCGCGTCGGCCGAGGATGGGCCCGCGTGCGCTGCGACACCGCGCGACGGCTGATCGTGCGGTAGCGCGTTCAATGCGGCGCGTGCGGAGAGGATGTCCGACTCGAGATCGTGGATCGCGGCCGCCACTGCATCAGTCTGCGCATTGCATCCATGCAGCTGTTGCAGCAGTTCGGCACGTTCGTGCGTCAGCGCGTTGATGCTGTCGCTGAGGTTGGCGGCGCGCCGGGCTCTGAGGGCCAACTGCTCGCGCGCAGCCTGTAGCGTTTGTGCATGTGCGTAGCACAGCTCGTCCTGGCGACGCCGCCAGATGCGTGCGGCCAGGTCGTTGTTGGATTGTTCCAGGCGGGCGATCAGGGCTTCATTGAGATGCTGGGTGGCATTGGACAGCAGCGGGGCTGCTCGCAGATCACGGGCGGCATCGGCGTTGCGATCCGATGGGCCGGCTGGTGTGTCCCGCGCGTACTGCACCGAGGAATAGCGCAGCAGGCTCGTATGTGGTTCTGGCGAACCGCTACTGAGCCCCAAGCGTTCTGCGGCCTTCCTGCAGGGACGCGGGAGGGCGTGTTTGCGTTTGGGAGCGGCCTTCAGTCCGGGATCGACGACGCTTGGCTGTCTTGCTTGCTCAAGTAGCGTCGCGGACCAACCCAGCGGATCTTCCTGTGCCTGGATCAGTTCCGCCTCGAACGCGCATGGGTCCGGAGTCGCCAATTTGTTGTGCGTCTGCCGCCGCGCAGAAGGCTTGGATGGATGCGCGATGGTCTCGGCCATGCCTGGAAGGCAAGCGGCGATGACGGAGGGGCGAAGCGGAATGCGAGGCATGGTGGAATCCGTGCGCTGAACCTGCCGCTTGCGCTTGCGCAGCTCGTGGCCGATGCGGAATGCCGGCAAGCGATTGCGGTCACTCGTTACTCAGTAACAGTATTGCGCTACGCAGTCGATGCGTTGCACCTGCGCGAAGTGGTCGCTTGGAAAGAGAACGTCGGCGTCCCAGCGATGGCCGAACACTGCGTTGTGGAACGTCCATCAGGCGCAGGCGGTAGAATGAAGGGGTGAGCAAAGCCAAACGTCCCGACTCGATCACACCCGATCTGCTGCACGTCGATCGCAGCGCCATGGGGCCCTTGGCAGAGCGGATGCGGCCGCGCACGCTTGAGGAGATGGTGGGTCAGAAGCGATTGCTGGCTCCCGACAGCGCCCTGCGGCGCGCGGTGGAATCCGGGCGCGTGCACTCCATGATCCTGTGGGGCCCGCCGGGATGCGGCAAGACCACATTGGCCTTGTTGCTCGCGCATTACGCAGACGCCGAATTCAAGGCGATCTCGGCCGTACTCTCCGGCTTGCCGGAAGTGCGGCAGGTGCTGGCAGAGGCGGCGCAGCGTTTTGCCGGTGGCCGCCGCACCGTGTTGTTCGTCGATGAGGTGCATCGCTTCAACAAGGCCCAGCAGGATGCGTTCTTGCCGCATATCGAACGCGGCACGATTCTGTTCGTCGGTGCGACCACTGAAAACCCGTCCTTCGAGTTGAATTCAGCGCTGTTGTCGCGCTGCCGCGTGCATGTGCTGGAAGGCGTGTCGCCGCAGGATATTGTCGAAGCCTTGCAGCGTGCCTTGCGCGATGCCGAGCGCGGCTTGGGGGCAGAGACGATCCAGGTCAGCGAAGCGTCGCTGCTGGAAATCGCCAGCGCCGCCGACGGCGATGTGCGTCGGGCACTGACGCTGTTGGAAATTGCCGCGGAACTGGCGGCAGGCGAGGGTGGCGAGATTACGCCGCAGACGTTGCTGCAGGTGCTGGCCGACCGTACGCGCCGCTTCGACAAGAACGGCGAGCAGTTCTACGACCAGATTTCGGCGTTGCATAAGTCCGTACGCAGTTCCAACCCGGATGCAGCGCTGTACTGGCTGACGCGCATGCTCGATGGCGGGTGCGACCCTGCGTATCTGGCGCGTCGGTTGACCCGCATGGCGATCGAGGACATTGGCCTGGCCGATCCGCGCGCGCAGAGCATGGCGCTGGAAGCCTGGGACATCTACGAGCGCCTCGGCAGCCCGGAAGGCGAGTTGGCATTCGCACAGCTGGTGCTGTACCTGGCCAGCACTGCCAAATCCAACGCCGGCTACGCGGCCTTCAACCAAGCCAAGGCCGAGGTGCGCGCCACCGGCACGCAGGAGGTGCCGCTGCATCTGCGCAACGCGCCGACCAAGCTGATGAAGACCCTGGGGTACGGCCAGGATTACCAGTACGACCATGATGCCGAGGGCGGCATCGCGCTGGATCAGACCGGGTTCCCGGATGCGATGGGCGAGCGCGTGTACTACAACCCGGTGCCGCGCGGGATGGAGATCAAGCTGAAGGAAAAGCTCGATCGGCTGCGCGAGGCGCGCGCGCTGGCACGGGCTGACAAGGCCGGCAAGTCCACGGCATAATCGGCCGCACAGGAGATGGCATTCCTCCTCGAACCGCACGCACCCTGCGCGCTGATGATGCCTGCCCACCCCGCCGGGGCGGCAGGCCTGTGCCCCGGCATCGCTTTTGACTCACAAAGGATGACGCCGATGTCGCACACTTTTTTTTCGAACACACGCTCTGGTCGCGGGGTGCGCGTATGAACGCACCGGTGTGGTGGCAACAGCTGTTGTTGGCGATGACCGGTGGCGCACTGGGATCGGGCTTGCGTTTTGCGATCGGTGCCTCGTTGATCCAGCGCTTCGGTACCGGCTTCCCTTGGGGAACGCTGACGGTGAACCTGCTCGGGTCGTTCGTGGCCGGCGTGTTGCTGGTCTGGCTGGATGCACGCGGGCCCTCGAGCTGGCCGCTGCGGGCCCTGTTGATCGTCGGCGTGATCGGTGGGCTGACCACGTTTTCGTCGCTGATGATGGAGTGCCTGGTGTTTGCGCGCACCGACCGCTCGACGATGATCGGAATCTATCTGGCGGTGACCTTGCTGGCTGGACTGGCGCTGGTCGTTGCAGGGGCGCGGACCGGTCAATGGTTGGTGGCGCGCTGAGCGTCGCCGTTTGCTAGCGGTATCTGTGGCGTACCTATTGCGACAGCTGGATCGACGGCTTCAGTGGCCGCAGCGACATGACCGATGCATCAGAACGCAACGCTCAGCGTTTCACTGGGCACGCGGGGGATGTGCGTTGGAGCGCCGCGACTTTGGCAAGACCGCATTGACCGAGAAAGGAAAGGGCGTGCTTGCGCACGCCCTCTTGGTGACAGCATCGCGATGTGATCGTTAACACCTGATCTCCGCGGATGGATGACACAGATGGAAACACCAGACCGACCCGGAAGGCCGACCCGGCGCTCCACGCGCCTCACAGCGCTTCGATGATGCCAGCAGCGCCCATGCCGGTACCGATGCACATGGTGACCATGCCGTACTTCTGCTGACGACGGCGCAGGCCATGCACCAGCGTGGCGGCACGGATCGCGCCGGTGGCGCCCAGCGGGTGACCAAGGGCGATTGCGCCACCCAGCGGATTGACTTTGGATGGATCCAGTTCGCTGTCGCGGATCACGGCCAACGCCTGTGCGGCGAAGGCTTCGTTGAGCTCGATCCAGTCGAGTTGATCCTTGGTCAGCCCGGCCTGCTTGAGCGCCTTGGGAATGGCGGCGATCGGTCCAATGCCCATGACTTCCGGGCGCACGCCGGCCACCGAGAAGCTGACAAAACGCGCAAGCGGTGTGAGGCCGTAATCCTTGATCGCCTGCTCGGAGGCCAGCAGCACGGCACCGGCGCCATCGCTCATCTGCGAGGAATTACCGGCGGTGACGCTGCCGCCGAACTGGCCGTTGCGGAACACCGGGCGCAGCTTGGCCAGGCCCTCGAGCGAGCTGTCCGGACGCGGGCCTTCGTCGGTGTCGACCAGGCGCTTGCGCAGCGCGATGACGTTGCCTGCCAGATCGGGCTGGTGCGAATGGATTTCGTACGGAGTGATTTCGTCGCGGAACTCGCCGGCGGCAATTGCGGCGATCGCCTTTTGATGGGAGGCCAGCGCAAAAGCGTCCTGGTCTTCGCGCGACACCTTCCACTCTTCTGCGACCTTCTCGGCAGTGATGCCCATGCCATAGGCAATGGCCACATGGTCGTCGGCGAACACGCTTGGCGACATCGCCACCTTGTTGCCCATCATCGGCACCATCGACATCGACTCGGTACCGCCGGCCAGCATCAGGTCGGCATTGCCCAGCCGGATCTGGTCGGCGGCCATGGCGATGGCCTGGATGCCGGACGAACAGAAGCGGTTGATGGTCTGGCCGGCCACCGAATTGGGCAGGCCCGCCAGCAACACGCCGATGCGCGCCACGTTCATGCCTTGCTCGCCTTCGGGCATGGCGCAGCCGATGATGGCGTCGTCGATGCGCGAGGTATCGATGCCCGGCGCCTGCGCGACCACGGCGCGCAGCACATGCGCCAGCATGTCGTCGGGACGGGTATTGCGGAACACGCCCTTCGGCGCCTTGCCCACCGGCGTACGCGTGGCGGCAACGATGTAGGCTTCTTGAATCTGCTTGCTCATGGCTATCTCCGATAGCCGGGATTCGGGATTTGGGATTCGTCAAAGCGAATCCGCGTGCCCGAATGTTCCTGCCCGGCGGATGAATTTGGTGGAAGCGAGAAAGTTGGAGGGCGGGGACCCGCTGTTGCGAATCCCCAATCCCCAATCCCGATTCTCAGTTCCTGAGTGGCTTACCCGTCTTGAGCATGTGCCCAATCCGCGCCTGGGTCTTTTCCTGCTGGGCCAGTTCGACGAAGTGCTTGCGCTCCAGCTTGAGCAGCCATTCTTCATCGACCAGCGCGCCGCGATCCACTTCGCCACCGCAGACCACCGTGGCGATGCGGCTGGCGATTTCGTAGTCGTATTCGCTGATGAAGCGACCTTCCAGCATGTTGACCAGCAGCATCTTGAAGGTGGCGATGCCGACGTCGCCGGCGACCTGGATGCGGCGTGCCGGCAGCGGGGCGCGGTAGCCGCCCTCGGCCAGTGCGCGTGCTTCGGCCTTGGCGATGTGCAGGCTCTCGTAGCTGTTGAACACCACCTTGTCGGTGGCACGCAGCAGGCCCAGTTCCTTGGCATTGACGGCCGAGTTGGAGACCTTGGCCATTGCCACGGTCTCGAAGGTCTTCTTCAGCTCGGCGAACACGTCGCCGCCCGGACCTGCGGCGATCGACGCACGCACCGCGATTTCCTTCAGGCCACCACCGGCCGGCAGCAGGCCGACGCCGGCTTCGACCAGGCCGATGTAGCTCTCCAGCGAAGCCACGGTCTTGGCGCTATGCATCTGGAATTCGCAGCCGCCGCCCAGCGCCAGGCCACGCACGGCCGAGATCACCGGCACCTGCGCGTACTTGATGCGCTGGCTGGTGGCCTGGAAATTGGCGACCAATGCTTCGAACGCATCGACCTTGCCGGCCTGCAGCAGGCCAAGCGCGCCGGCCAGATCGGCACCGGCGGAGAAGGGCTCCTTCTGCTGCCAGATCACCAGACCGGCGAAGTCTTTCTCGGCGCGGCCAACCACTTCCTGCAGGCCATTGAGCACGTGGTCGGAGACGGTGTTCATCTTGGTCTTGAAACTGACCACGGCGATGTCGTCGCCGTCGTGCCACATGCGCACGCCGTCATTTTCGAACACGGTTTCGCCCGGCGAGAACTGCTCGCCCAGCAACGGATCGGGGAAGCGCTGGCGCTTGTACACCGGCAGCGACGAGCGTGGCAGCTTGGCGTCGCGCGCCGGGCTGTACGAGCCTTCGGCGCCATGCACGCCATCGCGACCGTCGAACACCCAGTTCGGTAGTGGCGCGCTGCTCATGCTCTTGCCGTTGGAGATGTCTTCGGCAATCCACTGCGCCACCTGCTTCCAGCCAGCGGCCTGCCAGGTCTCGAACGGACCCAGCGACCAGCCGTAGCCCCAGCGGATCGCCAGATCCACGTCGCGTGCGGTCTCGGCGATATCGGCCAGGTGGTAGGCGCTGTAGTGGAACAGGTCGCGGAAGCTGGCCCACAGGAACTGCGCCTGCGGGTGCTGGCTTTCGCGCAGCTTGGCGAACTTTTCGGTCGGGTTCTTGATCTTGAGGATCTCGACCACTTCCGGCGCGGCGCTACGATCGGCCGGGCGATAGTCCTGCTTCTCCAGGTCGACCACCACGATGTCCTTGCCGACCTTGCGGAAGATGCCGGCACCGACCTTCTGGCCCAGCGCGCCCTTGCCGATCAGCGCCTCCAGCCACTTGGGTGATTTGAAGTACTGGTGCCACGGGTCGTCGGGCAGGGTGTCGCCCATGGTCTTGATGACGTGCGCCATGGTGTCCAGGCCGACCACATCGGAGGTGCGATAGGTGGCCGACTTCGGGCGACCCACCAGCGGGCCGGTCAGCGCATCGACTTCGTCGAAGCCCAGGCCGAATTCCTGCGTGTGGTGGATGGTGGACAGGATCGAGAACACGCCGATGCGGTTGCCGATGAAGTTCGGGGTGTCCTTCGCATACACCACGCCCTTGCCGAGCGTGGTCACCAGGAAGGCTTCCAGGCCTTCCAGTACCGCCTTGTCGGTGCCCTTGGCCGGGATCAATTCGGCCAGGTGCATGTAGCGCGGCGGATTGAAGAAATGCACGCCGCAAAAGCGGTGACGCAACTGCTCGGGCAGCACGTCGGAGAGCTTGTTGATGCCCAGGCCGGAGGTGTTGGAGGCCAGCACGGCATGATCGGCCACGAACGGGGCGATCTTCTTGTACAGGTCCTGCTTCCAGTCCATGCGCTCGGCGATCGCTTCGATGATCAGATCGCAGTCGCGCAGCTGTTCCAGGCCGCTCTCGTAATTGGCCGGCGTGATCGCCTCGGCCAGCGCCTTGCTGGCGAGCGGGGCGGGGCTCAGCTTGCCGAGATTGGTGATCGCCTTGAGTACGATGCCGTCTGCCGGGCCTTCCTTGGCGGGCAGGTCGAACAACACGGTGTCGACACCGGCATTGGTGAGGTGCGCGGCGATCTGCGCACCCATGACGCCGGCACCGAGCACGGCGGCACGACGGACTAGCAACGGGTTGGACATAGCGATAGGCCTCTTGTGGAACGTTTACGGTGTGGAATGAGCGCGGAACCCGGGTTCCGCGAAACGGATGAGTTCGCGCGCCGCGCGCGCACGATGGTCGGCCTCGCTGACGCCCGCAGGCCGCTTGATGAGCCCGAAATCGGCCATGGCATAGGTCAGTGCGCCGGCCAGGAAGTCCAGCCGCCAATACAGCTCTTCCTTGCTCAGGCCCGGCACGCAGCCGGCGATGGCCTTGCCGAATTCGCGCAGCACATGTCCGTAGTGGTCGGACAGGAACTTGCGCAGGTTGTCGTTCTTTTCCGCGTAAGCGCGCGCAATCACGCGTACGAACGCGCCGCCGTTCTGGCGGTCCTGCGCCATGGCCAACGCCGGCTCGACGAAGGCAGCGAGCACGGCCGTGAGCTCGCCGGGCTGGGACTTCTTCGCCGTTTCCAGCTGCTGCAGGCGCGCGGCGGTCATCTCGTCCATGCGCCGGCGGAACACCTCGTTGACCAGGTTTTCCTTGGAGCCGAAGTGATAGTTGACCGCGGCGATATTGACGTCGGCCTGCGTGGTGAGCTGGCGCAGCGACGTGCCGGCGAACCCGTGCTGGGCGAACAGCTCCTCGGCCGCACCGAGAATGCGGTCCTTGGTGGAGAAGTGGGCGGGCTTGGGCATGCGTGAAGACAGGACTCAATCAAACGATTGTTTGAGTCTACGGGCTCGCCTGCGGGCAGGTCATGTCGCAACGCAGCACGATTCAGGGGGCGGTGTGCAAACGTAGCGTTGACGAGATAGAATTGACCATCGCAAAGAAGCCTAAGCCCGCGTTTTGTCGCGGGTTTTTTTCATGATAACCTCGGGCCTTCAGTGGCCCGCCCAACGGAGAACTTCCCATGGCGCTGGAGCGCACCCTGTCCATCATCAAGCCCGACGCCGTTGCCAAGAACGTCATCGGCGAAATCTACAGCCGCTTCGAAAAGGCTGGCCTGAAGGTCGTGGCCGCCAAGTACAAGCAGCTGTCGCGCCGTGAAGCCGAAGGCTTTTACGCTGTTCACCGCGAGCGTCCGTTCTTCAACGCGCTGGTCGAGTTCATGATCTCCGGCCCGGTGATGATCCAGGCGCTGGAAGGCGAGAACGCCGTTGCCGCACACCGTGACCTGCTGGGCGCGACCAATCCCAAGGACGCTGCGCCGGGCACCATCCGCGCCGACTTCGCCGATTCGATCGATGCCAATGCCGCCCACGGCTCGGATTCGGTCGAGAACGCTGCCAACGAAGTCGCGTATTTCTTTGCTGCCACCGAAGTGGTCTCGCGCTGAGGCCGAGTGAGTCGAATTGTGAATGAGGTCGTGATCCCTTCCGTGCTGCAGGACGGCTCCGTCCGTCCCCCGGAGTCGCGCAAGCAGAACCTGCTTGATCTCGATCGCGAGGGTCTGGAGCGCTTCTTCGCCGACACGCTCGGCGAGGCGCGTTACCGTGCCCATCAGGTGATGAAGTGGATCCACCATCGCTACGTCACCGATTTCGACCAGATGACGGACCTCTGCAAGGCGCTGCGTGCGAAGTTGCACCAGCATGCCGAGGTCCTCGTCCCGAACGTGGTGTTCGACAAGCCTTCGGCCGATGGCACCCACAAATGGCTGTTGGCCATGGGCGCCGACGGCAAGAACGCCATCGAAACCGTGTATATCCCCGACAAGGGCCGCGGCACGCTGTGCGTGTCCTCCCAGGTCGGCTGCGGCTTGAACTGCACCTTTTGTTCGACCGCGACCCAGGGCTTCAACCGCAACCTCACCACCGCCGAGATCATCGGCCAGGTGTGGGTGGCGGCGCGCCATCTGGGCAATGTGCCGCACCAGCAGCGCCGTCTCACCAATGTGGTGATGATGGGCATGGGCGAGCCGCTGATGAATTTCGATAACGTCGTGCGCGCGATGAGCGTGATGCGCGACGATCTTGGCTACGGGCTGGCCAGCAAGCGGGTCACGCTGTCGACCTCCGGCCTGGTGCCGATGATCGACCGGCTCTCCACCGAAAGCGACGTGTCGCTGGCGGTCTCGCTGCATGCCGCGAACGACACGCTGCGCGAGAGCCTGGTGCCGTTGAACAAGAAATACCCGATTGCCGAGCTGATGGAGTCGTGCGCGCGCTACCTGCGCGGCAGCAAGAAGCGCGATTCGGTGACCTTCGAATACACCTTGATGAAAGGCATCAACGACCAGCCGGAGCATGCGCGCCAGTTGGCCAGGTTGATGCGGCAGTTCGACAACGCGGTGCAGTCCAAGGACGCCGGCAAGGTCAATCTGATTCCGTTCAATCCATTTCCTGGAACGCGCTATGAGCGCTCGGGCGAGACCGAGATTCGCGCGTTCCAGAAGATCCTGCTCGATGCGCAGGTGTTGACGATGGTTCGCCGCACCCGTGGCGACGACATCGACGCCGCATGCGGGCAGCTCAAGGGGCAGGTCATGGACCGTACCCGTCGCCAGGCGGAGTTCCGCCGCACATTGGAAGGGCAGGCCGATCGAGATGCGGCAGCGTGAACTCGCGTTAATGGCGGCCGTGGCGATCGCGCTGAGCGCGGTTGGCTGCGGTGGTCGCAATGCCAAGGCCGGCTCGGCCAAGAGTGTGGAGGAAGTCGCGCCGGTGTACTCGTTCCGCGACGACAAAGCCACCAAGAATCGCTTGGCTGTCCAGGAAAAATTAGGCCTGGCACGCAATCGGCTGCAGACCGGCGATTACGCCAGTGCCGAAGAGCAAGTGCGCGCCGCCTTGAAAAAAGACGCGCAGTCGGTGGATGCCATCGGCCTGCTGGCGCTGATTCAGGGCGCCAGGGGCGATACGGCGGCGGCCGGGGCGTCGTACCGGCAGGCCGCAGAACTCGCACCGCAACGCGGCGACGTGCTGAATAACTATGGCGCCTGGTTGTGCGCGAATGGCTCGCCCGCCGAAGCGTTGACATGGTTCGATCGTGCGCTGGCCGACCGGACGTATGCCTCGCCTGCGTCTGCCTTGGGCAATGCCGGCGGTTGCGCGCTCAAGGCAGGACAGCCTGAGCGAGCAGCGGGCGATCTGCGCAAAGCGCTCGATCTCGACCCGAATAATCCGTATGCGCTCGAATCGATGGCACGTCTGGAAGCCGGGCGCCGCAATTATTTCGAAGCCCGCGCTTTTATCGAACGCCGCCTTGCGGCTGCACCGGCAACTGCTTCCGTGTTACAACTCGCCATTCAGATTGAGCAAGGGCTAGGCGACAAGGTAGCTGCCGGCCGTTACCAACAGCGGTTGGTCAAGGAATTCCCTGACGCAGCGACCGCTACTCCCGGGGCCAATGCATTGTGATCAGTGATTCCAATCCGAACCTTTTCGAGCAGGAAAAGGGCTGCGGACAGCATTTGCGCGAAGCGCGCGAGGCAGCAGGTCTGAGCGTGGACGAGGTGGCCGGCAAGCTGCGCATGCCGGCCCATGTGGTGCACGCGTTGGAGCAGGAGGACTGGCAGCGGCTGGGCGCGCCGGTGTTCGTACGCGGGCAGCTGCGCAGCTATGCGCGCTTGTTGCAGGTCGATCTGGAGCCGCTGTTGCAGCAGGCCACCATTGCGCCGATCGAGCCGGTCAAGCTGGTCAGTCACACGCATACGCCGCGTGCGCGGCGCATTCTCGAAAGCACCGCGCGCAAGGCCATGTACGTGGTCATCACCGGCGTGTTTGCGGTGCCGGTCTGGTACGCAACGCGCTCGCATCTGGATGGCAAGGCGCCTAGCACGGTGTCCTTGGACAGCATGCCGGAGGCTGCAAAGTCCGCTGCGCCAGGTACTCCGGCAACGCAGCCGGCCGCCGCGCCGCGCGAGCAGCCGGCGCCGTATATCGCGTCGATGACCCCGGTGCCGCGTGCGACCGCCGACGCCAAGGCGCCTGCGGCGGCAGCTGCTGCCGGCGGCAGTTTGTCGCTGAGTTTCAGCGGCGACAGCTGGGTGCAGATTCTGGCACCGGATGGCAGTGCGGTGGAAAAAGCCCTGATACGTGCCGGTGAACAACGCACGTATTCGCCCGGTCAGGTGGGGCGCATCGTGCTCGGTAATGCCTCGGCGGTACAGGTTCAGCAAGGCGGCAGTATCGTCGACGTGAAACCGTTCCAGCGCGCTAACGTGGCCCGTTTTGCGGTATCCTCCGACGGCTCCGTGGTACCTGCTTCCGAGTGAAGCGGACTGCGGTTTTTCATTTATCCCTTTTGATGTTCCGTGCCTCCGGGATGACGGAGCGAGAGTACGCATGGCGATCGACGATCTGCTGGACGAACACGAACAAGGCGAACGCGTTCGTTCCTGGTTGAGAAAGAATGGCGCAGGTCTGGTGGGCGGTGTCCTGCTTGGTCTGGCGCTGATCCTGGGCTGGCAGTGGTGGCAGACGCGCACCAATACCGCATTGGTCGAGGCCAATGGCCGCTACGAGGCGGTGGTGAAGTCGATTCAGGCCAAGGACCTGGACAAGGCCGCCAAGGACATCGTGGCACTGGACGACGGCAAGGGCGGTATTTATGCCGAGCTGGCGGCGCTGCGGCTGGCCAAGGCCCAGGTCGATGCTGGCAAGAACGCCGAAGCGATCAAGATCTTGCGCGACGTGCCCGCCGAAGGCGAGCTCAAGCAGATCGTGCAGCAGCGCCTGGCGCGCGTGCTGACAGAAAGCGGCAAGCCCGACGAAGCGATCAAGCTGCTGGCCGACGCGCAGGACCACGCCAGCCTGGAGATTCGCGCCGACGCATTGGTCGCGCAGGGCAAGCCGGATGAGGCGCGTGCGCTGTACACCCGCGCCCTGACCACGGTGGATGTGGCTTCGCCGCAGCGCCGGTTGCTGGAAACCAAGCTGATGGATGTGGGCGGCAAGGTGCGCGATCCGGCGGAGCAGATTTGATGAAGCAGGTTGATATGTATAAGCGCGTTGCGTTGATTGCCGTGATGGGTCTGTCGCTGGCTGGCTGCAGCACCGTGAAGGGCTGGTTCGCCGGGAAGGACGCTGCTGCCAAGAAGGCGCAGGAACCTGCCGAGCTGGTGAAGTTCGAGCCGTCGGTCAAGGTCGAGAAGATCTGGTCTGCCGGTGTGGGCAAGGGTGAAGGGCATATCGGTGTCCGTCAGCGCCCGGCCGTGGCCGATGGCAAGGTGTATGCAGCGGCGATCACCGGTGGCGTGGAGGCACTCGATCTGCAGACCGGCAAGCGGGTCTGGGAATACAAGCCCAAGAAAGAAGAGCGTAACGACCGTAAGTTCAAGCAGCGCCTGTCCGGTGGTCCCGGTGTGGGCGAGGGCCTGGTGGTGATCGGTAGCCTGTCCGGCGATGTGATCGCCTTGAACCAGGCCGACGGCACTGAAAAATGGCGGGCCAAGGTGCCGAACGAAGTGATTGCTGCGCCGGCCATTGCACAGAACCTGGTGCTGGTGCGTAGCAACGACGGTCGCGTGACTGCGTTTGATGCGGCAACCGGCGAGCGTCGCTGGTTCCATGCCGAAGAAGGCCCGACCTTGTCCGTCCGTGGCAATGCGCCGATCGTGACCGGCCCGGGCGTGGTGTTCGTCGGTAACGACAGCGGCACCTTGAGTGCGCTGGCGCTGCAGGACGGTCGCCCGTTGTGGGAGCAGGCCATCGGCGTGCCGGAAGGCCGTACCGAGCTGGAGCGTATGTCCGATGTGGATGGTGCGCCGGTGCTGGATGGCACCACGCTGTACGCGACCAGCTTCAAGAACGAAACCCTCGCGCTGGAAGGCCCGAGCGGCCGTCCGCTGTGGACGCGCGATCACGGCGGCGCCGGTGGCGTCGGTGTGTCGTCGGCCGTCGTGGTGGTGTCCGACAATGCTGGATCGGTGTGGGGGCTGGACAAGAGCAGCGGTGCGGCGATGTGGTCGCAGGCTGCGTTGGCACGCCGTTCGCTGACCGGTGTGGCCATCCAGGGCGATTACGCCGTGGTTGGCGACTACAAGGGCTATCTGCACTGGCTGAAACTCAGCGACGGCGCACTGGCTGCGCGCGCACGTGCCGGACGCGATACGCTGCTGGCGCAGCCGCAGGTGGTCGACGGCATTTTGCTGGTACAAAACACCGACGGCGATCTCACCGCCTTCCGGTTGGCACAATAAGGACCTTGCGATGCTGCCCCTGGTCGCCCTGGTTGGACGGCCCAATGTCGGCAAGTCCACCATCTTCAATGCGCTGACGCGCACCCGTGACGCGCTGGTCCACGACCAGCCTGGCGTCACCCGCGACCGTAACTACGGGGTCTGCCGTCTCGACGAGCAGCAGCCCTTCATCGTCGTCGATACCGGTGGTATCGCCGGCGACGAGGAAGGTCTTGCTGGAGCCACGGCCCGCCAGGCACGGGCCGCCGCCGGCGAAGCCGATCTGGTGCTGTTCGTGGTCGATGGCCGCGAAGGCGCGTCCTCGCTCGATGACGAGATTCTGGCCTGGTTGCGCAAATTGGCGCGGCCGACCGTGCTGGTGATCAACAAGATCGACGGCACCGACGAAGAAACCGTGCGCTCGGAATTCGCGCGCTACGGCTTCTCCGACGTGGTGGCGTTGTCTGCGGCGCATCGGCAGGGCATCGACGAATTGCTTGACGAGGTGGGGGCGCGGCTGCCCGAGGAAGGTGCCGGCGAGCTGCTGGACAACGACCCGGCACGCGTGCGGATCGCCTTCGTGGGCCGGCCGAATGTCGGCAAATCGACGCTGGTCAATCGCCTGCTGGGCGAAGAACGCATGATCGCCTCGGAAGTGCCGGGCACCACGCGCGATTCGATCGCGGTGGACCTGGAGCGCGATGGCCGTCAGTACCGCCTGATCGATACCGCCGGCCTGCGCCGGCGCGGCAAGGTGGAAGAGGCGGTCGAGAAGTTCAGCGCGTTCAAGACGCTGCAGGCGATCGAGCAATGCCAGGTGGCGGTGCTAATGCTGGACGCTACCGAAGGCGTGACCGACCAGGATGCGACGATTCTCGGCGCGATCCTGGATGCCGGCCGTGCGCTGGTGGTGGCGATCAACAAGTGGGACGGGCAAAGCGATTACCAGCGTGCGCAGGCCGAAGACCTGCTGTCGCGCAAGCTGGGCTTCGTCAATTGGGCAGAGGCGGTGCGGATTTCTGCATTGCACGGCTCGGGCATGCGCGAGCTGTTCCAGGCCATCCATCGTGCGCACGCCTCGGCGACGCACGAATTCAGCACCAGCGAAGTGAACCAGGCACTGGAAATCGCTTACGAGACCAACCCGCCGCCGAGCATTCGCGGGCATGTCTCCAAGCTGCGGTATGTGCACCCGGGCGGTGCGAATCCGCCGACCTTCATCGTGCATGGCACGCGCCTGAAGGTGTTGCCGGAGTCGTACAAGCGCTATCTGGAAAACTTCTTCCGCAAGCGTTTCAAGCTGGTTGGTACGCCGGTGCGTTTCATCTTTCGCGAGGGCGTCAACCCGTACGAGGGCAAGAAGAATCCGCTCTCCGATCGCCAGGTGGCCCGCAAGCGGCGCCTGATGCGGCATGTCAAAGGGAAGTAAGGGCCCCAGGCTGCCTGAGCCGTGATGTTCAGGCGGTTCGGCAGGCGCGCAGATCGGTCAGGCTGCGCGTTCGCCGCGTGCAGGCAGGGTTCTAAACGTTCCGCGCCTCCTCCCGATCGCTCGATCGATACGTGAGGCAGTTCCTGCCGCGTGCAGCTTTTCGGTCTTTGGCGCGGGTGGCGGCGCGTGCCGGTGCAATCGAAGTCGCTCGCAGCGCGGCGCGTCGTTAAAGCCCATCTCCTTTGGCCGACGCGTGGCGCGGCCCCCCTTCGCGTTGGCGATGCGCTGGTATCCTGCGCGGCATGACCGATTATCCTTCCCGCATTCCGTACGCGCAGGCGCTGCAGATTCTGCGCAGTGTCGCGGCCAGCAACCGTTCGCCTGATGAAAACATCGCCACCTCGCGCGCCGATGGGCGGATCTCTGCCGGCGACCTGATCGCACCGCTGGCGCTGCCGCCGTTTGCCAATAGCGCGATGGATGGCTTTGCGCTGCGGCACGCCGATGTTGCTGGCGGCGATGCGTCGCTGCAGCTGGTTGGCGAACAGTTTGCCGGCGAGCGCTGGGCCGGCACACTGGGCGCCGGGCAATGCCTGCGTATCACCACGGGCGCGCCACTGCCCGATGGCGCCGATACCGTGATTCCCAAGGAAGATGCCGACGAACGCGATGGCATGGTGCGGTTTCAGACCGCGCCTGCATCGGGCGCAGCCGTACGCCTGGCCGGCAGCGACGTGCGTGCCGGCGACCTGGTGATCCAGGCCGGGCAGGTGTTGACGCCTGCACGTATCGGCCTGGCCGCTGCGCTGGGCGTGTCGCGGCTTGCGGTCGCGCCGCGCCCGACCATTGCGGTGCTGGCCACCGGCGATGAGCTGATCGAGCCGGGCATGCCGCTCGGCCCGGGTCAGATCTACAACAGCAACCGCGACATGCTGATGGCGCAGCTGCGTGCACTGGGCTATGCGCCGACCGCGTGGCCGACCTTGCCGGACGACCCGCAACGCATTCGCACCATGCTGGAAGATGCGGCCGCAGCGTTCGATGTGGTCATCACCTGCGGCGGCGTTTCTGCTGGCGAAAAGGATTATCTGCCGCGTCTGATCGGCGAATTGGGGCGCATCCATTTCTGGCGTGTGCGAATGCGCCCGGGCATGCCGGCGGTGTTGGGGCAGATTGGCCGCTGCCTGGTGCTGGGCTTGCCGGGCAACCCGGTCTCTGTGCTGGCAACGCTGATCGCCTACGGCGTGCCGTTGCTGGATGGATTGCAGGGACGCAGCGAGCCGCGCCCGGTCTGGCATGCGGCGTTGGCAAGCCCATGGGACAAGCGCCACGAACGGCTGGAATTCCTGCGTGGGCGATTGGAATGCGGCGAAGATGGGCGGCTGACCGCGCTGCCGCACCGCGGCGATGCATCGCATCTACTGCGTGGCGCGGCCGACAGCAACGCATTGATCGTGCTGCCCGAGCAGGCGCGGCGCTTTGAGGCTGGCGAGATCGTGCGGGTGATTCCTTACGCGTTGTGAGTGTTTGCTCGATCGTTGGTGCCCGGCAGAATGATGCGCGCCCTGTTGGAGTGTTTACGTCATGCGCAGCGCATGCGACGTGCGTGTCGCGGCGTTTCAACATGTAGGGCGATCGTCAAACTGCTCAAGCGTCTTGGGCGTGGCCTGGAAGCGAACGCCTCGACAATGGGAGCCAATCGCTCGATAGCCGCTCTCCCGGTGGGAGAGTGGTGAGGTGGGGCGCAAGACAGCCATCCACGCAAACGTCGCCGAAATGTTTGACGTACCGATATACCTCGCATTGCATCGGCGGCAAGCCAATCAGTCAGCGACCGACACCGCACGCCGCTGTGGGCTCGCTCAACCAACCGCACTACCGCAGAACGCCGCGTAATCTGCATAACCGCGAAATGCCGCGCCAGGCGCGCACACCGGGCAGTGCGGGTCCGGCGACAAGCGGATGTCGCGAAAGCGCATCGCCAATGCATCGAAACTGAGCAGGCGGCCAGTGAGGCCGTCACCAATGCCGAGCAGCAACTTGATCGCTTCGGTGGCTTGCAAGAGTCCGATCACTCCGGGCAGTACGCCGAGCACACCAGCCTCGGCACAACTGGGCGCGAATTCCGGCGGCGGTGGTTCGGGAAACAGGCAGCGGTAGCAGGGCGCATGACCGCGGTGGCGGCCGGCATCGAACACGCTGACCTGTCCTTCGAACTGCTGCACGGCGCCGTAAACCAGTGGTTTACCGAATTTGACGCACGCATCGTTGAGCAAATACCGCGCAGGAAAATTATCTGCGCCATCCACCACCACATCCACATCCTGCAGCAGCGCTTCGACATTGTCGGCCGTCACGCGGGTTCGCACCGCCTCGATGTCCACGCGCGGGTTGAGCGCGGCAATGCGCTGCGCGGCGGAGTCGACCTTTGCAGTGCCGACGCTGTCTTCGGTGTGCAGAATCTGGCGTTGCAGGTTGCTGCGGTCCACCACGTCGTCGTCGGCAATGCGCAGATGCCCCACACCGGCTGCGGCGAGGTAGAACGCGGCCGGCGAGCCTAGTCCGCCTGCGCCGATCAGCAACACCCGCGCGCGCGCCAGGCGCCGCTGACCTTCCAGGCCGACCTGGGACAGACGCAGATGGCGTGAATAACGCTCAAGAAAATCCTGCTCGTCCGCCGGCAACGTCGGGCGTACCAACGGCAGGCCGGCGCTGGCCCATGCGCTGGTGCCACCGGCCACCGACGCCACGTGCGCATAGCCGTGCGCGCGCAAGATGGCGGCCGTGTGTGCCGAGCGTTTGCCGCTCTGGCAGATCAACACGATTGCGCGGGTTTGCTCCGGCAGATGGGCTGCAGGCTCGGTTTCCAGGGAGTTCTGTGCGATCGCCAACGCGCCTTCGGCCTGGCCGCTGGCACGCTCATGCAGTTGCCGGATGTCGACCAGCAGGGCGCCTTGCAGGGCGCGGGCACGGGCGTCGGCGGGAGAGATGTCGTGGCTACTCATGCGGCCATTGTCGCGCAAACGCAGCAGCTGCGATGTGCAGTCTTGCCCATGACACGCACGCACCTCGCCGTTGATGAAAGGCGCGTCATGATTGCGGTGCGATGGCGGACGCGATCACGCTGCACTGCGAGCGGCACCGCTGTAATTCGGCCTTGTTCAACACCTCGCGGCTCGTCCGGCCCGGTTTGCCTGACTTGCGCGGGCGCGCCCAGCCGCGCGTCATCGCACTGCTGCCCCAGGAGGCCATCATGCTTGTTCCGTCGCAGCATGCGTCTGTCGCGCGGCGTGCCATTACGTATCGGCCGCTGGGTGTGTGCATCGGTTTGGTCCTGAGTTGCAACGCGGCGGCGCAACAGGCCGCGCCCAACCCCGATCCCGCGGCGCCGGCCACATCCACGTTGGAGGCGGTGCAGGTCAAAGGCGTGCGCAGTAGCGTGGAAAGCGCCATCGCGATCAAGCAATCGACTGCGGAAATCAGCGATTCCATTGTCGCCGAAGACATCGGAAAGCTGCCCGACAACAGCGTGGCTGCGGCCCTGCAACGCGTGACCGGCGTGCAGGTGGCGCGCGCCGGTGGCGAAGTGGGGCAGGTGCTGGTGCGCGGCTTGCCGAACGTCATCACCACCCTGGATGGGCGAAACGTCTTCACAACGGTGGGTCGCGACATGGAGTTGGCCGATGTTCCGGCCGAATTGCTGCGCAGCGTGGATGTGTATAAGACCACTGGCGCGCAATTTCAGGAAGGTGGTATCGCCGGGGTGGTCGATGTGCATCTGCGGCGGCCATTCGATTTCGATCAGGACAGCACCATTGCCGGCAGCATCAGCGCCTTGCGGGGCGACCAATCAGGCAAGACCGTTCCCAATGGCAGCCTCACCCTCAGCCAGCGCCGCGACACCGGGTTGGGCCGCATGGGCTGGATGGGAAGCGTGTCCTATCAACGCCGCCCGTATCAGGAATCCAACACGTTGTACGGCACTTACGACCGGAAGGCGAACCCGCTCGATCCGGCCCAGCAGATCTACGTGCCTTACAGCGCAGGCGGATTGATGGCGCGCGGCGATCGCAAGCGCAAATCGGCGAATTTTTCGTTTCAATGGGCGCCAAGCGAGAACAGCGAGGTGTATTTCGACACGCTGTACATCGGGTACGACAACCGGCCCCAAGTGAATTACTGGTTGCCATTCCCGGGGCTGGCCACGCCAGAGAACACCGAAGCGGTCAGCCTGCGGCCGGGCAGTGATGTGCTGGCTGGCCTGGTGGCGCGCGAGGTGCGCACGCTCTCCAGCACGCAAGCGCACAAGAACGCATCCGATACCTACCAAGCTGCGCTGGGCGGGCGTTGGGCCGGCGAGCGCATGCGTGCGAGCAGCGAGCTCGCCTATACCCATAGCACTGCCAGGAACCGCTCGTTCACCCTGGACATGACCACGCAGGCGCCGCGATTGAACATGCGTTCGTCAGGCGGCGCTGCAGATGTCTGGATCACCCAGGCCGATGGCAGCGCTTATGACGTCACAGCGCCAGGAAATTGGGAACTGAGTCAGTACTACGACAGCTGGAACACGCAGAGAGGCGAAGAGTGGGCATGGCGGGCCGATGCCACCTTCGACCTGGAGCTGGGGCCGTTGCGATCGGTGGACGTGGGTGCGCGCACAAGCCGGCGGACGGCGACCAATCACTCCGGCGATACCGGCGCGCGCAACAATCTGACCGGCGCACCGATCTACTTGAGCGAGGTGTCCGGCCTGGCATCGGTAACGCCCGGCAACATGCTCGACGGGGCGCGTGCATTCACCAGCGATCGCTGGGCATCGGCCAACCAGGACGTCCTGCTGCAGCAAAGCACCCGGTTGCGTACCGTGATGGGGCAGCCGCCGGGCCGGCCCGATGAAAACCCTGCCTTGTTCTTCGACGATCGCGAAGACAGCTATGCGATCTATGCGCAGGTGAATTACGGGTTCTCGCTTGGGTCCATTCCTGTCGATGGGCGTGTGGGGGCGCGCGCGACGCGATTGGATTCGCAACTGCAGGGCAGCCAGTCGGTGGATGGCGTGCTGAGCCCGGTCAGCATCGACCGGCGTATCGACAAGGTGTTACCCAACTACAGCGCCAACCTCACCTTGCATGACAACCTGATGCTGCGGCTGGCAGGCAGCACCACGATCACGCGCCCGGAATTTGCCGATCTCAATCCGCAGCTGGCCTTGTATCAGTCCACCGAATCGTTGCCGGCGCGCGGCAATGGCGGCAACCCGCAGCTGCGTCCGGTGGAATCGCGCAATGCCGATGTGTCGCTGGAATGGTATTTCCGTCCCGGCTCATTGCTGTCGGTTGCCGGCTTTCATCGCAAGATCGATGGCTATATCCAGAATTACGCAGCCGATGAATCCATCGGTGGCATCGTCTATTCGATCAGCCGGCCGCGCAATACCGGCGAGGGCAGCTTGAAGGGCGTGGAGGTGGGATACACGCAGTTCTACGACTTTCTGCCGGGTGTGTGGTCCGGCTTCGGCAGCCAGCTCAACTACACCTATATCTCGGCGAAGGCCGAATCGCCGGAAGGGATCAGCCAGCCGTTGACCAACGTCTCCAAAAATTCCTATAACGCGATCCTGATGTACGAATACGCGCGGTTCTCGGCGCGGGTCGCCTACAACTGGCGTGGCGACTATGCGGTGAGCTTCAACAGCTCAGGCGATCAGCCCGAGCAAATCAATCAGGGGCGGGAGCAATGGCTGGATGCCGCCTTCAATTACGAGCTCAACAGGCATGTGACCTTGTTTGCCGAGGCCACCAATCTGCTCGGCACCACGACCAACAATTATTTCGGTCAGCGGCATGGCGATTTCCCGCGCGAGATCGCATCGCCCGAGCGGACTTACACCCTGGGTTTTCGCTTCCGTTTGTGATGCGGATAACGTTGATGCGGATAACGCGGTCTGCGCACCACGTTGGCATCGGGCTCACCGGCGCAGCGGTAGCGTGAGCACAGCAGAGGAGACCGTGATGACACCTGACATCGATGCACAATTGAAGCAGCTTGCCGAAGCGTTGCCGGAGATGCGCAGTCAGCACCCGGACGATTTTTGGGATGTGTTCCGGGCCCGTTCCGAGAAGATCACCGGTGCGGCGCAATCGCAGGAGCAGGCAGCGCAGATCGTCAAACGTATCGACGAGATATTGGCCGCCAATCAGCTGGGGCCGGCGGATCCTGGCGCATGACACGGGACGCTGACGGGATGCGGTAGGCTCGACCCTATGCCGTGAATCGACGTTGCAGCGCCAAGCGCTGCAGCGACAGCTTGCCCGTGA
This sequence comes from Xanthomonas euvesicatoria pv. euvesicatoria, assembly GCF_020880415.1. Taxonomy (GTDB): domain Bacteria; phylum Pseudomonadota; class Gammaproteobacteria; order Xanthomonadales; family Xanthomonadaceae; genus Xanthomonas; species Xanthomonas euvesicatoria. The sequence goes on along the minus strand of NZ_JAJIUJ010000049.1, from coordinate 111,033 downwards.
TTACGCCCTTGCTGCGGGACAAAGCGGCTCGCGGTGCGCGTGCATCGCCACAGCACTGCCAGTGGGACGATTGCAGCACAAAATGCACGTAGAGCCGATCCTCGATGTCTCGGGGGAAGCCGACCATTGCCTTGATGATTGCAGCGCCAGGCGCTGGCGGCGAGCGATTACGTTCCCAAACAGGGTTTTCGATAGCCGATGATGCGGTATCCCGCGCTGCCGCGCAGCGGCATGGTCGTCAGCGAATTCAAAGTTGGAGGAAAACCCCGACTGCGTGACCTTCACACAGTGTGACGATGCGTTGCGCTGCAGCACGCAGCCTTCGCCAGTTCTCGACGCTAGCGCGACGATCGAGTCACGCAGCCAAGCCCAGCATCGAGCTACATCATCCAGCTGGAGACTTCCATGAACATACGTCGCCCGATCATCCTTGTCCTGGCCCTGTGCGTTGGCGCCAGCATATCTGCGCAAGCACAGAACCGGACACAGTCTGCAATGCCCGCCGGGCAGCAAACCGCGGGTGCAGCGACACCCAGCGAGGACGAGCGCGAGGCGCTCGGTATGCTGAGTGCCATCAACACCAGCGAAATCAACGCGGCAAATCTGGCATTGCAGAAGCAGGTGCAAGGCGGCGCACGCGACTACGCCACGCGCATAATCAAGGAACACACCGACAACAACCAGAAGATCGCCAAATGGCAACCGGACACGTCCGCCGCGGGTGCAAAGCTGCAGATGACGAAGGGCAAGGCGGAGTTGGCCAAGCTGCAGAAGCTGGACGGTCATGCATTCGAAACGGCCTATGTCACTGCGATGGTGAAAGACCACACCGACGCATTAACGGCGCTCGACAGCAAGCTGATCCCGCAGGCAAAGACATCGCCGGTGCTCGAACACCTGCAGACCACGCGCCATCACGTCGCCGATCATCTGAGCAGCGCCAAGGCATTGCAGGCCGACGACAAGAACGCCGGAGCCCGCTGAGCCATGGCTGCATTACCGACCGATCCGGTACGTACCGACGATGACGGTACGCACATCGTACGCAGCATGACCATCCGTGCCGAACCTCATCAGATACTGGATGCCTGGTGCGATGCGAATGTGCAGCAACGCGTGTTGGAAGGTGCTGCCGAGCTGGTCTCCGGCGACGGCCATGCGTCCCGCTGGAAGCTGCACGCGCCGCTGCGTCAGGATGTGGAGGTGACCTTGCGCCGCGCAGATGCGCGGCTGGGCGAGTCGGTGCGTTACGAGGCCGAGGGCGAACATGGGCTGCAGCTCGCTATCGTATTGCAGGTGCGCCCTGCACGTGGGCGCGAAGCCAGCGAAGCGACGCTAAGCCTGCACTATGCGGTCGAAGGCCTGCTGGCGCAGGTGTTCACCAAGCTGGTGAATCCCGCGCCGTACGTGCTGGTCGGCAAGGGACTACGGCGATTGCGCGCATGGCTGGAGGCCGGCGAGGTGCCGACCTTGTTGCATACCCCAGCGGCGCGCGCGTCGACGCACGCGCATTCTTGAGGAGGGCTTTTCTGTGCGAGCACTGTGCTGGAATGGCATCAACGATTTGCGCGTGGAAACCGTGCCCGATCCGGTGCTGGTCAATCCCCGCGATGTGATCCTGAAGGTCGGGCTCACCACCACCTGCGGCTCTGATCTGCATTTCATCGATGGCTACCTGCCAACCATGCGCGAGGGCGATGTCATCGGCCACGAGTTCATGGGTACGGTGGTGGAGGTGGGCAACGCAGTGAAGAATGTGCGCGTGGGTCAGCGCGTGGTGGTGCCGTCGTTTATTTCCTGTGGCGGTTGCTGGCATTGCGAGCGCAAGGAATTTTCGCTGTGCGACAACACCAACCCCAACTGGGAAATGCAGGAACCCTTGCTTGGGCATGCGACCGCCGGGATTTACGGCTATACGCACGCCTTTGGCGGTTACGCAGGTTCGCACGCAACCTACATCCGCGTGCCGCATGCGGATGTGGGGTGTTTCGAGGTGCCCGATGGGGTCTCCGACGAAGATGCGCTGTTTCTCTCGGACGCGGGGCCCACTGGCTTCATGGGTGCAGACTTTTGCAATATCCAGCCCGGCGACACGGTGGCGGTGTGGGGATGCGGTGGCGTGGGGCTGATGGCCCAGCAAAGTGCACGTATTTTGGGCGCAGAACGCGTGATCGGCATCGACCGCTTGCCGGAGCGTCTGGCAATGGCGCGCGATGTGTTAGGTGTGGAGGTGATCGATTATTCGGCGGTCGACAGCGTGGTGGATGTCCTGCGCGAAATGACCGGTGGGCGTGGCCCGGATGCCTGTATCGATGCGGTCGGAATGGAGGCGCATGGCACCGGCATCGGCCATACCTACGATCGGGTCAAGCAGGCTTTGCACCTGCACACCGATCGCGGCCAGGCGTTGCGCGAAGCCATCCTCGCCTGCCGCAAGGGCGGCATCCTGTCGGTCTTGGGCGTGTACGGAGTGATGGACAAGTTTCCGCTGGGTGCCGTGATGAACAAGGGTCTGACGGTGCGAACCGCGCAGCAACATGGGCAGCGATACGTGCCTAGGTTGCTGGACCTGGCGCAGGCGGGACGTTTGAAATCCGGATTTTTGCTGACCCACAAGATGCCGCTGGAAGACGCCGTGCGGGGCTACGACATGTTCAAGCACAAACACGATGGGTGCGTGCGTGCGGGGTTTGTGCCCTAGCGTCGAAGAACCTTGGTCGCACTGAGTTGCGCTGCAGGCGCTGCCGGGAATCGCTTGGCATCTGGCGTGTGCAACAGGGCAGGGTACGTGCGTACCGCTAGCTGCATCGCGCGTTTCTCCAGGCTCTAACGCATTGCCAAGTACTCGCGCCACGCCTGACCCTGCTGCACGTTGGTGCAGCAGGGTGTCCTCCGGGCTCAGGGATGCTTGCCCCTTGCGTCGGTCACCCCGGGTATGGGTTGGGCGTTGGGAAAATGGGCACTTAATGCATCCACGCCTTCTTGCGGCTTTGCCAGCGGCACAAGCTCTTGACGGTTGGCGCGGCGCTCTGCGGTGGACACCGAAACGGGCTGATCGCGTTGCGCAACCAACGGTTGCTGCAACTCACCATCGCGGTTGAACGACCACGCCAGCATCGGCTCGCCCAGCGGCAAGGTGTCGCCAGGCGCGGTGCCCTTGCGCGAATGCCAGGTGTGCCAGGTCTTGCCGTAGCTGTTGATCTTGCTGCGCATCAGTTCCTTCTCTGCGACCTGCGGCAGGTTGGGAGCAGAGAGCTGGCCGGAAAGAATTTCACCGTTATGCGGATGCCAGAAGTTGCGCTCGTGTGCCGGCAACTGCGCAAATAACGTCTCCGAGATGATGTACTCGATACCGGTGAGGTTGGCACGGTCGGTGTTGCCGTCGTAGAGCGCGCATTGGGCAAGATCTTCATTGACCTGTTGGCAATAGTGATGCGCCTCCATTTGCTCATCTGGCGCATCCTTCATCGGATGGAAGCCGACCAGATAGATGTCCAGCTTGCCGACCGGGCCGCTGGGCTGCAGCACTTTCGCGCCGGCTTCCAGCACATTGGTCTTGGGCGTTTCCGGTGCGCCGGGCGGGGTGACCGACGGTGGGCTGCGCGAGCAACTGGCGCAGAGCGCAAGGCCGATCAACAGTGCGGAATGTCGCATGGCAATTCCCATCAATGAATGTGCTTCAAGCTAACAGCGCCGGCGGTGTGCCAGGCGTGAGCATGGGCCGGGGCACGCAGTGCAGCTTCACCTCGCTTGAGCATCGGCTTAATCAAGCGGCGGTCATGCTGTTGCACCACGGAAGCGGCCATTTGCACCCATGTCAGGTACCTTACGTAAGATCGCGACGTTCAACGTCAACGGTATTGCCAGCCGTCTGCCACACTTGCTGGAATGGCTGCAGCGCGAGCAGCCGGACATCGTGGGCCTGCAGGAATTGAAATCGACGCAAGCTGCGTTTCCGGAGCAGGCAATCCGCGATGCCGGGTACGGTGTGATCTGGCAGGGCGAAAAGTCCTGGAATGGCGTGGCGCTGCTCGCGCGGGGGACCGAGCCAGTGGAGATTCGTCGCGGGTTGCCCTGGGATCCACGCGATACGCAAAGCCGCTATCTGGAGGCGGCGATCCATGGTGTGGTGGTGGCCTGCCTGTATTTGCCCAACGGCAACCCGCAGCCCGGGCCGAAGTTCGACTACAAGCTTGCATGGTTCGAACGCTTGATCCGGCATGCGAAAACGCTGGTGGACCTGCCGCATCCGGTGGCGCTGATCGGCGACTTCAATGTGGTGCCGACCGATGCGGATATCTACGACCCCAAGGGCTGGCGCAAGGACGCCCTGCTGCAGCCGGAGAGCCGCGAGGCCTACCAGACCCTGCTGGCACAGGGCTGGACCGACAGCCTGCTGGCCATCCATGGCCACACGCCGATCTATACGTTCTGGGATTACTTTCGTCAGCACTTTGCGCGCGACCGTGGGTTGCGCATCGATCATCTGCTACTCAATCGCACGCTGGCGCCCGACCTTCAAGATGCCGGCGTCGACAAGTGGGTACGTGCGCTGGAAAAGGCCAGCGACCATGCACCCACCTGGATCAGTGTGCGTGTACCGGATGCGCCCGCCGAAGCAGCGGCGGATGCCACGTCGGCCGCGAAGGTGCGCAAGCCGGGCACAGCGAAAAAGGCGGCCGTGCCCAAGGCGGCCGCCAAGAAGACGCCCAGTGTCATCGCGAAAAGAGCGGCCAAGAAGATCGCTGCGAAGAGGGCCACAGCCGCTTCGGCAAAACCACACAAGTCGGCGAAAAGAACGGCTGACTAAGCTCGACCGGCCGGCAGGAGTCCACGCAGCCTGTCTACGCTGCGCGTTCCAGCCTGCGGCGCTTGACCCGCTGCAATGCATAGCCGATCAGGGCCGTCAGCAGGATCAGCACATTGCTGACGATAAACACCGCGTTGCCAACCAGATAACTGTAGAGGATGAACAACACCGAAGCACTGATCTGGCCGAGGAACAACCAGCGCGAGACGCCCTGCGCGGCGTCGGAGCGCCATTGTTTGTAGATCTGCCGGATCAAGGTGGCGATCAGGATGATGCTGGCGAGCCAGCCCACGACGTCGACGAATTGCATGCGTGCAGTTGCTCAAGGAAGGCCTGCAACCTTGCAGCGCACGCTGTCTGCATACCGTTCGAGCAGCTTCAAGCGTGGTGTCTGCGGTGATGCCCATCATGTGGCGGATGGACACACGACCGCCCCGCACGGCCACGCCTGTACCTGCTGCGCCAGGGGCCGGTATCCTAGCCGGGTCATCCATTGGTCGGCACTGTCCTGCACATGATCAGCTATGCCGAAGCACTCGCGCTGGTCCACGCGCACGTCGCACCCCTTGCCAGCGAGTGGGTGGCAAGCGCCGATGCCGAAGGTCGCGTGCTTGCCGACGCCTTGTCGAGCCAGGCCGAGTTGCCGCCCTTCGACAACAGCGCAATGGATGGGTTTGCATTGGCGACCGCGGGGATGGGTGCGTTGGCAGACCGCGAGTACGTGGTGAGCGGTACCGTTGCGGCAGGGCAGGACGCCGGTGCGGCTGCGATCGGTGCGGCCTGGGAAATCATGACCGGCGCCGGCGTGCCGCCGGGTGCCGATGCGGTAGTGCCGATCGAGCAAGTGCAGATCCTTGAGCACGACGGCGAGCGCCCCAGCCGCATCCGCCTGCGTCAGCCGGTGCGTGCGGGTCAGCACATCCGTCGTCGCGGCGAAGACGTGCGCTTGCACGATCGCGTGATCGACGCCGGCACCATGCTGCGCGGTGCGCATCTGATGCTGCTCGCCGGCCTGGGCTGCGCGCATGTGCAGGTGGTGCGGCGGCCGCGCGTGGCCTTGATCGCCACTGGACGCGAGTTGATCGGCGACCCTGCACAACCCCTGCAGCCGGGCCAGATCCGCGATGGCACCAGCAGTTATCTGCTGGCTCAGTTGCGTGCCGCCGGCGCCGATGTCGTGTGGCGTGGGCAGGTGGGCGACGACGATGCTGCGTTCGATGCGGCACTGGCACAGGCCCGCCATGCCGGTGCCGATCTCATCCTGAGCACCGGCGCCGTTTCGCGTGGTCGGTACGATTTCATCCCGGAGGCATTGGCACGCCACGCTGCCGAAGTGCTGTTTCATAAGGTCGCAGTGCGACCGGGCAAACCGGTGCTGCTTGCGCGCTTTAGCGATGGCGCGCTGTATATGGGTTTGCCCGGCAACCCGATGGCCAGCGCGGCCGGTCTGCGCTTTTTCGTCGAGCCGGCATTGCGCGGTTTGTTGGGCATGCCGGTTGAGCATGGCGTGCGCGTCGCATTAGAGGCACCGATGCAGGCCAGGCCGATCTGGCGGCAGCATCTGCGGGCACGCCTGCTGTGCAGTGCGGCCGGCGCGTTGTCGGTGCAGATCCTGCCGCAGCAGGAATCCTTTCGTGTGGCCCCGTTGCTGCAGGCCAACGTCTGGGCGGTGCTGGAGCCACAGGACGAAGGCGCCGCAGCGAGCACGCATGCCCAGGTCTTCGGCCTGGGCCACCTGCACCCGGCCGCGCCGGCCATCGCGCGATGAACATGCCGGTGGGTGCCGCCCATTCCGGGGCTGTCGGATGACGCTGCAGCGGCCGTGGACGGGCGTGGTGCTGGCCGGTGGACGTTCGTCGCGCATGGGGCAGGACAAGGCCTTACTGCCCTGGCATGGACGTCCGCTGCTGGAACAGATGCAGGCGCTGCTGCGCCAGGCAGGTGCGCAGCACGTGGTGGTCAGCGGCAACCGGCCCGAATATGCCGGCATTGCCGACGTCCATCCCGATCTGGGCCCGCTCGGCGGGCTGGCAAGTGTGATCGCGAACGCGGCCGACGCGACCACGCTGGTGGTGGTTCCGGTGGATATGCCGCTGTTGTCGGCCGCGTTGCTGGGCAAGCTGCTTGCGCCGTCGCAGCACCGCTGTGTGGCCTTCGAGGACCAGATGCTGCCGATGTGCCTGCGCCTGGATGCCAGCGTGCGCGAGGCGTTGACGGTGCTGATGGCGGGCGCTGCATCGTCACGCTCGCTGCGCGCCTTGCAGCATTCACTGCAGTGCCATCGCGTGACTGTCACTGCCAGCGAACGCGCTGAGTTCGTCAATTGCAATACGCCCGAGCAATGGAGCCGGCTGATCCATGAAAATCCAGATTGAAGGCCAACATCTGCGCTTTCGTATCGACGAGGACGAGCTGGCCAGCCTGCTGGCCGGGCGTAGCGTCGACAATCTCAGCCGGTTGCCGAGCGGGCAGGGCGCGCGGTTGGTGAGACACAGCGTGAGCCTCACCGGCGGTCACGCCGCATGTAATTGCGCCACCGATCATTGGCAACTGGCGATCCCGCGCGACGCGCTGGAGGAACACGCACGCCAGCTACCGCGCCGTGACGGGCTTCAGTTCAGTTTCGATGCGGGCGCTGGGCATGCCGAGGCGATGACCTTGCAGGTCACCTTCGACGTGGATGTGCGCGACAGCACGCGCAAGCGTCTGTTGCGGGATTGATGGTTTGACGCGCCGGCAGCTGTTGGCTGGACCTGCACGTCATCACTTGCGCTAAAGTGCGGCCGAGCGGTTGAGGCCGCATTGTCGCGAGGACGCAACGCATGCAAGACGTTCGGCTCCGGCCGGCTTGTACCGCCACATGGCACGCGCTGCATTGTGGCGTTATTGGCTGCACGGCACGCTGGCACCGCGGCGAACGCGAACGCTCCGCGGAGCACTGCTGAGCATGCCGCGTGCGCGCGCGGCCGTCACCCGCAGCCAGCCCATCTCCGAGGTCGGCAACGCGCGTCCTGCGCCGGCCGATAACCGCCGCACCGCCAACATCGTTCCCAACACCGTGCGCTCGCTGCTGGGCCTGGTCGAAGATCGCGGACACGCGCCGGAGCGGCTGTGCAAGGGGTTGGGATTCACCGACCGCGACCTGCACGACCGCGACCTGCTGCTGTCCTACCAGCAGGTGCGTGCGCTGATCCTGCGCGCACGCCGTCTGCTGGAAGAGCCGGCGATGGGCCTGGCGGCCGGTATGCGGCAACGGCCGGTGTCCTGGGGCCTGACCGGGCTGGCCATGCTCACCTGCGAAACCTTCGGCGAAGCGATCGCCTATGGCCTGGGGCATCAGCACGAAGCCGGGGCGATGATGCAGCACCTGTTCGCACAGCAAGGCCCCGAAGCCTGCATCGAACTGGTGCCGCATGTGTTCGACCTGGAGATCGAGCCTTACCTCATCGAGGAAGCCTTTGCCGGTGCCCTCAATGTCAGTCGCTGCATGCTGGGGCCGGACATCCGACCGCGCGCGGTGGAACTGGCCTTCGCGCGATCGGCCCCGCTGGAGATCTACACGCGTTTTTTCCGCTGCCCGGTGCGGTTTGGCGCCGGCCGCAACCGGATGACGCTGGAGGCAAAGTGGCTGGCCGCGCGGTTGCCGGGCTACGACCGCACCACCTGCGGACTGTTGCGGCAACAACTGGAGACCCTGATCCAGCGGCCGCCGTCGCGCAACGAGTTGGTCGAATCGATCGCACTGCGGCTGCGCAGCGATGCCGAGCATGCGCCGCGGCAACCGGAGCTGGCGCGCCAGGCCAATTGCAGCGAGCGCACGCTACGGCGTCGGCTCGGCGCGCAACAGGTCGGCTACCGGGCACTGCGCGATGCCGCCCGCTACGAACGTGCGCAGGATCTGCTGCGCAATTCGCAGATGACCGTGGCCGAGGTGGCGCAAGCGGTGGGATACGCCGATGCACGGGCGTTTCGGCGCGCCTTTCAACGGTGGTCCGGTCGTTCGCCCGGACAGGCGCGCGATCCGCGCTGAGGGTTCGACCAGACACGGTACTTGGCCTTAGCGGCGCACCGGTTTGCCCTCCAACAGCGCTGCCGCCGCATGCGCTGAGCGTGCGGGCGCCAGGCAGCGGCTCAGGTCCGCTGCGTGGTTGCTCGCGTTGCAGCAAGGGTGTGCGGGTCTTCGCGGTGAGCGGGCGGCACCACTTCCCATCCGTCCTGGCGCGGGCGAATCAGGCCACGCTGCTGCAGCGACGCAAGATAGTTGCGATGCCCACGCTCGGCGCTGCGTGCGAACAGCGGCAGGGCGCGCGTCAGCAGGTTGGGCAGCAGCATGGCCAGCCGCACCGTCCACGATTCGCTGGGGCGCACGAAGCGCTCCAGGCACGGTGCGTCCAGGCACCGCAACACCTGCAATGCGACTTCGTCCGGTTGTTGCGGCCGATCCATGAACTGCAACTTGTTGCCGCCGTTGAGGGCCTCGCGCATCAGCATCGGGGTGTCGGTGGCCGACGGGTTGACGATGGAGACGCGAATGCCCAGGCGTGCGCCGTCCAGTCCCAGGCAGAGCATGGCACCGCGCAGCCCGAACTTGCTGGCCGAGTAGACCGTCGATTCCGGCAACGGGAACATGCCGCCCAGCGAGACGATGTTCACCACGCGCCCGTCGCCACTGCGCTGCAGCAGCGGCAGCAACCGGTGCGTGAGCAACAACGGCGCCATCAGGTTCAACTCCAGTTCGCCGCGGATCGACGCCGGCGTGCGCTGCTCGAACGGAGTGGTGCCGACGATGCCGGCGTTGTTGACCAACAGCTGCAACTGGCCCCAATCCGTGTCGAGCCGCTCGGCGAGACGGTCGCGCGCGGCCGGGTCGGTCAGGTCGGCCACCTGCGCGCACGCCAGCGGCCCCAGCGCCTGCACCGCACGTGCCAGTGCATCGGCATCGATATCCACCAGCAGACAGCGCACGCCGCGCTGGATCAGGCGCGCGGCGATCGCGCGTCCCAGCCCGCCGGCGCCGCCGGTGATCACCGCATTCCAGCCGCGCAGATCCTGCGGCTTAGCCATGGGCAACCTCGCTGTCGGCCAGCCGTGCGGTGGCGGTAGTGCCCATGCGTGGATCGCCACCGGCGTCGAGCTTGAGCGCGTCGTACATGTGTTCGCCCAGCTCGCCCCAGCCCAATCGCCTGCGCAGCTGATGCAGATAGCGTTTGAATGCATGCGCCTCGATGTAGACGGCGTGGCGCTGCGATGCCACGAAACGGATGCCGCCGGACAGGTCCGGTGTATCGTTTTCGATCAATGCATCGAAGCGGCGTGCGCTGGCCGGATCGCGGCGCTGCGCGGTCAGGTAGGACGCGATCATCTGGGCCTGGGTGTCGAACAGCTTGTACGCGCTGGAATTGGTTTCCAGGTAGCCGATCCCGAACAGATTGCGATGCGTGCGGTTGAACATCGACAGGTACATCTGCGGGCGTCCGCCGTTCCAGAGGAAATAGTCGCTGGCATACGGGCAGCTCCAGCGGTAGCCGGTGGCGCACAGCAGCAGGTCGATCTGCTCGCGGCTGCCGTCCTTGAACACCACGTGCCTGCCGTCCAGTCGGTCGATATCGGGTTTGACGGCGATGTTGCCGTGCTGGAGATGGTGCAGCAGCTGGGCGTTGAGCAGCGGGTGACTTTCGAACAGGCGATGGTCCGGCTTGGGCAACCCCAGCCGGGCCAGGTCTCCGTTGACCAGCCGCAGCAGGGCCGAAAAGATCGGGCGTGCCAGCCACAGGGGCAGGTGCGGACCGGTTTCGGCGATCTGGTCGACCGGAATCCCCATCAGGTGCTTGGGGATGAAGTGATATCCGCGGCGCACGCTCAGAAAGGCGCGCTGCGCATGCATGGCCGCCTCGCAGGCGATGTCCGCGCCGGAGTTGCCGGCCCCCAGCACCAGCACGCGCTTGCCACGAAATTCGTCGCCATGCCGGAAACTCACCGAGTGGCGGATCTCGCCATCGAAGTGGCCCGGCAATTGCGGCATGCTGGGGTCCCAGTTGACGCCCGACGCGCAGATCACCGCGGCGTAGAGGCGCTGCGAGCCATCGGCCAACGTCACCTGCCAGCGCCCGTCCGCCTGTTTGTCGATGCGCAGGACGGCGGTGTCGAACTGGATCTTCTCGCGCAGACCAAACGTCTCGGCAAAGCTGCGCAGGTAGGCCAGGATCTGCCGATGCGACGGGTAGTCGGGGTACTGGCGCGGCATGGGATGGCCGATGAAGGCCGACAGATCGCGCGAGGAAATGAAATGGGTGGAGTCGTAGATCGGCGAGCCGGGGTTGCTGACGTCCCAAATCCCGCCCAGGTCGCCGTGGCGTTCGAACTGGTCGTAGTCCAGCCCCTGCGCCTTGAGCGCACGTGCCGCACTGAGCCCACCCGGGCCAGCACCGATGATGCAGACCGCATCGCTGCGGTCGAGCGGGAACGTCTGGGACGGCGAAGGCGTCTGCATGGTGTGGCGATGTCCGAACCGGGATGACGTGCTCGACTGTAGGCGGATGCGCGCGCCGTGCTGGGGACTTTTTCGGCCAGGCAGGGGGTGAAACCGGTCACGCTGGGTGGCTGTTGCTTGCCTTGCTGCACGCCGTGACGCGGTGCCGATGGCATGCGCTGGCGGGTAGCGGTCGAGCGCCATTGCGCGGCGGCGGGCCGTCATTTCCCGCGGATGGTATGGGCGGGCGCTCCGGCGATCGGTGTGTCGAACGCACGCGTTGGCAGCAGGACACGGCGCGCCGAGCGTTGCTGGCGCGGTAGGCAGTCGCGTTCAGGCGCGTCGAATCCGGCAACGCGCTTGGAAAAATCTAGCGGAGCGGCAAACCCGGAACCCGCACCGACAGGATGCCCTGCGCGTGCAGCGCGGCGTCCAGCTCCGCCGGGATGGCATCGCCGCTGCCCATGCGCAGGACCACGACCTGCAGCCCGGCGCCGACCAACTCCACTACGGCGGCCTGCTGCGCGCCCGGCGTCTCCGGCCAGGCGCGCCGTTGCGCGTCCCGGCGCGCCAGTTCCACCACCGCGGCGGGCACGTCCGACGCCAGCAGCAGCACGTCGGCCAGGTTCAGGGCACGCAAGGCATTGAGCGTGAGCAGGCCGGGATCGCCCGGGCCGGCACCGACCCATTGCACGCTGCCGCGCGCCGGAACGCTGTCCACCGCGTCCAACGCAGCGGCAAAGGCGGCTTCGGCGGCGACGGTATCGCCGGCCTGCAGCAATTGCGGCACCTTCCCGTCGATCACCTGGTCGAACCAGCGGCGCCGCCGGTTCATGTCCGGCAACTGCTGACGAATGCGCTCGCGGTGCCGGGCGAACAAGGCCGCCAGCGTACCCACCGACGCATGCAGTTCGCGCTCCAGTCGCTCGCGCAGTCGGCGCGCCAGCATCGGCGCCGCGCCCGCCGACGAAATCGCAATCACCAGCGGATCGCGGTCGACAATGGCCGGCACCTGGTAGGTGGAGAGCTCGGCATCGTCCACGACATTGACCAGACGCTGGCGTGCGCCGGCCGCTGCGGCCACACGTTGATTCAGATCCACATCATCGGTGGCGGCGACGACCAGCCACACGGTGTCGATCCAGGCAGGATCGAACTCGCCTGTCATTTGCTCAAAGCGCCCGGCCTGCATCAACTGGGCAAGTTCGGGCGAAAGCGCATGCGCATACAGCCGGATGTGCGCCTGCGCCTTCAGCAGCGCCAGCACCTTGCGTGTAGCGACTTCGCCGCCACCGATCACCAGCACAGCGCGCCCCTGCAGGTTGGCGAACAACGGGAACAACGGCATCGGACACTCCGAAAAGATGGCTCGCACGAGCGGCATGTTGCATGGCACCATCAGGCCACGTCCATGCCTCGCTGCTGTCAATGCGTGTTTTGCTGGTCAACGATACCGAAAAGCCGATCGGCGAACTGCGCCAGGCACTGACGCGCGCCGGCTACACGGTGCTCGATGACGTGGCCTCGGTCAGCGCGCTGCTGCATGCCGTGCAACGCCAGCAGCCGGATGTGGTGGTGATCGACGTGGATTCGCCTTCCCGCGATACCTTGGAGCAGCTGTCGATGTTGCATGCGCATGCGCCGCGGCCGGTGGTGATGTTCTCCGGCGATGGCGACGATGCGTTGATCCATGCAGCGGTCGGCGCGGGCGTGACGGCGTACGTGGTGGATGGCTTGGCGCCTGCGCGGTTGGCGCCGATCGTGCAGGTGGCGCTGGCCCGTTTTGCGCAGGAAAGCAGCATGCGCAAGCGCCTGGACGAGGTCCAGCAGGCGCTGCAGGACCGCAAGCAGATCGACCGTGCGAAGGGCTTGCTGATGGAAAAACGTGGCCTGAGCGAGGCCGATGCCTATGCCGCATTACGCCAGCAGGCGATGAAGCAGGGCGTCAAACTGGCCGAAGTGGCGCGCCGCATCGTGGCCATGGCCGAGTTGTTGGGATGAATCTATGAGTCAAGCCGAATATCCCGTCCTGCGCGTGGCCTATCTGCCATTGATCGACTGCGCGCCGCTGGTCGCTGCGCAACACCTGGGTCTGGACCATCAACATGGTCTGCAGCTGGAGCTGCAACGACAGGCATCCTGGGCCGGCGTGCGCGACCGTTTGCTGGCCGGTGAAGTGGAGGCAGCCCACACCCTGGCCAGTTTGGTGTATGCGATCGACCTGGGCATCGCCGGCCCGCAATGCCCGATGGCATTGCTGATGACGCTCAATCATAACGGCCAGGCGATCACGCTCGCGCCTGCACTCGCGCACGCGTTGGCGGCCGGCCGCACGCTGCCACAGGCATTGGCAGGATTGGGGCGGCGTGCGGTGTTCGCGCAGACCTTTCCCACCGGAACGCATGCGCTGTGGCTGTACTACTGGCTGGCTGCAGGCGGGGTGGACCCGATCGGGGATGTGGATGTGCTCAGCATTCCGCCACCGCAAATGCCCGAGGCGTTGGCCAGCGGATTGGTCGACGGCTATTGCTCCGGCGAGCCGTGGGCGGCGGTGGCCGAAGCGCAGGGCACGGGGCGGCGTGTGATCCGCAGCGGCGAGTTGTGGCCTGGCCATCCGGAGAAGGTGCTCGCCTGCCGCCGTGAATTTGCAGCACTGCAGCCGGAGTTGAGCGAGCGCTTGACCGCTTGCGTGCTGGAGGCCTGCCGTTGGCTGGACGCGGCGCCAGCCAATCGCGCGCACTGTGCGCAGTGGCTGGCCGAGCCGCAGCATATCGGGGTGCCGGCGACGCACCTGGCGGTGTGTCTGGGGGCGCATCCCGAGGTTGAGTCGCATGTTGGTTGCGGCGCTGCCGCCGATGATGCGACTGCGTTGGCCTTTCACCGCGGCGGGGTGGTGAATATGCCGTGGCTGTCGGACGGCGAGTGGTTCCTGGGCCAGTTCCAGCGCTGGGGATGGCATGACGTTCAAGACGACGACATCGCCCGGCTCGGCGATATCCACCGACTCGACAACTATCGGCGTGCCGCCGCACGTGTGGGTGTCGTCGCTCCGGACAGCGATCATCGCAGCAATCGGTTGTTCGATACGCCGTAACGCGATGGAACAGGCGTGCTGGAGTCTGCGGTGATGGCTGCAGAGCGTAGAGGGATCGCAGGGAGAGCGGCTGGTCTGCAGTTTGGCTGCAGGGCCCTTGCCGGCCCACCAGCGCGGGACACGCTGCAAGTACGTCCATGTAGGCTCCTACGCGGCATCCATGCTGCGTAAGCTCCCGCGACGGTGGGCGGGCAAGGGCCAGTGGAGATGGTCGGTGCGCCAGGTTTCAAACAGAGCAAACAGCAAGCCGCACGAGGCGGTTTCCTCGCTCTTCGACAAACCGCCGGCCAACTCCCAGGTGCGGTGTCCTCGCCGCTTGCGAGACCGTTGAAGGCATGGATGCCGCCACCGAGCCTGTACAGACGTACTTGCAGCGTGTCTGCGAGCGGTGAGGGCACCGCGCGCTCCATCGGCCAGGCGTTTGATCTCGGCAGTCGCGCCAATGCGTTCGACTGCACCCAGTCACGCCGTCTAGCTTCCCTGACGCGCAATGCGCCAGCCTGGCGTCACGATCATGCGTGGAGGGACGGCGTGTCGCAGGAATATCGATCGATCGCGCCCGCCAGCAACGCACGGTGTTGGTGCATTGCTGCACGAAAGCCGGGAATGGTGAGCCGCGCCAGCGGCTACCCGTTACCTCGCGCGAGACCGGCAACCAGCCGCCAACCCTTAATTTATCAAGCGCTTGCAGCGCAGTGAGGTCGTGGTGAGAAAGTTGGCACGTTGATTGCGTAGTACGCACGTGCAGGTACAACGGCGTGCCTGCAACAACATGCAGACGATGCCAGCGGCTCAACGGCGAGCCGCACGCATCCAGGACAACGGCGTCCTTCCGGTTTACCGGAGGGCGCCGTTTTTTTTTGGCCATCGCACTCGAAGAGGTCTCTATGCAGCGCTCGTTCTGGCGATCAGGGCATACGCCCACGTTGTTCGCATCTTTCCTGTATTTCGACCTGAGCTTCATGGTGTGGTATCTGCTCGGTCCGCTGCAGGTGCCGATCGCGCAATCGCTGGGGCTGGATACGCAGCAGCGTGCCTTGATGGTGGCAGTGCCGATCCTGTGCGGCGCCGTGTTGCGCCTGGTACTGGGCATGTTCGCCGACCGGATCGGCGCCAAGCGTGCCGGCATGGTCGCGCAGCTGGCGGTGATCGCAGCACTGTTCGGTGCATGGCAACTGGGCGTGCACAGCATGGGGCAGGTGCTGTTGCTGGGCGTGCTATTGGGGATTGCCGGTGCATCTTTCGCGGTGGCATTGCCGCTGGCTTCGCGCTGGTATCCGCCCGAGCATCAGGGCACCGCGATGGGGATTGCCGGAGCCGGCAATTCCGGCACGGTGCTGGCGGCGTTGTTCGCCCCGATGCTGGCGGCCGCTTTCGGCTATCAGAACGTGTTCGGCCTGGCGTGCATTCCGTTGGTGCTGACGCTGGTCGTGTTCGCAACCATCGCCAAGGAAGCACCCACGCCGGTCGCGCGCAAGCAGTGGTCCGACTATGGCCGCGTGCTGGTGGGCAACCGCGATGCGTGGCGCTTCATGTGTTTCTACGCGATCACCTTCGGTGGCTTCTCCGGCTTTGCCAGCGCACTGCCTGGTTACTTCCACGACCAGTTCGATTTCGATGCGCGTACCGCGGGGTGGGCCACCGCAGCGTGCGTACTGGCCGGCTCGGTGATGCGCCCGCTCGGCGGCGTGATTGCCGACCGCCTCGGCGGCACGCGCGCCCTGTTGGCGGTGTATCTGCTGGTCGCCGGGCTGGTGGCAATCGCCGGATTTGGTGCCGGCGGTGCCACGATCACGCTGGCGCTGTTCGTGCTGACCTTGTTGTGCCTGGGCGCCGGCAATGGCGCGGTGTTTCAACTGGTGCCGCAGCGCTTCGGCCAGGACATCGGCGTGATGACCGGCCTGATCGGCATGGCAGGCGGCATCGGTGGATTTGCGCTTGCCGCGGGGCTGGGCGTGCTCAAGCAGCACACCGGCAGCTACGCGATCGGCATGTGGTTGTTCGCTGCCTTCGCGCTCGGCGGCTGGGCGTTGCTGGCCGGCGTGAAGGCGCAGTGGCGCAGCGAATGGTCAACCGCAGGCGCGGCGCGCGTCTGATATGTCGACAGGAGCCCAGGCAATGAAGCAACCCAGACTCGTCGTCATCGGCAATGGCATGGCCGGTATCCGCACCGTGGAAGAACTGCTCAAGCTGATGCCGGGCATGTACCACATCACCGTATTCGGCGCCGAGCCGCATCCCAACTACAACCGCATCCTGCTCTCGCCGGTGCTGGCCGGCGAGCAGGAATTCGACGACATCGTGCTCAATCCGTTGCAGTGGTATCAGGACAACGGCATCCACCTGCATTTGAACAAGGAAGTCACGCGCATCGACCGCGTGCGCCGCCGCGTGATTGCGGCCGATGGTACGCAAGCCGAGTACGACCGGCTGCTGATCGCCACCGGCTCGGTGCCGTTCGTGCTGCCGATTCCCGGTAACGACCTGAAAGGGGTGATTGGGTATCGCGATATCCAGGACACGCGCACCATGATCGATACCGCGCGTACCAAGCAGCACGCGGTGGTGATCGGTGGTGGGCTGCTCGGACTGGAAGCGGCCAATGGGCTCAAGCTGCGCGGCATGGAGGTGACGGTGGTGCATCTGGCCGGCTGGTTGCTGGAGCGCCAGCTCGACCCGGTGGCCGGCAACCTGCTGCAACAGGCCCTGCGCGCGCGTGGCCTGCACTTCAAGCTGAGCACCGCCACCAGTGCGCTGCTGGGCAATGCGCAGGGCGAGGTGATCGGGGTGAAGTTCGCCGACGGCAGCGAGATTCCCGCCGATCTGGTGGTCATGGCGGCCGGCATTCGCCCGAACACGCGTCTTGCCGAAGAAGCAGGGATTCATTGCTCGCGCGGCATCGTGGTCAACGACAGCCTGCAAAGCTTCGACCCACGCGTGTACGCGGTAGGCGAGTGCGCAAACCATCGCGGCATTGCCTACGGCCTGGTCGCGCCGCTGTTCGAGCAAGCCAAGGTCTGCGCAAACCACCTGGCGCAGTTCGGTATCGGCATTTATCGCGGTTCGGTGGCATCGACCAAGCTCAAGGTCACCGGCATCGACCTGTTTTCTGCCGGTGATTTCATGGGCGGCGACGGCTGCGAAGAAATCGTGCTCTCCGACCCGGCCGGTGGCGTCTACAAGAAGCTGGTCATCCGCGACGATGTCCTGGTGGGCGCGTGCCTGTACGGCGATACCAGCGACGGCGGGTGGTACTTCAAGTTGCTCAAGGACGGCACGCCGATCCAGGCGCAGCGCGATCAACTGATCTTCGGCGAAAGCGCGCTGGGCGATGCCGGCACCGGTGGCCAGGACCGCGCCAGTGCGATGGCCGACAGCGATGAAGTGTGCGGCTGCAATGGCGTCTGCAAGGGCACGATCGTCAAGGCGATCAGCGAGCAAGGCCTGTTCACCGTGGACGAGGTGAAAAAGCACACCAAGGCGGCCAGTTCGTGCGGCTCGTGCACCGGCCTGGTCGAGCAGATCCTGATGAATTGCCTGGGCTCCAACTTTCAGGAAACCCCGAAAACCAAGGCGGTATGCAGCTGTACCGACCTCAGCCACGGCGAGGTGCGCCGCGCCATCCGCGAGCACAAACTGCTCACGCATGCACAGGCCTATGCCTTCATGGAATGGCGCACACCCAACGGTTGCGCCACCTGCCGGCCGGCAATCAACTACTACATGCTGTCGACCTGGCCACATGAGGCCATCGACGATCCGCAGTCGCGTTTCATCAACGAGCGTGCGCACGCCAATATCCAGAAAGACGGCACGTTTTCGGTGATTCCGCAGATGAAGGGCGGGGTGACCAATGCCAGCGAGCTGCGCCGGATTGCCGATGTCGCCGACAAGTATGCGGTGCCCATGGTCAAGGTGACCGGCGGCCAACGCATCGATCTGCTTGGGGTCAAGAAGGAAGACCTGGTCGACGTGTGGCGCGATCTGGGCATGCCCTCCGGCCATGCGTACGGCAAGTCCATCCGCACGGTGAAAACCTGCGTGGGCAGCGAATTCTGCCGCTTCGGTACCCAAAACAGCACGCAGATGGGGATCGATCTGGAAACCATGCTCGCCAACATGTGGAGCCCGCACAAGGTGAAGCTGGCGGTGTCCGGATGCCCGCGCAATTGCGCCGAATCCGGCATCAAGGACGTGGGCATCATCGCGGTGGATTCCGGCTGGGAGATCCATATCGGCGGCAATGGCGGCATCAAGACCGAGGTGGCACGCTTCCTGGTCAAGGTGGCCACCGCCGACGAAGTGCGCGAATACACCGGCGCGTTCCTGCAGCTCTACCGCGAGCAGGCGTATTACCTGGATCGCACGGTGCACTACATCGCGCGGGTAGGGCTGGATTACATCCGTGCGCAAGTGGTGGACGACGCCGCCAACCGGCGTGCGCTGTACGAGCGCCTGCTGTATTCGCTGGAGGGTCTGGTCGACCCGTGGAAGGCGCGTATCGCCGGCGAGCGCCGACAGGAATACCAACCGCTGCGCGTTGCGGCGCCGGCCGCCACGGTGGAGCAATGAGCATGCATAAGCCGCCTGCCTGGATCCGCATCTGCGCTTTGCAGGAATTGCCCGCATTGGGCGCACGCGTGCTGGAGATCGAGGGCATCGAACCGATCGCGTTGTTCCGCACTGCCAGCGACCAGGTATTCGCGCTACGCGACCGGTGCCCGCACAAGGGTGGACCGCTGTCGCAAGGGATTGTTGCCGGCGACACCGTGACCTGCCCGTTGCATGGTTGGGCCATCGCGCTGCAGAGCGGGCAGGCATGTGCGCCGGATGTAGGTTGCGCGCCGCGCTATCCGGTGAAGGTGGAAGCCGATGCGGTATGGATCGTGTTGCAGCCGGTGACCGCGCCGGATGCCGTCGCCGAGCCCGCCGTATGAGCGAAGGCCTGCAGCATCTGTCGAGCGACGAAGCCGCGCAGCCGCAGGCCGCGTTACCGATGCACCGCATCACGCGTTCGACCTGCTGCTATTGCGGGGTGGGCTGCGGTGTGCTGATCCACAGCGAGCATGCCGCCGATAGCGAACGCATCGTCGGCATCGAAGGCGACCCGCTGCACCCGGCCAATTTCGGGCGCCTGTGCAGCAAGGGGCTGGCACTGCCGCAGACGGTGGCCAGCACGCAGGGGCGTGTGCTCCAACCGCAGCTACGCCGTCATCGCCAGGCGCCGCGTACCGCAGTGGGTTGGGAGCAGGCACTCGACCATGTGGCCCACAAGCTGGCCGCCATCATCCAGGAGCACGGCCCGGACGCGGTGGGGTTCTATCTCTCCGGGCAACTGTTGACCGAAGACTATTACGTCTTCAATAAGCTGGCCAAAGGCCTGCTCGGTACCAACAACATCGACACCAATTCGCGGCTGTGCATGTCCAGCGCGGTGACCGGCTACAAGCTTGCGCTGGGTGCCGATGGCCCGCCCACCTGTTACGACGATCTGGAGCTGGCGCACACCGTGCTGTTTGCCGGCAGCAACATGGCCTATGCGCATCCGGTGCTGTTTCGCCGGCTGGAAGAGGCACGCGCGCGCAACCCCGACATTCGCTGGATCGTGATCGATCCGCGGCGTACCGACACGGCGGCCATGGCCGATCTGCACCTGGCGATCGAGCCCGGCACCGACGTCGCCTTGTTCAACGGCATGCTGCATCACCTGATCTGGGAGGGCCTGGTAGACGCGCGTTTCGTCGCGGCACACACCGAGGAGTTCGATGCCCTCAAGCGGATGCTGCGCGAGTACACGCCGCGCATGAGCGCCGAGATCTGCGGCATTGCGCACGAGGATTTGGTGCAGGCGGCCGAGTGGTTCGGGCGCAGCCCTGCAGCGTTGTCGCTGTACTGCATGGGCTTGAACCAATCCGTGCACGGCACCGACAAGAACCTGGCCCTGATCAACCTGCATCTGGCCACCGGGCAGATCGGCAAGCCGGGCGCGGGGCCGTTTTCGCTGACCGGTCAACCCAATGCGATGGGCGGACGCGAGGTCGGCGGCATGGCGACCATGCTGGCGGCGCATCGCGAGATTGCAAATGCCGACGACCGCGCCGAACTGGAACGGCTGTGGGGCGTACCAGCCGGGCGAATCTCGCCAACGGCAGGCGCACCGGCCGTGCAATTGTTCGAGCGGCTGCGCGCGGGCACGCTCAAGGCGGTGTGGATCGTGTGCACCAACCCCGTGCATTCGATGCCGGAGGTTGCCGGCATTCGCGCCGCGCTGGAAAACGCCGAATTGGTGATCGTGCAGGAGGCCTTTTCCGGTACCGACACCGTGCCGTATGCCGACGTGTTGCTGCCTGCCGCCAGCTGGGGCGAGAAGGACGGCACGGTGACCAACTCCGAACGCCGAATCACTCGCGTGCGCAAGGCGGTGGAAGCACCCGGGCAGGCACGTGCGGATTGGTGGATTGCCAACGAGGTGGCGCGCCGGCTGGAAGCGCGCCTGGCACCGGCGCGCGGGCCGGGCCTGTTCGCATTCAAGCACCCTGCGCAGATTTTCGACGAGCATCGCGCCCTCACGATTGGCCGCGACCTGGATATCGGCGGCCTGGATTACGCGCTGCTGGATCATGGCCCGCAGCAATGGCCGTTTCCGGCAGGCAGCACGCAAGGGCAGGCCCGGCGTTACACCGGCGGCGTATTCGCGCACGCCAACGGACGTGCGCGCTTCCACGCCACGCCGTATCGCAAGGTGGCCGAAGCCACTTCGGCACGGTTCCCGATGCGGCTGCTCACCGGACGCCTGCGCGACCAGTGGCATGGCATGTCGCGCACCGGGCGGGTCGCGGCGGCATTCGCGCATAGTCCAGAGCCGGCGCTGCGCATGCATCCAGGCGATGCACAGCGGCGTGGGCTGGTGGCCGGCGAACTGGTGCAGATCGCAAGCAAACGCGGTGCGCTGGTGCTGCCGCTGGAACTATCGGACGAACTGCGCTCGGGCACGGTGTTTGCCCCCATGCACTGGAGCGGGCAGAGCCTGTCCAGCGGCGGCATCAACGAAGTCAGCACGCCGGCAGTGGATGCGCGTTCGCAACAGCCCGAACTCAAACACACGGCCGTGCGGGTGGAAAGGATCACGTTCGGCTGGCATCTGCTGGCGGCGCGGCGCGGGGATGCACTTGCCTTGCAGCAGGCGTTGCAACCGCTGTTGCGCGACTGCGGCTATGCCTCCCTGCGGCTGCATGCCGAGCCATCGAGCGGCACCAGGCGCCGTGCAGCCGGGGATTGGGTCGTGTTGCATGCCGCCTGCGAACGCGCACCCGATGCCAGCTGGATGGATCGCCTGGTCGTCGCCTTGCAGCTGCCGGCCGGCGCGGATGTGCTGGAGTACCGCGACCTGCGCCGCGGGCTGATGCGCCGCGTTGGCTGGCGCATGCAGGACGGGCATCACCATATCGACGGCGTGCTGCTCACCGCCGCGCAACCCAGCGACGCCGATCGATCGTTGCTTGCCACCGCACTGGCGGGTGAACCGTGGCGTGGTGCGCGGCTGTCGGTCTTCGCCCATACCCACAGCGCACCGAGCGACCCGATTGTGTGCACCTGCATGCATGTCTCGGCCGCCGCGATTCACGCGGCCATCGACGACGGCGCCGATGTTGCGCAGCTCAAGCAACGCCTGGGCTGCGGCACCGTGTGCGGCTCCTGCGTGCCGCAACTCACTCGGCTGTGCCGGCAAACGCGGCTTGCGTGAGTGCACCTGTCCTCTGAATGCACCGTCCCTCCACACCCAACGAGAACTCCCATGTCAGTCACACCTTCCTGCGCACGTGATGTGGTGTTGTTGTCCGCCGGCCCGGGCGACCTGGAATTGCTCACCATCAAGGCGGTGAAGGCCCTGGCGTCGGCGCAGGTGCTGCTGCTCGACGATCTGGCCAACCCGGAGATCGTCGAACTTGCGCCGCAGGCGCGCGTGATCCGGGTGGGCAAACGGGGCGGATGCCGTTCGACACCGCAGGAGTTCATCTGCCGGCTGATGCGTCGCTACGCGTTGCAGGGCCTGCGCGTGGTGCGCGTGAAGGGGGGCGATGCGCTGCTGTTCGGCCGCGCTGGCGAAGAGATCGCCTTTCTGCGGCGTGCCGGCGTCGGCGTGCAGGTGATCAACGGCGTGAGTGCGGCCTTCGCAGCGGCGGCCGCACTGGAGGTCTCGCTGACCCATCGCAGCCATTGCCATGGCATCACCTTCGTCACTGCGCACACGCACGACCACGGCGAGCCGAATTGGGGTGCGCTGGCGGCCAGCGGCACGACGCTGGGTATCTACATGGGCCTGCGCCGCGCGGATGCGCTGGCCGCTGCATTGCTGGCGCATTTGCCGGCCAGCACGCCCGCCGCCATCGTGCAGGCCGCCACACGGCCGGAGCAGCAACGTCGCCTCACCACCCTGGGCGAGCTGGGGATGACAGCCGCCGCGCTGCCACCGGGCATGCCGACCTTGTTGCTGGTGGGCGGTGCTCTGTCCGAAGCTGCGGCAGCGTGCGACGACCGCGATGGGCCAATGGTGGTGCAGGCCGTGGGGTGAGGGCGGCGCACCACCGCTGACGCGGCTGCGGGGCAGGGCGATTCGGGCTCACGGTTGCCGCCCGACATGGTACGTGCGCGTCCGGAGACTGCTTGCCCAGCCTCTGGGGCAGCCGCATCCGGGCGTGGACGGCACGGCACGGCTAATGGTTCCGGCCCGGCGTCAACATCGGCCAGTGGTACCCACTTGCACCCAACCGCTAAGTCTTTCGCGAGGCGGGTAGCAACGCCTGAGGCGTTGATGGCGCATCAGTGCGCGTCCAGATCCACGCGCAGTCTGTGTGCGGGCCCTGCCTGTTTCAACCTGTGGCTGCGCCGCTGTCTGGGCAGTCCAGTGGCGAATTGGCCGGGCGATCTGCGGCATCGGCAGCACACGCCTTGCGAGGCGCTGCGCACGCCGACACCGGGGCAACTGGCGCACGCAGACGATGAGTGAGCTGTACGCTGACGGCTGTTCCCGCACCGTGCGTCGCAGCCGGACTACGCGAGATTGCAACACACCTGCATCAGGGGCGGGCGCTTGGTCCAGGCATAGCGGCTGATCCCTGCGGCGCCTGCGCAACCCGTCCAGCGGCTGCAGACGGGTTGCGCCCCGTGATAGCGCTATCTACCTAAGAGGTAGGCCGAATCGTCCGGCGATGCGAAGGTGTGCAAGATTTGCGCAGCGAGCGCAGCCGTTTTTTCCTGCATCCATCCGCAATGCACCGCGGAGCCTGCCTTTCCGGGTTGGCACGAATGTTGCGGTTAGCCCAATACCCAGGCGTAACCGAAGCATCGAGAGGAGGCACAGTGGAAGACGGACAAAACACGACCCGTAGCCGGCGCGGCTTTGCCGCATTGGATCCGGAGAAGCGCCGCCTGCTGGCGAGTAGCGGCGGCAAAGCCGCGCATGCCAGCGGCAATGCGCACGAATTTACCAGCGACGAAGCGCGCGAAGCTGGCCGTAAGGGTGGCCAGGCCGTGAGCCGCGATCGCGATCACATGTCGCGGATCGGCAGCAAGGGCGGGCGTTCCAAGCAGGCCAAGCCGCAGGAAGAATCCGCTTAATCCAGCCATCGGCGCGCCATGGCGCGCCGGTTTGGGAGCGAATCTTGCGGAAGGCTGGACACAGGCGCTACGCCCATGCGGCTAGCGCCTGTGCTGTTTTCGGTTTGAAGCAAGCCGATTGCTGCACGCGGTAATGCGCAATCGATTGCAGATTTTTGCACGCCGTCATCGTGCGTGATGGCCTGTGCACCTGGAAAGATTCATGAGCGCCTGCTGTGCAACGCATCAAGCGCAAGCGAGAAATTTTTGCAGTCGTGCATTGATGTCCGACATCGATTGCATGGAAAAATTTCACTCCAGCCACAATGCCGTTTCCAACATCGGCAGGATTTGCAGCCCACCCGGTTTGGGGCTCACCTGCGCCACGGCGGCATGAAGCGTCCCCACCATTGGTCGCAGGGCCCGGTGCCTTAGATGGTCAGCGCGGTCAGTGACCCACGCATTGCATGCAGATCCCTCAGCGATCGCCACGCAGATCCTCGGTTCCGTTGCGACCACATGCAAACAGGCTGTGGAAGGCGGAGCCGCCAGTCCCTCTGCGTCCTGTCAATGCCACGTAGACGTCGCACGCAGCGTTCACTTGGAACAGTCACATCTTTCATCCGCGCCGCTGCAGGCTGGACATATCGCAAACACACAGGAGAACCCCATGGCCGAACCCCAAGAAAACCTGATGGACTGGCTGCGCGATGCGCATGCGATGGAGCAGCAGGCCGAGCAGATGCTCAAGGCCCAGGCCGCACGCATCGAGCACTACCCCCAGCTCAAAGCCCGCATCGAGCAGCATCTGGAAGAGACGCTGGGGCAACAGCGCCTGGTCGAATCGTGTATCGAGCGCCTGGGCGGTTCGCCGTCGATCATCAAGGACGCCATGGGCAAGATGGCCGCGTTCGGGCAGGCAATGGGCGGCATGACCACCTCCGACGAAATCGTCAAGGGTGCGATGGCCAGCTATGTGTTCGAGAACCTGGAGATCGCGACCTACACCGCCTTGCTGGGTGCCGCCAAGACGGTGGGCGATACCGAAACGCAGCGCGTGTGCGAGCAGATCCTGCCCCAGGAACAGGCCATGGCCGATTGGCTGTTGGCGCATCTGCCGGAGTTGACCGAAGAGTTCCTGGTCCGCGACGCCACCCCAGGGGTCACGGCGAAGAAGTAAACATCAGCGACGCAGGTTTCATCGGCCCCGCAGCGCGGGGCCTTTTTGCTTCTGTGCGCAGAGCGCTTACCCTTGGCGGCTCCTTCGCACCGGTGTCTGCAATGACGACAAACCCAACGTATCCGATCGGCACGCCCGGGCAACCGTGGGGTGAGCCGGAACGCGCCCTATGGCGCGCACGCCAGCTGCAGCAACGCAGCTATGCGGAGGATGTCGTGCAGCAGGTCGCCGCACTGGCCGAACAGTACGAGCGCGTGCAGTACGGCACCATTACCCATGCGCAAGGGGAGTATCCGTTGCTGGCACTGCGCAGCGCGCAGTGGGACGACAGCCTGCCGTGCGTGTTGGTCACCGGCGGCGTGCACGGCTACGAAACCAGCGGCGTGCAAGGTGCGCTGCAATTCCTGCAACAGCGTGCTGCCGACTACGCAGGCAAATGCAATCTACTGGTGGCGCCGTGCATCAATCCCTGGGGCTATGAACGCATCCAGCGTTGGAATGCCGATGCAGTCGATCCGAATCGCGCGTTTCGCCGCGACAGCCCGGCCGAAGAGTCGGCTGCGCTGATGCGGCTGGTGGCCTCGATTTCCGGCCGAATGCTGGTGCATATCGATCTGCACGAAACCACCGATAGCGACGAGAGCGAGTTTCGCCCGGCGTTGGCGGCGCGCGACGGCGCGGTGTTTGTGCCGGGGAGCATTCCGGACGGGTTTTACCTGGTCGGCGACAGTGAAGATCCGCAGCCCGCCTTCCAGCAAGCGGTGATCGCAGCGGTGGCCGAGGTAACGCATATCGCGCCTGCCTATGCGGATGGGCAGCTCATCGGTGCACCGGTGGTGGGGCATGGGGTCATCAATTATCCGGTGCGGCGACTGGGCTTGTGCGCCGGCGTCACCGATGCGCGGTATCGCACGACCACCGAGGTCTATCCGGATAGCCCACGCGCCACACCCGACCAATGCAATGCTGCGCAGGTGGCGGCAATCTGCGCGGCAATCGATTACGCACTGGCGCAGCACTGAGGGCAGGGCACCTGGAGCAGCTAACAAAACGACTGCACAGCCGCCAGGCCCACCTGACGACTGTTCGCTACGTTTGTTGGCCGCTCTTCGGCGCCACGCGGCAGGGTTGGCCGGCAAATCGCTGTACGCCGCGCGCCGCGATTGCTCGCGCGGATTCGGGCCTGGGTTTTGCGGCGACGTCGCATGTATGCGGCCCGTCTGCACGGCTGCGCATCGTCGAAGCACAGGCCGGCACCTTGCCTGCCTGGCGAACAGAGGAGGGGTCGCACCCATGCGGCCTTGCGCGTACAGCACGTAAACTACGCGTTCATAAGTCGCAGGAGCGCAGATCCATGCAACACGATGCATTCGCCGGCGCACGCAGGCGCGTGTTGGCTGGCGTGGTCGGGATGACGCTCAGTGCTGGCGCGTTTGCACAACAGACCGACCCGAGGAAAACCATGGTGCAGGACAGCAGCTGGCACGCCGGAACCTGGCTCAACCGGCCGAAGACACTCGATATCAACGGCGACACGTTGGATGTGGTGACCGACCAGGCGACCGACTTCTGGCGCAAGACGCATTACGGATTCACCCGCGACAGCGGGCACTTTCTGGGCATCAAGGCGGGCGCGGGCTTCACCGCGCAGTTGCGTGTGCGCGCGCAGTACGAAGCCTTGTACGACCAGGCCGGCATCATGGTGCGGGTGGACGAGCAGCACTGGGTCAAGGTCGGGATCGAACTCAGCGACGGGCGCGCCATGCTCAGCAGCGTGTTGACCAACCCGGTTTCGGATTGGGCAACTGGTCCTTACGAAGCCGACCCCAAGGATTTCTGGATCCGTGCCACGGTTGCCGATGGTGTGCTGCGCCTGCAGGTCTCCGCGGATGGCCGTCACTGGCCGCTGGTGCGGCTGTGTCCGTTTCCGCCGGCAAGCGCCTATCTGGTCGGACCGATGTGCTGCACGCCCGAGCGCTCAGGTCTGAAGGTGCGGTTCTCCGATTGGGCACTGAGTGCGCCGCTGGGCAAGGACCTGCACGATCTCAGTTGAGCGCTAGGAGCATTGCTGCATTGCAGGCAGCAGGTTGGACGTGCATCGCATCGCAAGGCATGGCGCATGCATCCGCACGGCGCGGCGTGGTGCGGTTGCCTGTCCGGCGCATCCGCGCACCGCCGCGGCTCTACGGCAGACGCTGCAGCGCCCCGGTTTGTTTGACGTAGTCGGCCACCAGATGCGCCTCCATGGGTTTGGCGAGCAGATACCCCTGCGCCTCATCGCATCCCCAGCTCCGCAGCAACGCAATCTCATCGGCGTGCTCGATGCCCTCGGCCACGGTGCGATAACCCAACGCGTTGGCCAGGCGCACCACCGCCTCGGCGCGCATCTGCATGCCGGTTTTGGTGGCGATGCCAGTCACCAGCGACCGGTCCAGCTTGAGCACATTGACCGGCAACTCGGTGAGATAGCCGAAGTTGCTATAGCCGGTGCCGAAATCGTCGATGGCCACGCTCACGCCTGCATCGCGCAGCGCGCGCAGCCGCGGCACCGCTTCGACATTGCTGCGCAGCCAGCGGCCTTCGGTGATTTCCAGTTCGATGCATGTGGTGGGAATCGCCAGGTCCTTGCAGCGGTTGATCACATCCGCTGCCAGGTTGATGTTGCCGAAATCGCGCGACGACAGGTTGATGGAGATGGAAAAATCCAAGCCCTGGGTACGCCATTCCGCCAGCTGTACCAAGGCGCTTTCGATCACCCAATTGGTGACCGTGCACATCAGTGCGGTTTTTTCGAAGAGCGGGATGAACTCGTCGGGACCGATCGGGCCGAGGCTGGCGTGATGCCAGCGCAGCAACGCCTCGAAGCCGGTCACCGATAAGTCTTCAAGGTTGATGCGTGGCTGGAACACCAGCCGGAAATCGCCGGCTTTTAGGGCCTGTTCGGCATCCAGCGCCAGGCGGTACGAGCGTTGAATCGCATCGTCGTGCGAAGCGCTGTACCAGCACACGATGGCATGGTTGTTGATGGCATCGCCCAGCGCCACCAGGCCCTTGCGCATCACATCGTTGGTGTCCGGCTGCTGCGGGGCGAAGCGCACCACACCGGCATGAAAGGTCAGCGACATCGGTACGCCGGCGGCATCCACCGGCTTGTGCAGCATGTCGCGCAGATCCAGCAGCAGGTCTTCCATCTCGTCCGGCGCGGAGTTGAGCAGAAAGAACGCAAAGCGCATCGAGGCCACGTGGTAGACGGTGGCCTTGCCGCGCAAGGCGCGGGTCAACACGTAGCTGGCGTGGCGAACCAGCTCTTCCAGCGGCTGCATGCCCAGCGCCTGGCGCGCCTCGTTGGCGGCCTGGGTGTCGTAGACCTCAATGAACGCGGCAATGGTAGGCACGCTATGGCTGCCGAAGGCGAGGGCGTCCAGATCCGATTGCAGCTGACGCGTATTGAGCAAGCCGCTGTGCGGCTCGCGTCGGCCCGCACCGAACTGCAGTTCCAGCTGTGCGGCAGCCACGTTGGCGAACATCAGCAGTTGCTGATGCTCCTGGCTTGCCAGCCGTCGCTCGCGCGTGTCGATCACGCACAGGGTTCCGGCAATTCCTGTCTGCGGCGCACCCACGGGCACGCAGGCGATGAAGCGCGCGGGCAAGCCGGGGAACGCGGCATCGCCGAGTTGAATTTGCGCAAGCGTTGCATGCTCGATCAACTCGGTCACGCCATTTGGCGCTGGCGGAACCTGCTGGCACAGCTCCATGGCCTGCCTGACATGACTGCTGCTGATGCCACGCGCTGCCAGCACACGCAGGCGCCCGCCCTCCGTGATGGTCAGCGCAGCAGCCGGTGCCACCAGGGCATGGCAGAGCAATCGTGCGATTTGCTCCAGGGGCTCCATGCCGCCCAGGTCGATCGGCACGCCTGACCAGTCGAAGTGGCGATCCTGCGGTTTGTCGTCCGGGGCAAGCGTCATGGCATCGGGTTCCGTGTCGAAGATCACACACTGCACCGCTACTAGAAACAAACCGAGGTCATCGATAGGTGACGGAAACTCCACGAACTACGTGTCGAGCCAATCACTTTCGATTTTTTCTGCAAACGTCGAGCTGCCTGGCAGTCCCGACAATAAACCATGCTGTTGCGCTCGCGATATACAAATACCGCACTCCACTGTCCGCTGTCGACTACAAAATGGTCTTACTCTCTAAAGCAAACTCCGAAACTGATTGGCACCCTGCTGGAGGGTGTGTCGGGCTTTGCAACGCAGCAAGTTTCGTTGAACGCGATTGTTATAAGTCAAAGTTGCCGGCCCAGCTCAATTGCGCATCAGTCTGCTTTATCAAGCTCGGGCTCATCCGTTCAAATCACTTCAAAAAATTCAAAATTCCGCTTTGCAAGTGATGAATCCGGCATAGATGGTGTGGGTCAGTACAGATGAGGCTGAAAAACCTGCATTTAGCGGGCACGAGCAAACCAGTCCACAGATCTGGCCTGTGTCATGGATGAGGTGAGAGTTAGTGATCTTCAGCACAGTTTCAATCGTATTGAATCGCCTATTAATTTAATGGCGCGGCGAATAGAGAGTGGTATTAACTCAACTTCTCCCTGCAAGCGATGTTCGCGGCTAATCGCCATTATTCGTCTAGGTGGCCTGGCTGCTTTAAACCAGCTCTACCGTTATTCCAATCCCGTCTTTGGAGGCGCGCGCCTGGGTGCGCGCTGGTCTCTGCCCGGCAATCAGGGGGAATTCAAATGAATCGTGCATTTGCGCTGGTCTGGAACGCAGCCATTGGCAATTGGGTGGTGACGCATGAATTGGTGCGTCGGCGTCGCAAGCCTGGCTCACCCCGTCGTCAATTGCCGGCCTTGGTGGTCCTTGCGGTGGGGGCCGCCGCACCGATGCTGGCCTGGGGCGCATGCACGCCGGCCATCCCCGCGGCGGGCGCAACCGTCACCTGCTCGGGTACGCCGGTCACCAGCAACAGTTTTTCCAGTAGCGCCAACAACCTGACCGTGAATGTCGCCTCCGGCAGCCAGATGACCGCAGGCCTGTTGGGCGGCACCGCCATCGCCCTGAGCGGTACCAATTCCACACTCAACAACGCCGGCACCATCGACCCTTCCGTGCTTGGGCTGCTCTCGGTACTGAGCAGCGGCGTGACCATGGGCAATGCCAGCTCCACTGCAGTCACCGTCAACAATCTTGCCAGCGGCACGCTCTACGGCACCGGCGGCTTGCTGGGCGCCAATCTGCTCAATCTCGACGGCATGGCGCTGGGGCTGACGTCGGCCAGCAACGGAACGGTGCAGATCAACAACGCTGGCGTGATCGATAGTCGCCCGTTGCTGGGATTGTCAATCCTGGGGTCGGACACGCCGGTGATTGCGGTGACCGGTGGAGGCACCGTCAACGCGGTCAATACCGGCACCATCAACGGACGGGTGGGCTTTCAAAGTTCGGCCACCGGCAACACGTTCGTCAACTCAGGCACCATCAACGGCAGTGTTTCGATGGGGGCGGGCAGCACCAACAGCTTCACTGCGGTCACCGGTGGCAGCGTCAACAGCGGGGGAGGCCTTGCACTGGAATTGCTCGGCCCGGGCGGTTTGCTGAGCTTCGCGCAAACCGGTGTGGTGGATGGAGGCCTGGGCGGAAACAACACGCTGATCCTGCAAAATTCTGCGGTGGGTACCGGCAGCGGCAGCACCGGCACCGGAACATTGAGCACCGCGCAATACATCAATTTCGGAAATTTGCGCGTCAATAGCGGCACCTGGTCGGTGGGCGGGGCGAGCAACTTCGCCAACAGCGCGCTCAATGGTGGCGTGTTGCAGTTTGCCAATCCTGCGCAGTTGGGCACCACCATCACCGCCAACGGCGGCACGCTCCAAGCCACGGCTGCTGGCCTGACCCTTGCACCGACCAATGGCATTGCGCTTGGCGCGGGCGGCCTGACCGTGCAGGGCACCAATAACCTGACCGTTGGCAGCGCAATTACCGGCACCGGCGGATTGACCAAGACCGGCACCGGCGGACTGGCGCTGACCGGTACCAGCACGTTCAGCGGTGGCGTCAATCTGGTCGATGGCGCGTTGACGGTGGGCACCAACAGTGCCTTGGGCACCGGCACGGTCACCGCATCCGGCGGCAGCCTGTTGGCAGGTGCCGCAGTGAACCTGGCCAATGCGTTTTCGCTAAGCAACACGGTGGGTATTGGCGGCGCAAACGCGCTGCGAATCGGAGGGACAATCAGTGGCACCGGGGCGCTCAACAAGGTTGGCGCCGGCACGCTGACCTTGGGCGGCAGCAATACCTACAGCGGTGGCACCACCCTGGGTGCAGGCAGCGTGCTGCTGGAGACTTCCGGTGCGCTCGGCACTGGCACGGTCACTGCGGCAGGCGGTTTGCTGGATAACACTGCACCACTGACCCTGACCAACAACTTTGCGCTCGCCAATACGCTGGGCCTGGGAGCCAGCGGCAACGCGTTGACCTTGAGCGGCACGCTGGCCGGCGCTGGCGGTGTCAATAAAACCGGCACCGGAACGCTGTCACTCAGCGGCACCAATACCTATAGCGGCGGCACCACGCTGGCAGCGGGCACGCTGCAACTGGGTACCGCGTCCGCGCTGGGCACGGGCGCATTGAATGTCACCGGCGCATCCAGCCTGAGCACCACTGCGCCGTTGACGGTGACCAATGGCATCAGCCTTGCCGCACCGTTGAACTGGACCGGCGCACAAGCGCTCACGCTCAGCGGCGCCATCAATGGTGCCGGCAGTTTGATCAAGAGCGGTACTGGCGATCTCACCCTGACCAACGCCAACACCTACACCGGCGGCACTACGCTCAGCACCGGGCGACTGGTGGTCGGTTCGAATGCGGCCCTGGGCACCGGCACGCTCACCGCCAGCGGAGGCGAGCTCGATGCCACGGCCGCGTCCACGCTGGGCAACGCGATTGCGCTGACCGGAAACCTGGGCGTCGGCAGTAGCGGCAACGCGTTGAATCTCACCGGCACCATCAGTGGCGCCGGTGCATTGAACAAACTCGGTGGCGGGACGCTGACGCTGGCTGGTCTGAACACCTATACCGGCGGCACCAGCCTCAATGCCGGCACCTTGCAGGTGGCCAGCGGCACCGCACTGGGCACCGGTACGTTGAATGTCACTGGCTCTGCGAGCTTGCAAAACACCGCCGCTGCCACGCTGAGCAATGCAGTGACGCTGAGCACCGGCGCGCTGACCCTTAATGGCGCGCAGGCGTTGACCTTGGGTGGCGCCATCAGCGGTGCAGGCAGCCTGGTCAAGGCCGGCGGCGATCTCACGCTCAGCGGCAACAACACCTATACCGGTGGCACCGCGCTCAACACCGGCAAGCTTACGGTGGGCAGCAATACCGCGCTGGGGAGCGGGACCTTGACCGCAGCGGCCGGCACGACGCTGGACAACGCAGCAGTGAGCACGCTCGCCAATGCCATTGCACTGGCAGGGCAGTTCACTGTGGCTGGGAGCAACGCGCTCACGCTGACCGGGGGCATCAGTGGCGCCGGCAGCCTGGACAAACTCGGCCCGGCCAGCTTGACCCTCAGCGGCAACAACATCTATCTGGGCGGCACCCGCCTGACGGCAGGCAGCCTGATTCTGGGCAGCGATGGCGCACTCGGGACGGGCAGCCTGAGCGTGAGTGGCGGCCTGCTCGATAGCACCGCTGCACGCGTGCTGGCCAACAACGTGGTGCTGGATGCGGATCTGCAACTTGGCGGCAGCCAGGACCTGACCCTCACCGGTGGCATCAGCGGCATCGGTGGCCTGGTCAAAGACGGTGCAGCAGCGCTGACACTGACCGGCGCAAACACCTTCGGTGGCGGCGTGGATCTCAACGCGGGGAGCTTGTCGGTCGGCAGCGGCGCGGCGCTGGGCAGCGGTGTGTTGACCGCAGCCGGCGGAACGCAACTGCAGGCCACCACCGCCACCACGCTTGGCAACGATGTGGTGCTCAATGGTGCGTTGTCATTGACCGGCAACAACAACCTGGGCTTGAGCGGTACCGTGAGCGGCGCCGGCAGCCTGGTCAAGCAAGGCACCGGAGCGCTCACGCTCAACGGAAACAACAGTTACACCGGCGGCACCGCGTTGAACGACGGTGCCCTGGTCGTGGGCAGCAATACCGCACTCGGTAGCGGCGCACTTACTGCTGCCAACGGCACGCTGCTCACCGCTGCCTCTGCGGTGACCTTGCAGAACGCGCTCACCACCAACGGTGCGCTGACGATCGATGGACAAAACCTCACGCTCGATGGCGCGATCGATGGCACGGGCAGCCTGATCAAGACCGGCGCGCAGACGCTCACCCTCAATGGCAACAACACCTGGAGCGGTGGGCTGCAACTGCAGGGTGGTTCGTTGCTGGTTGGCAGCGACACGGCATTGGGCGCAGGTACCTTGACTGCCGCAGGCGGTACCACGCTGGATGCAAGCACCGCCGTGGCGCTGGGCAATGCAGTCGCCTTGGATGGCACGCTGACCCTGCCTGGCACGCAGAATATTGCGCTCAACGGCGTCGTCAGCGGCATCGGTGGCCTCGACAAGCAGGGCAGCGCCACCCTGACGTTGAGCAACGCCAATACCTTCACCGGTGGCGTTGCGCTGGATGCGGGCAGGCTGGTGCTTGGGAACAATGCCGCGCTTGGCGTGGGTGATATGCGAGTCAACGGCCCTGCCGAACTGGATGCCACTGCCGCGTTGACGGTAGGCAACAACCTCGCGTTGAACGATCAACTGACGTTGGTGGGCAGCAACGATCTGGTCTTGAACGGCAGCGTCAGCGGCACCGGCAGCCTGGTCAAGAATGGCGCCACCACCCTGTCGCTCACGGCCAGCAACAGCTACAGCGGCGGTACCAGCCTGACCGCAGGCACCATCGCGGTGGGAGCCGACAATGCGCTCGGCACCGGCAGCCTGTCGGTGCTCGGCAATTCGGTATTGAGCAATGCGGTCGCCGTGGCGCTAGGCAACGACATCGCGCTGGGCGCCGCGCTCACCGTAGATAACGCCGCAGACATGTTGGCAAGCGGTGCCATCAGCGGAAGCGGAAGCCTGGTCAAGACCGGCCTGGGCACGTTGACCTTGAGCGGTAACAACAGCTACACCGGCCCGCTGGCGATTCAGGCCGGCACCGTGGTGGCCAGTACCGCGGCCTCATTGGGCAACGCCAGCAATGTCGATGTCGCGGCAGGTGCGCTGTTGAACCTGACCAACGGTGGCTTGATCAACACACTCACTGGTGCGGGCGGTGTAGACACCGATACCGGCGCCACGCTGCAACTAGGCGGCGGCGATTTCGCCGGCAGCCTGGGCGGTGGCGGCAACCTGGACAAGGTGGGGGCCGGTACCGTGCGTTTGCTCGGTACCAGCGCGATCGGTGGCAGCACGCAGGTCAGTGCGGGCACGCTCGATGTGGTCGGCAGCCTCGGCACCGGCGCCTTGAACGTCGCATCGGGCGGCACGCTGACCGGCACCGGCGCCGCCGGTAATGTGGGTGCGGCGGTCACCGTCAGCGATGGCGGCAGGCTCGCACTGACCAGCGGTTCGTCGTTGAGCGTGGGCGCGTTGACGCTCGCGCCAGGCGCGTTCGTCGATGTGGCATTGGGCGCGCCAAGCGCAACCCGCTTGCTGGCCGTCAATGGCGATCTCACCCTGGACGGTACGCTCAACATCACCGATCTCGGTGGCTTCGGGACCGGCGTGTACCGGTTGATCGACTACACCGGCGCGCTCACCAACAACGGCATGCTGATCGGCCTGTTTCCGGGCAGCGTGGACATCAGCCAGCTCGCCCTGCAGACCGCCATCGGCCAGCAACTCAATCTGGTGGTGACCGCGCCGGGCAGCATCGTGCAGTTCTGGGATGGGGTACAGACCACGGCCAATGGCACTGTCGATGGCGGCGCCGGCACCTGGGGTGCAGCCACCAACTGGACCGGCCAGGACGGTAGCGCCAACAGCACGTGGCAAGGCGACTTCGCAGTGTTTTCCGGTACGGCCGGCACGGTGGGCGTGCAGGGCACGCAGAACGTCGGCGGCCTGCAGTTCGTGACCGATGGTTATCAGTTGACCGATGCCGGCGCGGGCGCACTGGCGGTGACTGACCCGTTGACCTCCATCCGCGTCGATCCGGGTGCCACGGCGAGCATCGATGTGGCCATCACCGGCACCGGCGGCGTGCAGAAGCTTGATACCGGCACGCTGGTGCTGAGTGGTCCCAACACCTACACCGGTGGCACGGCGCTGGGCGGCGGCAGCCTGGTGTTGGGCAATACACAAGCGCTGGGCAGCGGCACGCTGACCGCCGCAGCGGGCACCACGCTCGATACCAACCAAGCATTGGCCCTCGGCAACGCGGTGGTGCTCGATGGCGGGTTGACGCTGCCCGGCAGCAACGACCTGACATTGGCCGGCGCCATCAGCGGTGCAGGCAGCTTGATCAAGAACGGCACCTCCACGCTCACGCTGGACGGCAGCAACAGCTACCTC
Source organism: Xanthomonas euvesicatoria pv. euvesicatoria (assembly GCF_020880415.1). GTDB lineage: Bacteria > Pseudomonadota > Gammaproteobacteria > Xanthomonadales > Xanthomonadaceae > Xanthomonas > Xanthomonas euvesicatoria. The sequence continues at coordinate 75,352 of NZ_JAJIUJ010000049.1, read as the reverse complement.
GGCGGCAGCGTGTTGAATGCCGGCACCCTGGCGGTGGGCAGCAACACCGCACTCGGCACGGGCAGCCTGTCGGTGCTGGGCGATGCGACGTTGAGCAATGCCATTGCCTTGGCCCTGGGCAACAACGTCAACCTGGGCGCCAACCTGACCATCGCCAGTGCGGACGCTCTGGCGTTGACCGGCGTGCTCAGTGGCGCGGGCGCGCTGACCAAGACGGGCCTGGGGACCTTGACCCTGTCCGGCAGCAACCTGTTCAGTGGCCCGGTGTCGGTACAGGGCGGCGTGCTGGCCACCTCCGCCACCGGCACGTTGGGGACCAGTGCCAGCGTGGATGTTGCGGCAGGGGCGGGGCTCTCGCTCGGCAGCAATACCGCATTGAGCAGCGTGACCGGCCTGGGCAATGTCGCGATCCAGGGGGGCAGCACCTTGCAACTGGGCGTTGGCAACGTCGGCAGTACCTTCGCAGGTGCGTTGAACGATGCGGGCAATCTCGAAAAAGTCGGCACCGGCACCGTGCAACTCACCGGCACCAGCACGATCGGCGGCACCACGCAGATCACCGCGGGCACGCTGGATGTGGATGGCACGCTGGGCAGTGCCGGTGGCGTCACCGTGGGCACCGGCGGCACGTTGAGCGGCAGCGGCGTGGTCAATGCCGCGGTCACGGTGAATGACGGTGGCCGCCTGGTGGTGACCAGTGGTGCGCTGCTGACCACCGGCAGCCTGAGCATGGCGCCCAATGCCACGCTCGATGCGTTTTTGGGGATACCCAGCCAGACCGGTGTGCTTGCGGTCAACGGCGACCTCACGCTGGATGGCACGCTCAACATCACCGACATCGGCGGCTTCGGCACCGGTGTGTATCGCCTGATCGATTACACCGGCACCTTGACCAACAATGGCATGGGTTTCGGCACCTTGCCGGGCACGGTCGACCCCGCCCAGCTCACGCTGCAGACCTCGCTGGCGCAGCAGGTCAACGTGGTGTTGTTGGCTTCTGGCAGCAACGTGCAGTTCTGGGATGGTGCGCAGACCGTCGCCAACGGCAGCGCCGAGGGCGGTACCGGCACATGGACCGCCGGCACCACCAATTGGACGTCGGTCGATGGGCTGATCAACAGCGATTGGCAGAACAGCTTTGCGGTCTTCGCAGGCACAGCGGGCAACGTGGGCGTGCAGGGCACCCAGGGCATCACCGGCATGCAATTCATCACCGATGGCTATGTGCTGAGCGATGCAGGCGGTGGCGCATTGAGCGCCAACGCAGCGAACACCATCATCCGCGTCGACCCCGGCGTGACCGGCACCATCGACGTCGCCATCGGCGGCAGCGGCACGCTGCAAAAGCTCGACACCGGCACGCTGGTCCTGACTGGTGCCAACACCTACACCGGCGGCACCGCGCTCGGCGGCGGCAGCCTGGTGCTGGGCAATGCGCAGGCGCTGGGCACCGGCACGCTGACTGCCGCAGCGGGCACCACGCTCGATACCGATCAAGCATTGGCGCTGGCCAATGCGGTGGTGCTCGACGGCGCGTTGACGCTGCCAGGCAGCAACGACCTGGCATTGACCGGTGCAATCAGCGGTGCAGGCAGTTTGATCAAGAACGGCACGTCCACCCTCACGCTCAGCGGCAACAACAGCTATGCCGGCGGCACGACGCTCAGCGATGGCACGCTGGCGGTGGCCAGCAACACCGCCCTGGGGAGCGGCACCTTGTCGGTCACCGGCGATTCGGTGCTGAGCAATGCCATTGCCGCGGCATTGGGTAACGCGGTCACGCTGGGTGCGGCGCTGACCGTCGACAACCCGGCCGACCTCACCCTTGCCGGCAACATCAGCGGCAGCGGTGCGTTGATCAAGACAAACACCGGCACCCTCACGCTGGACGGCAGCAATACCTACAGCGGTGGCACGACGCTCACTGCGGGTACGCTGGTGGGCGACAGCGCAAGCCTGCAAGGCGCCATCGTCGATAACGCAACCTTGGCGTTCAACCAGGCGGCCGATGGCGTGTTTACCGGTTCGATCACCGGCACTGGCACGGTGGTCAAGGAGGGCGCCGGCGCATTGCTGCTCAGCGGCGCCAATGGCTACGCCGGTGGCACCACCATTGCGGCCGGCACCCTGATCGGCGACACCGCCAGTTTGCAGGGCGATATCACCAACAATGCAGCGTTGGTGTTCAACCAGACGACCGGTGGCGTGTATGCCGGCGCGGTCAGCGGGACTGGCTCGCTGGAAAAGACCGGCAGCGGCGTGCTGCAATTGCTTGGTGCCAATACGTATACCGGCGGCACCGTCATCAGCGCCGGCAGCCTGGTCGGCAACACCACCAGCTTGCAGGGCGATGTGGTCGACAACGCGACGTTGATCTTCGATCAGGCCAGCGATGGCGTGTTCGCCGGCGTGGTCAGCGGCACCGGTAGCGTGATCAAGCAAGGTGCCGGCGCGTTGACCTTGGTGGCGCCCAACACCTACAGCGGCGGCACCACCATCGCCAGTGGCAGCCTGATCGGCACCACCGACAGTCTGCAGGGCAACATCGTCGACAATGCAGTGCTGGTGTTCGACCAGGCAACCGATGGGACCTACGCCGGCAACGTCACCGGCAGCGGCGTGCTGGTGAAGAACGGCACCGGTACGCTCACCCTGGACGGCGTCAACGGTTACCTGGGCGGTACGACCGTCAACGCGGGCACGCTGGTTGGCAACACCGCCAGCCTGCAGGGCGACATCACCAACAACAGCACGCTGACCTTCCTGCAAAACAGTGCCGGCAGCTATGCAGGCAGGTTGTTCGGGGTCGGTCGCTTCATCAAGCTGGGGACCGGCACGCTGTTGCTCACCGCCAACAGCAGCACCTTCACCGGCCCGACGGAGGTCAACGCCGGCACCCTGAGTGTCGGCAACCTGGCCAACCCGGGCGCGGTGCTGGGCGGGCCGGTCACAGTGGGTCCGGGCGGCACGCTCGCCGGCAGCGGCAGTGTCGGCAGCCTGGTGTCATCGGGCACGGTCGCCATCGGCGGTGCCGGTGGCACCATCAGCGTCGGCGGCAATGCCACGTTTGCACCAGGCTCCGCGTTGCAAGTGACGCCCGGCGACGGCGGTGTCGTCACGCCGGTGGCGGTGGGCGGCGCAGCCAGCGTGGCAACCGGCACCACGCTGGCGCTGGTGCGGGCGACCGACTTGCCGCTGTTTACGGAAATTCCGGTGATCAGCGCCGGCGGCGGCCTCACCGGGCAGTTCACCAACGTCATTTCCGACTACGCGTTTATCGAGCCGGATGTCAGCACCACCGCGACCGGATTGTCGGTGACGTTCGGGCGCAATACGGTGGGCATGGTGGACGCGGTCACCACGCCGAACCAGCAGTCCACGGCGGCGGCCGTGGACGGCTTGCCGAACACCAGCCCGATCTATCAGGCCGTGGTGCGTTTGCCCGACGACCCGGAGGCGGTGCGCACCGCGTTTGCCTCGCTGTCGGGCGAAAGTCATGCCAGCACTGCAACGGCCCTGCTGGACAGCCGCTTTCTCTACAGCGGCATCGCCAACCATCTGCGTGGCGACAGCCAGGACACGCTGGTCGGCGACACCATGGTCTGGATCACCGGGCGCAGCCTGCCCACCCGTGTCGATGGCGATGCCAATGCGGTGTCGGTACGTCGCGAGGACAACGGCGTGATGGCCGGTGCGGAACGCCGCTTCGGCGAACGCAGCGTGGTGGGCATTGCGGTCGGCAACCAGGATATCGAGAGCTGGTCGCGCGAATGGGGCGACCGTGCCGATGTGGATGGCACGCATGCCGGCGTGTATGGCCGGGCCGATTGGTCTGCGTTCTCGCTGCAGGGTGCGGTGGACTACGCCAGCTATCGCGTCGACAGCACGCGCCGGGTGATGTTGCCCGGCGTGCTCGAAGAGCGCATGGACAGCCGCTACGACGCCACCGCCGTAACGGTGTCGCTGGAAGCGGCCTGGAATCTGCGCACCGAAGGTGCGGTGTACAGCCCGTTCATTGCGGCCGATTACACCCGCCTGAAGACCGACGGGTTCACCGAACGCGGCGGCATCTCCGCGCTGTCGGTGGACAGTGCCAGCGACACCTTCAGTACCGCCACGCTGGGCGTACGTGGTGATTGGGACCTCGGCCAGAAGGCGGCGTTGTATGCGTCGGCAGGCTGGCGGCATGCCTTCGGCGACCGTTCCGTGCAGCGCTCGGCCGGCTTCGTCGGCACCGCCTCGGAGTTCTCGGTGCAAAGCGTCACCCTGGCCAAGAATGCGGCCATCGGCGAGCTGGGCGTGAGCCTGATCACCTCGCCACGCAGCCGGCTGGCACTGTCGCTGCAAGGGCTCAGCGGCGACGGGCAGACGGCGTACGGTGGTCAGGTGACCTGGGGAGTGAGCTTCTGAAGTCTTGTCTTGCGGCATGCCTGACACCGGAAACAAAAACGCCCCGGATACCGGGGCGTTCTTTTTGCCCGCATTCCTGTGTCTGTCGCGCGCGCCGCAAGATACGCACCGGAGCGTCAGGTGCGTTGCGGTGACCAGGTCAATGCATGACATCGAGAGCCGAAAAAGCGCTGCGTGGGTGCTGCGGCATGGCGCTGTCATCCTGGAGCACGCAGGCCGTCATGGCGGCTGGATGCCCGCCGATGGCGCGTGCGCGGGCAGCTAGCACAGCACGCCTGCGCACCGGTCACACAGCGCGCATCACAGCCCGATGCGTTCGGCCAGGCGCACCAGTTCGGCCAGCGAGCCAGCCTGCATCTTGCGCATGGCCTGGCCACGCCGCACTTTCACGGTGATCTCGCTCAGGTGCAGGCGCGCGGCGATCTGCTTGTTCAACAGACCTTGCACCACCAATCGCGTGACATCCTGCTCGCCGCTACTCAGCGACTCCCAACGTGCACGCAATTGCGCGGCCACCGCCTCGCTCTGGCGGCGCGCACGGTCACGCCGGATGCCGTCCTGAATGGCATCCAGCAGGGCCTGATCGCGGAACGGTTTGGTCAGGAATTCGATCGCGCCGTTCTTCATCGCCTCCACGCTCATCGCGATATCGCCATGGCCGGTAATGAAGATGGTGGGCAGGGCAACGCCGGATTCGACCATGCGCCGATGGAACTCCATCCCGCTCTGGCCCGGCATGCGAATGTCCAGCACCAGGCAGGCGGGTGCCTCGTGCAACCGGTGCGCGAGGAATTGATCGGTGGAACCGAACGCGTAGACCTGCAAGCCGACCGAGGCGAACAGATCCTCCAGTGCAGCGCGCATCGAGGCATCGTCGTCGATGAGATACACCACCGGGGCCGGCTCGCTCATGGCCTGCGCTCCGTCGCGACCAGGGGCAGACGCAGGCCGAAGCGCGCGCCGCGTACACCGGCCGGCTCGGCCCAGATCTGCCCGCCGTTGGCTTCCATGATGGTGCGGCTGATGCTCAAGCCAATGCCCATGCCATCGTCCTTGGTGCCCCAGAATGCTTCGAATACATGCGCCAGTGCGTCATCGGACAAGCCTGGGCCGGTGTCGTCGATGCACAGGCATGCCCACCCACCATCGGTGTGCGAGCGTACATGGATGCTGCGCGCCTCGTCCGGCAAGGTCGCCAGTGCCTCCACGGCGTTGAGCAACAGATTGCCGATGACCTGCTGGATCTGTACGCCATCGGCCAGCACCGCGGGCAGGGCAGGGTCCAGCTCCAGCGACAGCGCGATGCCATGGCGCTCGGTTTCGCCACGGGTGAGGGCAATCATGTCGAGCACGGTGCGGTTCAAATCCAGCGGCTGGCGTTGGCTGGCTTCGCCACGCGCCAATGCACGCATGCGCGCGATGATGGCGCTGGCGCGGCCGGCGTCGGCGAGCATGCGCTCCAGTGCTGCATCGGCCTTGGCCAGGTTGGGCGGTTGCTGCGCCAGCCAGCGCTGGCAGGCATTGCCACTGGTCACGATGGCGGCCAAGGGTTGATTGACTTCGTGGGCGATCGATGCGGCTAGCCCGCCCATGCTGCCGCTGCGGGTGAGCCGCAACAGCCGTGCCTGTGCGGCATGTGCGCTCGCCTTGGCCGCTTCCATCTGCACCGCCAGATAGGTGGTGACCGCCACCACCACCGCACTGATGCAGGAGTTGATCACGCCCACGCGGTAGCTGCCGGCCGGGGTGAGATGGAAGCTGAGCACGATCAGCGCCAGGCAGGTGGCCGCCAGCAGCACTACGCCCGTGCGCGTCAGCAGGCGTACCGACAGCAGCACCACCAACGTATAGAACAAGGCTGCCGCCACCGCATAGTCGGTGAAGGTATCGGCCACGAAGATCGCTGCCATGCCCGCCACCAGCCCGACCATGCCGAGCAGGTCGGTACGCGTGGGTGGCGAGCGGAAGAGAGAGGTCATGCGCATGGCGGCGATTGTCTCAGCTGGCGGCGCCGCCGTTACACAACCGGCGCTGGCTGCGGTGCGTGATTCATGGAGCCGCGGGCTTGGGCGTCTGGGCCGCTGGCGACCACCACGGCCCGCCACCCAGGGCCTGATACAGCGCCACGGTGTCGGTGTAGCGGGCGGCTTGTGCCTGGACCGTGGCGGCCTGCGTGCTTTGGTAGGCCTGCTGCGCCTGCAGCAGATCTGCCATGCCCACCGCACCGACCGCCTGTTGACGTTGCACCAGCGCCAGCGTGCGCTCCGCAAGGGCCTGCGCATCGGCACAGGCGCGCAGGTTCTGCGCGTCGCTCTGCAGCGCGGTGAGCGCGTTGGAAACCTCGCCAAATGCGTTCAGCACCACGCTGCGGTATTGCGCCATGGCCTGCGCGTAGCCAGCTTCGGCCGCCCGTTGCTGATGCGCAAGCGCGCCGCCATGGAACAGCGGTTGCAGCAGGCTGCCGGCCACCGACCATTGTGTATTGCCGGCCGCGAACATGCGCCCGACACTGGAAGCAGAGCCGCCGCCGGCCGCACTCAAGGTAATGGATGGCAAGCGCGCAGCGGCCGCCACGCCGATCAATGCGCTGGCAGCATGCGCCTGCGCTTCGGCGGCGCGGATGTCCGGGCGGCGATCGACCAACCGCGAGGGCAGCGATAACGGCAATTGCGCCGGTAATTGCAGCGTGTCCAGCGTAAACGGCGCACCCGCAGCGTCGCCAGGCAACTGCCCGCCCAGAATCGCGAGCAGGGTCCGTTGCTGTTCCAGCTGTTTTTCCAGCCCCGGCACCGCGGCCTGTGCCTGTGCCAGCGCAGTGCGTTGGGCCAGCACCTGCGCTGCACCGAGCGCGCCAAGCGCCTGCTGGCGTTCGGTGAGCGTGCAGAGCTGCTCGGCGATGGCGACCTGCGCGCGCGCAGCCTCCAGTTGCGCGCGCACGGCCGCCTCGCCAATGGCCGCGTTCACCACGTTGGCGGTGAGGCTCAGGTACGCCGCATCGCGCTGATCGCGCTGGGCCTGTGCTTGCGCACCGGCCGCTTCCACTTGCCGCCGCGTACCGCCAAAGACGTCCAGCGTGTAGCTGACGCTGAGTTGGGCGGTGCGTAGCGCATACGGTGTGTCGATGCCGGCATCTGGCGCCGGCACCACCGAATCGCGTTGCCGGCTGGCATCCACATGCAGATCCGCTTGCGGTAGCCAGGCACCGCGTTGTGCGGCCAGCGTCTGCTGCGCCTGCCGGAGCGCTGCGTCGGCGGCCTGCAGGTCCGGATTGGCACGTAAGGCCCGCTCCACCACAGCATTGAGTTGCGGCGAGCCGAAGGCGCGCCACCAGGCGGCCGGCACGTCCTGCCCGGGCTCGAACTGCTGCGCACCACCATGCGCCGCGTCGGCGTCCACGATCGTTGCCGGTAACGCATTGGCGGTATAGCGATCGGCAGCAGGTAGAGCGGGGCGCTGAAAGTCCGGTCCCACTGCGCAGGCGGCGAGCGATACCGCCACGGCACCGGCGAGCAATGCGTTGCGAACGTCGGTCATGCGGTCGTCTCCGGGCGGCCCTGGCGCGTTGCGACGAAGGCTTCCATCAGGTAGTAAAGCGATGGCAACAACACCAAGGTGAGCACCGTGGCGGTGACCAAGCCGCCAACCACCACGGTGGCCAACGGGCGCTGCACATCGCTGCCCAGGCCAGTGGCGAGCATTGCCGGTGCCAGGCCAAGCGCTGCCACCGTTGCGGTCATCAGTACCGGACGCATGCGGCTCACCGCACCGGCCACCACCGCCTCGCGCAAGGACATGCCCACGTCCTGGCGCAGCCGGTTGATCTGCGCGAGCATCAGCACCGCGTTCAGGACCGCCACCCCGAACAGGGCGATGAAACCTACCGCGCTGGAGACATTGAGGGTCATCCCGCGCAGGTGCAATGCAGCCAACCCGCCGATCATGGCCAGCGGCACGGCGGCAAGCACCAATGTCGGCTGGCGCAGGTTGCCGAATGCGCCAAACAGCAACACGAACATGATGCACAACGTGGTTGGCAGCACCACCAGCAAGCGCGCCTGGGCACGCTGCAGGTTCTCGAACTGGCCACCCCACACCAGCTGCATGTGCTGCGGGTCGAGGTGCACTTGCCGCGCGAGCGTGGCCTGCGCATCGCTCAGGAAACTGGACAGGTCGCGGCCGCGCACGTTGAGCCGCACGATGATGTTGCGCCGGCCCATCTCGCGCACGATCACGCTCTGGCCACTGGTGGTGATGATGCTGGCCACCGCCGAGAGCGGTATCTCGGCGCCGGCAGCGGTGCGCAGGCGCAACGCGCCGATGGCCTGCGGATCGTTGCGATACCGTTGCGGAAAGCGCACGGTGAGGTCGTAGCTCTTCTCGCCGATGTACATCTGCCCGATCGGGCTGCCGCCGATGCCGGTGGAAATCAGATCCGACACATCGGCCGCATTGATGCCATAGCGTGCTGCCGCCGCGCGGTCGAAACGTACCTGCAGGTTGGGCAGGGGCGGCTCTACATCCACGGCGATGTCCGCAGCGCCCGGCACCTTGTGCAAGGTTGCAGCCACCTGGTCGGCAACGCCGCGAACCTGCTGCAGATCGTCGCCGAACACCTTCACGGTCAGATCGCTATGCGCGCCGGAGAGCTTGTCCTGCACGCCGTCGATCATCGGCTGCATCATGCTCACCGTGTAACCGGGCATCCGTGCATAACGTGCGCCGAGCGCAGCGATCAATGCCTGCTTGTCCATGCCGGCCGGCCAGTCTTTGTAGGGACGCAGGCCCACGCTCGCTTCGATATGCGAAGGCGTCCAGTAGTCGGTGCCATCGTCGTTGCGCCCGGTCTGGGTCACCACATACGAGACCTCGGGAAATTCCAGCGTGGCCTTGCGCAAGGCATTGGCCATGGTGGCGGCCTTGTCCAAGGTGATGCCTGGCGGCATCTGCACCTGCAGCCACAGCGATCCTTCATCGATATACGGCAGGAAGTCGCGGCCGATGCTGCCCCCCAACACCGCCAGCACGCACAGGGCCAGCGCCGCGCAAGCCAGCAGCCAGCCGCGTCGGCCCACGCTGCGTTCCAGCAATGCGCGGTAGCGCTGCCCCAGTGTTTCCAGTACGCGATTGTGCATCATCTTGCGCGGCTTGCGAAACGCCAGCCACGCCAGGCCAGGAATCAGTGTCAGCGCCACCAGCAGCGCACCGATCAAGGCCGCGCCCACCGCGTAGGCCATCGGCGAAAACAGCTTGTATTCGATGCGTTCGAACGCCAGCAGCGGCAGGTACGCACAGCCGATCACGGCCATGCCGAAAAAGATCGGCCGTGCCACCTGCAGGGTGGCGTCGATCGCATCGCGCGCCGTCAATGCACGCTGGCTGTTTTCTTCGCGCAGGCGCAAGACGTTTTCCACCAGCACCACCGCACCATCGACCAGGATGCCGAAGTCGATCGCGCCCAACGACAGCAGATTGGCCGGAATCTTGAGGTGGTGCATGAAGATGAAGGCGATCAGCAACGACAGCGGGATGGTCAGCGACACGATCGCCGCCGCACGCGGGCTACCCAGGAAGATCAACAGCACCACGCACACCAGCAGCATGCCTTCGGTCAGCGTGGCGCTCACCGTATGCAGCGTGGCGTCGATCAACGCGGTCCGATCCAGGTACGGCACCACCTTGACGTCCCTGGGCAGCACGCCGTTGTTGAGCTCCTCCACGGCGCTGTGGATGCCTTGCAAGGCCACCGACGGGTTGCTGTCCTTGAGCAGCAACGCGATGCCTTCGATCGTGTCCGGGTTGCCGTCCTTGCCCAGAATGCCGCGTCGCTCGACATTGTCGTAGCGCACCTGGCCTAGGTCCTTGACCAGGACCGGTACGCCATTGCTGCTGCTCACCACCACATTGCCGATGTCCTGCAACGAATGCAGCAGGCCGATGCCGCGGATCACGTAACTTTGTTCGCCACGATCCATCACGCTGCCGCCGCCATCGGCGTTGTTGCTGGTGATGGCGCTCTTGACCTGCTGCAACGACACCCCGTACCGGGTCAGGCGGTCCGGCTCCAGCGCCAGCGAAAACTGCGTGGTAAGGCCGCCGAAATTGGTCACATCGGCCACGCCTGGCACTTTCTGCAGGCGCGGAATCACCGTCCAGAATTGCAGGTCCGACAGCTCGCGCAGGCTGCGTGTTTTCGATTCCAGCGTATAGCGATAAATCTCGCCGGTGGGCGAGGTGTATGGGTCGAGCCCGGGAATTGCGCCATAGGGCAGGGTGACCGCCTGGATGCGTTCCAGCACACGCTGGCGCGCGAAGTAGCCTTCCGTCCCATCGTCGAAGACCAGCGTGATCAAGGAAAGGGCGAACAGGCTGCGCGAGCGCAACACATGCAGGCCGGGCGTGCCCATCAACGCACGTTCCAGCGGCACGGTGATCTGCTGTTCCACTTCTTCTGCACCCAGGCCCGGGACCTGCGTGACCACCTGCGAGGTGACATCGGCGATGTCCGGGTAAGCCTCCACCGGCAGCTGCGTCCAGCTCCATGTGCCGTATAACGCAATGAGTACGAAGACCAGCCAGACGATGCCGCGACGCTGGAAGCAGGTGGTGATGATCGCCTCAATCATTGAGCAAGGCTCCGTCCTTGATCACCACACGCTCGCCGGCCTTCAAGCCGGACAGGATTTCGGTATAGCCCTCCATTGCGCGGCCGGTGGCCACGATGCGCGAGCGATAAGCGAACGGCGCGGTTTCGACAAACACCCGCGTGTACAGTCCCATCTGCAAGAGCGCACTATCGGGCACCACCAATGCCTGTTGCGGGCGCGACTGGAATTGGGCGCGCGCAAACATGCCCGGCTTGAGCAGGCCGTCGCGGTTATTCAAGGCCACCCTGACTTTCAACGTGCGGGTGGCGGGGTCGAGCAAATCGTCCAGGTGTTGCACGTGGCCGACGAAGCGTTGGCCAGGATAGGCATCCAGGCTGGCAGTGACCGGCTGACCTTCGAAGACCTGGCCAATCTCGCGTTCCGGCACGCTGGCGGTGAGCCACACCTGCGAGATATCGGCCACCGTCATCAGTGACGCCGACGTGTCGTTCCAGAAGCCGCCCAGCGCAGCGCTCAGCTCCGCCACGCGGCCGGCAATGGGCGCACGCACGACATAGCGCCGGTGCGAGCTCGCCTGCGCAGCCACACCCAGCTGGGCCAGGCGATCGCTGGCCGCCCGTGCATCGTTCTGCGCGCTGTCGAAGGCCTGCTGCGCCGCCTGCAGATCGCGTGCAGCGGAAATGCTGTCCACTGCCAGCGCCTTCTGCCGGGCAAGTTCCAGGCGCGCCTGTTCCAGCGTGGCGCGCGTCTTGCCGGCATCGCTGTAGGCACTGGCGAGTTCGGCAGAATCCAGCACGCACAGCACATCGCCCGCATGCACGGTGTCGCCCAGGGTCTTGGGCAGTGCGACCACGCGCCCGGCCAACGGCGGCACGACGCGCACCAGGCGCTCGGGCAGCACGTCGATCACCGCCGGCATCTGCAGCAGCGGGGCGATGGGTTGGCTGCGCACGGCCTGCACGCGCAGGCTGGCACGCAGGGGCGAGTGCGCCGGCACCATCACCTGCGTGTTGGTGTGGATCAGCAGCGGCGAGGGAGCAGCCGGCGGCGGCGTGGCTCCGCAGCCGGCCAGCAAGCTGCACACACAGGCAGCTGCCAGCGTAGAACGCAGGAAGGGGGACGACATGCGATGACTCGTACGGGGAGAGGGAAGGCGTTGCACCCGCAGCCTGCGATGCGCGAACGCAGGCCGCGGTTGCATCGGCGATGGATCTACGCGCGCTGCCGGCAGCGGCGTACATCGGCATCGCCTGGCACCCATGGCGCATCGCCACAGGTGTGAGTTGCGCGCCAGCCATCCGGGCCGGCGCAGTTGCAACGCGTGCTGCAGCCGCGTCGATGGCGTGCATGGTGCCAGCCGTCAGCGCGCGAAACCAGGGGTTTTCGGGCGTTTTCGCCAGTCCATGGACATCGCATCGATATACTTTCGTATCGTCTGCGCGGGGCCGGCACGCAAGACGCCGTGTCAGCCAAGCGCTTGGCGGTTTCGCCATTGGCACGCGGCCGTCAACGAAAAGGCCCCGGACATGCCGGGGCCTTCTTTTATCTGTCACGCAGCAGTGTGCGTGACATCGTCACGTGCATCGCCTGCAGCACCGCTGCATCGGCTGCAATCAGAACTGCCAGCGCAGACCGATGTTGGCGTTGATGCTGTTGGTGTCCGAACGAGCGCGCTCGGCACCCACGTTGCCGTAGATGGAGAACGCATCGTTGAGCTGGTAACGCAGGCCAACCGAGGCGCGCAGCGACTGCTTGGACACCGGCTCGCCGGCGACATTGAAACGCGCTTCCGGCAGGCCGGTGAACCACGCAGAGAAGTCGGCATTCGGGTTGCCCAGCAGCGAGCGATAGGCCACCAGACCATCGAAGCCCCAGTTGCCGCGCGCCAGATGGCCACGCACACCCACCTCGCCGTACCCTGCGCGCAGGGTGTCGCTGTTCGCGCTCAGGCCAAGGCCCGTCACCGAGGCTTCGCTGAAGGCATCCTGGGTCTGGCTCACCACACCGGCGGCCACGAACGGCGACAACCCGGCATGCGGCATGAGGCCGATTTCCGCGCGCGCCGACCAGTTGGTGTCGTGGCGACGGTCCTGCAAGCGCTCGCCGATGCTGCCGGCCTGCACGTTGCGTTCGGTCTGGACGTTGCTCATGCCGTACGAACCGATCGCCGACAGATACGCCTGGCCGATCGGCTGGTACAGGTACGCGGTCATCGCATACCGGTCCGAGCGCAGACGGCTCGAAGACGCGGCGATGTGCGCACGGTCCTGACCGGAGGTCACGGCCGCACCGACGATGGTGCCGCCGCTGCCCATCGGCAGATCCACGCCGAAGGTGGTGGCCTGCTGGGTGTAATCGGCCGAAGCGAAACCGCTACGGCCCAGATTGCCGTCCAGGTAGCTGCCCTGCATCCAGGTGGTCAACGTGGTGGTGTCGGCCAGGTAGGGCAGGCGGTCGGCGGCCACACGTGCGTCGTTGAGCGCGGACTGGAAGCCCAGCGTGCGCTCGATGCCGTGCACCTGGCCGGTCAGGGTCGGCAGCGACGCGGCAACCTGCGCATCGGATGCTGCAATCAGCGAACCGGTGGCGCTGATCAGGCCACCCAGGTTGTCGGTGTCGCCCGAGGCGACCCGGGTATCGAGCACCTTGACCAGCGCGTCGGCCTGGTTGGCACCGTTGACCACCGACTGCGGTGCACCGGCCGCCTGTGCGCTGGCCGCGGAGGCATTGCGGGTCAGGGTCGCGGTGACGGTGGTCGGGTCGTAGGACAGTGCCGCGGTCCAGAAGAAATTGTTGGCGTACTGCACGCGATCGAACGTGCCTTGCAGGAAGCCCGCCTTGACGATCTTCTCGGTGCTGCCGACGGTGTAGCCGGCCGCTTCCGGCAGCAACAGCAGATTGCCCTTCAAGCTGGCCTGGCCGGTGACGGTGAGGCCCCTGCCCAGTTCGACGGCCGTGGTGCCGGTCGCGTTGACCAGGCTGTAGTTGCCGTTGATCACACCGCCGCGCGATTCGAACGTGGCCGAGTTCAACACGATCACATCCGAACGCAGGCTGCCGGACAGTGTGAGCACGCCGTCGCTAATGCTGGTGCCGCCGGTATAGCTGTTATTGCCGCTCAGGGTGAGCTTGCCGGCCCCGTTCTTGGTCAGGCTGCCCGCGCCGGAGATGTCGTTGCTGAAGGTGCTGTCGTAGCCAGCGGTCACATTGGCCGCCCAGTTGCTTGCGAACTGGCCCGGGCCCTTGATCGCCTTGGCCGCATTGACCAGGCCCCAGCCGTACAGCGCGTCCACGCCCGGGTCGCCCAGGTCGGTGGCGGTGGTCAGCAGGGTTTGCTGCAGGTTGGAAGCGCTCATCCACGGATACGCGCCCAGCACCTGCGCGGCGACACCGCTGACGGCGGCGGTGGAGAACGAGGTGCCGGCAATCTGGCCCTGCAATTCGGTGCCGGCCAGGGCCGGGGCGGTGTAGCTGCCCGGCGCGACCAGGCACCACTGCGCGGCGGCGCCGCAGTGATTGGAATAGCTGGTCAGGCCGGCGGCGTTGCCGGCGCTATCGATGTTGATCGCACCGACGGCCAGCCAGTTGTTGCGCACACTGGCTTCCTGCACCGGCGTTGCCGCCGGGTAGGAAGCTTCTGCCGCGCCTTCATTGCCGGTGGATGCCACGATCAGCGCATCGGCCTGCACCAACGGGGTCAGTGCGTATTTCCAGGCCAGCGCAGCGTTGGCACTGGAGGCGGCATCGGGGTAGGAGGCACCGATGGAGAGATTGGCGATCCGCACGCCAGCCGCGGCCAGGTCCACCGCCGCACGACGGGTCTGCTGCGTGCCGCAGGAATTTTCGGCGCAGATGCGCGCATAGAACAGGTCTGCATCCGGCGCGACACCACCGGCGAAGCCGTCCTGCGCGGAGCCCAGCACCAGCGCAGACACAATCGTTCCGTGGCCGCGCAAGGCATTGGCCGACGACTCGGGCGTGCCTGGGCTGGCGGTGTAATCGTTGAAGCTGTCGACCTTGCCGCTGATCGGTGCGTAGCTGGGCACCAGGTTGTCGTCCAGCACGGCCAGCTTGACGCCCTGGCCCCGCGCGCCCGCCTGCTGCGCCAGATCCGCATTGGTCGGCACCAGCAGATTGCTGCCCACGCCCTGATAGCGTGGCGGAGCCGGCGTCGGCGCGGGCGTGGTCTTGGGCAGCGGGTCCGCTGCCGGCGGCGGGGTCGTCGGAGTCGGCGCGATCACCGTGGTCTGCGGTGCGTCGCTACGCACGTTGCCGCCACCGCCACCGCCGCCACAGGCGGTCAGGACGAGGCAGGAGGCGATGGTGGTTGCCAGTAGCGAGCGATTCATTGGTTGGTCGGTTCCAGTTATTGAGTGCGCCGCTACTGCTGGTGATTCAAATTTGGCGCAGAAGGACCCCTCGCCGGCGATCGCCAGCGAAGGCATTAATTTCACGCGTTATTCATTTCTCGACCGCTGCGCCTTTTCCCCACGAGTGCGCCCGCGGAGCATCTGAAAAATACGTTTGGTATTACTCAGTGCTTGCGAGATTGTTTAACGGCGCTATCTGAGATCTCTGAAATCTGAATGGACAGTTGCTATTCAGAGAAAAATCGCCCAAATAGGATTTGCCGATTTAATCCATAGCCAAAACGAATTAGAGGCGCATTAGCAGGTGAGCCTGCAGATTATTGTCGGAGCGTACTCAACAATAATGCGTCACAAATCTCGCGGGGCGACAATCCTAAATGCGACTGCGGTCTTCGTGAATCAGGGAATCGCATCCGCCTTGTCGGTGAAATCACTACGCTGGGTAGCGAATTCAAGCGCGAGTTAGCGGATCTAACGGGCTCTAGCGCAGGACGTTCGTGGCCGGACTGATACTGGCAAAATTATACTAATTTGCTCATTTCCTCTTGCCGATTCGTTGAATATATTTACGGGAATATAATAAGCAAGGTCAGGCGCAAACCCCCATTGTGCGTAATCCAGCACTTCAGGTGGGTCAAATTCACCAGTTCGCCACCTTGCTTAAACACCGGGCAGCAATTTCGAATAAATCTCGCAGCCTCAGGTCGTTGATCTTTCAGACGGGGGCGCAGCTGAATGGCGCGTGTTTTTTTCCTGTGTGTGGATTTAAATTCCGACACGCGCAGCTGCATTCCCCGACGGCAGGCCGGGTCAAACGCCAGCGATGACGCTTACCGTCATGGGCGGGAAGCGCATCGCCTGCCGCTGCGCGGCTGCGTCCGGTGTCGCCGTTCGGCGCACGCTGGCGGCCAGGTTCTGCCACGCCCCATCGCGGTTCTACATCACACAAGGCCGATCGCCGCGCAACGCCACCTGTGCCGGCGACAGGTTTGGCGATGCTCGCTGCAGCGCAGACTGCGGTCGTGTAAACGGTTCAAGGTGTGCTGCTGCCCCGCTGATCGATCGTCGCTATGCTCGCTGGGGATGAGCACCACATCGCCCGAGGATCTGCTGACGATGGAAGGCACGCTGCATGGCATTGCCTATGCCGTGGTGGCCCGTCAGCTAGAGCGCCAGCGCGTGGTACTGGACACCTTGCAGGTAGGCGGGCAGTCGGTGCCGTTGACGGGCTCTCCCACCTTCGGTTCGCTGCAGGCTGCAGTGGACATCGGCAGCAAACTGGCCCGGCAATACATCGGCGAACTGCTGAAGAAGCAAACGCGCCCGCGCTCGACCCCGCCCGGCAACGCACAGGGCTAGCGCGCAGACGCCAGCACACGGCGGCTACGTTGTCGACCGGTGCGATCAGCGATGCAGCGATGCACCGAGAAAGCATCGGCGGTCATCCATATCGTGCAATCGCCTTCACTCGGCCCTATTCTCTGCCTGGGCATCGGTGGCACGCGTCGCTGGCATGCCGGACGGAGATGAGGCTGCGTGACAGAGGCAAGGAAAGACCCGGCATGCGCGGAGTAGGGCGCATGTTCTGGCTGATGCAGGCATTGGGCTGGTCGCTGTTCCTGGCGATTGCCTACGTCGCTCTGCCTAGCGAGGAAGCGGTGCCCGATGGGCTGCAGTTGGCCGCAGTGGCTGGCTTTAGCGTGGGCGGGTTGCTGGGCAGCCTGCTGCTGCGCCGGCTCTATCGAACACTGCAAGCCGATGGCTACGGCGAAGTGCGTTGGCTGGGCCTGTTGCTGGTTGCCAGCCTGCTGGCGGCGCTGGGCGTTGATGTGGCGGTCCACGGCGTACTGCTGTGCTTGCGCGGATTCTCGCCGGGGTTGATGGCGCTGTCCGAGGCGCAGCCGATGATCGCGGGCACGGCCCTGCTATGGCCGGCCTACATCGCCTGGAGCCTGCTCTACCTGTCGATCAGCAGACAGACGCGGCTAGCCGAAGCGACTCGCCATCAGAACGATCTGCGGCTGGCGCTCAAGGAGGCGCAGTTGCAACGTCTGCTCGGCCATATCAGCCCGCATTTCACCTTCAACACGCTCAACAATATTCGAGCGCTCATCCTCATCGATCCAGAGCTGGCACGCGAACAGATCACCCGCTTCGCCAGCACGCTGCGCTACCAGTTCACCGGCGGCGAAGAAGCCCTGGTGACCGTGGACGAAGAAATGGCGGTCGTGCGCGACTATCTGGGCTTGGTCGGCATGCAACTCGGCAAGCGCCTGCGCTATGCCGAACACGTGGATGCAGCCGCATTGCTGCGACGGGTACCACGATTCTGCGTGCAGCTGCTGGTGGAAAACGCGATCAAGCACGGTCTGGGGCTCAGCAGCAGCGTCGGCGATCTGCAGGTAGGCATTGCCGTGCAGGATGATGCGCTGCATATCCATGTGCGCAACAGCGGGCGATTGCAAGCCGGCAGCAGCGGCGGCACGGGCCTGGCGAATCTGCGGCAACGCCTGCAACTCTCGTTCGGATCACATGCCGGTCTGCAATTACATGAAGAAGGCACGTGTGTGGTGGCACATGTATGGATTGGAGAGGGCGCGTGATTGAAGCGGTGATCGTGGAAGATTCGGAGCTGGCCCGCTTCGAACTGGAGCATCAGCTCAAGGGTTACCCGCAGCTGCGTGTGCTGGGCCATGCCGATGATGTGGACAGTGCGGTGCAGTTGATCGAATCGGCTACGCCGGACGTGGTCTTTCTGGATATCGACCTTCCCGGCGGCAACGCGTTCGATGTGCTGGAGCGCCTGAGTCGGGTTCCGCGCATCATCTTCACCACCGCCTTCGACGCGCATGCGCTCAAGGCGTTCGGCTACAACACGGTGGACTACCTGCTCAAGCCAATCGAACCGCAGCGGCTTGCCCAGGCAATCGAGAAACTAGGCGACGCGGTTGCCGCCCCGCCGGTGCGGCGTGCGATGGACAGCGCCATCTTCATCAAGGACGGCGAGCACTGCTTCCTGGTCAAGCCGCGCGATGTGCGGTTGATCGAGGCGGTCGGCAACTACAGCCGGGTGTACTTCCAGAACCACGCGCCACTGCTGTATCGGCCGCTCGGGGCGATTGAAACGCAGCTGGCGCCGGACAAATTCTTCCGCGCCAGCCGCAAGTACATCGTCAATCTCGACTTCGTGGAGCAGGTTGCACCGTGGAGCAACGGCGGCCTGATGCTGACCCTGCGCGGTGGGCTGGAAGTGGAAGTGTCCCGCCGCCAGAGCGCACGCTTCAGAGAGCTGCTTAGCCTTTAGCTTTCGGCGGTTTCTGGGTGGCTGGCAACGTGGGGGCAATTTGCCAGATCAGTGCCGATGGCGCACGCGAGCCACGGGGCATGCGTGTGGCATATGCCCACTCTGTGCACCGATTCCGCCGGAGGGCAGCCGCGCAGCCGCTTGTCAGTTGTCCCCGGTCGGTTCGCGAGTGCCGCTGTTGTCACCCATCAAGCGGTCGTGCATGGTCATGACTGCGTTGCCATTGCCGTCGTTGTTGAAGCTCAACGCATCCAGGCTCTCGCCCAGGTAGTAACGGCCGTCGGCATGCGGCAGCACGGCAACCGGGTCTTCTCCCTCGCGCTGCAGTTGCAGCGCGCCGTCCACTTCCGCAAGCACGCGGACATCATCTGCAGCAAAGCGATAACGGCCCAGCCATGCGCGGTCCTGGCTGCGCAGCGCGACCGTCGCCGCATAGGCATGCCCGGCGGCGATGGCGGCCAGACGCACGCTCAGGTTGGTCGGATCCAGGAACTCGGCATTGGTCAATACGGTCACGAAGACGTCCGGCTGCGTCACCCGCATCACATAGCTGTTGAAGCCGTTGATGAAGCCGCCATGCTCCACGTCGGCCATGCCGTTTACCTGGCCGATGATCCAGCCGAAGCCGTAGGGCGAGGCGCTGCCATCGGCCAACGTGGTCTTGCGCATCGCCTGCGCCAGCAGCGATGCCGACACCGGCAAGCCGTCGCGCAATGCGCGGTGCCAGATCGCCAGATCGTCCACCGTGCTGATCAGACCGCCCGCGCCTTGCGGCTGCGACATGCTGATGAAGTCGGCGTTCTGCAACTGGCCCTGCGCGCGGCGATAGCCATGCGCGCGTTGGGCGATCACGGTGAGATGGTCATCGTAGCGGGTATGCAGCATGCCCAGCGGCTGGAACAGCGACTGCTGCATATAGACCGGGTAGGGCTGAGCAGTGATACGTTCGATCAGATAGGTCAGCACGATGTAGTTGGAGTTGCTGTAGCGAAAGCGCGTGCCCGCAGCAAACTCCAGCGGCAGGTCCTTGAAATAGTTCATCAGGCTCCGCGCATCGGTGTCTTCCCGTCGCGCGGCGCGCGAGGCAGCGATGCTGCTGACATTCTTGATGCCGGAGGTATGCGTGAGCAGTTGCTGCACGGTGACCTTGGCGAGCGGGCCGCTCAGCGCCGGGTCCACTGACTCCAGGCAGGTATCCAGTTGCAGCTTGCCCGCCTGCACCAGTTGCAGTACCGCCATGGCGGTGAACTGCTTGCTGACCGAAGCCAGCCGCATTGCCGCGTCCGGTTGCATGGCCACGCCATTTTCGATGTCCGCCATGCCGTAGGCCCGGCGCAGCAGCACCTGATCGCCGCGCGTCACCAGCACCACGCCGCCCGGCTGGCTGTCCTTGAAAAACGCAGCGGCCTCGCGCGCCAATTCGGCCGTGGCTGACGCCGGCGGTGTGGTTCCCGTCGCGCGGGCCGTGCCGGCCATGCTCAGCGCGGTAGCCAGCAGCATCATCGCAATTGTCTTCATACACCTGCTCCTTCAGTGGATGGAGCGCAGCTTGGAAGCGGAGCCGTGCATCGCCCAGCGATGCATGACGTGCGGTCGAGACAGGCATCGAACGGTCGACGGAGCGGATGAGCGGGAGCCGTAAGTGACGGTCTGCGCTGCACGTGGCCCGGCATCGCGTGGGGTCAGGGCGTGGGCGCTATGGACATGCGGTGGCACTTCCCAGGCAGCCCGGCAGCAGGCTGCCCAGGCATCGAACGCGACAATAGATGCAGCCTGCGTGCGTTCGAAAGGCACTAGGCAGCGCCAGCTTCGGTTATCTGCACGGGCACGAATTGCGCGAATATCACGCTGCTCATCACATGCAAGCTGTCAGCATCGGGGCACGTTTCGCCATTGCCCCCAATGAGTCCGCTATGAATTCAACGACCGTTCCGGCCCGTCCATGGGCCGTCCACCCGTTCCACGCAGCCGTGCTCGGCGGTGTGTGGCCGCTGTTTCTCGGCGCCTTGCTCAGCGATTACGCCTACTGGAGCAGCTACCAGATCCAGTGGAGCAACTTCGCATCCTGGCTGCTGGTAGGCGCGATGGTGTTGACCACGATTGCGCTGGTGTGCGCCATCGTCGCGTTGGTGCGCGGAAGCCGTAACCTGATCTACATCATTGCGCTCATTGCTACGTGGATCGTGGGCTTTTTCGACGCCTTGCATCATGCCCGCGACGCATGGGCCGTCATGCCGGCAGCCCTGGCGCTGTCCGCGATTGCGACGTTGTTCGCATTGGTTGCGACCTGGGCAGGATTGTCCGGTCTGCGCGTAGGAGGTGCACGATGAAGCGTCAGACCACCAGTCTCATCACCGTCTCCATTCTAGCCGCAGCGCTGGCCGCATGCGGCAAGGCACCGGAGGTCAGTCAGCGCGGCGCAACCCCGGAACTGCCGGAGCCGGATCGCGGCTTGCTGCCCGACATGAAGATTGCCGAGCCCACCGCCTGGAACGAGCGCAAGCCCACCGTGCCGGCAGGCTATCGCATCACCCCGATCGCCAAGGATCTTGGCATTCCGCGCCAGACACTGGTGCTGCCCAATGGCGACATCCTGGTGGCAGAAGGCCGTGGTGGCGGCGCGCCAAACCTCAAGCCAAAGGATGTCATTGCCGGCGCGATCAAGGCCAAGGGCACCTCCAAGGCCAAGAGCGGCAATCGCCTGACCTTGTTGCGCGATGCTGATGGCGATGGCACCTACGAACTGAAAACGGTGTTTGCCGACAAACTCAATGCGCCCTACGGGCTGGCGCTGATTGGCGAGGCGCTGTACGTAGCGAACCAGGATGCGTTGGTACGCTTCGAGTATCGGCAGGGCCAGACCCGGGCGAGCGGGGCGCCCACCAAGGTCACCGACCTGCCGTCGGCCATCAATCATCATTGGACCAAGGCGCTCACTGCCAGCGCGGACGGCCGCTATCTGTATGTGGCCATCGGCTCCAACAGCAACATCACCGAACGTGGCATGGCCGTCGAGCTCGACCGCGCGCAGATCTGGCAGGTGGATGCCGCAACCGGCGCGCACAAACCGTACGCGACCGGTATCCGCAATCCCACGGCGCTGGCCATCCAGCCGGGTAGCGGTGCGTTGTGGGCAGTGGTCAACGAGCGCGATGAAATCGGCCCCAACCTGGTGCCGGACTACCTCACCTCGGTACGCGAAGGCGGTTTCTACGGTTGGCCTTACAGCTATTGGGGCAAGAACGTGGACGCGCGCGTCATGCCGCAAGATCCGCAGAAGGTGGCATCGGCGATCGTGCCGGACTATGCCCTGGGTTCGCATGTCGCCGCCCTTGGCGTTGCATTTTCTTCCAGCGCAATGGGCGCCAAGTTCGCCGATGGCGTCTTCGTCGGCGAGCACGGTAGCTGGAACCGAAATCCGCCGGTTGGCTACAAGGTCGTGTTCGTGCCGTTCCGCGACGGTCGCCCGGCAGGCGACCCAATCGACTTCGTGTCCGGCTTCCATGGCGAAGATGGCAAGACCCGCGGCCGGCCGGTGGGTGTCACGGTCGACCCACGCGGTGCATTGATCGTTGCCGATGATCTGGCCAACATCGTCTGGCGCGTCACACCAGACGCCGCGGCCGCTGCGCCCCAGTAGGCAGGACCAGCCGAGCAGTGACGATCCCGGTGTTGCACGCTCCGGGATCGTCGCTGCAGTCGGCCATGCTGATTGCTGCTTCCAACGAGGCGCGATGTCGATTGCGTGCACTGTCATGCCATGAAGACTTCGCGCTCACTCAGGTGTCGATGCCCTGCAAGCGACGCATCCTGGGGAGCATCGTCGTTGACATCGTCGGCGCTTTGCTAGCATCACCACACCATCGATGCAGAGCACATCCTCATGCTACCGACCACATTCCCGACGCCGGACCTGTTCTTGCCAGGCCAGGGCGAACCGGCATTGCGCTGGGGCGTGCTGGGTCCCGGCAAGATCGCATCCGCATTCGTCGATGCCTTGCGTCGCAATACGCGCCAATGTCCATTCGCGGTGGCCTCGCGCAGCCGCGAACGTGCCCAGACGTTCGCCGATACCTGGGCGATGGAACACGCCTGTGACAGCTATGAGGCGCTCGTCCATCACCCGGACGTCGACATCGTCTACATTGCGACCCCACACAGCGAACATCTGGAACATGGCCTGCTCGCACTTCGTGCGGGCAAGCATGTCCTGATCGAAAAGCCCATGACCACCTGCGCGCAGGAAGCCCGCATCCTGGTGCAGGAAGCGCGTAGGCGCGGACTGTTCCTGATGGAGGCCATGTGGAGCCGTTATCTTCCACACACCTCGGTAGTGCGCAAGCTACTGGCCGATGGAGCGTTGGGCGATGTCCGCCACGTGTTCGCAGACCTGAGTCAGTCGGGGCCTCGCGATCCACTGCATCGGCAACGCAATGCTTCACTCGGGGGCGGGGCGTTGCTCGACCTGGGCGTCTATACCGTGCAGTTCTCCTCGATGGTGTTGGGCGCACCTAGCGCAATCACGGCCGTGGGCGCGCTCACCCAGACCGGCGTCGATGCCTATTCGACCGTGGTGCTGTCGCATGGCGGGCACGCGCAATCCACCCTGGTCAGTTCCATCGTGGCCCGTAGCAGCTCCACCGCCTATGTCACCGGTAGCGCCGGCCGTATCGATCTGGCAGGCGATTTCCATAACCCGACCACGCTGCGTCTGGTCGGCAACGGCGACGCCATCGAACCGTTGCTCTGGACCGACCCCACCGGTGTTGACGGCTATCGCGCGCTCTCCTGGCAAGCCACTGCAGCTGCTCGCTACATCGGCCAGGGATTGATGGAATCGCCGCTGCATCCGCTCGACGAGGTCATTCAGATCATGACGACTTTGGACGTGGCGCGCTCGCAGCTAGGGATGGTGTAGGACCGCAACCACCCGAGACGACGCGCGGGCAGGGCGGCCATCCATCCAGGAAGAATCTGCTCTTGGAGGACTGCAGGCAGAGGATCGCAGCACGTACCTCTGGTCAATGGCCGCGCATTCTCTGCACGCATGCATTGGCCATTTCAGCCAAGAACATTGTAGAACGGCCTGTGATTGTCCTGGTGGCAACGAGAAAGCGTCTGGCGCATGTCCCGCATTTCAAGATCATGAAAAAGGCGCCCCCACTACAGAAGGGGCGCCAGTCCAGTTGCGCGTTGCAGTGAGTCAATATTGCGGTGCAAGCAATCGAAACCAGACTTACTGCGGCAGATCGCACTTGAGTTTGCCGTCGACATAATACGGCTTGGGAACATCCGGATTCTTGCTGGTCTTCTCGAACACCACTTCAAACGAGCCGAGATCCGGCGTGCCGTTGCGCGATGTGCAGGCTTCCTGCAATTTCTTCTTCACCGCCGCGATGCCTGCATCGCGATTGGCGCCTTCGGCGCTGTTGGTCAGGTTGGCAACTTCGGCGTAGGCCATCGAGCTTAGCCCCATCAGGCAACCAGCCAGGATCATCGTCTGTAGCTGCTTCATACAATCTCCTTTGTCGTGTCGCTCATGCGCTGCAGCTACCCTGCAGCGCCGACAGCATATGCGGTTCGCGTTAAGCGCTCGTGGGCACTGGAATCTGGCGCTTTCGGGTCATCAGCATCAGCAACGGCAGGCAGTCATCGCGCAACCGCAAGCGTCGCCCATGCAACCACGGCATAGCGTGCGGTCTTGGCAACGACCAGCAGAGGCACCACCGCACGCAGCGGCTCGCGCATGACCCCGGCGGCGAGCGTGAACGGGTCACCGATGACCGGCATCCAGCTCAGCAGCAGCGGCCATTTGCCATCTCCTAAGTTAGATGGGTCAAAGCCTCACGGCCGCTCTAGCTTCATGAGGAGCGCATTTGCCTTGGCCATGCGCGCTTGGACCGATGTCGAGGCGAGTGGGTCGAACCGCGCAACGACATTGCCGGAGCTGTCGCGTATCCAGATCGTTAATCCGACACCGAAACTCTGCGATAGCTCGCGCCAGGCGATAAGCTCCGCAAAGTCTTCGCCTGCCGAAGCGGTGGAGTACAACGACACAAATGGAGATTCGGCCAGAGCCCGATAAAGCATCGGTGCCTGTGACAGGGGCTGAGCTGGTTTGCGCCGGTAGACGGAGGACGCAAGCGGGCCGCGATCGAGTGGAGCGGCCAAGCTGCGGTAGTCGGTCCATATCTCGCGGAAAGGGCCGCCGTCGGCGGTGATCTTCAAGGTGCTGTCGACGACGTGAGTTGCTTCGTGCAGCAGCAGATACTCCAGAGCAGGAACCGCCCCTGCATCCAGTTGAATGCGATATCCCGACGCGTCTGTAGTGAAGAGGCGGGCATCCTTGCCGGTGAGAAAGGCGCTGAGCGAGGTGTCGAGGACATCTCCACGCACGGTAATCTCGAAGAGCGGTTTGCCATCGGCGCCGTCGTACTCGCGTGTCAATGCCGTACCCGGACTCCAGGGCGCATCAACGAAGCTCAGTCGCGCCAGACGCTGTTGCAGGATCTGACGGTGCAACGCAGGCAATGCGTCAATCGCGCGTTCGACCAAGGCCCACTCGCGGTCGCTTAGCTGATGCACCCGTGCGCGCTGATCGATACCAGAGAAGGCGCTCAGGCTGTCTTCGTGTGCAGGCTGGACCCGCGCGCGCAAGGACGTGCTGGACAGATCGACGTCCGCCTTCGGTGGTGTAGCCGAGACCGGCGCGGGTGCGCCAGCCCAACCGACATTCGCACACATCAATAAAGACGCCAACAGGCAACCTGCCAATGGGCCAGACGTGTAGTTCGGCAAATCAGACATGAGAGGCACCCGACAGAGACGGTGTTGCATCCGTATGTAGCGGACAAGTGATGTAGTGCCCGTAGATCGTAGCCTAGGCGGCACGAGGTGAGGTCGTATGGCACCTATGCACGCATCCGATTGAAGCTATCTGCCCCGCAATAGTGCACTGATCATCTTGATGCCCAGTTCCATGTCCGCTTGCCTGCATGCAGGCAAGCGGACATGGCGCAGCGTGATCAGCGTCTTCGCCGCCATGCCATGACGCATGCTCGCATCGTGCCGCCTGCTCGCACGGTCTAACCACGGCGCGTGCCACGCGTGTCCATCTCGGAAATATGCCAGCGATTCGCTGTGCGCAAGATCCGACTCCCATCGAAGGCTGCGCGGACTGCGATTACCTGAACGAATGCGTGGCCGTGGGGATTGCCTCGCCGCTTGACGCAATGGGCAGCGGCTAGCCAGCGATTGGATGCCGCACGGAAGAAGCCAGCGCATTCGAGTGCTCCGCCGGCGTGCGCTGTGGTTGTCATTGGATCCTGCGGGAAAGCCCATCACGCACACCCATACCTGCCATCCCGGCGTTCGATTTCATTCCGCCGACGGCAACGCACACGATGCACATCCGGTGCAAGGGATACGCCTTTGCCACACGGCCGCTGCAACCGCAGCGTCCAGCAACCACGCAGATCATCGGAGGCCGCATGTCCGTTCGCAGCAGCAGTCAGAAGTTCATTGCCAGGAATCGCGCGCCTCGCGTGCAGATCGAATACGACGTCGAGATCTACGGCTCGCAGAAGAAGGTGCAGGTTCCGTTCGTCATGGGTGTGTTGTCGGACCTGTCCGGCGCCAATACAGAAAACCTGCCGGCGCTGGAAGCACGCGATGCAGTGGAAATCGATATCGATAATTTCGACAGCCGGCTGCGTGCCATGCAACCGCGGGTGGCAATGAGCGTTTCCAACACCCTCACCGGCAGCGGCGAATTACCTGTCGATATCACCTTCGACAGCCTGGACGATTTTTCGCCCACCGCCGTGGTGAAAACGGTGGCACCGCTGGCCGAGCTGCTGGAAGCGCGTACCCAACTGGCCAATCTGGGCACGTATCTCGACGGAAAGGCCGGCGCCGAGCGCTTGATCGCCGATGCGATCAAGGATCCCACCTTGCTGCGCTCGCTGGTCGCGGCCCCCAAGTCGACGGATGAGTAACCCCATGGCGACCCAGAATTCTTCCGCTACCCAAGACCTTGCCGATGCCCAGCCGCTAACCAGTCAATCCGACGACTTTGCGGCGCTGCTGACTCGCGAATTCCGTCCACGCAGCGAACGCGCCGGCGAAGAAGTGCGGTTGGCTGTGCGCACCCTGGCCGAACAGGTGCTGGAACGCAGCGACATCATCAGCGACGATCTCGCGCAGACCATCAATGCGTATGTTGCCGAGATCGACCGCAAGATCACCGAGCAACTCAACCTCATCCTGCACGCACCGCACTTCCAGGCGCTGGAGGGTGCATGGCGCGGCCTGCATTATCTGGTGAGCAATACCGAATCGGACACGCAGTTGAAGATCCGCGTGCTCAACGTGTCCAAGAAGGAGCTCGCCAAGAACCTCAAGCGCTTCAAGGGCACCGCCTGGGACCAAAGCCCGGTGTTCAAGAAGATCTACGAAGCCGAGTATGGTCAGCTGGGTGGCGAACCGTATGGCTGCCTGATCGGCGATTACCACTTCGACCACAGCCCGCAGGATGTCGACACGTTACGCGGCATCAGCCAGATTGCGGCCGCCTCGCATGCGCCCTTCATCGCCGCTGCGGGTCCCGGACTGATGGGGATGGAAAGCTGGAGCGAGCTCTCCAACCCGCGCGATCTGGCCAAGATTTTTTCCACACCCGATTACGCGGCATGGCGGTCGTTGCGCCAGAGCGAGGATGCCAAATACTTGGCGCTGGCCATGCCACGCACGCTGGCACGGCTGCCTTACGGCGCCAAGACCGATCCGGTGGAAGCGTTCGACTTCGAAGAAGACACCCAGGGCGCCGATTCGTCGCGCTACACCTGGCAGAACGCGGCCTATGCGATGGCGGTCAACATCAACCGCTCGTTCAAGCAGTACGGTTGGTGCACGCGCATTCGCGGCGTGGAGTCGGGTGGGGCGGTGGAAGGCCTGCCGACGCACACCTTCCCGGCCGACGACGGCGGTGTGGACATGAAGTGCCCGACCGAGGTCGCCATCACCGACCGCCGTTCGGCGGAACTGGACAAGATGGGCCTGATGCCGCTGGTGCATCGCAAGAACACCGACATGGCCGCCTTCATCGGTGCACAGTCGCTGGGCAAGCCCGAGGAGTACGACGACCCGGATGCCACCGCCAACGCAGCGCTGAGCGCACGGCTGCCGTATATGTTCGCCTGCTGCCGTTTCGCCCACTACCTCAAGTGCATCGTGCGCGACAAGATCGGCTCGTTCAGCACGCGCCAGCAAATGCAGAGCTGGTTGACCGATTGGGTGATGAACTACGTCGACGGCGACCCGGCCAATTCCAGCGAAGAAACCAAGGCACGCAAGCCCTTGGCCGCCGCCGAAGTGGTGGTCGAAGAGGTCGAGGGTAACCCCGGTTACTACACCTCCAAATTCTACCTGCGCCCGCATTACCAGCTCGAAGGCCTGACGGTATCGCTACGCCTGGTCTCGCGCTTGCCATCGGCGCAAGCCGCCTGACCGCTTTCAGGCTTGGCTTTCAACACTAACGACCTGCGGCTGGCATAGCCGCCGGGTCGGCTCTCCCTTTCCTGCACCACCCACCACTGGAGAAGTTCCATGGCTTTCGATATGCATCTCAAATTCGGCTCGGGCGACGTCGAGATCAAGGGCGCGTCCAACCATTCCAAGCACAAGGACGAAGTGCCGATCATTGCCTGGTCATGGGGCACCAGCAACACCGGCAACCTGCACACCGGCGCCGGCTATGCGGCCGGCGGCAAGGCCAACGTGCAGGATATTTCCGTCACCAAGTACGTCGACAGCTGCTCCAACGCCTTGCTCAATGCTTGCTGCACGGGTGCGCGTGTGGATTCGGCCACGTTGTACGTGACCAACGCCACCGGCGAGCAGACCGACTACGTCACCATCGAGCTGAGCGAGGGCGTGATGATCACCTCGGTGTCCACCGGCGGCAGCGGTGGCGAAGATCGTCTGACCGAAAACGTGACGCTGCATTTCGGCAAGTTCAAGTACTCGTTCCAGCCGCAGGACGACAAGGGCAAGAAGCAGGGCGGCACCAAGGACTTCACCTTCAACATGCAGGAAGTGAAGAAGTCCTGAGCCAACGCAGTCCGACCGGAGCGCCAATGTCGATGTCCACCGTCCATCCCGAACATGCCTGCGCCCGCCTGATCAAGGCAGACAATCCCGAGGCCTCGTTGGCCACCGCCAAGGAGTGGGTGCGGCAATGCCCGGCCGATGCCCAAGCGCGCATCGGCTTGTTCCAACTGCTGGCCGTGGTGGGCGACTGGGAGCGGGCGCGGCAGCAGTTGCTGCTGGCGGCAGACCTGGATCAGGCCTGGATCGGCGTGGCTGGCGCGTATGCGTGCATTCTCGACGCCGAACGTGAGCGCGAGCAGGTGCTGGCCGGTCGGATGATGCCACTGATGCCTGGTCAGGTACCGCAGTGGCAACACGATCTGCTGCAGGCATTGCAACACGATCGCGACGGCGAGCCAGCGCAGGCCGCACGACGGCGTGCGCTGGCGCTGACTCAAGCCGATGCCATCGCGGGGCACGTCGATGGCGAACGTTTCGACTGGTTGGCGGACGCCGATCCACGGTTTGGGCCTTGCCTGGAGGTCATCCTCGAAGCGGGCTACGCCTGGCTGCCGTTCGCCCAACTGCGCAGCCTGCGTTTCGAGGTGCCTGGCAGTCTGCGCGACATGCTGTGGCAATCGGTGGAAATTCAATGGCGCGACGGCACGCACAGCCGTGGCGTGGTGCCTTGTCGTTACCCCGGCAGCCACCACAGCGACGACGGCGCGATCCGTCTCGGCAAGCGCATCACCTGGCAGGGCGAAGACCTGTCTGCCTGCGGTCTGGGGCAACGCCTGCTGGCCGGCAGCGAAGACGACTACCCCTTGCTCGATATTCGCCATATTGCATTCGACACCGCCGCGGTGGCAGCGCCATGGCCGAACTGACCCAACAAGAGCGGCTGCAGCCCTCGCTGCTGGACCGTTTGATCGACGACCGTCGGCATGAGCTGGCCGAGAGCCGCGACGCGCGCGCGATCGGTCCGGCCAAGCTGCGCGACTGCGTCATGCGCGACCTGACCTGGTTGCTCAACTGCACCCGCCATTGGCATGAGGACGCACTGCAAGCGTATCCGCATGTCGCCACCTCGGTGCTCAATTACGGCATTCCCGATCTGGCCGGCGCGCGCCTGGCCGGACTGGACGTGGTCGAGCTGCAGAACCGTATCCACGCCGCCATCGTGGCGTTCGAGCCGCGGCTCGCTGCGGCCAGCCTGCAGGTCACCGCCAAGGTCGATACCGGCCGCATGGACCGCATGTCGCTGTCCTTCGTCATCGACTCCGAACTCTGGGCGCAGCCATTGCCATTGGCGCTGTATCTGCGCACCGATCTCGACCTGGAAACCGGTCGCTTCAGTCTGTCGTCCGGAGCGCACTGAGCATGGATCCGCGCCTGCTCCACCACTACAACCGCGAGTTGCAGCATGTGCGCGAGATGGGCGCGGAGTTCGCGCAGGCGTATCCGAAGGTCGCCGGCCGGCTCGGCATGAGCGGCATCGAGTGCGCCGACCCGTATGTCGAACGCCTGCTGGAAGGGTTCGCGTTCCTGTCCGCGCGCGTGCAACTCGAATTGGAGGCACAGCAACCGGTATTCGCCCAGCACCTGATGGACATGCTGTATCCGCACTTCCTGTCGCCGGTGCCGTCGATGGCCGTGGTGGAGCTGCAACCGGAGCAGGGCGAGGGCATCGGTCCGGCGGGGCATCTTGTGCCGCGTGGCAGCGCGCTGCGCTCGTTGATCGGGCACGGCGACCGCACGGCCTGCGAGTATCGTACGGCGCATGCGGTGACGCTGTGGCCGCTGCGTCTGACCGCCGCCAGCTACCTGGCCTCGCCGGCGGCGCTGGCCACGCTTGGCGTGCCGGTCGAGTCGCGCGCGCGCGCCGGCCTGCGGTTGGTTTTCACTGTGAATGCCGGGCTGCGTCTGGACATGCTGGCGCTGGACACACTGCCGATCTTCATCACCGGCGCCGACGGACTGGCCGGCAGCCTCTATGAGCAACTGCATGCCAATGCGTTGGGATTCGTGGTGCGTGCCCGCGCCGCGGATGGGCAGGTGCTCAGTCGCAACTTCGGCCCCGAGCATCTGCAGCCACAGGGCTTCGACGATGAGCAGGCATTGCTGCCGCGCAGTGAGCGCTCCTTCAGCGGCTATCGTCTGTTGCAGGAATACTTCGCTTGCCCAGAGCGCTTCCTGTTCGCCGCCTTCGATGGCCTGGCACAGGTGCTGCCGCGCGCGGCGTGCACCGAGTTCGAGATTGTGGTGTGGTTCGATCGTGCCGTCGAACGGCTCGACAATGCCGTGGATGCGAGCAATTTCCGCCTGCATTGCACCCCGGCCATCAACCTGTTCCCCAGGCGCGGCGATCGCATCCATCTGCAGCCCGGCATCTGCGAGCATCATGTGCTGGCCGACCGCACGCGGCCGATGGACTTCGAGATCCATGGCGTGGAGCAGGTCGAGGGCTTCGGCGATGGCAATACGCCGATGCAGCGTTTCGAGCCGTTCTATGGCGCGCAGCCGCGTAGCTGGCATGAGCGGCGCTCGGCGTTTTATGCGCTGCGGCGTCAGCCGCGGCGGCTGTCGACCGGGCAACGCCGCACCGGGCCGCGCTCGAGCTACGTCGGCAGCGAAGTGTTCCTGTCGCTGGTCGATGGCGATCAGGCGCCGTATCCGCATCAGCTGCGGCAATTGGGCATGCAGCTGTGGTGCAGCAACCGCGATCTGCCGCTGCATATGCCGGTGGGCAAATCCAGCACCGACTTCGTGCTGGACGATGGCGGCCCGGTGGCGGCGATCCGCTGCGTGGCCGGTCCAACGCGACCGCGCTCGGGCGTGACCGCCGGCGATACCCGCTGGCGCCTGATCAGCCATCTTCAGTTGAACTATCTCTCGCTGCTGGAGGCCGGCGACGACGGCGCCACCGCAGTGCGCGAGATGCTCACGCTCTACCACGACCCGCACGATGCCGCGGCGCGGCGCCAGGTCGAGGGCGTGCGCCGCATTGCCTCACGCCCGATCGTGCGCCGCATTCCGGTGCCGGGCCCGGCCACCTATGGCCGCGGGCTGGAGATCACCTTGACCTGCGACGACGCCGCGTTCGAAGGGCAGGGCGTCTACCTGCTCGCCTCGGTGCTGCGGCATGTCTTCGCCCGCCAGGCATCGCTGAATTCCTTTACCGAAACCGTGCTGTGCACGCTCGAACGTAACGAGGTCGTCCGATGGCCAGCCCATCTCGGCAATCGGCCGATCCTGTAGCGTTGCTGGCGCACCTGGAGGCGCAGCCGCAGGACTTCGAGTTGTTCGAAGCGTTGCGGCGGCTGGAGTGCGAGCATCCGGCGCAACCGCGTCTGGGCCAGGCAGCACGGCCGTTGGAGGAGCCGGTGCGCTTGGGGCAGCGCGCCTCGCTGGAGTTCCCGCCGCGCGATATCGACAGCCTGCAACCGGGCCCGGACGGTCTTCCGCCGACGCTGCGGACGCTGGCCTTGGGTTTGTTCGGCCCGCATGGCGCGCTGCCGCTGCATCTGACCGAACACGCGATCGAACGCGAAGGGGCTGGTGACCCGACCTTCGCCGCCTTCGCCGACATCTTCCACCACCGCATGATCGCGCTGTGGTACCGCGCCTGGGCCGATGCGCGCCCGACCGTGCAGATGGATCGTCCGGGCGAGGACCGCTTTGGCGCGCGGCTGGATGCGCTGACCGGCGTGGACCAACCCGCGCTGCGCGGCCGCGATGCGATGCCGTTGGCCGCACGCCGGCACTTCGCTGGCCGCTTCGTCGCCCAGGCACGCAATGCCGAAGGCCTGCGTGCGGTGCTGATCGGCCTGTTCGATGTCTCCGTGCAGGTGCAGGAATTCGTTGCCAACTGGTTGCCGTTACCCGAAGAAGGACGGCTGCGGATGGGACGTGCTGCTGCGCGCATGGGGCGTGACGCCACGCTAGGCGCATCGGCGCGCAACGCCCAACACCGCTTTCGCCTGCGGATCGGCCCCTTGGAGATCGCCCGCTACCGCGAGTTCCTGCCGGGCGGCCCGGCCCTGGAAGTACTGACCGCCGCAGTACGCGGCTACGTCGGCGACGAGCAGGCCTGGGACCTGCAATTGGTGCTGGCGCGCGAAGACGTCCCGTTGCCGCTGATGGGGCAGGGCCAGCGCATCGGCCTGTCGCTCTGGCTCGGCCACTATCGCCGCCCGCGCGATGCCGACCAGCTTGTACTCGCACCGTCCTGATCGACCTCTGTATCCACTTTTCTGGAGTTCCCATGGCAGACATCAGTCGCGCCGCCTTGTTCGGCAAGCTCAACAAGACCACGTATCGCGGCATCGAATCGGCCACCGCCTTCTGCAGGCTGCGTGGCGACCGCGAGGTGGATCTGCTGCATTGGCTGCATCAGTTGCTGCAGGCGCAAGACGGCGACCTGCATCGCATCGTGCGTCATTTTTCGCTCGATGCGGCGCGACTTGCGCAGGACCTGACCGCAGCGCTCGATCGGCTGCCGCGTGGCGGTGGCGGGCATTTCGATCTGTCGGCCAGCGTGGAGGAGGCAGTGGAACGCGCCTGGGTGCACTGCACGCTGCGCTACGGCCGGCAGCGCATCCGGGGCGGCGACCTGCTGGTGGCGATCCTGCATACGCGCAGCCTGCGCAACGGCTTGCTGGCAATGTCCAGCGAGTTCGGCAAGCTGCGCGCAGAGGCGCTGGCCGACGATCTGGACGCCATCGTCGCCGGCTCGCCGGAGGACGATGCCACCGATATTGCGGCGGCCAGCGCTCCCGCCGGACCAGCCGCCGCTGGTGGGACTGCCGCGCTCGCGCTGTATACGGTCGACCTCACCGCACAAGCACGCGAGGGCAAGCTAGACCCGATCATCGGCCGCGACGACGAGATCCGCCAGGTCGTCGATATCCTGATGCGCCGCCGCCAGAACAACCCGATCCTGGTCGGCGAGGCCGGTGTCGGCAAGACCGCGGTGGTGGAAGGCTTCGCACAACGCATCGCGCGCGGCGATGTGCCGCCCGCGTTGAAGGATGTGCAGCTGCGCACGCTGGATGTGGGCCTGCTGCAGGCCGGCGCCAGCATGAAGGGCGAATTCGAGCAACGCCTGCGCGCAGTCATCGACGAAGTGCAGGCCAGCCCCAAGCCGATCATTTTGTTTGTCGACGAAACCCACACCCTGGTCGGCGCCGGTGGCGCGGCCGGTACCGGCGATGCGGCCAACCTGCTCAAGCCCGCACTGGCGCGTGGCACCTTGCGCACCGTGGGGGCGACCACGTTTGCCGAGTACAAGAAGTACATCGAAAAGGATCCGGCATTGACGCGACGTTTCCAGGCCGTGCAGGTGGACGAGCCGGACGAAGCCAAGGCGGTGCGCATGATGCGCGGCGTCGCTTCGATGATGGAACAGCACCACCGTGTGCAGATCCTGGACGAAGCGCTGGAAGCGGCAGTCAAGCTCAGTCACCGCTACATCCCGGCGCGGCAGCTGCCGGACAAATCGGTGAGCCTACTCGACACCGCCTGCGCGCGCGTGGCGGTGAGCCTGCACGCTACGCCTGCGGAAGTGGACGACAGTCGCCGCCGCATCGAATCGCTGGAGACCGAACACGCCATCATCGAACGCGAGCGTGCGATTGGTATCGTGGTGGAGGAGCGTGCTGCCGCTTGCGCCAACCTGCTGCAAAGCGAGCATAGCCGCCTGCGCGAGCTGGACCAGCGCTGGGTTGGCGAGAAGGCATTGGTGGACGAGCTGTTGTCGTTGCGCGCACAACTGCGTAGCAGTAATTCATCGGTGGAAGGCACCGGCAGTGCGTTGGAAGCAGAGGCCGACACCGACGCAGATGCCGCCGCAGATGCCGCTGTCGCGCAGTCGGCGTCTGGCGACACTGCCGTGCTCGACGCACCGGTACAAGTTGATCGCGACACCTTACTGGCACGTCTGCAGCTGGTGCAGGCTGAACTGGCAGCATTACAAGGCGAATCGCCGCTGATCCTACCCACGGTCGATTACCAGGCGGTCGCCGCCGTGGTCGCCGACTGGACCGGCATCCCGGTCGGGCGCATGGCGCGCAACGAGATCGACACCGTGCTGCGCCTGCCCGACCTGCTGGCCAAGCGCGTGATCGGCCAGGACCACGCCATGGAAATGATCGCCAAGCGCATCCAGACCAGCCGCGCCGGTCTGGACAACCCGGACAAACCGATCGGCGTGTTTCTGCTGGCCGGCACCTCCGGCGTCGGCAAGACCGAAACCGCACTCGCGCTGGCCGAAACCTTGTACGGCGGCGAACAAAATCTGATCACCATCAACATGAGCGAGTACCAGGAAGCGCATACCGTCTCCTCGCTCAAGGGTGCACCGCCGGGCTATGTGGGCTACGGCGAAGGCGGCGTGCTCACCGAAGCGGTGCGCCGCAAGCCGTACTCGGTGGTGCTGCTGGACGAAGTGGAGAAAGCCCACCCGGACGTGCACGAACTGTTCTTCCAGGTCTTCGACAAGGGCTGGATGGAAGACGGCGAAGGCCGCCGCATCGACTTCCGCAATACCTTGATCATCCTCACCAGCAACGCCGGCACCGACCTGATCGCCAGCCTGTGCAAGGACCCGGAGCTGATACCCGACCCGGAAGCCATGGCCAAGGCCATCCGCGAGCCGTTGTTGAAGGTGTTTCCGCCGGCATTGCTCGGGCGGCTGGTGGCGATTCCGTATTACCCGCTGAGCAACGACATGCTCGGCCAGATCGTGCGGTTGCAGTTGAATCGCATCAAGAAGCGCATCGAGGAGCGCTACAAGATTCCGTTCGAGTACGACCACTCGGTGGTGGAGCTGGTGGTATCGCGGTGCACTGAAAGCGAGTCGGGCGGACGAATGATTGATGCGATTTTGACTAACTCGATGTTGCCGGAGATCAGTCGGCAGTTTCTCACTCGGGTGATTGAGGGCAAGAAAATCAATCATTCGCGCGCATCGGCCGTGGCGGATGGCTTTTTCTACGAATTCTGAGGGCAGAAAACATGGTGGCCAAGGCGACGGTGTATCTGAATGGTATCGAGTACGGCAGCAGCGATGCCGCCATGGGTGGTGGGAGGCGGGGAGGGCCGGTCAACGATCTCGCCGATCACGCCGAACGCAAAGCCTGGCGAGAGGCATGGCCAAGGATCTGTCGTGAAGTACGGGCGACCGCGGACGGAACGCCATTCGAGATCACCATCGAAGTCAACATGACGATCTGCGCGGACTGCCAGAAATGGATGATTGTTGAAGTTCGTCGCCATCTCGGCCAGTTGGGTCGAGCTTTTACCTTTTATGCCACGGTGGGAAAGGAAAAGCCGGTTGTCGTGGCGCGTGACACGGTATGGAACGCGAAGGTCGGTCAATGCCGACTTTGGAAGGCTGATCGAAGCGATCTGCAGATGGGTCGTGTACGAAAGCACGAGGTGATCTATGAAAAGACGCGAGGATAGATGCGTACTCATTTGATCGCCGGCCGTGCATGCAATTGCAGAAAAGCTGCGATCCGAGGACGTCCGCTGCCAGACCCAGTCGCGCAGCGCGCATCTGACGCGAAACGTCGGTTCGCGTCTAGTGATAGTTGGCTGCAGAAGGTGTGCTTCGACGCTTCTCCATCGCTGCATCAACAAGAACGGGATCCGAAATGGTCAATGCAAAGTACATCACAGAAGAAACCGCAGCCCATGGTCGCGTGCTGGCCTTTCCGAACGTCAGTTCATGCGTGGCGGTAGTCGTCGTGTTGCCGGATGAACTCGTCGGTTGGCACGTCACGGTGAAGACGCTCGACTCGATCGACAAGGGCATGGCCGCGCAGGGGGCCGCAAAGTTTCTTGACTATGCCAGAAGCGGGACACCCCGCAGGCTGCTCATCGTGGGTCACTTCACCCACCATGACCCCACGGCGCTGCGCGATTGGGTGCGGGCTCAGCTGGCTGTCGACCTGCCCACGCAGTCTTTCGATATCACCAGGCACCGCAAGGCAGAGACGAATGTCGCGTACCACCTCTTCTTTGAGCATAACGGCCACGACATTCCGCAGATCACCTTCAAGAATTCGACGAAGGTGGGAGTAAGCAACGTCACCAATGGCGAGAGCGGAGTGCCGAATGGAGGGCTGCCCGTTCACAACCGCAGTGCGGACTTCACGGTCAGTCGCTGGCACAGGCTGCGGCGCCATTTCGTCGACGTATGACCTTCGGAGCTAGCAAGACAAACGAACGCGCCAGCGGACATGCATCGCATCTTCCCGCCGCAGAGAGAGCGATACCGCAAAGCGCCCTCCGGAAAACTTGGGTCAGAGTCAACTTCCCTTAGCTCGGTGGACGATGTTCATTGATAGCTACCAGGCGGGGCGATACCCCGCGACAAAGAACACATGTGCACATGAGAGGAGGCTTACATGTTGGAAAAGAAGATCAATGTTGGCGATGACGCCAGCTGGCTCCCTAGAAATGAAGGAGAGCTAACAGGCAGCGGTGGCTTGATAGAGGTGCCCGGCACGGTACTGGAGGGGTACGCCACGAAGTACCTTCCTTTCATCCCGAATGCCATCAGTGCAGTCCATTCGGGAGGACTGGATGTGATCAGTTACAACTTTAGCGGCTGCTTGATGGCTGCCTACACTGCTCAGGACGGGCGGAGAATGGTTTGCCACGTGTCGACGGGTGAAGGAAATGATTGCAAGAGCGCCTGGGACCAAATTAGGAGCACTTCGACGAACGTTCTTGAGTTTCGTCCATCCGATTACGTCGACACCAAGGGACGTTCCTTGGCCGGATGCTACGGACTGATCACAAACGATGATCGGAGTCTGGCTATTACCGTGGTTTCAGGTAAAAACCCGAACTCAAGGTTCATCTCTGCAATTACCGTGGTTTCAGGTAAAGAGCCGAACTCAAGGCTCATCTCTGCGATTAAAAAGATGAGGTTCTGGCGGGATTGAAGCCCGTTTCGGGAGCAAGCAAGTCCGGGACACGGCCAACACGCGTGGAGTAGCGGGGTTGGAGTAACGAGGTCGGATTGACTTCCGATAAGTCCCTGCGGGCTGTTCGGGTGTGTGATCTGATTTTTTGTTGGCGAATGAGAACCATGGGGTCGAACGGCAACAAGCGATGACACATGCATCGTCACGTTTACGTGCGCCGTGACGGTAACCAAGCAGGGAGGCAGTTGCCTGATGGTGGCGCACCGCAGGCGTCCGTGCACAAATCTATGAGATGACGAAAACCAGCAACGAAGCACGACATGGCCAGCCAGGACACCTCGCGCCCACATTGCCTTTCACATACACGCATTGGATCCAGCAGGCCTCGCGCGTGCTGCACCCGTGCAGTGCCGAGCTGCCTGCGCTGGACATCCTGATCGACGCGTATGGCAGGACGCCGAGCGAAAACAACCTGCGCTGTCTGAAGAATGCGTTCCGCCCCTGGCGTGATGCGCAGGGCGAGGGCGATGCGTGGATCGACAGTTAGCGCAACGACAAGAAGATGCTGCCGTTCGTGACGCTGAACACGGCGCTGTTCAAGGATGGCGACAGAGACACAAGGATCTGATCACGCGGCGCCAGTACGACGCGGGCATGGCGCAGATGGGACTGCCGAAGGACTTCAGCTCGCGCTACGTCGAGGAGTCCGGCTATGCGCCGAGCAGCGAGGACGGCCTTGTGGAGGAGTGGATCAAACCCGGCCTGCGCGCGGAAGGCAGCGTCTGGCGGCGGCACGTGCTAATCCGATCGGGGCATTCCTCGGTTGATGCGCTGCACGATTCAACGACTATTACGGAGAACGACATGGACAACGCAGTGACAGGGGCGCACGGCCAAGCCGGCTTGCATTGGGTAGGCCATGTAGGCCATGAACGAGTTGGATTTCGGGATCCCCGTGGAGTAATGCTGCGATCGCGCGTGCAGGATCCTGCAAGGCGGGTGAGCGCATGAGCTGCAGAATCCTCACCAGCTTCGCCATGGCCAACCATGGCTCGACCTTCATGCACTGGCTGCGTAGCGAGTTGATGAAGAGCCTTGGGCTCTACGACATCGATGCGGTGTATGTCGATTCGATCGTGTCGCGGTCCATCGACGATCGTGCCACGGTCGCTCCCGATACCCGCGCGCACATGCGTTCGCCGACGGGCGCAATGCCCATCGGTGCGATGCGCGAGGACTGGAATGCGCTCTATCAGGCGGCGATGCGCCAGGCGCAGTTGATGTTGTTTTGCTACACGGACGAGTTCAGGGACAGCCAGTGGTGCCGGCAGGAATGGGACCAGTTCATCGGTCAGAAGGCGGGGCGTCCTGCAGACCGACAGCTACGCGGGCTGATACTGGAATTCACCACCGATGCCTGCACATTGCCTGGAAGTCGTGGCGATGGCGTGACCCGGATACCGGTCGCCAAAACCGATGGCGGGCGCTGCGGGCTGGCCTGGGACAAAGGGGACTACATCCTGTCGAGCACGGATTATGCGCGGGTGCTCGCCCAGATCCAGCAGCTGATCCGTTGAGAGCGCATGCCGGGCATCGAGGCGATGCCATGGCGTGGGCGGGAAGACCTACTCGTCGACGGTATGTGTGGCATCGCGATTATCGATTTCCCTGCACACCAGCGCGGCCGGCAAAGTCATCGCATGCCATCGAGCCCTGCGCCTATGTACCGCAAGACCACTCCGGGAGCCTGACCATGGCCCATGCCATTACCCTGCAGTCGCCGCTGGGCAAGACGCTGCGCTTTGTGCGGATGAGCGCGCACGAGGCGCTGGGGCGCCCGTATGCGTTCGTCTTGCATGGCATCAGCCGCGATGTGGCCATCGACCTGCGCGCTTTGCTGGGCAAGCCGATGGCGGTCAAGGTCACTTCGCCTCAGGGCTACGTGCGGCACTACCACGGCATTGTCGCCGAAGCCGAGCAGACCGGTTTCGAGCAGATCGAGGGGCTGCGCTACGCCACCTATGCCTTTTCGCTGGTGCCCAAGCTGTGGTTGCTCGGGCAGCGCCGCGATTGCCGCATCTACAAGAACAAGAGCGTGCCGGAGCTGGTGCGCGCATTGCTGGCCGACGTTGGCTGCACCGACGTCAAGTTGCGCCTGAGCGCGAGCTACCGGCCGCGCGAATATTGCGTGCAGTACCGCGAGAGCGGGCTGGACTTCGTCAGCCGGCTGATGGAGCAGGAGGGCATCTACTACTACTTCGAACACAGCGCCAGCACCCATACGCTGGTGCTGGCCGATAGCCTTGGCGGCCACGAGGCGGTGGCGCCGTTCGCGCAGATTCCGTACTGCCCGCCCGGACAGAAGGGCAGCCGGATGAAGGACGCAATCACCGACTGGTCGCTGGCGCGCAGCGCGCACAGCACGCGCGTGCGGTTGGACGACTACGACTATCTCAAGCCCAAGGCGTCGCTGCGGGTGAACGAGACCCCTGCCGAGTCCTCCGGACCGGCGTTGGGTGAGCTGGAGGTGTTCGACTATCCCGGCGAGCATCTCGATATCGCCGCCGGCCGCCGCCACGCACAGGTGCGTGCCGAAGCACTCAACGTGGCGCAGGCGCAGTACCAGGGCTGGACCGATGCCTGCGGTTTGCAGGTGGGCGCGTTGTTCAAGCTACGCGACTTCCCGCTGGCCGAGCACAATCAGGAATACCTGGTGACCAGCGCGAACACCGAATTGGTCGAAGTGGATTATGTGTCCGGTGGCGAGACGGTTGCCGAGCCGTTTGCGTCCACGTTCCGTGCGCTGCGCAGCCGGCAGCCTTACCGCAGCCCGCAGACCACACCGCGTCCCAGCATCGCCGGATTGCAGACCGCGGTGGTCGACGGCAAGACGCCCGAGGACATCGCGGTCGACCAGCACGGCCGCGTCCAGGTGAATTTCTTCTGGAGCCCGCCAGGAACGCCGAACGCCTACTGTTCGTGCCCGGTACGCGTGGCGCAGGCGTGGGCGGGCAAACGCTGGGGCGCGCAGCACATTCCGCGTGTCGGCCAGGAGGTGGTGGTGAGCTTTTTGGAAGGCAATCCGGATCGTCCGCTGATCATCGGCAGCGTCTACAACGCCGACCAGATGCCGCCGTATGCACTGCCCGAGCACCGCACCCGCAGCGGAGTGAAGAGCCGCAGCTTGTTGGGCGGCGCCGAGGACTACAACGAGATCCGTTTCGACGACAAGAAGGGCAATGAAGAGCTGCTGCTGCATGCGCAGCGCGATCTGCGCCACGAAGTGGAGAACGACCATTTCGTCACTGTCGATCGCAACGAGACCGCGGAGGTCAAACGCGAACGCAGCCACACCGTGGGCGGCAACGACCGTCTGGACGTGGGCAAGGCGCTGCGCATCCAAGCCGGCAGCGAGATCGAGCTGGTGACCGGCATGGCCCGCCTGCAGCTGAAGGCCAGCGGCGAGATCGTACTCAGCGGCACCCGGCTCACGCTCGATGGACGCGTCAGCGTCGGCATCCAGGGCGGCGTTAGTGTCGACGTCAGCGCGATGGCCAACCTGACCCTGCGCTCGAACGCTTCGGTGCTATTGCAATCGAACGCCGTGACCACCGCGCGCGCCAACGCGGCGCTGCTATTGCAGTCGTCCGGTCCGGCCGTGCTCAAGGGCACTCCGCCCATCATCGCCTGAGGACCGCCATGTTGCAGATTCTTCCCGCCGCGCGGCAGATGCGGCTCTCACCCTGCGCGCATGCCGCCCTGGCGCCGGACATGGCGCCGGAGACTGCCGTGCGCGAATTGCTGGCGCGCGGGCTTGCCCAGGACGCGTTGCCGTTGGCGTTGCGCTTGTTGCCCAGGCCGTATGCGGTGGCGTGGCTGTGCCAGTGCATGCGCGCGCAAACGCTCAGCGGCCACGACAGCGAAGGTCTGCGGTTGGCGCAGGCGTGGGTGCAGCAGCCGGGTCCCACCCAGCGCGAGAGCGCACGTGCATTCGCCGCCGACGACGACTATCAATCGGTCGGCGCCTGGCTGGCGGCGGCCGCGGCCTGGAGCGATGGCAGCCTGAGCGAGGAGGACGGCCCGCCGGTGGCCGACCACCTGACCGCGGCGGCGGCCGTGGCGGCGTTGCTGCATCTGGCTGGGCGCGAGCCTGCAACCTTCGAAGCGCAATTGGTGCGCTGGAGCGAAGATGCCGCACGGCTGCTGTCCGGATTGCGCGTGCGCGAGCGTACGCCATGAGCGCGGTGTCACCCCGGCTGACGCTGACGGTGCGCGATGCGCAGGCGGTGTCGGGCAGCAGGCCGCCGCAGGCCAGCTTCGCGGCAGAAGGCGGGCGCATCGGCCGCGACGCCTCCTGCGACTGGGTGCTGGAAGGCGAAGGCGTATCGCGTCTGCATGCCAGCGTGCGCTATCTCGACGGCGTGTATTTCATCGAGGATCACAGCACCAACGGTGTCCTGCATAACGGCGTGCCGCTGCGTGCCGGCTTCCCGGTGCCGCTGCATGCCGGCGACGCCTTGCGCATCGATGCCTTCGAGATCGACGTGGCGGTGGAAGGCGCAGGCGTCACCGCTGTTCCGGCGGCCACGCAGACCTGGAATCACGCCGAGCCGTGGACACTGTCGCCGACGCCACCACCGCAGCCATCCCAGCAACCGCCGCTGGAGCGCGAGCGCGATGTGTTTGCCGAACTTGGGGCAGCGTCGACGCAACCGGCCGACACCGACCCGCTGGCCTTGTTCGCCACCTCGTTCACGCTGGCCGGCAGCCAGGGCGATGCGGCGGCGTTCGGGCTGGGGCATGCGCCGGCAATGGCTGACGCTTACCGTGCCCCCGTGGCCGTGCCGGCTGCCGCTGGCGTCGTGTTGCCCGAGCATTGGGATCTGACACGCAGCGAATTTGCGTTGCCGCCGGCTGCCGATGCAATCGCGGCCGTACAAAGGCCGTTGCAGCCCGCACCAGTCTCCGTCGTCGCCGCGGCGCCAGCACCGACACCGACACCAATGCCAATGCCGGCCTCGGCAAGCGAAGTCGCGCCGGCATCGACGTCCACCACGGTCCCCACCGCGGCGCAGCCGGTCGTCGCACAGTCGCCGGATGCACCCGAACTGCCTGCGCTGTTCGCCGCCATGACCGCAGGCCTGATGGATGTATTGCGCGCACGCGCCGAGCTGAAGAACAGCCTGCGCCTGCCGGTCACGCTGATCCAGCGCACGGAGAACAATCCCCTCAAGTTCGCCGCCACCGTGGACGAAGCGGTCGCTCGCCTGTTGGCGCCAGCAGGCCCCGGCTATCTGACCGGTGCGGCTGCGATCGACGAAGCCATGGAAGACATCGGGCGTCACCAGGTGGCCTTGCTGGCCGGCATGCGTGCGGCCTTCGAGCATGTGTTCACCCAGTTCGATCCGGCGCGCTTCGAGGCAGACGCCGCCGGCCATTCCGCGCTCGCCGCCTGGGGCAATCGGCCCTGGCGACGCTACGCGCAGCACTACCGCGAGCTGCTCGGCGATCCTGACGAGCGCTTCCGCCGCCTGTTCGGCGAAGAGTTCGCCCGCGCCTACGAACAACAGCTGGCCCGCGCCAAGACGCAGGCCCAACCCGCAGACGGCGACCGAGCATGACCCCCTACAACAAGGTGATCTGGAGCGAGGGCCTGTTCCTGCGCCCGCAGCACATGCAACAACAGGAGCGCTATCTCGAGCGCTACATGGAACTGCAGGCCGGTGCGCTGCGGCCGCATGCGTGGGGATTCAGCCAATTGGAGTTGGAGCCGGAACTGCTTGCCATCGGCAAGCTCGGCATCCGCCGCGCCCGCGGTTGCTTTCCTGACGGCACGCCGTTTTCCATTCCCGATCGCGATCCGGCGCCGCCAGCCTTGGACGTGCCGGCCAACTGCCGCGACCAGGTGGTGAGCCT
This sequence comes from Xanthomonas euvesicatoria pv. euvesicatoria, assembly GCF_020880415.1. Lineage (GTDB taxonomy): Bacteria > Pseudomonadota > Gammaproteobacteria > Xanthomonadales > Xanthomonadaceae > Xanthomonas > Xanthomonas euvesicatoria. The sequence goes on along the minus strand of NZ_JAJIUJ010000049.1, from coordinate 31,722 downwards.
GGCGCTGCCGCTGCGCGCAACCGCCCAACCCGATAGCGCCTGGCCTGATGGCGATGGCAGTCGGCTGGCGCGGTATCGCGTGGGCGAAGCGGAAGTCGGCGATGCCTCCGGCAGCATCGCCGGTACCGTGCTGCTGGAAGTGGGCGTGTTGGCCAGTCGCCTGCGCCTGCAGTCCGAACCGGGCGAAGGGCTGGTGGAGGTGCCGATGGCGCGCATCGTCGAATGCCGCGCCGATCGACGGGTGATTCTCGATGACGCCTTCATCCCGACCGCCAGCCGGATCGAAGGCGCAGCGCGCCTATCTACGCTGCTGGCCGAGTTGCTGGGACTATTGCACCAGCGCGGCCAGGCGCTGGCCGAACGCGTGGCCGGCAGCGACCGGGGTGGCGTGGCGGAAATCGCCGACGTGCTGATGCTGCAGGTGATCAACCGCTACCAACCGCTGGTGGCGCATTGGGCGAGCGCGCCGCTGGAGCATCCCGAAGCGCTGTACTGCGTGCTGCTGGGGATGGCCGGCGAACTGGCGACCTTCACCCGTGCCAGCAAACGCAGCGGGCCATTCCCGCCGTATGCACACGATGCGTTGCAGGCGAGCTTCGAGCCGGTGGTGGCGTCCTTGCGCGAAAGCCTGAGCGCGGTGCTCGAACAGTCGGCGATTGCCGTGCCCTTGCAGCAACGCAAGTACGGCGTATGGGTGGGCATGGTGCCCGATCCGGCCTTGCTGGACTCGGCGGCGTTCGTGCTGGCGGTCAAGGCCGATCTGCGCGCCGAAGACTTGCGCAAGCGGCTGCCCACCGAATCGAAGATCGGCCCGGTGGAGAAGATTCGCGACCTGGTGAACCTGCAATTGCCAGGGGTGGCCGTGAGCGCGCTGGCGATGGCGCCGCGGCAGGTGCCGTATCACGCCGGTTGCGCCTACTTCGAACTCGATCGGCAATCGTCGCTGTGGAAGACGCTGCGCACCTCCGGTGGCGTGGCGCTGCATTTCGGCAGCGGTTTTCCCGGCCTGGAACTGGAGCTGTGGGCGGTGAGGAATTGAGATGAGCAATACGGTCGACCAACACGACGACGATGCCACCGTGGTCCGCAGCGCGACGCCGGCGCCGCGGCCCGCTGCCGCCACGCCGGCTCGCCAGGCGACGACGCGCACCGTGCAACCGCCCGACCTGGATGCCGCCATGCGTGCGGCGCCGGGCGCGATGCAGGGCAATGCGGTGGTGCGCGCCGCCACGCCGCTGCTGTTGCTGGCGGTGCAGTTACGACACTCCACGCAGACGCCGGACATCGCCACCTTGCGCGAACACTGCAGCACGCGCCTGCAGCGCTTCGAGCAGGAGCTGCGGCAACAGGGCATCGACGACAAGACCGGCATCGCCGCGCGCTATGTGCTGTGCACGCTGCTGGACGAAGCCGTGCTGGCCGCGCCGTGGGGCGAGGGCAGCGGCTGGTCGCAGCGCACCTTGCTGGTGACCTTCCACGGCGAGACCTATGGCGGCGCCAAGGTCTTCGACCTGCTCGATCGGCTGGCGCGCGATCCGGCGCGGCACCTGGACCTGCTGGAGCTGCTGTATCTGGCCTTGGCGCTCGGCTTTGGCGGTCGCTATCGGGTGGAACAGGGCGGGCGCGCGCGGCTGGCCGATCGCCAGGCCGAGCTGTACCAACTCATCCAGCGCCAGCGCCTGCCGGCGCCCGCCGAGCTGTCGCCCAACTGGCAAGGCGCGCAGGCACCGTTGCTGCGCAATACGGCGGCCACGCCGCTGTGGATCGCGACGCTGGCCTCGCTGTGCATCGTGCTGCTGGCGTTCGTGTGGTTGCATGCGCGCCTCAATGCGCTGACCGCGCCGATCAGCGCGCAGCTGGCGCGCATCGGCCTGGAGCGGGTGACGTTGCCGATCCCGGCGGCGGCCACACCCGCAACCAGCGCAGCGCTTGCACCGCTGCTGGCCGCCGAGCAACGCGCAGGATGGCTGACCGTCCAGACCGAGGGCGATGGTCGCAGCACGGTGCGGCTGGCCAGTGCGTCCATGTTCCCCAGCGGGAGCGCGGAGTTGGATGCCGATCAGACCCGCCTGCTCGAACGCGTTGCTGCGGCGCTGGAACAGGTGCCGGGGCGGGTGGTGGTGGTGGGACATACCGACGACCAACCGGTGCGCTCGCTGCGCTTCAAGGACAACTTCGCCTTGTCGGCGCGCCGCGCCCAGAGCGTGGGCGCCGTGTTGGCGGCCGGCTTGCGCGACCCGCGCCGCGTCCAGACCAGCGGCGCGGGCGATTCCCAGCCCATTGCGTTACCGCCGCAGCTGCCCGGCAACCGTGCGCGCAATCGGCGCGTCGAAATCCTGTTGATTCCCGAGACCTGACCCATGCGCCTTGTGCTTGATTTCCTGCGCACCCGCTACGTCGCCAGTGCTGCCGTCCTCGCTTTATTGGCCATGCTCGTCTGGGTCGGCGGACCCTATCTCAGCGTGGGCCGGCTGCAGCCGCTGGCCAGCGTGAGCGGCCGCCTGCTGGCCGTGGCCGTGCTGCTGCTGGTGTGGGCGGGGTGGCGCTACCTGCGTTGGCGCCGCGACAACGCCAAGCAGCAGCGCATGGCCGGCGAACTGGTCGGGCAGGGCGCCAGCGCCGAGGACGCCAGCGGCAACGACAGCCGCGCACGTGCAGCGCAGGAACAGGTCCGCCTGCGTGCGCGTTTTGCCGAGGCGATGGCGGTGCTGCGGCGGCGCCGTCGCAACGGTCCCGGCCTGCATGTGCTGCCCTGGTATCTGCTGATCGGCGCGCCCGGTTCCGGCAAGAGCACCTTGCTGCAGTCTTCGGGCCTGGAGTTTCCACTCAAGGAACATGGCAACCACGCCGCGCTGGAAGGCGTTGGCGGTACGCGCAACTGCGATTGGTGGTTCGCCGACCAGGCAGTGTTCCTCGACAGCGCCGGGCGCTATACCACCCAGGATTCGGACGCCATCGCCGATGCCGGTGCCTGGCACGGCTTTCTGGACCTGCTGCGGCGGCACCGCCGGCAGCCATTGAATGGCGTCATCGTGACGGTGAGCGTGGCCGAGCTGCTGGAGCTCGATGGCGATGCCGGTCTGTCGCATGCGCGCGCGGTGCGTCATCGGCTGGACGAACTGGTCGACAAACTGCGCGCCCGCGTGCCGGTCTACCTGGTCGTGACCAAATGCGATCTGGTGTCGGGCTTTGCCGAGTTTTTTGCCGATCTGGATGCCGCCGGCCGCGCGCAGGTGTGGGGAGTGTCGTTCCCACAGGCGCAGGCTGCCGATGACACCGATCCGTTGACGCCGTTCCCCACCGAGCTCGAACGCCTGCTGGAGCGGATCGATCAGCGCGTGCTGGAGCGCCTGCATCGGGCGCGCGATGCACGCGAGCGTGCCGCGGTGCTGTCCTTTCCACAGCAGTTGCGGCTGCTGCAACCGGCGCTGATGGAGTTCGTGCAGACCGCGTTCGGCCGCCATGGCTATGCCGGCCAGCCGTGGCTGCGTGGTGTCTATCTGAGTTCGGGGACGCAGCAAGGCCATCCGATCGACCGCGTCATCTCGGCAGTGGCGCGACACTTCGGCGTCGCCGCTGCCGGCCTGCCGCCGGCCATCAGCGCGCCACGCAGTTACTTCCTGCCACGCCTGCTCAACGACGTCGTCTTCGCCGAGGCGGGCCTGGCCGGCAGTCAACCCGGCAGCGCGCAGCGCCGTCGGTTGCTGCAGCTGGCCTGCTGGGCCGTGCTGACCGCCACCACCCTGGGCGTGCTGTCGGGCATGGCCGGCAGTTACGCCCGCAACGTGCAACTGATCGGGCAGGTGCGCGATGCGCTCGACGCCTATCCTGCCGGCGCGCTGCCTGCCGATGCCGGCGAGGCCGCGTTCTATGCCAAGGCCTTGCAGCGTTTCGACGCGCTGGCGCGCGCGCGCGATGTGGCACTGCCGCCGGGTCAGTCGATCCCGTGGTCGCGACGCTTCGGTCTGCACCAGGGCAGGGCCTTGGCGCGCGATGTGCAGGACGCCTATCTGCGCGACCTCAACGGCGCGCTGCTGCCGGCATTGGCGCAATCGCTGCGACGCAAGCTGGAGCAGGCCAGCAACGATCCGCAACGGTTGTATCCGCTGCTGAAGGGCTACCTGATGCTGGGCGACCCGGCGCGCCGCGACGTCCTGCATCTGGCCACGCTGGCAGGCACGGTCTGGCGGCAGATATTTCCCGACGATGCGTCGGTGCGTGCGGGATTGAACCGGCATCTGCGCGCCCTGCTGGGTCCGGTGGACGGTGCCCGCGCGCTCGCGCTGGATCGGCAGCAGATCGAGCAGACACGGGCGAGCCTGCGAACCGCCGAACTGCCGGCATTGGTCTACGGTGGCCTCAAGCTGACGCAACCCGGCGTCGATGCCGGCCAGGCGCCACGTCTGGATCGCCGCCTGGGCCTGTTGGGCGATGTCTTCGAACGCCGCAGTGGCCTGCCGTTGTCTGCGCCATTGCCGCCGCTGTTTACCCGCCAGGCGTTCCAGGCACAGACCGGTGGCGGCATCGCGCGTGGTGTGCAGCAGTTCCTCGCCGACGATTGGGTACTGGGCACGGCACCGCTGGACCCGCTGGCGCGTTCGCAGCTGGAGCGCCAGGTATTGGCGCTGTATCAGCGCGATTACATCGCTGCCTGGGACAGCCTGCTGGCCGACCTGGTGCTGCGGCCGGTCACCCAGACCGGGCAGGCGAGTGCGGTGGCCGCCAAGCTGGGCGGGCCGGCATCGCCGTTGAAGGCCTTGCTGGTGCTGCTGCGCGAACACACCCACGCACTGGGGCGCACGCCACCGGCCAAGGGCGGTGCGAGTGCTGCAGCGGGTGGAGAGGCCACCGCCGCGGCCGAGCCCGATGTGGCGGCCGACCCGATCGAACGCCATTTCGAGCCGCTCAACCGCTTGCTCGATGGCGGGCCGGGCGCCAGCGCGCTGGACGAAACCCTGGCCGCGCTGACCCAGATGAGCCGTACGCTGTTGGGCGCTGCTGCCGGCGTTGCCGCCGACCAGAACGATCCGGCGTTGCTGATCGCCGCGCAACAGGCCGAACAATTGCCGCCGCCGCTGGGAAACTGGATGGCGACCCTATCCGGCCGCGGCCGCGCATTGACTGCCAGCAGCGCCGGCGAGGCGCTACGCAACGCGCAGCGGCAGGCGGCCGGGCGCGAGTGCGCGCTGCTGGTGAGCGGGCGTTTCCCGTTCGTGCCGGGCAGCCGCAACGACATCCCGTTGCGCGATTTCGCCGAACTGTTCGGACCCGGCGGGCGCATGGACCGCTTTGCGCAGCAATCCTTGCTCGGCAAGGTCGATACCAGCGGGCGTCGCTGGCAGTGGAATCCGGGCATGGCGGCGGTCGGTGCCGACGACGTGCTGGAGCGCGCGCAACTGGCCGACGAGATCAAGCAAGCGTTCTTCGCGGGCGGCGGCGCGCAGCCGCAGGTCGCCTTCACTGTCTCGATCCCACCGCAAGCGGCAATCAGCCGGCTGCAACTGGAGGTGGATGGGCAAACCCTGGAGGTGCGCGAAGGCGCGCGTGCCAGCCAGTCGATGACCTGGCCCGGACCCAATCCGGGCCTGGTGCGTGTCGCGGCGTGGGACGCCAGCGGGCAGGCCTTGCCGGTGCTCGAATACCGCGGTCCCTGGGCCTGGTTTCGGGCGCTGCAGGCCGGGCGGCTGCGCCGCAGCGGCGATCTGGACTACACCGCCAGCCTCGCCCTGGGCAGCGCCACGGTACGGATGGACGTCCAGCCGGCGAGCCTGCGGCATCCCTTTGCGGCATCGGCCGTGCAGCGGTTCAGTTGCCCATGAGCGCCATGCAACGCCCGCCGGGCTTCTACGGCAAGCTGCCCGCGGTTGGCGATTTCGTGCATCGGCGCTTGCCGGAGAGCTTTGTCGACCCATGGCATGTGGCGATGCAGGACGTGCTGTCTGCCGCAGGGGCAGTGAGCAGGGCGCCTGAGGGCCAGGCACCGGTGTGGCGCTTCGTGCTGCCGACGGGCCTCGCTGGGACGGCCGCATGGGCTGGGGCGATGCGTGCCAGCGTCGATCGCGTCGGCCGCGCCTTTCCCCTGGTCATCGCCGCACCGCTGCCTGCAGGCGATGCCGGTGGCACGACGGCTGCGGTCATGCCGACCTATCTACATCTGCCAACTTGGCTGGATGCTGCCGACACAGTGTTGTGCAACATCGGGGCAGAGCGACGGCAGGACGGTGCCTGGTTGGACCGCGTCTGCGTGACACTCGCACAGCAGGCGCACGACGAGACAACCATGTCGGCGTCGCCGCCGTTGTCTGCTGGCGCAATCACCGCTGGCAGCAGCCTGTGGTGGACGGCCATGACAGGATCTGCGCCGGGTGCCTGGATGCAGTTCGCCGGCTGGCCTGCGGCCTGCCATGCACACGTCCTGCTTGGCGCATTGCAAACAGCGAACGCATGCGTTGCAGAGGACATGCAGTGAGCGCCTGTTACGTGTCCGCCGGGCGTACCGAGCAAGGCAATGTCAGGCGCCAGAACGAGGATGCGATCCTGCTGCGCGACGATCTCGGCCTGTGGGCAGTGGCCGATGGGCTGGGCGGCCACAGCGCCGGCGATCTCGCCAGTCGCATGGTCGTCGATGTACTGGGCGCGTTGCGGCGCGACGGCGACCTGGCCAGCTTCGTCGACGCCATCGATGCGCAGCTGAGCCAGGTCAACCAGCAACTGCGTGCCTTGGCGCGCGCGCGGCGGGTGGACGTGATCGCCAGCACCGTGGTGGTGCTGGTGCACGACCACGACCTGCTGATGTGCGGCTGGGTGGGCGACAGCCGTGCTTATGCGTTCGAAGAAGGCCAGCTGCAGCTGCTGACCCGCGACCACGTGGCCGGCGACAAGGATGAGTTGACGCAGGTGGGACGAGCGCAGCCGGCCGGCGGTGCGCTCACCCGCGCGATCGGCGCCGACGATGCGCTGTACGTGGATTGGGTGGTGCGCGCGCGCCGGCCAGGTCAGCACTACCTGCTGTGCTCGGACGGCATCAACAAGGAACTCAGCGACGATGAGATCGCCGCCCACTGCCGGCGCGAGCAGCAGCCCGCTGCGCTGGTGGCGCGCCTGTTCGATACCGCGCTCGGCCGTGCCGGGCGCGACAACGTCTCGGCCGTGGCCCTGCGCCTGGCCCCACGGAATGCTCCGCCATGACCCCCCGCGATCACGACACGACCGGCCGCACCTCGCCGCCGGACGACGACCGTACCCGCGTACGACCGGCCCGCGACCTTGCCGATACGCCGCCACAGCCGCCGGCTGTGGATGACGATGTCACCCGCATCGCACCGCTGACCCAGCAGCGCGCCGCGCAGGCCTCGACGGACGCGGCGACCCGGATCAACCCGCCAACGCACAGCGATGACAGTGCCGGCGCATCGAGCTGGCGGCGGGTCGCGCAATTGCAGGGCGAGTCCCAGGTGGGCGTGGGCATGCTGCTGAAGGCACGCTTTCTGCTGGTGCGCGAAATCGGCCGTGGCGGCATGGGCGTGGTTTACCTGGCGCGCGACGAACGCAAGGTGGAGGCACGTGACCGCCATCCCTATATCGCGGTGAAAGTGCTCAACGACGATTTTCGCCGTCATCCGGATTCGCTGATCGCACTGCAGCGCGAATCGCGTCGCGCGCAGAGCCTGGCCCACGACCATATCGTGCGCGTGTACGACTTCGACAAGGACGGCGCCATCGTGTTCATGACGATGGAGTACATCGAGGGCGACGACCTGCGCGGGCTGATCCGCAGCCGGCTGGGCGAGGGCATGCCGCTGGCCGAGGCATGGCCGCTGATCGAAGGCATGGGGCGCGCCCTGCAACGCGCGCATGCGGCCGGCATCGTGCATTCGGATTTCAAGCCGGGCAACGTCATGGTCGGCGCAGGAAACGTGGCCAAGGTGTTCGACTTCGGTATCGCCCGTGCCGCGAAACTGGCCGGCGCCGAATCCGGCGATGACCACACGCTGTTCGACGCCGCGACGCTGGGCGCACTGACACCTGCCTACGCCAGCCTGGAAATGTTGCGCGGCGACGAGCCGGCGTTCGCCGACGACGTCTACGCGTTCGGCTGCGTGGTGTATGAACTGCTGTCCGGCCGCCACCCGTTCGGCAAGCAATCGGCGACGCAGGCGCAGGCGCAGCAGCTGCGCGTGGCGCCGTTGTCGACGCTGAGCCGCCGGCAGAATCGCGCAATGCGCAGCAGCCTGGCGTTCGCGGCCGCGGCACGGCCGACGATGACGGTCTTGCTGGAGCAACTGCGCCCACGTAGCCGCAGCGAGCGTGTGTTGCCGTACCTGCTGGCGGGCGTGCTGTTGCTGGCCGGCGGCGCCGGTGCGGCGGTGTGGCTGCAGGTGCATGCGCAGCGGGAGAAGGTGGCCGGGGTGCTCGAGCGCTTCTCGCCACAAGCGCCGAACCGGTTCGTGCACGAGGCGCATGCACGGGCGGCATTGTGGGCGCTGGGAGAGGACGACCGCCGGCGCTTGATCCTGGACCGCAGCAGCACCATCGAGGCCTTCCTGCTGAGGCGGCTGGATCACTATTGGCAGCCGGCACGCGGCCGCGAAGACTATGTGGGCGCGCAGCGTATTTTGATCCTGCGCGACCAGTGGAAGCTGTTTTCGCCACGCCTGGATGCGCGTCGCAGCGCCATGGAGCAGGAGCGCGATGGTCTACTCAACGGTCTGGACACTGCGTTGACCGGCGCAATCGACGCCGGCGCCCTGTTCGAGGATCAACCCGGCAACGTGGTCGCGCTGCTCGACCGCGTGCGCCGCCTGGCACCGGACAGCGGCCTGCTGCGCCATGCCGAACTCGAATTGCGCTACCGGCGTGGATGCGCCGATGCGCTCAGCGCAGGTCGCATCGATGAAGCACGCCGCTGGCTCGCGACCGGGCGCCGCGTGTTCCCGCATTCCACGCTGCTGCAGGAATGCGCACACGAGCTCGACGCGGCAACCGTCACCGCGTCTGTCGCGCCATCTGTCCCGCCGGCGCCGCTGGTGGACGATGCGCAGGCCCAGCGTGCCGCGCAGATCGCCACGCGCATCGAGTCGGTGCGCACCGCAGCGGCCGCCAATGACGTCGTCAAGGTGAAGAATCAACTTGCGCAGATCGCGGCCAGCAGCCCGGAGCATCCGTTCCTGCGCAGCGAGGGCGCGCAACGGCTGACCGATGCCTATCTGGGGCTGGCACGCGGGCTTTGCCGCGAGGGACGCTGGAAAGACGCCAGCGCCGTCGTTGGGCAGGGACTGGACGCACAGGACGCCCCGCGCCTGCGTCAGGCGTTGGCGCGTTACCAGTTTGCGCTGGAGCTGGAACAGCTCGGCACCGCACTGCCTGCGCCGGCGGTGCTGCAGCGTCTGCGCGAGCGCAGGATGGCGCTGCAAGCGCAGGACGCCGACGGCTTCCGCGCCTTCCAGAGCGATGTCGCCAAGGCGGGCCGACAACGCGCGTCCTACACCGCAACACTGCTGCCGAAGCTCGAGCCGGTGGCGGCTGCGCCTGCAACGCCGACGAAGCCGGAAGATCCCTGTCGGGTCTCGGCACCGCCTGGCGGTGCGGCCATCTGCAGCGACGACCTGGGCAAGCATGGTCGTGGCCCTGAACTGGTGGTGCTGCCCAAGCCCGGGCGGGCGCTGGCGATGATGCGGCGGGAAATCAGCGTGGCCGACTTCGCGTTGTTCTGCGCCGACACCAAACGTTGCAGCGTCTCGCGCTGGACACGCAGGTCGGCGCCGGTGGACGACGTACGCCTTGCGCTGATCGGCGATTACGCCGCCTGGCTGAGCAGTGTCAGCGGCCGCAAATACCGACTGCCGCGCGATGCCGAGTGGTTGCGTGCGGCACGCGCCGGCGAGCGCGCCTGCACGGCGACCGTCTCCAACAGCTGGGGGCTGCTCGACATGGCCGGCGGCATCGCCGAGTGGGTCCAGGACGGCGAGGGCGTGGCCGTGCGCGGCAGCCAGCGCGGTGCGGCTGCCTGTATCGGCCCCGGTCCGGTGAGCTCCGATGGCGAGGCCGCGCGCGGGATCGGTGCACGCCTGGTGAGAGAACTGGAATGAACGACTGGGAAACCCGGGCCAACCTGGTCCTGCAGGACTTGAACGCGGCGCAGGCGGAGCGGCGCCTGGACCCGGCCGAGTATCGGCGGCGGCGCCTGCAATTGTTGCAATCGATCGTGCGCTCGGCAGGCCAACCGACCGAGCGCCGCCGGCGTGTCGCGGCGCCGCGCAACTTGCCGACCCCAATCGTGACGGTACGACGCGATCGCCAGCCGCCGAACGCCCTGCAGGCGGCGTTGCGCTCGTGGAAACTGCGCTTATGGGCGGCGGTGATGCTGCTGGGCGCGGCCTGGGTGTACTGGCATGGCCTTTCTACGTTGTGACGCCCGCCATGCAGGCCGGCAACGCGGCTAGCGCGTTTGACCGACAGCCGCGAGCAGCCGCCAGGCGAGCGTGGATGGCACACAAAAACCACAGTGCAGACGTACTGCATCAGGATCCAGAGCGTCGTCCACGCCCGCCCGGCGGCGGTGCGGTGGTTCTGTCAGCCGCTAATCGGAATGGTCCTGGCCCGACACCACCTGCAGCTCGTCGATCCCGCGTGGCGCCAGGTCGCGCATCAGCGCGGCAAAATCCAGGCCGACCAGCCGTTGCGCGCGCCGCAACAACAACGGCACCGGGCTGGAAGGCTCGCGCCGCGCGTAGTAATCGCACAGCTGATCGAGCATGCGGCGAACGTCGTCCGGATGCTCCAGGGCGTGCGCCCGCGGTGCGGGTGCATTGGCGCCGTCGGCGACGGATGCTGCATGCTCGGCTGGGTCGGCCGTGGAGCCGAAACGCTCGGCGACATAAGGCCGCAGGAACGCGCGCAACTCGCCCAGGTCGTGCGTCAACGGCGCCAGCTCCGGTCCATATCCCGGGGTGCGCTCGGCGAACAGGCCGGCCATCGCGGCGATATCGCCCTGCGCAGCGGCCAGGGCCGCATCCAGCTCCAGCAGCGCCTCCAGCGGACAGTCGCGCAGGCAGGCATCGATGGCGGCCGGCTCTGGCGCTTCGCTGGGATCGTCCGCAGCGCGCTTGAGCGTGCCCTGCACGATGCGCAGATCGCGCAGCGAAAAGTGCCCAGGATGCAGTCCCTTGAACAGGCGGACGTTGCGCAGCTGCGTCAGCGTGCGCTCGCTGTCGGCCAGCGCCGCGATGGCGTTGACGCGTTCGGTCGGGTCGTTGTCCTCATCGGCATCCAGACCAGGATGGACGTCGTCCCAGAACCGCTCCAGCAGGTGCCGGAGCAGGCTGACGCCGCTGGACCAGCCCACCAGGCCGTCCTGGTGCAGGCGGGCAATGCTCAGCAAGATGCCCAGTCGCAAGTCCTTGGAGCGCAGCAACAAGTGCTCGGCGCTGTCGGCGACCTGACGCCACTCCGGCGCCTCGGGCACCAGCACGCCCGCGCCCAGTGCGCGTTCCTGACGCGGGCGTGCCAGTTCTTCCAGGCTCTGGAACTCCGGGGTGTATTCCAGGTTCGGACCGGACGGCGCCTGTGCGTCCACCGGCTGCAGTAGCTGTTCGCTGTCGATCTGCATGGCGCCGCTCACGAGACGGACAGCACGAGGTCGCCACGGCCGGCGGCGCGTCGCGCTGCCGGCGCGGCGGGCGCTGCTGGAACCAGCAGTTCCAGCACGCGTTCGCGCAACCAGCGATGCGCGGCATGGCCATCGTTGCGGCGATGCCAGGCCATTGCCAGCGCCATGTCCGGCAGCGGGAAGGGCAGGTCGAAACAGTCCAGCGGTGCATGCCCGCTCTCCGCTGCCAGCGTGGCCGGCACCGTGGCGACCATGTCGGTGCCGAGCACGATGTCGCGCGCGGTCGCGCACTGCGACACGGTCACCGCGATCTGGCGGGTGTGGCCCAACTGCTGCAGTTGCGCATCGATGGCGAGGTTGCAGGCCTGTGCGTGTGCCACCTGCACATGCGACAGCCGGCTGTAACTTGCCGCGCTCAGCGCTGCGGTACCGCGCGGATGGCCACGGCGCTGCACCAGCACGTAACGTTCGTCGCGCAGGCGGCGCAGACGCAGCGCGGAAGGAACTGCCTGCGCATGATCGATCAGCAGATCCAGCTCGCCGCTTTCGAAGGCGTCCAGGCTGGTGTCGGCACCGATCTGCACGAACTCCAGGCGCATCTTCGGATTGCCCTGGGCCTGGATCGATCCCGCCAACCCCGCACCCAGCGTGCCGATCGCATCGGCGGCGGCGGCAATGCGGAAACTCGCCGATGACGTCGACGGATCGAACGCACTGTCCTTGCCGAGCAGACTCAGTTTGCCGATGGCTTCGCGCAGTGGCGATGCCAGTTGATCCGCACGCGGCGTGGCCACCATGCCGCGCCCGGTGTCCGAGGGCATCAGCAAGGGATCCTTGAACAGCACGCGCAACCGTGCCAGTTGCGAAGACAGTGCCGGTTGGCTCATGTGCAATCGCTGCGCTGCGTGGGTGACGTTCTTCAGCTCGAGCAATGCGTCGAGGGACACCAGAAGAGGTAAGTCGCTTGGTCGGATATTCATGTCGTGGATCGCTCGTAGTGGAATGCAGGCGGTCTGCTGCGCCTGGGCATCCGCTACGCTAGGCAGCCCGCGCTACGTTCCGGTGTCGATCCGCAGCGACTGTGTTTCATTTGTCACAGAGCAGGGGTGCCTTCATCCTGCGTTGTAACTTCTAGCGTGCGACCCAGTGCACGTTCCAGCGCCATGGCCAGCGCGCCAAGATCGAACGGCTGCGCAATGATCTCGGCGATGGCGCCGCCCAAACCCTTGCGTGTCGCCAGGCTCGCACGTGTGGCGAGGATCAGCGGCAGCGTGGGTGCCGCGGCGTGCAGCGCGCCGATGGCCTGTTCGGCATCGCCGGCGCGATCGCGCTTGAGCAACACGCCATCGAAGCGCGCCGGATCGGCAGCCGCCATCGCGACGGCGGCCGGCAGCTCCAACATGCCGACCGGTTCGTGCCCGAGTGCGGCCAGCATTTCTTCCAGGCGGTCGAGCTCGGCCGCGTCGTCGCACAACAACAGCAAGCTCGCATGGCGCGAGCGCGTCTTCGGCAGGGGAGCGGCCTGGGGCGCGGCTGTGATGCCCGTGCGCAGCGGCAGCTCGACCACGAAGGTCGTGCCGACACCTAGTGCGCTGTCCACGTCGATCCGCCCGTCGTGGTTATCGATGATCTTGCGAACCGTTGCCAACCCCAACCCGGTGCCGCCGCTGCGGGTAGTGAAGAACAGATCGAAGATGCGATCCAGTTGGTCGGGCGGGATGCCGATGCCGTGATCGCCCACACGCAACTGCGCGATGCGCCGGGGCGTGCCGTCGGTTGCAGTGCCTTTTCCGGCGGACAGTTGGATCGTGACCGTGCCGCGCATGTCCATCGCCTGCGCAGCGTTGCTGGCCAGATTCAGAATGATCTGCTGCAGTTGCGCCGGATTGCCCAACGCGTGCAGCGGCTCCTGCTCCTGCTGCAGGTCGATGGCCACCGTCGAGGGCAGCGAGACCGACAGCAGCGAGACCGCGCCCTGCAGCAAGGCGTTCAGTTCGACCGGCTGCACGTTGTAGTTCTGCACGCGGCCGAAGCTGAGGATGGATTCGATCAGATCGTAGGCGTGGGCGGTGGTATGGCTGATCTCGAGCAGGTGCTCCGAGGCCGGCGAGTGCGGGTCCAGTTTGGACAGTGCGATCTCGGCATTACCGCGGATCGCGCCGACGATGTTGTTGAAGTTGTGCGAGATACCGCTGGCCATGGTCCCCAGCGTTTCCATCCGTCGGGCCAGTTCCAGGCGATGTTCCAGTGCCAGCGCTTCGTCTTCGAGTCGTCGCCGCTCCAGCGCATCGAACAGGGTGTCGAGCGCGATATGCAGCTGCGGCAACAGTTCGGCCACTGTCGCCAGGCCGCGATCGCGGCGCGGGGCGCGTGGCGGCAGCCGCAAGCACAGCAGCGCGACCGTCCCCGCGTCTGCGTGTTGCCGCAGGCACAGCCACTGTGCGTCGCGCACGCGTTCGGGCGTGCCCAACACGGCGACGGTGCCGTTGGCGTCGACGACCAGCACATCGCTGGCGGCGATCGGTTGGGTGGATGCCAGCGCGGCAAGCATCGCGCGGAAGGTGTCGTCCTGCGGATCGGGCCAGATCCGCGCGTCGCTGCCGACGGGGACCAGGCCCAGGCGAGCGCCTGGCAGCTTGGCCCACTTCACCAACCGCACCAGTCCGGCCTCGATGCCGGCGTCCAGCTGATGGCGATCGTTGGCCACCAGGCGGCGCGACACCGCGACCATCAAGCGATCGAATTCCGCGCGTCGACGTAACACCCGCGCGCGTTGCCGCAGCAGCTTGCCCAGGTACAGCAAGGCGCCCAACATGACGACGGCCAATGCCAGCAACAGGAAGCGAACCTGGCGTGCAGTGGCCTGCTGGCTGGCATGCTGCTGTTGCAGATACGTCTTGAGCTGTCCATACGAGGCCAGCGAAGCGATCGGACGCATGCGGCGGATGGTGGTGTCTGTCTCCGGCAGCAGCTTCAGCAGCATGCGTCCATGCGGGAGCAGTGGCGCGCTGGTTGTGCGTTGTGCCGCTTCGTCCAGGCGTCGGCGTGCCAGTGCCACTGCATCACCGGTCGTGTCCAGGCTCAGGCGTTGTACCGCGCTCGCCAGCATGCTCGCTGCGCGCGCCTCAGCGGGATCTTCGCCTTGCCGGATCTGCGCGCTGCTCTCGCTCCAGAAGTAGGCCAGCGAATTGGACAGCAGCGAGTTCTGCGATTTGAACAGTTCCCGCTGCAGCGATTTCTCGTTGTAGTCGGCGTCCAGCGCCGCGATCGCCCGGAACAACGCAGGGTCGTGATCGGCCAGGTGGCGCAAGTGCTGCAAGATGTCGCGTGCGCGGGCATCGCCGCTCACCAGCGAATCGTAGTCGCGCAACAGGCCAATGCGTGCCTTCAGCACGTCGTTGTCCAGATTGGTATCGACCATGTCCAGCGCGTCCAATGCGTCCAACGCATGACCGTAACGCTGCGTGTCGCGATCCAGCGCCGCCATGCACAGGCTGAAGAAGATCAGCCCCGCCAGCAGCACGGCGCTGAAGATCGTCGCCCACCTCACGGCGCCGGCGCCGTCAACTGCCGGCCTTGGTGCTTGCCGGTCAATGTCTGCAGAAATGCGGCAATGTCGGCCACATCCGCCGGGCTCAGTGTGACGCCCAGTTGCGCCGTACCCATGGCCTTGATTGCCTGGGGCAGGGTGGTCGCGCTGCCGTCGTGGAAGTAGGGCGCGGTGGTCGCGACATTGCGCAGGCTGGGAACCCGCAGGATCGGGGTGCCATGCCGTGCGGCGGGAGCGAAGATGCCGCTGCGCTGGAACAGGTTGCCGCCCACGTTGACGCCCTGGTGGCAGGAGATGCAGCCGATCGACTTGAAGGTGGTGTAGCCGCGCAACTCCTGCGCGTTGAGCGCAGCGTCGCTGCCTTGCAGCCAGAGATCGAAGCGACTGCCCGGCGTGACCAGCGAGCGTTCGTAGGCGGCGATGGCATCGAACAGCGCGGCCCGATCCGGTGGCCTGCCATAGGCCGCGCGAAAGCGCTGATTGAGCACCGTGTCTTGTTGCAGTCGTCCTACCACCGTCGCGATATCGGCGCGCATGACGCTGGGGTTTTCCAGCAACGACGCCGTTTGCGCTTCCTGGCTGCGGAAATTGCCGCGCCAGCCCAGGCGAAAATTTGCGGTGGCATTGAAGACGGTCGGTGTGTTGAACGCTGGCGTCGCGCGCCCGGGCATTCGGGTCATCGCATCGGCGGCAGCACCGTTGCTGGCCAGGTGATGACATGAGGTGCAGGCAACGCGATTGTCGCCCGACAGCCGGCGATCATTGAACAGCAGCGCGCCGAGTGCGACCTTGCGGCTATCCAGGCCGGTCGCTTGCTGGATGGCGTGGATGGGCTCGCGTGTGCGCACCGACGGAGCTGCAATTTCAGCTGCCGGCACGAGCTGCATGACGAGCAACGCTGCAGAAGCGAGCGCGACTTTAAGGATCGGCGCCGGCGACCAACGCCATTCGCGATGGTCTGGCCTGGCTCGCGCCGGCGGCTGTGTCATCGAGCGTGCTCGACCGGCGGCGTGAAGACATAACCGGCGCCGCGCTGGGTCACGATCAGCGTCGGCTCGCGCGGATCCTGTTCCAGCTTGCGTCGCAGGCGCAGGATCTGCACGTCGATACTGCGATCGAACACGTCCTCATGCAGACGCGTGGCACGCATCAGGTGCTCTCGGCTCAGCGCTCGTCCAGGCGCATCGACAAAGGCGCGCAACAGCGCGTATTCGCCCTTGGTCAGCGGAATGGCGGGCGTACCCGCGCGCGACACCGTGCGGGCCTGCAAATCGAATTCCCAGGCAGCGAAGCGCACCCGGCCTTCGCCCGCATCACGCGCCACCGCCACCTTGGAGGCGATATGGCGACGCAGCACGGCGCGGATCCGTGCGGTCAGTTCATGCAGCCCGAACGGCTTGGGCAGGTAGTCGTCGGCGCCCAGCTCAAGCCCTACCACGCGATCGATTTCGTCGCGGCGATGGCCGGTCATGATGATCACCGGAATGTCGGATTCCTTGCGCAAGGCGCGCAACAAGTCCAGACCGTCTTCGTGCTTGAGCATCAGATCCAGCAGCAGGATATCCGGTTCGCGCCGACGCAAGGCCTCGGCAACCTCGCTGCTGCTGGTGGCGACAAAGGCTTCCATGCCGTGGGAGCGGATGTGGCCCATGACGACGTGTGCCATCGCCTGGTCGTCGTCCACCACCAGCACCTTGGCGGCGGGTGCGGGACGTGCAACGGATACGTCAGAGGAGGAGGGGGAGTTGGAATGCAGCTTGATCATCGACTCTCTATCCCGGCATGACCGCGTTCGCGGACAGATTCCGAGTGTCGATCGGCTGGGGTGACCGAATCGACCGCGTTGGGGAAGTGCGTCCATGCGCGGCGTGCCACGATACGCCGTCGCGGGGACGGCATCTTCACGCACGATGCTAGGGTGTTTTTGTGTCGGCTTGCCACGTCGACGAGCGGGTGGTCACGCTCCGTGCCGTGGTCGATGACGACTTTTGTTCGATCTTGTGACCAGCCACTCGCTCTGCGACAACACGGGTGAGGGACCGATCCCGTCGCCAGCCCGATCCGACCACGAGGTTTTCGAATGAACCGCATTGTCGAGTCTGCTTCTGTCGTGGGTGGCCGTCGCCGATGGTCGGCGACGGTCCCCGTTCGCCATCGACCTTGGCGTCAGCCTGTCTTGGCGCTGCTCTTGGCTTTGGAGGTGGACTTGGCTTTTGTCGCAGCACCACGCGCTGCGCGGTCGATCACTTCGGACACGGTCTGCGCCTGCGTGATGAACAGCGCGTGGCTTCCCGGCACGGTGGTGATGTCCGCGCCGATGCGCTTGGCCATGTGCAGCAGCATCGCCTGGTCGAACGCCTTGTCCTCGGTGGCGATCACGGCCCAGCTCGGTTTGCTCTTCCAGGCCGCATGGTGCAGCCGCTCGCCGAATGCGGACATCTTGATCGGCACCTGCGACGCGGCCATGAATGCAGCGTCGGCGTCGCTCACATCATTGGCGAAGCCGGCCTTGAAGTTGGCCGGGCGCACGAAGCCGAAGCCGTCGGGCCGGGTGTCGATCACGAACTCCGGCGTTGGTGCGAAGCCCTGGTACAGCTGTGCGGTGGTCTCGCCGGCATCGGGCGCGAGTGCAGAGACGTAGACCAGGCCGATGACCTTGTCGTGCACGCCGGCTTCGCTGATCACCGTGCCGCCCCAGGAGTGTCCCACCAGGACCGTTGGGCCGTCTTGCTGATCGAGCGCGCGCCGGGTGGCGGCGACGTCGTCGGCCAGCGAGGTGAGCGGGTTCTGCACGATGGTCACGCGATAGTCGCGCTTGACCAAGCGCTCGTAGACGTTGCGCCAACCGGAGCCATCGGCGAAGGCGCCGTGCACCAACACGACATTGCGTGCAGCATCGGCCGGCAGCGCTTCAGTGGGGGCAGCGCCCTGGGCAGCACTCATGGTGGCGGCAGCCATGGTGGCTGTCAGCAGTAACGGGAACGGAAAGCGCATGGTGGATCTCCTTGGTTGAACGAGCGTGGGTAAACGCGTCAGACGGCTCAGAGGCGATGGGCCGCTTTGATGATGTCGGCGGCGCGTTCACCGATGACCACGCACGGGGCCATCGTGTTGCCGCTGGTGACATTGGGCAGGATCGAGGCATCGGCGATGCGCAGGCGGTCGATGCCGTGCACGCGCAGTTGGCCATCGACGACGGAGAGGGCATCGCGGCCCATTCGCGCCGTGCACCCCTGGTGCCAGAAGGTGATGGCGGAGTTGCGCAGGTATTGGTCCATCTCCGCACCCGAGAGCGGCCCGGGCATCGCTTCGCGCTTCAGTAATGCATCGAACGCCGGTGCATGGGCAAGCTCCCGGGCAATGGCAACGCTGGCACGCGCCGCCCGTAGATCGTCGGGGTGGGAGAGCGTGTTGGCGTGGATGCGCAGCGGCGCGCCCGGATCGCTACCGGTCAGGTGCAAGCTGCCGCGGCTCTTGGGATGCGACAGTCCGGCGAACACCATCCAGCCGTGGTCCGGCGCGCCCATGTGCGCGGTTTCGGGCGTAGCCACCGGAAATTCCAGCTGGCAGTGGAACACGTCCGGTAGCTGCAACGCCGGGTCGGTCTTCCAATAGAGCGTGGCTTCCGAGCCGCCATACTGCGCAGCGATCGGCGCCCTGGATTCGAAGATGCAGCCGAAGGCCACATGGTCCTGGTGGTTGCGGCCGACGCCCGGCAAATGCTGGACGACGTGGATGCCATGGGGACGCAATTCCGATTCGGGGCCGAGCCCGGACTGCATCAGCAGCTTGGGTGTATTGATCGCGCCCAGCGACACCACCACCTCGCGGTCGGCCATGAACCGTTGGCGACGATCGCCAACGATCGCTTCCACGCCCACCACCGAGTGGCCGTCGAACAGCAGTCGGCTCACCTGCGTCTGCAGCAGCACGGTCAGGTTCGGCTGGTGGCGCTTGGGCCACACGTAAGCGCGAAAGATCGACGCGCGGCTGCCGTCCTTGACGATCAGTTCGGTCAAGGCGACGCCGCCGCGGCCTTCCATCATCTCGCCATTGGGACTATCGAACGTCGGCAGGCCGGTGGATGCGGCGGCCTCGACCATGGCGCTGGCAACCGGATGCGGATCGCGTGCGGTTTCGACATGGACCGGGCCGCCGCTACCGCGTCGCAGCGGATCGGCAATGCCTTGCCAGTCTTCGATGCGGCGGTAGACATCCAGCACCGAGCGATAGCTCCAGCCCTCGTCGCCGGCCTCCTGCGCAAAGCTGTCCCAATCCGCCTGGTGGCCGCGTGCCCACATCATCACGTTGATGGCCGAACCACCGCCCGCCACCTTGCCCATGTTGAGCGGAATCGCGCGATTGTTCAGATGCGGATTGGGCTCGGCAACGAATTGCCAATCGCGCTCGGAGCCAAGATTGAGCGGCCATTGGGTCGGGGTCATCACCTCCGGAACCTCATCGCTGCCGCCAGCTTCGAGCAGCAGGACCTCGACCTGCGGATTTTCTGCCAGCCGCGCGGCGAGGGCGCTGCCGGCGGGGCCTGCGCCGCAGACGATGAAGTCGTAAGGACGTGTGAGTTGCGGCGTATCGGCTGTCAATCGGAGTGGATCGGAAATCATTGGCATCTCTTGAATCCGGTAGAGAAGCGGCAACGCAGTGCCTTTGCGCTTCCGAAAAGGGTGGGGGATGCATGCATGGCGCAAGCCAGCACGGCGCGATCCTGTCGACTCGGCGCATGCGCCAGGCAATTCCTGCGCTAGAGCGATCAAGGACTCTGGATGGCGGCAGCACGGCCAAGGCACGAAGGCGCGGCATCACGCCGCATGTCGATGCCGCTTCGGATACTGCAAGCGCACCACGACAGGTCGGCCGCAGCAGTATCTGCACTGCGCGTGCCGAGCGATATTCGATATTCATCGTATGAAGCGCGAGGCGTACGGTATAGCGCGCGTTACTCCAAAGGGGTAAATCGACCGCGCGACTTCCGGGCGATGCGACATCCTTTGCGTGCGCACTACCATGCGCGTCCGCTGCAATGCCGCTGCCATCGGAAAAAAAGGCGCACGGGCGGCCCGCCTTGTCGCACAGCCCTACAGGCTGTCTCAGTGCTCGCGTCGTTCCCAGGTCGACACGCGTTCGCCGCTGGTATCCCTCTGGCTCTTACCGACGGTGCATGCAGCACTGTCCAATCGAAGTGGATTCCCTCGCAGTCCCCCACACGAGATGATCATGCAGCAACCTCTGAAATGTACGAGCGCCGAACTGCAGGCCAACCCCCAGATCGTATTCGCACGCTTGCGTCCGCTGACGCCCGTCCTGCAGCGCGACGACGGACTCTATGTCGCGATACGTGCGCAGGATGTGCAGCAGCTGCTCGTCGACCCGCGAACCAGGCAGATGGAAACCGAGATCGCCACCGCGCGCGGTGTGACCGATGGTCCCTTGCTCGAGTTCCTGAAGCACACCATGGTGCTGAGCAATGGAACGGCACATCGGAACCGGCGCCTACCGCTCGTTCAGGCATTTGCGTCGCGCTTCGTCCAGGACGTACGCCCCTACGCGCGTCGCGTTGCCGAACAACTGATCGATGCGCGCTACGACGCGGGTGCAATGGACGTCATCGGCGACTTCGCAAGCTGGCTTCCTGCGCGTGTCATTTGCCACATCCTGGGATTGCCCGAGACGGATATCCCGGCCTTCACCCGTTGCGTTTACAGCGTGTCACGCGCGTTCAATTCCACCTTTACCCCTGACGAAGTCCCCGAGCTACAGCAAGCTTCAGGCGAGCTCGATGCCTATGTGCGGGGCTTGATCGCCCACCGTCGGCGTCACCCGCGCGAGGACTTCATCACCAGCTACATTGCTGCCAGCGATGCATCCGGGCAGCTCTCCCAGACCGAAGTCGTGGCGCAATTGATGTCCATCCTGCTCGCCGGGAGCGACACCACGCGCAGTGCACTTGCAATCCAGACCTCGCTCTTACTGCAGCATCCGGAGCAGTGGCAAGCGGTCTGCCGCGACTCAGCATTGATTCCGGCGGCAGTACGCGAATGCCTGCGTTATCAGCCGGCGGTGGCATCGGTGCCGCGTATCACGTTAGAGGACATCGTGCTGGATGACACCTTGGTGCCTGCAGGGAAGATCCTGTCTTTGTCCACGCTATCTGCACTACGTGACCCGGCGCTGTATGCGGAACCGGAGCGCTTTGACATTCATCGCACTGACGCTCCCAAGCGCCAACTCGTATTCGGCGGTGGTGTCCATCGCTGTCTCGGTGAGGCATTGGCCATGATCGAGCTTGAGGAAGGCCTGGCTGCAATGGCGCAACGGCTACCGGACATGCGATTCGACGGCAATCCGGTCGTGGTCCAGGGTGGGTTCGGCATTCGGACCGCGCAAGACTTCCGCGTCAGCTGGGGCAGTGCCCGGACGGGTTGACGCATCGCGTAGCAAAGCACTCACTGCCGATCCGATGCTCGGCTATTACCCTAAGGTGCAATGCAGCTGCTGGACTTGAGAGCATTGTGGGGGTGGGGACGCGCAGTTACGGTAGTAGGCGTTCCAACGGGACCCATCCGCATGCAACAGCCTCCTCCGATCATGTTCGTCCTGGTCGATGCCAGCCGCTGGCAAGCACCAGGACTTCCGCTATCGTGCGGTGAGGTGGCCGCCCGGCGCGATGCGGCAGTCAAGCCGGCCATGCTGGTGATGGGGGATGGCGCACACGCGCCCTGTGTGTTGTTGCGATCGGACGATCTCGATGGCATCGATGCGCAGCTCGACGAGTGGATCGTGGCGACGGCGACCAGGTTCGCGGACGCAATGGCGCGCTACGCAGCATTGACGCCGCGCGAGCGGCAAGCATTACAGCTGGTCACCGATGGCCTGCTCAATAAGCAGGCTGCCGCAGCCATGGGCATCAGCGAGGCGACACTACAGATCCATCGCAAGCGTGTCATGGACAAAATGGGTGCGCGCTCGTTTGCCGAGCTGGTGCGCATTGCCGATCTGCTGGGCCTATCAGGCGATGCTTGCCACCCTCCCGCGCCTCCCGACCGTCACAACGCACGGGTCCCACCTCGTCCACGCCGGCTTGGCGCACGCGCGGCGTGAGCGTGTCTCGTGCCCCAGCGTTGGCATTCGCGTTGGCATTTCGGCTTGTGCTGGGGTGGGCACTGACGCTGTGCGCATGTCTGCCGGCATTCGCACAGCTGGCGGAGGTCCCGCTTTTCCAGTTGCACCAGATGCACTGGACGGTCCAGACCGGCGCGCCGAGCGGCATGATCGCCATGACCCAGACGCGCGATGGCTATATCTGGGTTGTCGCCAGTGGAGGCTTGTTCCGATTCGATGGGGTCGAGTTCGAACGCGTCCAGCAGGTTGCCGGCGTTCCTTTGCCGACATCTCAAATCTATGCACTGTGGGCAAGGCCAGCGGGGGGTTTGTGGGTCGGCTATCTGTTCGGCGGCGCCAGCTTCATCGGTGAGGATGGAACATCGCAGCACTATTCCACTCAGGATGGCTTGCCACCTAACACGGCGATGAGCTTTGCCGAGGATGGCGGCCGCATGTGGATCGGGACCTCACGCGGCTTGTTCCGGTTAGAAGGCGGGCGGTGGACGCAGGCGGAAACGGCCTGGCAGTTTCCGCCGGTGCAAGTCAACCAGCTGGAACTCGACGGCGCGGGCACGCTGTGGGCTTATACGGACGATTCGCTGTACTTTCGCCGGCGTGGAGAGCGTCACTTCGAACTTGGCCTGAGGCAGGCGAACGATACCAAATGGAGTTACTTGCTGAAATCGCCGGATGGGCAGGTCTGGTTGGCGCAGCATCGATTAGGGCTCAGTGAGCTGAAAGCCCCGCAGGTCGGAAACGCATTGGCAATGACCTGGCAGAACTTTCCCGAGTCTGCCGCTGAGCTGCTGGTATTGATGATCGACCGCGATCGCATGCTTTGGCATGCGTCCTCCAATGGCCTCAAGCGGGTTCCACTGCTCCGACAAGACCGCACGGCAACACAGAGCACCCCGGCGAGCAAAGACGTCACTGCCCCCATCCGTCTGTTGGGCGAGACGCCGATCGCGCTCATGCAGGACCGCGAAGGCAACGCCTGGGTGATCTCTGATGGTGGGTTGTCGCGATTTCGTAGCTCTGCCTTCTTGCGAGTTGGGCTTGAGCGCGCTTCACGCGGCGCGGCATTGACTGCAGCGGGAGATGGCTCGATCTGGGTCAGTGATTCGGACCATGGACTGCACCGATTACGGGACGGATTAAGGCAAGAATCGCTGCCGTCGTCCCATGAGAACTTTTCAGCCCTGCACCGGGATCACAACGGCACCTTATGGCTGGGTGGACGCCACAGTTCCATTTATCGCAGCAGCAGCAAGGGACTTGTCGAATGGCGTCCCCAGCACACACACAAAGCCAGCGGCATCCAGGCGATTGCCAGCCAGAAGGATGGCACGCTCTGGGTGTCGGTGATCCGGGGAGGCGTGTACCGGGTCGTCGACAATCGCTGGATGCTGTGGGGCGGGTTGGCCGCGTTGCCGCGCGAGCCGGCGACATCGATGACCGTGGATGCAGCTGGGCGGCTCTGGCTTGGCTATGTGCACAATCGCCTGGCGGTCGTCGATGGCGACCAAGTTAGGGTATACAGCGCTGCGGATGGGTTGGCGACAGGCCCGGTGCAGGTCATGGCCGTGTCGGGTCGCGATGTCTGGATCGGCGGCGAAAAAGGCCTCGCTCGTTTCGATGGCAAGCGGTTTCACTCGGTACTCAACAGCGAAGGACTTCGGTTCGGCAGCATCGCCGGGCTCATCCAGCGGGCAGGGGGGGAACTGTGGTTGAACACCAGCGATGGCGCGGTCTTCATCGATGCAAATGAAGTTCGCAATATCGTGGCAAACCCGGCACATCTGGCAAGGTCCAGGCTGTTCGACCACAACGATGGCTTTCCAGGTGCCGTACAGCTCCTGAGCACATGGCCAACTGCCATCGAAAGTACTGATGGACGGTTGTGGTTCACGACCTCCAGCGGCGTGGTTACGCTTGCGCCGGGGCCACTGCCACGCAATATGGTGACGCCCAACGTCTACCTAAAATCCATCACGGTGGATGGCCAGCGCACCAGTATCGAAGGACAGAGTCGCTCAGTGATAGCGCTGCCTACCAAGCCGCGGGTGATTCAGCTCGCCTATACCGCACCCAGTTTCACCATGCCCGAACGCGTGCAGTTCCGCTATCGCCTAAAAGGATCGGCCATGGGCTGGGAAGACGTAGGCACCAGGCGCGAGGCCTTTTTCACCGGTCTGCGCCCCGGGAACTATCGTTTCGAGGTTGTTGCAGCAAACGAGTCGGGGGTTTGGAACAACGCTGGCGCAAGCGTGGACTTTGTCGTTCCGCCCACCTTCGTGCAGTCACGCACCTTCCTGGCCCTGTGCATTGCAGCGATCGCCTGCGCCCTATGGGTGCTGTTTTTCCTGCGCATGCGCCAGGTCAAGGCAAAGCTACAATGGCGAAGTGAGGCGCGATTGTTGGAACGCGAGCGCATCGCACGCGATTTGCACGATACGTTTCTGCAGGGCGTGCAAGGGCTGATGCTGAGATTTCAATCGGCTGCCGAACGGATACCGGACGGAGAGCGCGCACGCGAACTGATGGAAGATGCGTTGGATCGCGCGGACAGAATTCTGGCCGATGGTCGCGACAAGGTGGCTGAATTGCGCACTTCGGTCTGCATGGACCTGCCGGATGCATTGGCGATGTCCGGAAGCGAACTGGCGCGCGATTATGGCGTGGCCTTCCAGGCCTCGGTGGAGGGCAGCCGACGCGCACTGGATCCGCTGGTTCTGGATGAAGCCTTCCATATCGGCAGCGAAGCGATGGCCAATGCCTTCCGCCATGCGCGTGCCACCCGCGTGCAGGTCGTCACCGTTTTCGGGCGCCGGCAACTTGAGATACGCGTCAGCGACGATGGATCTGGCTTCGATCTATCGGGAGTCAAGGATGGGCACTGGGGCCTGAAAGGCTTGCGCGAGCGTGCCGCCAGGGTGCGCGGCAATCTCAGCATTTCGAGCAAACCGGGTGTTGGGAGCACCGTGCAATTGCAGCTGCCTGGCAGCTGGGCGTATAAAGACGCCCGAAGACGGCGCTGGAACTGGCGCAAGCTCCTTGGCATGCATCAGGAGGACCCGACGTGAATCGGGCTAGAGACACCTCGCCAGCGTTGATTACCGTCATGGCCGTTGACGACCATCCGCTGCTGCTCGACGGCATCAAGGCCGCGTTGAGCGAGCAGCCGGACATCGCCTTGATCGCCGAGGCCACAAACGGCCGCGAGGCGATCGAACAGTTTCGCGTGCATGGGCCGGACGTCACGCTGATGGATCTGCAGATGCCTGGCATGGGCGGGCTGGAAGCGCTGCGCGGCATCCTCAGCGAATGGCCGGAAGCGCGCATCGTGATTCTGACCACCTACCGCGGCGACGCGCAGGCGATGAGCGCGCTCAAGAGTGGAGCCAGGGGCTTCATGCTCAAGGGAATGATGCGCAAGGAATTGCGCGATACGATCCGCGCAGTCCACGCAGGGCGGCGTGTGGTGCCTGCGGAAATCGCTATGGAACTGGCACAGCATGCCGGCGAGGACGACCTGTCACCACGCGAGATGGAAGTCTTGCGAGAGCTGGCGCGTGGCAACGCGAATCGGGAAATCGCCGAAAGCCTCAGCGTCACCGAGGGCACGGTGAAAGCGCATATGAAGCGCATCCTGTCCAAGCTTGGTGCCAAGGACCGTACGCACGCGGTGTTACTCGCCCTCAAACGCGGCATTCTCGAGGTGTGAATCGGGGCGATCTTGCGTCGCCTGCAACCCATCGGTCACCAGAACAAGATGGAGGCAAGGCGAAGGGGCCTTGCTCTGCAAGACGACTCCACCTAGGCGTGAGGGCGGCGCCTAACGGTCAAAGGCATAAGGAAAGATCATGGCGCTGCGTTGGTTATTGCTACTGCCGATCCTCTTGGGCGGCTTTCTCATTGCCGGCGTCCTCGGCAGTCTGTCGACCGCAGTGGTTGGCGTCTGGCATCTTCCTGGCGCAGGCTTCAGCGCCGCGCTGGCGGTTGTCATTCTTGCCTATGTCGCTGCGCCTGCAGTCAAGCTGCAGACCGCGCTCTGCGCGCTGCTGCTCGGCGGCGGCGTCGCCTGGTGGTTGCTGGAACCCTCGTTTTATCCAGAAAGCTACCGCGATCGGGGGGCCTATATGCCGACGCATCTGCCTCTGCTGGCGACCTGCCTTGGCGGACTGCTTGGACTGTTTACCGTGCTTGTCCATCACCAGCGGCGCCGTGTCGCGCATCGAACGCCAGGCTGATCAGGGCCATTCAATGCGCCCCCATGTCGACCAGGGCGAGGTGGACATGCCTACCTACGGAGAGTCCGGTCACGTCGGCATGCTTTGCTTTGAATTACAACGCATCTGACACTGCTTCGCCAACGTTGAGGCGGTGAACCACGCACATGCCAGGTGATAAACGATTGAGCTGGAGATGGTCGACCATGCCCGACTCACTGGCTTTACACGGGTAACTCTTGCAATCTTGCAATGCGCTTGAGCTTGCTATCAAGTCAAGGGCTTTTGGTGATATCACGTAATCCGGCGGCATGAGATACAGTCACGCAGCCCGTGACGCACAGAAGCGCTTTGGCCATCACCGCGATCGACGCGAGAGGCCAGGGCTGCAGAACGCTCTCCGATTCGGAGTGGGCCTGGTCTATCCACCCTGAGATAGGAGATGGCGGCGTTGCGTCGTCTGACACCCTTATGGATGCGCTTCATCCTGCACTGCTGCATCGCGGGCGCAGGATTGCTGTTTGCGCTAAATGCGCATGCGCTCGACCGCGAGCGCAACCTCGCGCAGCTGCATCATACCGCCTGGACTGCGCGCGATGGCGCGCCGAGTCAGGTACGTGCGCTTGCCCAGACCAGTGATGGCTACCTGTGGATCGGTGGAGCAACCGGCTTGTTCCGCTTCGATGGCGTGACCTTCGAACGCTACGACAGCATTGGCGGCTCGCAGCTGCCGTCGCCCAATGTCACCGCGCTGCTGGCGACCCGAGAGGGCGATCTCTGGATCGGCTTTCGCAATGGCGCAGTGGCCTGTCTCAGAGACAAGACCTTGCAGGTGTATTCGGGCAAAGATGAGCTCCCACCCGATATCGTGTTCGGATTCGCACAAGATCATGACGGGGCTATCTGGGCCGGCACCGCGCGTGGTTTGGCTGTCCGCGAGGGCAAACGCTGGAAGACGGTCGGCGTGGTGCAGGGCTTTCCGGAAGGCGAGCGCGCGCGGGTGCTGGGCGTCGATCGGACGGGCACGCTGTGGGCCGCCGGAATCGAGAAGCTGCTGTTCCTGCCGCGCGGCGAGCAGGTCTTCCGCGATACGGGCCAGCGATTGAATGATGCCGCTCAAATCGCTCAGGACGCAGCGGGACGCCACTGGATCGCCGAGACAGCGCGCGCGGTGCGGCCGCTCGCGTTGGCAAGCAGCGGCCGTGTCGGCAAGGACGAAGAAATCTGGGTGGGGTCGCAGGCCATCACGTTCGACCGAGATGGCGGGCTGTGGATCGCCACCGTGGGTGACGGCCTGCGCAGGATCAGCCACCCCGAACAACCCAAACCGGCTTCCAGGGTCGAGGTGTTTACGCAAGCAAACGGACTCAGTTCGGATTTGCTGATTGCCGCCCTGGAGGATCGCGAAGGCAATCTTTGGTTTGGCAGCGATAAGGGAGTCGATCGTTTCCGCCATGGCGATGTTGTACCGGTGAGCATACCTGGCGGACACGCCGGGTTCACCCTGATGGCGGGAGAGGGCGGTGATATCTGGGCTGCCAGCTTCTCGGCCAGACCTCTGCTGCAAATCCGCGGCAACGCAGTGATTCCGCATGCGCAGGTCGTCAATATCGACAGTGCCTATCGTGATCCCGTCGGTGCCATTTGGTGGCCAGGATATGTTGGTCTCTGGCGCTACTATCAAGACCGTTTCGTGCTGATGCCCTGGCCCGCTGGTGTGCGTGGAGGCGATTGGTTCTTGCACACGCTTCACGGCGATGGCAATGGAGGACTGTGGGCCGACATCGGAGGCCATGGGTTCAAGCACTTCCGCGACGGCAAATGGGAAGACACCACCCCGGGCGGATATCCTGCAGGCGCCACAAGTGCGGTATTCGAAGATACCCAGGGGCGCGTCTGGCTGAGTACGCTGCCCGATCGCCTGCACCGCATCGAAGGTGGCAAAACCCATACCTATACGAGCGAACAGGGGCCTCAGGTGGGCCGGGTGATGGCGATCGGTGGCCGCGGACCTCATCTTTGGGTTGCCGGCGAACTCGGACTGGCGCTGTACCACCAAGGGCGCTTTTCCAAGATTGTTGCCGCAAAAAATGACACGTTGGGCAGCATTTCTGGCCTGGTCGAAACTGCCTCCGGTGACCTGTGGCTCAGCGATGTGCAAGGGGCGATTCGCATACCGGCTGCAGAAGTCTCGCAGGTGCTCGCTAATCCGACACATCCGGTGCGTTACCGAAGGTTCGACTATCTCGATGGCTTGCCTGGCGCCCCGCAGATGGCGCCGACCAACTTCACCGTAGCCGAAGCCAGCGATGGGCGGGTGTGGTTCGCCACCGACAACGGTTTGGCCTGGATCGATCCCAACCGCTTGCACCACAATCCGTTGCCACCGCCGGTGTATCTGCATGCTGTGGAGGTGGATGGTCGTCCGTTTTTGCCCGGAGCGTTGCTGCAATTGCCCGTCGGTGCACAACAACTACGCATCGCCTACGCCGCGCTGAGCCTTTCGATTCCAGAACGGGTGCGGTTTCGCTATCGGCTCGAAGGCGTCGATCAGGGTTGGCAAGACGCCGGCACGCGGCGCGAGGCGATCTATACCAATCTGCGTCCTGGCCACTATCGATTTCGCGTTCTTGCCGCCAACGAGGACGGGGTCTGGAACACGCAGGGTGCAGCGATGGAGATCCAGATTCCACCGCCCTTCTATCTGACGAGCTGGTTCTTGACGTTATGCGTGCTCGTTGGAGCCGGGCTGCTTTGGCTCATTTACCTGCGCCGACTGCGGGTTATGGAGGCACGCTTGCAGGCGCGGCTGGCCGAGCGCCATCTCGAACGCGAACGGATCGCGCGCGAACTGCACGACACCTTGTTGCAGGGTATCCAAAGCCTGATCCTGCGCTTCCAGGCGGCGATCGAAAAACTCCCCGTGAAGGAGCCGGCACGCATTGCGATGGAGGGCGCGCTCGAGCGTGCCGATGATGTGCTGAGCGAAGGGCGTGATCGCGTGCAAGGATTGCGCGCCGCTGCCGCGCCGGTCAGCGACTTTCCGCAGGCGTTGGCCAGCGTGGGCGCTGACCTGATGCACGACGCTGCACCGAACTTCCAGATGCGCGTCGAAGGTACGCAGAGACCGCTCGATCCACTGGTACATGACGAGATGTTCGGCATCGGACGCGAGGCCCTCATCAATGCGTTCAACCATGCACAGGCGGGCACCGTAACGCTCGAACTGCATTACGGCGCCAAGGCGTTGCGCCTGTGTATCAGTGATGATGGCCGCGGCATCGCGACCGAAGTGCTTGCCGCGGGCGTGCGGCCCGGTCACTGGGGATTGGCCGGCATGCGCGAGCGCGCTGCACGCATCGGTGCCACGCTCGCATTTCGAAATGGCGTTGCCACCGGTACCGAAGTGGAACTGCACGTTCCCGCAAAAATTACATACAGCCAAGCAAGTGGACGCTAACACTAAATAAACTGGACGAAGCTATCAGTCAAACTGGACGGCGGCGTCATTTAGGCTGGACGGTTGTGACTTGCAAAGTCAGCGCAGGCAGGCAAGGAGGATGCAACTCGCACAGCACCGGCTGGCCTGCTGCTGGTCAGAGGCAGCGGTTACAGAGCGCCCAGCGCCGCCTGCGGGAGGACTGCGCGGCCGCGTACTGCTAGCGAGGGATTCTCACGGAGCCTATGGGCGATCACCGCATGCGCTATCCATGGAGTGAAGTCGCAGCAATATATCTGCGCCCCCCCCCCCGTCGTCGCGGCAAAGAGAGCCGACCTACGCGACCATCGCCGCGCGCAGCCCGGACATCAAGTTCACCATTTGCCTATGACTGGCGATCAGAGATAGCTGTCTCCAGTGCTGATCGAATCTTTGTGGCGCGCGACGTCTCGATCGACGCGCTGTAACCTCGATCTACGCGGAAGGCCTGAACTCGTTGCTCCAGCGATTCATGTTGCTGCTGGCGTCCGCTTGTGCTGACATCCGTGTAGGCACTTCCTGGTTGGGATCGGTCCACTTCTTCTACCACGCCGCTGCTGTGCGTGTGCTTATAGAAGATGGCGGGCAGCATCTGTTCTCCGAGCATGAGTTCGACTCCAGCGTCTTCCAAGAGCGCGTCGGGCGAAGCCGCGCCTTGCCCGTATGGATCAATCGTCCCGTGGTTGACCATGTTGTCATGCCACTGATCGAACAGGGATGAGTGCTGGTGAGCGTGCAAAGCGAAATGCAGATCGAACATCAGGCAGTCCGCTGCAGACTTCTGTGCCCCCACCTGAATGAACGCAAATTTGGCATTTTCACCGAGCTGGGACAGGGCCTGACGCCGCAGTTGGGTATGGCCGGTCACGAAAGTGAGCAGTCTCGCCGGCTCCAGTACGATTACGCTTGCTTCGCCATTAGGTCTCCGTCGAACATCCGCTGCCACGTGATGTTCACCATCACGTTCTAGTCGAAGAACGGCACGCTGGGAAACTACTGAGGTGGTTTGCTCGGACAAAGACTGCAAGAAGTCAATAGGCGAGTCAAAGTGCTGGATGTTCAATCCAGGGTAACGACGGTTGTACACCGAGGCTAAGGCCGGCAGATTTTTGATGTCGAGCTTCAGAAGCGCCTCATCCGGCTGCTTGTTCGCCGCCAACATTTTCAAGGTCCGCTCTCCGTACTTCACTATACTTGAGCGGACTCCTGCATCTTTTGCATCCGACAGGGAGTTGGCTAACAGCTTGGTTTTCAGTGCGACTCGCTCAGGCAGGCCGCTACGAGAAAGGTCAACTTTCTTGCCGCGTCTTGCGAGCCCCTGCAACGCTGGGTCAGTGGCCGAGTAAGAAGACGTGGCCTGAGCCGGGGTCCCACTGCCCTCTTCCGAGGGCGTGGCCTGCTCTGCGACGTGGGCTGCATAATGCTCAGGTGAGCCTGCCACGCTCGGCTTTGAAACGCATAGACCCATGTTGATCTCCTACAGTGACTGTGGGAGCAAGTTTGGCGAGAATCTCTCCGATTCGCGCTGGCTCACCGAAGTCATAGCTGTGACGACGAAGCATTGACGCGCGGGATTCTCGAGCCTCTATAAGAGGCTTGGCAGGGATTCTTGAAAAATCCTTTTCTGACAGCAATTTAGATCACTTTTTTGCTTTTTTTACGGATCCCTGCCGACCCTCGATCGGCTTGTATTACATCTCGATGTAATCGAACACTTCGGTGCGAAGTCTTGGAGCAG
>NZ_JAJIUJ010000048.1 GCF_020880415.1 Xanthomonas euvesicatoria pv. euvesicatoria | reverse complement strand
AGATTGGAGATTAGGGATTCGCAAAGGCGGCTTGATCGCGGTTTTGCGCGTCCCGACATCGGTTAGCCGAATGATTGATCAGCGAAACTCCCGAGCAAAAACCCGGGGGTTTGATTCGCTGAAGGACGGGACTTCGCTCTTGCGAATCCCCAATCCCAAATCACCAATCCCGGCTACTGCCCAAAGCGCTCGTCGAAGAAATCGCCGAGCATGCGATACGCCCGCTTGGCCGCACGCGGGTTGTACAGGCAGCCCGGCGGGCTGTTGGCGTCGGCCTCGGCAAAGCAATGCACCGCGCCGCTGAAATTGACGAATTGCCAATCTGCGCCGGCCGCATTCATTTCGGTTTCGAACGCGGCGATATCCGCCTTGCTCACGCTCTTGTCGTCGGCACCGTTGAGCACCAGCAGCGGCGTCTTGGCCGAGCCGGCGGCGGCCGGGCTGGGAGTCGCGATGCCACCATGCAGGCTCACCACGCCGGCCAGCTGCGCGCCTGAGCGCACCAGCTCCAGCACCGTGGTGCCGCCGAAGCAGAAACCCACCGCACCGATGCGCGCTGCGTCCAGCGGCGCCTTGCCGGCCTGCGCCTTGAGCACCTCTACCGCTTTCAGTGCGCGTGCGCGCAACTCCGGCGGATCCTTCTTCAGGGCGCCGGCGAACTGCCCAGCCTCGCTGTCGTTGGCCGGGCGCTTGCCCTTGCCATACACGTCGGCCACCAGCACCACGTAATCGTCGCCGGCCAGCTGCTTGGCCTTGGTCACCGCCGAGTCGTTGACACCGCGCCAGTTGGGCACCATGACCAGCCCCGGGCGCTTGGCATCGCCGGCATCGTCGTACACCAGCACGCCGCTATAGGTGTCCTTGCCGATCTTCCATTCCAGCGGCTTGGCCTGCATCGCCGCTGCTGCGGGGAAGGCCAGCGAAGCCAGAACACCGATCAACCCAATGCCACGCCATGTCCGTTGCTTGTAAATGTGCTTGCTCCCAGGATGGTGCGGCGAGTGTAGGCGCTGCTGCCGTGCAGGAGAGGTCATCGTCGCCGCTGCCGGCCACGGTGGCGGCAGGCAGTCAGTCCGATCGCACCTGCGCGTTCGCATGCGCTGCGCATGCGTGCTTTCGAGGCGATCGCGCCACCGCGGCGGCGCTGGCGTTGGCGCGGCGACCAACAGGCAACGAACATCCATCTGGTGGCGGAGAACAGCGCGCAGGCACAGCGGTGTGCGAGCGGCACATACCATTGCCGAGCATCGGCCATGCCCACCAGCCGATGAGTGCAGCCGGTGCGTTAGCCGCCTTCAGTGCACACCCAGTCCGTCAATCGCGCTGATTGCCGCCGGGTCGAACCCTGCCAGCTGCGCGAAGTGGCGGCCGCGCGCAACATAGTCGCTGTAGGCGCCGAAGCTGGGCGCCCCGGGCGAGAGCAGCACCACACCGCCCTGCTGGCCCAGCGCAGCGCGCGCCAGTCCCATGGCGTGTTCGAGATCGTTGGCCGCATGCAGGCCGAAGTGCCCCGCCTCGGCCAGCGGCGCCAGCAATGCATGGATGCGTGGGCCGTTGGCGCCCATGGTCACGATTTCCAGCGGCGCCTGCCGCGCCATCTGCTGGGCGAAATCGTGCCAATCCAGCCCGCGATCATGGCCACCGACCAGTAGTGCCACGCGTCGCTGCGCAAAGCACGCCAGGGCAGCCAGCGATGCATGCGGCGTGGTGCTGATGGAATCGTTGACGTAGCTGATGCCGTCCACGCTGCCGAGCAACTGCAGGCGGTTGGGCAATGGACGAAAGCTCGCTGCCGCCGGCGCAAGTGCCGCCGCATCCAGGCCCAAGGCCTCTACCGCCGCCAGCACCGCGCACAGGTTGCGGCGGTTGTGCTCGCCCGGCAGCGGCACATCGGCGGTATCGAAAATGGCCTGTTCGCCGCGATAGACCACGTCGCCACGCAGATGCCAACCGGCGGAATGATTGAACCAACGCACCTGGCTATCCGGCAACTGCAGGCCGGCAAGCAGCGGGTCGGCAGCGTTGAGCAAGGCGATCCGCGGCCGGCCTTCGGTCACCAGCGACAGCTTGTCGCGCACATAGCGTGCCTCATCGCCGTGCCAGTCCAGATGCTCGGGAAACAGATTCAACACCAGTGCCAGTTCCGGGCGCGCGCCGCTGCGCCCGACATCACCGGTCTGGTAGCTGGACAACTCGATCGCCCAATACGCCGGCGGCGGCTGCGGTGCCAGCACTTCCAGCAAGGGCTGGCCGATATTGCCGACCAACGCGGTGCGATGCCCGGCCGCGCGCAGCAGGTGCGCCAGCAGCGCCGTGGTGGTGCTCTTGCCCTTGGTGCCGGTGACGCAGATGACACCGGGCACGCTGCCGTCCGCCTGCGCGTGTTCGGCAAACCACAGCGCGGTGCCGCCGATGAAGCACGTGCCCTGCGCGGCGGCGACCAATGCCTCGGCGCGATACGGGCTGATGCCGGGCGACTTCACGACGATCTCGAATCGCCCCAGCGCCTGCGCGCTGGCAGCGGTTTCCACCTGCAAGGCCGCATCTTCCAGCGCATCAATCTCGCGCGCCTCTTCGGCGTTGCAGAACACCGTCAGCGCTTGCGTCGGCAGGCGCGTCCGCAGCGCACGGTACGCCGCGCGTCCTTCACGCCCCCAGCCCCACAACGCAACGGTCTTGCCTTCAAGCTGCGAAATTCGCACGCACGCGCTCCCACAGCGCCGGCGGAATCCGGTGCTCGCCATCGATGGCCATGAGTGGCTCGACCTGCAGATCATCTGGGTCGAGCTGCGGCTGGATGTCGCGGATGAAGCGCTTCAACAACGCGTCCTCCTTCCACTCCGCGCGGCTGGCCAGCACCGCCATCGCCGCGCGCGATTCACGGCCTTCGCCCACGCATTCGAACGGCTTGTGGTCCTGGAATTCCAGCAACGCGTCGTAGCCGCCGGCCTGGGTCGCATCGTCGAGCAGATTGCGCCCGAAGATGTTGACCAGCCGTGTCTTGGGCATGAACGGCGCCAGCGCCAGGAACACGAAATGGCACTTCGGGCACACGCCGCACCAGCGGTGCACCGGGCGCTCGCCCATGATGTGGAAGTTGCGGTTGCAGCTGGAAAAATGCGCGTCGTAGTGATCGGTCTTGGCGAACTGCCGCGCCACCGCCAACTCCGAGAGCGGCCGCAGCAACGAGTAATAGCGCAGATCGGCTGCCACGTGCCGCTGCACGTACTCGCCGAACGCCTGTTCGAAGGCCCAGCCCTTGGACCACTGGTGATTGACCTCGCCGGTGCCGGGAATCTGGCTGCCGTAACTGGCCGAGCGTTCGTTGGAGAACACCACCTGATCAACACCAGTGAGCAGCGCTGCCAGCACCAGAATGGCCGAGTTCACCGCGGTCACCGGGATATGCCCGTTCCACGCGCCCTGGCGGTTGAGTTCGAACAATTCCGGTGCCAGCACGCGGCCGATGTTGAGTACCGGCAACCCGGTGCGCTCTGCGCAGGCACGGATGAGTTGCGAACCGCCGATCCAGCTCACGGTCTGCGCCAGGCCGGCCTGGCGCAGCGCCTCGATGCTGACCAGCGAATCCTTACCGCCGCCGATCGCCACCAGCGCATGCTCGCGCAACCCCACCGCCGGCGCGGCGGCAGAAGCCTGCGCCTCCACCGGGAAGTGGATCTTGCCGTGCAGATCCAAGCCATTGCGGTAGGCAAATTCGCCCAGGCCGTGCAGATACACGCTTTCCACCAGCGCGGCCGTCTCGGCATCGATGCCGTAGCTGTCGATGGCGATGTTCGGCGGCACCGCGGCCTTGAAATAACTGACCCCTGCAATGAGATGCAGCAGCCGCAGCGCCTGTTGCACGGCAGTTGCCCGCGCGCCCTCTAGCACGAACGGAGCGCCCGGCACCGCAACGGTCTCGACCAGCTCCGGGCCTTGATCGAAGGCATACACCAGCGTCGCCACGCCGGTCTGCGCGTCGAGTGCGCAACGCACGAAACGGAAGGTGGACATCTGATGTTTGTCGAAAGCGCTCATGGACTACCTGCAGAAACACGTACACGACGCAGATAACGTCGGCACAGGACATATTCAATCATGGAAAACGGCACCGCCGCCCAAAGCAACGGCAGGCAACCGATCACGAACAACAGCAGCATCACATCCGAGCGAATCACCGTTGCGTCGCCGGTGATGGCCAACGCGACCAGCAGATACAGCAGCAACGCCGGCAGATAGCCAAGCGCACTCAACACCACGGTGCGCAATGCCATGCCGCCGGCGCGCTGCGCGCGTGCCTGCCGGGCACGCCGACGTTGCCAGAACGCTGCGCTCCACGCGCCGAGGCCGGCAGCGACCAATGCGGGGATTGCCCACTTCAAGCTGTCGGTCCACGGGGTCGGTTGCCCGGCGATATCGATGGCGGTGGAAAACACCATCGCCACGCCACCGGCCAACGTGCTGAGTACGACGAACTCAGCCAGTGGACGCATCGATCACCTCTTCGCGCGGCAATTCGCGCTGATTGTAGGTGCTGGCCATCGTGTAGCCGTAGGCACCGGCATCGGCGACCAGCACCACATCGCCCGGTGCAGTGGCCGCTGGCAGCCGGCGACGCTTGCCGAACACGTCCGACGATTCGCAGATCGGCCCGACGATATCGAACATGCCGCCGGCCGGCGCGTCGAGTTGGCTGAGGTTTTCGATGTCGTGCCAGGCGTCGTACAACGCCGGGCGAATCAAGGTGTTCATGCCCGCATCCAGGCCCACGCGGTGCACACCGTCCTTCTCGATCACCTGGGTGACGCTGGCCAGCAAGACGCCGGCTTCGGCCACCAGATAGCGGCCCGGCTCGATCGCCAGGCGGTAGCCAGGATGCACCGCCTTGACCTCGGCCAGGCCCTTGGCCCACACCTCCAGATCGAACGGCTCGTCTTCGGCGCTGTACGGAATCGGCAGGCCGCCGCCGATGTCGATGGTCTCTACCGTGCCGATGCGACGCGCGAAGCCGGCCAACTCGTCGTACATCATCCGCCAGTGCTCGCCGGTCTCCACGCCACTGCCCAGATGCGCATGCACGCCGGTGATGGTGACCTCGAGCGTGCGCGCCACATCGACGAATTCATCCACGCGCGTGGACGACAGGCCGAACTTGGACGCCTTGCCGCCGGTGTTGACCTTCTCGTGATGGCCGTCGCCGTGCCCCAGGTCGATGCGCAGCCAGATCGTGCGGCCACGGAACACCTCGGGCCAGTTGCGCAGCGCTTCGACGTTGTCCACGGTCACCGTCACGCCCAGCGCGAAGGCCGCCTCGTATTCGGCCTTGGGCGCAAAGCTCGGCGTGAACAGCACGCGCCGCGGCGACAACTCCGGCAGCGTCTGGAAGACGCGGCGCAATTCGCCGTGCGAGACGCACTCCAGCCCGAAGCCGGCCTGTTCCAGCGCCATCAAGATGGCCGGATGCGCGTTGGCTTTGATCGCGTAATAGCGCTGATCCACCGCGGCAATCTGCGCCAGCGCATGCGCACGCGCACGCACCGTGGGCAGGTGGTACGCGTAACGCGGCGTCCCGGCCTTGGACAGCGACAGCAGATGCGCGCGCTCGGCATGCCACCACGGCGTGGGACGCGGACGTACCGAGCCGATGATCTGCCGCCAGCGCGGGCCGAACACCTCGCCCTCGCTGACCGGCATTGCACCGCTGTCGATCAGTTCGGCATGCAGGATCGGCAGCAAACCGTCGGCATCGGCTTCGTCGATGACGAAGGTCAGGTTCAAGTCGTTGGACGACTGCGAAATCATGTGCACGCGCTCCTGCCCGAACGTGGCCCACACGTCGGAGAGCTTGTGCAGCAGCGAACGCATGCCGCGCCCGACCAGGGTGATGGCCGCGCAAGGAACGATGATCTTGACCTTGCAGATCTGCGACAGATCGGCCGACAACGCCGCCAGCACGTCGGTGTTGACCAGGTTTTCCGAAGGATCCAGCGACACGGTGACGTTGGTCTCGGCCGAACCGATCAGATCCACCGACAGGCCATGCTTCTTGAACAGCGTGAACACGTCGGCCAGGAAGCCGACCTGCTGCCACATGCCGATACCTTCCATCGACACCAGCACGATGCCGTTGCGGCGGCTGATCGCCTTGACGCCCAACACCGGTTCGGCATTGCCGTCGATGCTGGTGCCCGGCAGATCGGGGCGCTCGGTGTCCAGGATCGCCATCGGCACGCCGGAGTCGCGACACGGCTTGATCGAACGCGGATGCAGCACCTTGGCGCCGGTGGTGGCGATTTCCTGCGCTTCGTAATAGTCCAGCCGGGTCAGCAGCCGCGCGTCCGGCACTTCCTTCGGGTTGGCGCTGAACATGCCGGGCACATCGGTCCAGATTTCCACGCGGCTGGCGCCGAGCAGCGCACCGAAGTACGCCGCCGAGGTATCCGAACCGCCACGGCCCAGAATCGCGGTGCCGCCATCGGCATGACGCGAAATGAAGCCTTGCGTGATCAGCAAGCGTGTCGGTTGCGCGGCGAAACGCGTGCGCCAATCGGCATCGGACTGCCACTGGCACGACACCGACAGCCGCTTGGACCACTCGCTCTGATTCGGCTGCGGGGGCGGCGCCGACAGCCATTGGCGCGCATCCAGCCAGCCCATGTCCAGGCCGCTGGCATGCAGGTACGCCGCACCGATGGTGGACGACAGCAACTCGCCCTGCCCCAGCACCTCGGCCTGCCAGTCCAGCGTGCGCATTGCAGCGCGCGCGTCGCCCAGCAACGCATGCAGTGCGGCCAGTCGCTCGCCCAGCACCGCATCGGCGTCCAGTTCGAGCTCGGCCAGAAACTCACGATGGCGTTGGTCCAGTGCCGCCACGCGCTGTGCGCTATCGGCGGCGCCGTCGGCAATGGCGGTGAGCTCGTTGGTCACGCCCGACAATGCAGACACCACCACCAGCACGCGACCGCCGGTCTCGTGCGCCCGTTTGCCCGCCAGTTTTCCAATCGTGTCCCAGCGATGACGACGCGACACCGAAGTGCCGCCGAACTTGAGGACGATCCAACGATCGGTAGAGTGGGGAGCTGACATTGAGATATGCGTTTAGGATGGGGGGAAGATGCCCGGGATGCCGAGCGGAACCTCCGATTCTACTGCCAATGCTGCTGACATGACCCCGCGTGCGATCACAGCGTTACGGTCGCCACGTCCACTGCCGTATCGGTTTGCACTGCAACCATCGCCGCGCCCTCCTTCGATCGAGATGTCCCCACCATGAGCAAGCACCGCTATCTGCAACTGGATGTTTTCGCCGCCCGGGCCGGCAGCGGCAACCCGCTGGGCGTGGTCTTCAATGCAGAGACGTTGTCGTCTGCGCAGATGCAGCAGATCGCCGCGTGGCTGAATCTGTCCGAGACGGTCTTCTTCCTGCCGGTCAGCGTGCCCGATGCCGATTACCACATCCGCATCTTCACCCCACGTGCCGAGCTACCGTTTGCCGGCCACCCCAGCGTCGGTGCCGCGTGGGCGGCGGTGACCCACGGCGTGACCGCGTACAAGCCCGACGGCCGGCTGCGCCAGCAATGCGCGGCCGGCGTGCTGCCGGTGGACGTGTTCGACCGGCACGGCGCCTTGCTGGTGCGGCTGCGCGCCCCGCGCGCACGCGCCATCGACACGGGCGACACGTACGCCGAGGCGCTGCGTGGCGCCTGCACTGGCCTGCGCGTCAGCGCGCAGCCGGCCGCACTCTGGAACAACGGCCCGAACTGGTGGTTGCTGGAATTGGCCGACGCGCAGGCGATACGGCAGGCAGTCCCGGAGCTTGCCGCCATTGCGCGCCTGACCCAGGCCAGCGCCGCCGTTGGCCTGGCCATCTACGCGCCCGTGCACGATGGCGATGCCGACTTGGCCGTCCGCGCGTTCTGCCCGGGCGATGGCATTGCGGAAGACCCGGTCACCGGCAGCGCCAATGCCTGTATTGCCGCCCGCCTGCATGGCGAGGGCCGCCTGCCCGGAGCGCAGTCGCGCTACGTCGCCAGTCAGGGCCGCGAGGTTGGCCGCGACGGCCGCGTCCAGGTGGAGGTGGACGCGGAAGGCGAAGTCTGGATTGGCGGAGCGACGCTGCAGGTGATCGACGGCCGCATCGATTGGTAAGCTGCCGCGCCTTTACTGCGGATCGACGCCCATGACCACTCGCCGTTTCCTGCAACTGGATGTGTTCTCCGCCCGCCCCGGCAGCGGCAATCCGCTGGCGGTGGTGCTGGATGCGCAGGGTCTGGACGATGCGGCGATGCAGGCCATCGCACGCTGGACCAAACTGCCGGAGACCACCTTCGTCTTTCCCGCCGAAAGCACGCACAGCAGCTACCGGCTGCGCATGTTTTCGCCGCAGAAGGAGGTGCCGTTTGCCGGCCATCCCAGTGTGGGCACTGCGCATGCCGTGCTCGAGGCCGGCCTGGCCGCACCACAGGATGGCGTCCTGGTACAGGACGGCATCGCCGGCCGGTTGCCGCTGCGTGTGGAGCAGCGCGGCGGCCACCGCAGCATCGCGATCCGCACGCCACGCGCACGCGTGGCCGAGCAGGTGGATGCCAACGATCCGCGCCTGCGCGATGCCTTGCAGGGCTGGCCGCTGGGGAGGCTGCCGCCTGCGCTGATGGACGGCGGCCGCACCTGGTGGGTGGTGGAACTGGCAAGCGAAGCCGCGCTGCGCGGCCTGCAGCCGGACTGGGACGCGATTGCCGGGTTGGCAGAATCCACCGGCAGCATGGGCGTGTTTGCGTATGCACGCGCCGGCGCACCGGGCACCTACGATCTGGCAGTACGAGCCTTCGTCGGCAATGGCCGGCGCTTCGAAGACGCGGCGTCCGGCGCGGCCAATGCGGTGCTGGCCGCATGGCTGGACAGCCGTGACGCATTGCCCGGTACCGACCGTCGCTACACCGTCAGCCAGGGCCGCGAAATCGGCTTCGATGCCCTGTTGGAACTGCATATCGATGCCGACGGCGACGTGTGGTCGGGTGGCCAGGTGCAGACGGTGATTCGCGGCACGCTGGACTGGGCTTAGGGCGGCAGCAGCGCTGCTGCGCTGGATTCAACGCAGCGGGTGGCCTGCAGGTGCTGCCAATTTCTGATCACCGCCGGTGCACCGCGCATCGGCGCTTGTGTGAAACAGCAAGGCGCCTCGCATCGATCAGCGCCCACGCCTGGTTGACGTGCCACTGCTGCCGGCAATCGCTCCGCCAAACGCAAGAACGCTGCGGTTGCCCGCAGCGTTCTGTTTAGCCCGATGCCGGAGCCACCAGCGGCACCGCATGCATCCGGCACTGATCAGTCGGGGCGCACGTCGACACGCACACGGATTCGGTCGCCCGGGTTGTAATCGCTACGCGTGTGGTACATGCGGCCGGCGTATTCGTAGGTGACGTCGTAGCCATCCACGCGGTCGCGTTCACGGCGGTAGGACACCGGCTCGCAGACCCTCACGTTGCCCTGGTAGGTGCGGTGATTGGCCTCATAGATCGAACGGCCCGCCGCGACGCCCGCCATGGTGCCCACGGCGGTACCGACCAGACGACCATTGCCGCCGCCGACCTGGCTGCCGAGCACGGCACCCGCAATACCACCGATCACACTGGCCACGCCGCGATTGGACACACCGGCCTGTGCATAGCCGCCGTCGCGGTAATACCCGTCGTTGCTCGTGTAATAACCGTCGGCGGGACGATCGTAGCAACGCTCGCTGGTGCGCTCGTTGTAGGAGTCGGCAACGATGATCGGATCCACGCGCACGACGCGCGCATATTCGTAACGGCCATCCTCGTAGCCGCTGCGGCCGTAATCGCGGTAGCCGCTGTCATAGCGCTGCGCCGTGGCATTGCCCGCCACGACCAGACCCATCACCAGAGCACCAAGCACGAGAGTTTTCATTGCGGCAGCTTCATAGGGAGGACACGCTGCCGATGCTCGTCCTGCGCCAGTGAAACCGCACTGAACCAAACCGGCCGTAAAAAGCCCCATTCAGGTTGCCGCCAGCTGCGCGCGCCGGGCGTTTGCGCCGACGCGTCGCAGCGGTATTGGCGTTAGCTGGAAAACTCGGTTTCCAGACTGATGGGCACCGCGCTCAGTGCCTTGGAGACCGGGCAATTCTTCTTGGCGGCGTCGGCCAGCTCGCGGAACTTGGCCTCGTCGATGCCGGGCACCACGGCCTTGAGCTTGAGGCGAATCTGCGACAACTGCGGGCCGCCTTCCATCGACAGATCCACATCGGCGCGCGTGTCCAGCGAGGCCGGCGGAAAACCGGCTTCGGTCAACTGCGCAGACAACGCCATGGTGAAACAGCCGGCATGCGCGGCGGCGATGAGTTCTTCCGGATTGGTGCCCTTCTCGTCGCCGAAGCGGCTGCTGAAGGCATAACGGGTGTTGTCCATCAAGCCGCTCTGCGGCGTGCTGAGCTGGCCCTTGCCGGTCTTGAGGTCGCCTTCCCAGTGGGCGGTGGCGTGACGTGAAATACCCATTGCGATCTCCTGCGCTGAAAGGAGCGCTCACGATAGGTGAGAGGGTGTTAGCTGGTGGTGCGGGGATTCGGGATTCGGGATTCGGGATTCGCAAGAGCAGACCGCCAGGCACCTCAGGCAGCAAGCGACTGTTTGTCTGCACGCATGATGTTGCGCATCGAACGCCACCGCGCGACCGACCACGGTGCACGTTCGGCGAGAAGCGGCTGCCTCTTCGCAATCGACGCCTCATGGATCAAAGGCCACCGCGCGTTGGTTGCGCGGTGGGGGCGCCGCTCCTGGAGCGACTCACGATCTGACGGCGCAGCCGCGCTTAGCCGAGCAGGGTTTCCAGCACGGCCATGCGTACGGCAACGCCATTGGCAACCTGACGCAGCACGCAGGATTGCGCGCCGTCGGCCACTTCATCGGTGATTTCAACGCCGCGGTTGATCGGGCCCGGGTGCAGCACCGCGGCGTCGCGGCCAGCACGCGCCAGACGCTCACGGGTCAGACCATATTCGGTGTGGTACTGCTCCAGCGAGGGCACCAGGCCTTCTTCCATGCGCTCGCGCTGCAGGCGCAGCATCATCAACGCGTCGGCGCCTTCGAGCATGGCATCGAAATCCTGGCCGACCACGCAGCCCTCCAGTATG
This sequence comes from Xanthomonas euvesicatoria pv. euvesicatoria, assembly GCF_020880415.1. Taxonomy (GTDB): domain Bacteria; phylum Pseudomonadota; class Gammaproteobacteria; order Xanthomonadales; family Xanthomonadaceae; genus Xanthomonas; species Xanthomonas euvesicatoria. The sequence continues at coordinate 42,928 of NZ_JAJIUJ010000048.1, read as the reverse complement.
CCGTCGTCCGGCAGCAGGCTGGCCGGGCCGCAGACGCGGATCTCGCCAGCGCCCAGCGTGCGCAGGGCATGCAGGTCCGAGCGCGCCACACGCGAGTGCTTGACGTCGCCGACGATAACGACCTTGAGCTTGGAAAAATCGGTGCCCTTGGCCTGGCGCAGGGTGAGCATGTCGAGCAGGCCCTGGGTAGGATGCGCGCTGCGTCCGTCGCCGGCATTGATCAACGCGGTGCCCTCGCCCGCGGCGGTCGCCAGCGCTTCCACCGCGCCGTCGTCGGGGTGACGCACCACGAAGCCGCGCACGCCCATCGCTTCGAGATTCTTCAAGGTGTCGCGCGCGGTTTCGCCCTTGCGGGTGGATGAGGTGGATGCATCGAAATTGAGCACGTCCGCGCCCAGCCGCTGCGCCGCCAGATGGAAGGAGCTGCGCGTGCGCGTGGAGGGTTCGAAGAACAGCGTGCACACCGCCGTGCCCGCCAGCACGCTGCGCTTGCCCACGCGCCCCACCGCCGCATCGCGGATCTGGCCGGCGCGGTCGAGCAATTGCAGCAGCGTGGTGCGCGGCAGTCCTTCCAGGGTGAGCAGGTGGCGCAGGCGTCCGTCCGAATCGAGTTGCATGGTGGTCATCGCAGGTCGGGAGTCAAGGAAGAGAGGTGGCTTGGTCGGGCGCGGCCAACCAGCGTTCGACGATCACTGCGGCGGCCATCGCATCGAGCGCTTCGGCGTCGCGGCGGCGCTTGCGCCCATCGGCGCGCTCGCGCGCGAAACGCTGCGCAGCCTCAACCGAACTGGAGCGCTCGTCGATCAGGACAACCGGCAGCGCATAGCGCTCGCGCAGCTGGCGGCCGAACGCGTGTGCGCGTTTTCGGGCGGGTTGGTCTTTGTCGTCCAGCGTGAGCGGGTCGCCGACCACCAGGCCGTCCGGTCGCCACTGCTTGTACACGCGGTCCAACGCAACCCAGTCCGGGCCGTTGGCATGCACATTGATGACAGCCACCGCGCGCGCGCCGGCACCGAGCGCGGTTCCGACCGCCACGCCGATCCGGCGCGACCCCACGTCGAAGCCCAGCACCGTGCCATCGGGGCGAATCGCGCCCGCCTCAGGCATGCCCGGAATAATCCGTGAGCCGGAACAGGTCTACGCCGATACGCCCGGCAGCGGTCTGCCAGCGATCTTCCAGCGCGGTCGCAAATAGCACGTTGGCATCCGAGGGCGCGGTGAGCCAGCTGTTTTCGCCCAGCTCGAATTCCAGCTGGCCGGCACCCCAACCCGCGCAGCCCAGCGCGACCAGCGCATTGCGCGGGCCGTTGCCGGCCGCCATCGCCTCAAGGATGTCGCGCGAGGTGGTCAGGAACACGCCCTGCCCCACTTCCAGGCTGGAATCCCATTCGCGCGCATCGTCATGGATCACAAAACCGCGCTCAGGGTGCACCGGCCCGCCGCTGAGCACGACCTGCTCGCGCAGCGGCTCATCGTCGGTGTCGATGCCCATCTGCGACAACACTTCGCCCAGGGTGTATTCGGAAGGCCGGTTGACCAGCACGCCCATGGCGCCGTTCTCGTCGTGCTGACAGATCAGCGCGACGCTGCGCGAGAAGGTGGGGTCGGACAGCGCCGGAAGCGCAATCAGCAGTTGGTTGGCCAGAGGCGTGGGCAAAACAGACATGGCCGCATTCTAGCCGTTCGCTTCGCCGCGCGCAGAGCCGCTGCCATACTGGGCCTTGCCGGCGCCGGAAACGTGCGATGCCGCCGATGCGGCAGCCTTCGCGGCAGACCGCATGCGGCGCCTGACCGACACGTTCAGCTTGACCGCGATGCGTGCGAGTTGCAGCGCTGCAGCGGCGCAAACGGCCTCCCGGCCTCTGCGCTACTGCCGCTCGCCCGCCACGGCAGCGACCGGCGCGCGACTGGCAAGCCTCGCCCCACAACCACAGGCATCCACATGAGCGGTTACTGCAGCATCGCCCCAGGCCATCCGGTCCATGGCCACTACCACGATCACGAGTATGGCTTTCCGCAGCGCGACGAACGCGAGTTGTTCGAACGGCTGGTGCTGGAGATCAACCAGGCCGGACTGAGCTGGCAAACCATCCTGCGCAAGCGCGTCAATTTCCAGCGGGCTTACGACGGCTTCGACGTGGACGCTGTTGCGGCATATGGCGACCAGGACATCAGCAGGTTGATGGGCGATGCCGGCATCATCCGCAATCGCCTCAAGGTGCTGGCGGCCATCCACAATGCACAGGTCATCCAGGCGCTACGCGCCACGCACGGCAGCTTCGCGCAGTGGCTGGACGCCCACCACCCGCTCGACAAACCGGCCTGGGTCAAGCTGTTCAAGAAGACCTTCCGCTTCACCGGCGGCGAAATCACCGGCGAGTTCCTGATGAGCCTGGGCTACCTGCCCGGCGCACACCATGCCCGGTGCCCGGTGTTTGCGCAGATCCGGGCACTGGCGCCGCCCTGGCTGCAGGCGCAGACGCCGGCGAAAACGCGCACGGTCCAGCGCGGCTAGACACCTCTTGCACGGCGCACGCGAAATGCTCGGGGTCATGGCTATTCGCATCGGCATTTCCGGTTGGCGTTACGCACGCTGGCGCGGCACGTTCTATCCGGCTGGCCTGGCCCAGCGGCGTGAGCTCGAATACGCCGCGGGATGCTTTCCCAGCGTGGAAATCAATGGCTCCTTTTATTCGCTGCAGCGTCCGGACAGCTTCCAGCGCTGGCATGACGAAACGCCCGAGGACTTCGTCTTTTCGGTCAAGGGCCCGCGCTTCGTCACCCACATGAAGCGCCTGCGCGATTGCGAGCAGGCGCTGGCCAACTTCTTTGCTTCGGGAATCTTGCGGCTGGGCGCCAAACTGGGCCCGGTCCTCTGGCAGCTACCGCCGACACTCCGGTTCGATGCCGAGCTGCTGGACGCATTTCTAGGCAGCCTGCCGCGCGACAGCGAGGCCGCGTTGGCGCGGGCGCGCAAGCGCGACACCGCGCTGATGCAGGGCCGCAGCGCCCTGGCAATCGATCGCAATCGGCCGATCCGTCACGCATTGGAAGTTCGTCACGACAGCTTCTGCGATCCAGCCTGCATGCGCCTGCTGCGGCGTCACAATGTCGCGGTGGTGGTCGCCGACACCGCAGGCAAATTCCCGTACATGGAGGACGTCAGCGCCGATTTTGTCTATGTGCGTCTGCATGGCGATGCGCAGTTGTACGCCAGCGGCTACAGCGATACCGCACTGGATCGCTGGGCAGCACGCATCGCCGCGTGGGCCAGCGGAGCCGAACCGGACGATGCAGCCCGGGTCGGCGCACGCGCCCGCAAGCGCGCAATGCGCGATGTGTACTGTTATTTCGACAACGACATGAAGGTGCATGCACCGTTCGATGCGCGCGGGTTGATGCAACGGCTGCAGTTGCCTACCGATTGCCCGGCACGCGAAACCACCTAGAACTGCTGACAAACGACGGCGCTTGTCGCCAGACGGGCCTGGCCGTTACACGGAAAGCGGCATGCATCGCTGGCACGCTGCGGTTCTGGCCGCGCCAGCCGCGCCCGCTGACCGTCTGCCCGCGACATCGTGCTAGCCGCTCCCGGACGCATGCGAGCGATCTTCGGCACGTATCACACGCCCATATAGCGGTGCGGGCGGTGATTGAACATCAGCACCAGACTCAGCATCAAGGCGCCGATGGCCGAATACAGCACCTTGTCCGGGGTCAGCACGAAGAAGGCGACCAGCATGAGCATCGCGTCGAAGCTCATTTGCACCTTGCCCGCGCTCCAGCCACGCTCGCGCTGCAGGTACACCGCCAGGATGCCGATGCCGCCCAGGCTGCCGCGGTGGCGAATGAAGAACAAGATTCCCAGGCCAGACAGCGCGCCGCCGGCGATTGCCGAAAATGCCGTGCTCATGTGCGCGTAGTCGGCCCAGCGCGGCAGCAGGTTGGTCAGCACGCCGCACGCGCCGACTGCCGCGAAGGTCTTCAGGGTGAATTCCCACCCCATCCGGCGCACGCTCAGCCAATAGAACGGCAGATTGACCAGCACGAACACCAGGCCGAAATTCCAGTGCAGCGCGTAGTGCAACAGGAAGGCCACGCCGGCCATGCCGCCGATCATCAGTCCGCCCTTGGCAAAGATGGCCAGACCGAGGGATGCAACCAGGGTCGCCAGCACCATGCCTTGCGCATCCTCAGCCACCGAATGATGGAAGGCGTGGTCGTCGGCGGCAGTTCCGGCCGAATCCGGCGGAGGAGTGAGCGGGCCGGCGGTGACCACGGCACCATCGTCGGGCAAGGGTTCTTGCTCCGGTCGCAGATCGGAATCGGGAAGGCTCACGGGCTTGGGCACTGCAGTGGGGTGCGATATTAGACACTATCGACCTACCCGGTTACATCTGAAACCGGGACGACGCCTCGCCAGCTCGCTGCGTGACAGGGGCGCCTCGGCCGGCCGTCGACCGCCGCCCTCCTCCGCAGCACCCGGAATGCCGCGGCGGCGCGGCAACGGTATGGCCGGGCTCCTCGATCGTCGGCAGATGCGCGGACGATTCGAGCCAGGCCGTCGTCTTCCTTGGCGCGCTCAGGCGCCCCCTCCACGCGGCGGCCCGGGCCGCGTCGTCGGTACGATCCTGGCGCAACGCTGGTCGCCACGCCCGGCACGAAATGGCAGCGGCACGCAGACGGGCTGGCGTCGCCGCGGCGCCAGCAGGTCAGTTCCGTGCACGCCCGGGCAGGTATCCGCGTTTGTTATCCGTCGACACTGGCACCCGTGCACGCGGGCACCGAAGCGTGCTGCACTCAGCGCACTTCGGAAATTTCCACACCGTCCAGGCCCTGCGACAAGGTCTTGGCATCGCCACCCTGCGAGAGCTTGATGCGCAGGCGTACTTCGTTCTGCGAGTCGGCGTAGCGCAGCGCATCTTCATAACTGATTTCGCCGGCCTGGTAGAGCTCGAACAGGCTCTGGTCGAAGGTGCGCATGCCCAGGTTGGTGGACTCCTTCATGATCTCCTTGAGCTTGTGGATCTCGCCATCGCGGATGTAGTCCTGCACCAGCGGCGTGCCCAGCATGATTTCCATCGCCACGCGTCGGCCGCGGCCGTCCGGGGTCGGAATCAGCTGCTGCGCGACCACGCCCTTGAGGTTGAGCGACAGGTCCATCAACAGCTGGTTGCGCCGATCCTCTGGGAAGAAGTTGATGATGCGGTCCATCGCCTGGTTGGCGTTGTTGGCGTGCAGCGTGCACAGCACCAGGTGGCCGGTTTCGGCGAAGGCGATCGCATGGTCCATGCCTTCGCGGGTGCGCACCTCGCCGATCATGATCACGTCCGGCGCCTGGCGCAGGGTGTTCTTCAGCGCATTTTCCCAGCTGTCGGTGTCGATGCCGACCTCGCGCTGGGTGATGATGCAGCCCTCGTGCTTGTGCACGAATTCGATCGGGTCTTCGATGGTGATGATGTGCCCGGTGGAATTCTGGTTGCGGTAGCCGATCATCGCCGCCAGCGAAGTCGATTTACCGGTTCCGGTGGCGCCGACGAAGATGATGATGCCGCGCTTGGTCATCGACAGCGTCTTGATCACCGGCGGCAAGCTCAGCTCGTCCACGGTGGGGATGCGCGTTTCGATCCGGCGCAGCACCATGCCCACCTGATTACGCTGGTAGAAGCAGCTCACACGGAAACGCCCGACCCCGGATACGCCGATGGCGAAATTGCACTCGTGGGTCTTTTCGAATTCCTCGCGCTGCGACGGCGTCATCACGTTCAACACCAGGTCGCGGCTCTGCTGCGCAGTCAGCGGGGTCTGGGTAATCGGGCTGATCTTGCCGTGCACCTTGATCGCCGGCGGCATGCCCGAGGTGATGAACAGGTCCGAGGCCTTCTGATGCGCCATCAGCTTGAGGAAGGAGGTGAAGTCGATGGTGCTCATGGCGTGCTCCTCTGGAGCAGGGATTCGGGAGTGGAGATTCGGGATTGGCAAGAGCGGATCCGGCACGGGAAATCGCAGTTGCGAATCCCCAATCCCGAATCCCGAATCCCGGCTACTCGAATATCCGCTTGTCCTTGGCGTACTCGCGCGCCTGGTTGCGCGTGATCAGGCTGCGCTTGACCAGGTCCTGCAGATGCTGGTCCAACGTCTGCATGCCGTATTGCTGGCCGGTCTGGATCGAGGAATACATCTGCGCCACCTTGTCCTCGCGGATCAGGTTGCGGATGGCCGGGGTGCCGACCATGATTTCCCACGCCGCCGTGCGGCCGCCGCCGACCTTCTTCAGCAGTGCCTGCGAGATCACTGCGCGCAGCGATTCGGACAGCATCGAGCGCACCATCGGCTTTTCGCCGGCCGGGAACACGTCGATGATGCGGTCGATGGTCTTGGCCGCCGAGCTGGTGTGCAAGGTGCCGAACACCAGGTGGCCGGTTTCCGCGGCGGTGAGCGCCAGGCGAATGGTTTCCAGGTCGCGCAATTCGCCGACCAGGATGATGTCCGGGTCTTCGCGCAGTGCCGAGCGCAGCGCCTCGTTGAAACCGTGGGTATCGCGGTGCACTTCGCGCTGGTTAATCAGGCACTTCTGCGAGGTGTGCACGAATTCGATCGGGTCCTCGACGGTGAGGATGTGCCCGTACTCATTCTTGTTGATGTAGTCGATCATGCCTGCCAGCGTGGTCGACTTGCCCGAGCCGGTCGGGCCGGTGACCAGGATCAGGCCCTGCGGCTGGTCGATCAGCTGGCGGAAGATCGGCGGGCAGCCCAGGTCTTCCAGCGTCAGCACTTCGGACGGAATGGTACGGAACACCGCACCGGCGCCGCGGTTCTGGTTGAACGCATTGACGCGGAAACGCGCCAGCGACGGAATTTCGAACGAAAAGTCGACCTCGAGAAATTCCTCGTAATCGCGCCGCTGCTTGTCCGACATGATGTCGTACACCAGCGCGTGCACCTGCTTGTGGTCCAACGCCGGAATATTGATGCGACGGACATCGCCATCGACACGGATCATCGGCGGCAGCCCTGCAGACAGGTGCAGGTCCGATGCCTTGTTCTTGACAGAAAACGCCAATAGTTCAGCGATATCCATGCGCTGCTTTTCCCCTAGGCTGCGATTGGAAGGTACTCCCCGGCCGGCAGTATAGCGTTCTGGCTGCCGGCGGGAAGCAGCCCTGTCGCCGGTTCAGGTCGGCCGCAACGCGCCTGGCTGAAACCGTTGCCTTGCGCCCGGGTGCGGAACCGTCCAAGGCCGAATGGCTGCTGCTCGGTGGCTTCAAGGACTCGCTGGCGAGCGCAGCGCTGGCCCGAGCGTAGCCGGCCGCGCTGCCGTCAGTGCGTATCGCGCCCGGCCTTGGGCGGACCTGGGGACGGTCTCCCACCTTGCTTCCAGACACTCCTCTAAATACATGCAGCGCCGGCGCGCCGATCCAGGCGCCTGGCAGCCCCCAACTGGATGGAAGCGTCTGCGGCCGGCACTATAGCGCTCCCGCCTTTCTTCGGAATGCCACGTGCCGGCTTCGTCGCTGCAGCAGATTCTCGATGCCATCCACGCCGCGGCGGCCGCACACGCGCGTGCCGACGTGCGGCTGCTGGCGGTCTCCAAGACCAAGCCGGCCGACGCCGTCGCCGCCCTGGCCGCGCAGGGCCAGCGCGCCTTCGGCGAAAATTACGTGCAGGAAGCCGATGCCAAGATTGCCCAGTTGCGTGCGTTGGGTTTGGAATGGCATCTGATCGGCCACCTGCAATCCAACAAGGCCGAACTGGCGAGCCAGTGCTTCGATTGGGTGCAGACGGTGGACCGCGCCAAATTGATTCCGCTGCTGGCACGCCATCGCCCTGCCGACCGCGCGCCGTTGAATGTGTTGATCCAGGTCAACATCGACGACGAGGACAGCAAGCATGGATGCGCACCCGAAGCGATCGACAGCCTGGCCGAAGCGATCGCCCTGCAACCGCGTTTGCAGCTACGCGGACTGATGGCCATCCCTGCCCCGTTTCCGGATCAGGCACGACGCCAGGCCGCGTTCATGCGCATGCAGGCGCTGTTCGAGCAGCTGCAAGCCCGTCATCGGCAGGTGGACACCTTGTCGATGGGCATGAGCTCGGATTTCGCCGAAGCGATCGCGGCCGGCGCCACCATGGTGCGGGTGGGCACGGCGTTGTTCGGTGCGCGCGATCAGGCGCCGGCCGCCTCTGCCTGATCGCCTCGCCTCCCACATCGATTCGTCTTATGAAGGTGCCGCAATGAACACACCTGCCTCGTCATCGCCCTCGTCTTCCGCTGCCACGTCCATCGCTTTCGTCGGCGGCGGCAACATGGCGCGCAGCCTGATTGCCGGGCTGATCCGGCAGGGCACGCCGGCTGCCAGCATCCGCGTGGCCGAGCCGGTGGCCGAGCTGCGCGACGCCTTGGCGCGCGACTTCGGCGTGCAGGTGGTCGAGGATGCGCGCGCCGCTGTCGATGCGGCCACGACCTGGGTCTTGGCGGTCAAGCCGCAGGTCTTGCCAATGGTGTGCGCGCAACTGGCAGATCTGGCGCAGGCACAACAACCGCTGCTGGTTTCCATCGCTGCCGGCATCACCGCCACGCAGCTGCAGCGCTGGTCGGGCGGCGATATCGCGGTGGTTCGTGCCATGCCCAACACACCCGCCCTGCTCGGCGCCGGTGTCACCGGGCTGTACGCCAACGCGCGCGTGTCGGCGGCGCAACGCCAACAGGCGACCCAACTGCTGGACAGCGCCGGCGTCACCGTCTGGATCGACAACGAAGCGCAGATGGATGCGGTGACCGCGGTCTCCGGCAGTGGACCGGCCTATGTTTTTCTCTTGGCAGAAGCGATGGAAGCTGCCGCGCAAGCCCAGGGTCTGCCCGCCGCAACCGCGCGTACCTTGGTGTTGCAAACGCTGCTCGGCGCCGCACGCATGCTCACCGAATCGGGCGAACCACCGGAGGTCCTGCGTCGCCGCGTGACCTCGCCCAACGGCACGACCCACGCCGCCATCGAGACGTTCCAGGCCGGCGGCTTTGAAGCCCTTACCGCCCAGGCCATTGCCGCAGCGACCGAACGCGGCCGCAGCTTGTCCGCGGCCAATGACTGATTGAAACGCGGCGGGTCTGCATGTCGCGTATCGCACGGCGCCTTCGCGTGGCGCGCATGGCACGCCGAAAACGATTCGAACATCTGCGCAAACCGCCGCGCCAGCGCCTGATCACCGGAAGGTGGATGCAGGGCAATACAAGGCCGAAGGCTGCATAGCGCCCAATAACCGCTCCATTTGCCGCACATGGAACGTGCGTCCACGTTTGCAATCGATGGCAGCCATCTTGTCGGCGCGTGGCCCCGTTACATGCATCCCCCAAAAGGCTGGCCTTATCGGCTCGTTCCATCGTCCCCACGGATGCGTGTTGCGGCGTTTGCTCGCGCAAACGATCTGCTGCTGTGCGTCAGACATGCAGCGAACGCGCGCATGGCACGGGCAAGCCGATGCGTTTTGTGCGCTTTTTCTGCCGCTGGTGAACGAATCCCCGTCGAAAGATGCTTTTTTCGTGCTGTTTCATCGTTTGCCTATTGGCGGCGCGCAGCAGTTGCCCTACATTTCGCGTTGCCGACTGGGTCGGCAGACCCAACACCACCAACGAATACGGAACACATCACTCATGGCAAAAACCGCCGCTAAGAAGGCTGCCCCCAAGAAGGCAGTGAAAAAGGTCGCCGCGACCAAGACCGCAAAGCCGGCCAAGGCCGCTGCTGCCAAGTCCGCTGCGCCCAAGCCGATCAAGGAAGCACTGAGCAAGACCGGCCTGGTCGCGCACATTGCCGAAAGCACCCAGTTGGCCCCGAAGGACGTCCGCGCCGTGCTGGCTTCGCTGGAAGCCACCGCACACGCCTCGCTGAGCAAGAAGGGCGTCGGCAGCTTCACCATCCCGGGCATGCTCAAGCTGACCACCGTGCACGTGCCGGCCAAGCCGAAGCGCAAGGGCATCAACCCGTTCACCAAGGAAGAGCAGATGTTCGCCGCCAAGCCTGCGACCACCAAGCTCAAGTCACGTCCACTGAAGAAGTTGAAGGACGCGGCGCTCTAATCGAGCACGCATCCTGTATCACGAAGACGGCCTGCGGGCCGTCTTTTTTTTGGGCTCGCTCCGCAGAGTGCAGCACATACCGCTCATCGGCACTGCCCTACCCTGCATGCTGGTTCGCCATCTGCAGGTGCCTGTGACCGGTCCGTCGAACACCCCGCCGTCGTCGCCACGCCGAGTTGCCACCCGTAGCCCGGCACGTCGCCTGCGCAGCATTGTTGTCTCCATTGCGCTGTTGTGCGTGCTGGCGGTGGCCGCGCGCTGGGCCTGGCAGCTGCCGATCGCCCATCAGCTCCGTACCAGCTGGGAGCTGTCGCAAATGCCGCCGCCTGCGCAGTTGCATGTGCCGGTGGAAGGCGTGCGTGCGCGACAGATTGCCGACACCTTTGGTGCACCGCGTGGCCGCGACCGTACGCATGCGGGCGTGGATATCTTCGCGCCACGCGGTACACCGGTGGTGGCGGCAACGCGCGGCGTGGTCAGCGCCATCCGCGACCAGGGCCTGGGCGGAAAACAGGTCTGGCTGCTGGGTCCAGCGATGGAACGGCATTACTACGCGCATCTTGACGATTGGGCTGCCGGCCTCGCAGTAGGCGATGTGGTCGAGCCCGGCACCCTGCTCGGCAAGGTCGGCAGCACCGGCAATGCGCGCGGCACGCTGCCACACCTGCACTATGGTGTCTATGGACGCAACGGTGCGTACGATCCGCTGCCACTCCTGCGCAAACCTGCCGCTCGGCCAGCAAACTGAGCACGTTGGAACACTGCGTCATGGGCCACCCTATCGAGACGGTTGCGTCCTACGCCTATGGTGAGCACAGCCCAGAACGACGCGACCCATATGTCCCGCAAACGCTATCGCATCACGGTCACGCCGATCGAAAACGACGGCCGCCCTTGTGACGACCGCTGCACCATCGAATTCGAACAACGCTCGCGCGCCGATTGGATGCGGCTGCTCGAAGAACTACACCTGCGCCGCGACCTGAGCAGCGACGAATGCGCGGCACTGACCGTAGGCTCGCAGTTGCTGGAAGACCTGGCGGCCCGCCCACGCGCCCAGCCCAGCGATGCGCTGGACGCATTGCGTCCCAAACTGCAGCTGCTGCTGGAACGCCTGCAGCGCGTGCACCCCGCCACCGGCGCCTGAAGACGCATCGCCGCACGTACCCGCTACACTGCGCACCTCGGGGATGGGGACGCGCCATGCGCTGGATGGGAATGCTCGTTGTCGCAGCCGCACTTTCCGGTTGCAGCTGTCATCGCACTGGCGATCCGCAGGCAAACGTCGCCTCGGCGACGCACGCTGCGAGCGCATCGCGTCCGCTCGATAACGCCGCTACCGGCACCGCGACCGCATCACCTGCCCCTGCGGCTGATCCCACCGATGCCATTGCGTTGGCCAACTACGCCCAAGCAAGCGCCACCGTTCAACGCTACCTCGGCGCGTTGCCGGGAGCTGCGCGCGCGCAGGCCGATGCCTTATGGACCGGCGGTCGCCCTCCCCCGGTACCGGACGATGCGGCCTTGCGTGCCATCCCCAATATCCAGTCGATGCGCATCAACAACGATCCGCCCTTTGCACTGGATCAGGCGCAGCCGCCACAGCGTATCGAAGTACCGGTGCAGTTGACGGTACGCACCACCACCGGCACACAACGCCTGGTCGGGGCATACCGGCTGCAACCCCGGGCCGGCAGCGATGGCTGGGAAATCTATTCGGCCACGCTGCAACCGGTGTTGCGCTAACCCGTGGTTCACCGGCGCCGACTAAGGTGATGTCATCTGTTGCCGGAGTCACCCGATGAAACTGCGTTCGCTTGCCGGTTCCATGCTCGCCCTCGCCTTGGCAATGCCCATCACCAGCGCCTGGGCTGCGCCGCAGATCCAGGGAAAACAGATCAGCGTGCAGGCCAGCGACCTGCGGCACTATCTGGGTGGTCGCTTCCCGCAGACACATGACACGCTGGGCGGGCTGATCGCGATGACGGTCAGCAACCCGGCGCTATCGTTGCCGCCAGGCGATCGGCTCAAGATGGCCTTCGATCTTGCCGTGGCGACCGCAGGCGGCGCTCCTGCACCGGTCGGCAATGTGACCTTGACCAGCGCACTGCGCTACGACGTGGCCAAACAGGGCTTTTATCTGGATCAACCCAGCATCGACGACTTCCGCCCCGCCCATGCAGGCGCAAAGCTCGACCACAGCACGCGGCAGCTGCTCAATACCTGGCTGGCCGACTATGCGCGCAAGGAGCCGATCTATCGGATCGACCCGGCCATTGCATCCGTGATGGGTGCGGTGCAGGTGGAATCGGTCGGCATCCAGAACGGGCGGGTTGCGGTCAACTTCAACCAGAACATCGAGCAACTGGTGCCCGCGGCAGCGCTGTCCGGGAAGTAGGTCCGCGTGGTATTGGCGTGGATGGCGACAATCCACGCAAGGCTACACATCAAGGCCCGACGCATCTGCGCCGGGCCTTGGTGTTTCGAGCTGACACTGGCCAGTGAAGAACCTATGCAGCCAAGGCCTTGGCCACGGCTGCGGCGAATGCAGGAATGTCGTCCGGCTTGCGGCTGGTAATCAGTTGGCCGTCGACCACCACTTCGGCATCCTGCCAGCGCGCACCGGCATTGATCAGGTCCGTCTTGACCGATGGCCATGAAGTGACCTTGCGGTCGCGGACCAAGTCGCTTTCGAGCAGCAACCACGGCCCGTGACAGATCGCCGCCACCGGTTTTTGTGCGTTCGAAAACGCGCGAATGAACGTGATTGCCTGCTCATCGGTGCGCAGTGTGTCGGGATTGAGCACACCGCCAGGCAACACCAGTGCGTCGTAGGATTCCGCCGCTGCATGATCTAGCCGCCGATCGACCGTTACCGAATCGCCCCACTCTGTGTGATTCCAGCCGCGAATTTGCGTGCCGTCGCCGGGCGCGATCACCTCGACCTTGGCACCCCAGCTTTCCAGCAGGCGCTTGGGTTCGGTCAGTTCGGATTGCTCGAAGCCATCGGTGGCCAGCACGGCGACGGTTTTGCCAGAGAGCGAATGAGACATGGGAGGCTCCTTGAAAAGAAGCCCAGACCCTAGGAATCACGCCGTTGCGCATCCGTGAACCGATGTGTGCGCGGCGTCAGTACGCGCACATGGCTGCGTGCTCAGCGCTTGGGTTGCAGCATCGTTCCGGTGCAATTCTTCGAGCCGCACCGGCATTCCCAAATTTTCTTCAGGCGTGGCGTATGACGCTCGGCAAGGGTGATGCCGTAGTTATAGGTGAGCTCTTCGCCGGGTTTGATGTCGCGCTTGGCCTCGATGAAGATCTTGTCCTTGCGGCGGTCGTCGCCCTCGGCTTCTTCGATCACCGCCTCGCAATTGGGATCGCAGCTGTGGTTGATCCAGCGCGCGACATTGCCTTCGTAGTTGGCATCCAGCACGTAGTCGTCGCTGAGCGTGAACAAAAAGGTATGCCCGCTTTCCACGTCGCCGGCGTCGTCGGCATCCACTTCGGCATGCGTGCGCAGCCGCCCCTTGTATTGAATGATGCGCTCGCCCTTGCGGAGCGGGGCGAGGGCGAACATGCCATTGCCGTGGATACGAGACTTGCGGGCGGCAACTTTGCGCGACATGTAAGGGTCCAGTGATGGGGCCGCTCATTGTGACTGCAGCGCGCCACTGCGCCAAGCACAAGCGCAGCGTGCGCCGCAACGGGCCACGCTTGCCGGCGGCTGAACCGCGCCGTTGGCCCTGCCCTGCCGGAAAGAGTACAATTTCGGTCCGCTTTCGGATTCCACCTTCCCCATGTTGCGCGTCACCAAACTCACCGATTACGCCACCGTGGTGCTGACCGTCCTGGCGGCACGCTGCGATCAGGTGCTCAGCGCAAGCGAATTGGCCGAACAGGCCGGTCTGGAAGCACCGACTGTCAGCAAGATTCTCAAGCCGTTGTCGCAGGCAGGCCTGGTCGAAGGCTTGCGCGGCGTGCACGGCGGCTACCGGCTTGCGCGCGCCGCCAGCGACATCACCCTGGTGGAGATCGTCGAAGCGATGGAAGGTCCGTTGGCGATCACCGAATGCAGCCAGGACCACAGCCAGTGCGGTATCGCGCAGCGCTGCGGCGTGCGGTCGAACTGGCGCCTGATCAACGACGTGGTCGGCGATGCCTTGCGCCGCGTCACGCTCGCGCAGATGTTGCAGCCCCTCTCTCTCCCTGGCGACAGCCGTCGGCGTTCGATCGCCGCACGCGTCGCGACCACCTGACCTGTAGGCAGCCCAATGGCCACCGAACTTGCTCCTCCGCAGAATGCGCAGATCCTCGAACGGCTGGGTCGACGTTACGACGCCGGCTTCATCACCGAAATCGAATCGGACTCATTGCCGCCCGGCCTGGACGAAGACGTCATCCGTGCGTTGTCGGCCAAGAAAGACGAGCCGCAATGGATGACCGACTGGCGTCTTGAGGCCTATCGCCATTGGCTGAAGATGCCGATGCCGGAGTGGGCGAAACTGCAGATCTCGCCGATCGATTTCCAGGCGCTGAGCTATTACTCCGCACCCAAGGGCCCGAAGTACGCCTCGCTGGACGAGGTGCCCAAGGAATTGCTGGACACCTACGACAAGCTTGGCGTGCCGCTGCACGAGCGCGCCAAGCTGGCCGGCGTCGCAGTCGATGCGGTGTTCGATTCGGTCTCGGTCGGTACCACCTTCCGCAAGGAGCTGGCCGAAAAAGGCGTGATCTTCTGTTCGATGTCGGAGGCCATCAAGGAACACCCGGAGATCGTCAGGCAGTATCTGGGCAGCGTGGTGCCGGTGGGCGATAACTACTTCGCCGCGCTCAACTCGGCCGTGTTCTCCGACGGCAGTTTCGTGTTCATCCCTGCGGGTGTGCGTTGCCCGATGGAATTGAGCACCTACTTCCGCATCAATGCCGGCCATACCGGCCAGTTCGAGCGCACCTTGATCGTGTGCGAAGACAAGGCCTACGTCTCGTATCTGGAAGGCTGCACGGCGCCCATGCGCGACGAGAACCAGCTGCATGCGGCGGTCGTCGAGCTGGTGACGCTGGAAGATGCAGAAATCAAGTATTCCACCGTGCAGAACTGGTACCCGGGCGACGAGGAGGGCCGGGGCGGCATCTACAACTTCGTCACCAAGCGCGCCGAATGCCGTGGCGCGCGCAGCAAGGTGACCTGGACCCAGGTCGAAACGGGCTCGGCGATCACCTGGAAGTATCCGTCGTGCGTGCTGATCGGCGACGATTCGGTGGGCGAATTCCATTCGGTCGCGCTGACCCACCACCGTCAGCAGGCCGACACCGGCACCAAGATGATCCACATCGGCAAGCGCACCAAAAGCAAGATCGTCAGCAAGGGCATCAGTGCCGGACGCGGCCAAAATACCTATCGCGGCCAGGTCAAGGTGGACCGCAATGCCGATGGCGCACGCAACTACACGCAGTGCGATTCGCTGTTGATCGGCAAGCAGTGCGGCGCCCACACCTTTCCCTATATCGAGGTGAAGAACCCGGGTGCCACCGTCGAACACGAGGCCACCACCTCCAAGATCAGCGACGACCAACTCTTCTATTGCCGCGCGCGTGGCATCAGCCAGGAAGATGCGGTGTCGTTGATCGTCGACGGCTTCTGCAAGCAGGTGTTCCGCGAGCTGCCGATGGAGTTCGCAGTGGAAGCCAAGAAGCTGCTGGAAGTCTCGTTGGAAGGCAGCGTCGGCTGACACATCTTTCCTTCTCCCCTCGGGAGAAGATGGCGCGCAGCGCCGGATGAGGGTACGAGCGAAGCCAAGTGCACTCAAACAGCACGATGCTTCGCACCAACCCTCACCCCAACCCCTCTCCCGGCGGGAGAGGGGCTCAATCACTGGATAAGACTATGCTCAACATTCAAAACCTCCACGCCAGCATCGCCGGCAAAGACATCCTCAAAGGCCTGTCGCTGGACATCCAGCCCGGCCAGGTGCACGCCATCATGGGTCCCAATGGCGCGGGTAAATCCACGCTGGGCAATGTGCTGGCCGGTCGCGATGGCTATGAGGTCGGCGCAGGCAGCGTGCAGTTCGACGGCAAGGATCTTCTCGACCTTCCACCGGAAGAACGCGCCGCCGCCGGCCTGTTCCTGGCCTTCCAGTACCCGGTGGAAATTCCCGGCGTCAACAACACCTATTTCCTGCGCGCCGCGCTCAATGCGCAGCGCAAGGCGCGCGGCGAAGACGAGCTGGATTCGATGCAGTTCCTCAAGCTGGTGCGGCAGAAGCTGGCCGTGCTGCATCTGAAGGACGAGCTGCTGCATCGCGGTGTCAATGAAGGGTTCTCCGGCGGCGAAAAGAAGCGCAACGAGATCTTCCAGCTGGCGGTGCTCGAGCCCAAGCTCGCCATCCTGGACGAGACCGATTCGGGCCTGGATATCGATGCGCTCAAGAGCGTGGCCGACGGCGTCAACGCGCTGCGTTTGCCCGAGCGTTCGTTCCTGGTCATCACCCACTATCAGCGCCTGCTCGACTACATCAAGCCGGACGTGGTGCATGTGCTGGCCGAGGGCCGCATCGTGCAGAGCGGTGGCCCGGAACTGGCGCTGGAGCTGGAAAAGCACGGCTACCACTTCCTGAAGGACCGCGTCGTGCCTGAGGTTGCCGCCTGATGAGCGCCCTGCTCGATTCCCTGGCGCGCGGTTTCTGCGGCAGTGACGCACGCCGCGCCGAGCTCGATGCCGCCCTGCAGACCGGCCTGCCCGGCCCGCGTGCCGAGGCCTGGAAATACACCTCGTTGCGGCAGCTGGAACGGCGCAGCTTTCAGCCTGCCCCGCTGGTGCCCACGCTGGTGGATGCCGCCGCGCTGGACGACATTCCGTCGCCACGCCTGGTCTTCGTCAATGGCCGCCCATCCGAGGCGCTCAGCGATCTGTCCACGTTGCCGGAAGGCGTGCAGTTGGACACCCTGTCTGCATCGTTGGCTGCAAGCGACGAGGCGCAGCAGTTGCTGGGCCGCCGCTTCGACGGCAGCGATGAAGTCTTTGCGCGTCTGAATGCTGCGCTTGCCGACGAAGGCGTGCTGGTGCGCGTGCAAGCCGGCGCGCAGATCGAGCTGCCGCTGCATCTGGTGTTCGTCGGCGTGGCCGGCGAGCAGGATCTGTCTTGGCATCACCGCCATCTGATCGAATTGCGTGCCGGCGCCGCATTGCAGGTGGTTGAGCATCATCTGCACGTGGGCGATGCCGCGCATCTGGCCAACAGCGTGATGCATGTGCATCTGGCCCAGGGTGCAGCACTGTCGCACGCGCGCGTGCAAGCCGGCAGCGCACATGCGACGTCGCTGCTGCGCACCGAGGCGGTGCTGGCACGCGACGCCCGCTACCAGCGTGTGGACCTGGAGTTGGGTGCCGGGCTGTCGCGGCACGAGCTCAACGTGCGGCTGGAAGGCAACAACGCCCAGCTCACCGCCAATGGCGTGCTGCTCGGCAACGGCCGCCGGCATGTGGACACGCGCCTGGGCATTGAGCACATCGCGCGCGACACCGCCTGCGAGCTGGTGTGGCGCGGTGTGGGCGCGGACCGCAGCCGCGTGGTATTCCATGGGGGCATCCGCATCCGCGCAGGTGCCGACGGCACCGATGCACGGTTGTCCAACAAGAATCTGCTGCTGTCGTCCAACGCCGAAATCGACACCCAGCCGGTGCTGGTGATCGATGCCGACGAGGTACAGGCCGCGCATGGTGCCACGGTGGGCCAGCTCGACGACAACGCCTTGTTCTACTTGCGCTCGCGCGGCTTGCCGCAGGAAGAAGCGCAGCGCCTGCTGAGCGCCGCGTTCTGTCATGAGCCCTTGCGCGTGCTGCCAGCCGCCCTGAGTGCCGTGCTGGCACTGCAATTGGACCGTGCATTGAATTCGGCAGGCGTGGCATGAACATGCCGGCCATTCCGCCCAGCGCAGCGCCCGATTGGGACCGTGTGCGCCTGGATTTCCCGCTGCTGATGCGGCAGGTGCATGGCAAGCCGCTGATCTATTTCGACAACGCCAACACCGGCCAGAAGCCGCTGCAGGTGATTGCCGCCACCGACGAGTTCTACCGGCGCCAGAATGCCAACGTGAGCCGTGCCGTGCATGCGCTCGGCAGCGAGGCGACGGACGCGTTCGAGGGCGCGCGCAGCAAGCTGGCGCGCTTTCTCAACGTCCGCGCCGATGAGCTGGTGCTGTGCAGCGGCACCACCTTTGCAATCAATCTGGTGGCGTATTCGTGGGCATTGCCGCGGCTGGGCGCCGGCGATGTGATCCTGATTTCGCGCATGGAACACCATGCCAACATCGTGCCGTGGCAGTTGGTGGCCCAGCGCACCGGCGCCACCATTCGCGTGGCCGAAATCACGCCCGATGGCGCGCTGGATCTGGATGCCTTGCGCAAGGCGATGACCCCGGACGTCAAGCTGCTGGCAATCACCCACGTGTCCAACGTGCTCGGCACGGTCAACCCGGTACGCGAGATCTGCCGCGAAGCGCGCAAGCGCGGCATCGTCACCATGGTGGACGGCTCGCAGGCGGCACCGCATCGACGCATCGACGTGGCCAGCATCGGCTGCGATTTCTACGCCATCACCGGGCACAAGATGTGCGGCCCTACCGGCACCGGCGCACTGTGGGCACGTCGCGAGCATCTGCAGGCGATGCCGCCGTTTCTGGGCGGCGGCGAGATGATCAAGGAAGTCAGCTTCGAGAACACGGTCTTCAACGATGCGCCGCACAAGTTCGAAGCCGGCACGCCCAATATCGCCGGTTTCGTCGGCCTGGGTGCGGCGGTGGATTACCTGGAGTCGCTCGGGCTGGCGCACGTGGAAGCACGCGAAGCCGAACTGCTCGCCCATTTCACTGAAGAGCTGCAACGCATCGATGGCCTGCGCATCTTCGGCACCACGCCCGACAAGGCCGCGGTGGTGTCGTTCCTGATCGAAGGTGCGCACTCGCACGACCTGGCCACCCTGCTCGACCTGGAAGGCGTCGCGGTGCGCTCGGGCCAACACTGCGCGCATCCGCTGCTGCAGTACTACGGTGTCGCCGCCACCTGCCGCGCGTCGCTGGCGTTCTACAACACGCACGACGAAATCGAGCGCTTTGTCGCCGCGTTGATGAAGGTGCGTCGACTGTTGGGCTGATGGGAATCGGGAATCGGGAATCGGGAATGGAGAATCGGAAGAGCGGTTCTCCCGAACGCCGGTAACGCTCGATGCATGGAACATGGCTCATCGAGCAGCACATGCTTTTCCCCATTCCCCATTCCCCATTCCCCATTCCCCATTCCCCATTCCCGATTAAACTGCCTCCATGCAGACCACCACTTTCCGCACCGCCACCGTCGCTGACATCGACGCCCTTGTCCTGCTGGTGACCTCGGCCTATCGCGGCGATAGCAGCCGCGTGGGCTGGACCACCGAGGCCGATATTCTCGAGGGTGCGCGTATCGATCCGGCCGTGCTGCGCGACGATCTCCTGCGCGAACGCAGCCTGGTGCTGGTGGTCGAACAGGATGAGCGGCTGGTGGCCTGTGCGCATATCGCCGATGACCACGGCGCCGGGTACTTCGGGATGTTAGCGGTGGATCCTTCGTTGCAGGGCAGCGGGCTCGGCAAGACGCTGTTGGCCGAAGCCGAGCGCCTCGCACATAGCCAATGGCAGCTGACGGTCATGCGCATGACCGTCATCGATGTGCGCGATGAACTCATCGCGTTCTACGAACGCCGTGGGTATCGCCGCACCGGCATCGTCAAACCCTTCCCGTACGGCGACGAGCGCTTCGGCATTCCGCTGCGCCAGGATCTGCGTTTTGAAGTGCTGGAAAAGCAGTTGGGCGGGCCAACCCCGTGAGCGACACCTGGACTTTCGTCTGTGCCAGCGATGCGCTGCTGCCCGGTGAAATGCAAACCGTCTGGGACGAGGTCACCGACACGCCGATCGTGGTGTTCAACCTCGATGGCGCCTTGTACGCGCTGGAAGACCGCTGCAGCCACGAAGACTACGAATTGTCGCCCGGCAGCTTCGATCCGGTTGCCGGCACCATCGAATGCCAGTTGCATAGCGCGCGCTTCGATATCCGCGACGGCCGCCCCTTGTGCGCGCCTGCCTACACGGCCGTGCCCAAGTTCCCGGTCAAGCGCGAACACGACGGTATCTGGACCCGCGACGATCGCTGACGCAGTGCATTGCGGCGGCCAGCGCTCCAGGGCGCCACGCGTGGCAGCGTCTGCCATCGACAGGTAAATATTGCAAAGAAGAATGATTTGCATTTAAGATCGCATCCTTAAGACCTTCTTAACAACTGGCCTGTCTGCGACCCCATGCAACCAGTCCTGCTCGACACCCGCCCCGCTCGTTCGCTCCGCCTGCGCGCCCTCGCGCAGCGCTTCAGCTTGCCTGGCTTGGGCGACTGTCGGCGCAGCGCTTCGGGTTAGCCGGCGCAGCCTCCACGCATTCCATCCCGCATCCGCCGAGCCATCGCCAGGTGGGAGCCTCGCCTCCTCTTTGAGACCTTCCATGACGCCTAGCATTTCCCCGCTCGCTTCGGCCGTGTTGCTGACGCTGTCCGCCCCCGCTTTCGCCCAGCCCGACGATGTGTCGGCGCCTCCAGGGGCGGTGGATCTGGATGCGATCCGGGTGCAGCAGGAACGTGCGCAGAAGCCCTCTTCGCCCAAGTACACAGAAGCGCTGCGCGACACGCCGCAGACCATTACCGTGGTCACCAAGCAGACCATGGACCAGCAGAATCTGCTGTCGCTGCGCGATGTGCTCAGCACCCTGCCCGGCATCACCTTCGGCGCGGGCGAAGGCGGCGGCGGCTATGGCGACAGCATCAACCTGCGCGGCTTCACCGCCAGCAGCGACATCACCACCGACGGCGTGCGCGACAGCGCGCAGTATAGCCGCAGCGACACCTTCAACCTCGAATCCGTCGAGCTCATCAACGGTGCCAACTCGGCCATGTCCGGCGCCGGCTCGGTCGGTGGCAACATCAATCTGGTCACCAAGACTGCCGGCCAGGGCAACTTCACCAATGTCATGATCGGCGGCGGCAGCGACCGTTACGGCCGCCTCACTGCCGACAGCAATTACGATTTCGAAAACGGCACTGCCGTGCGCTTGAATGCGATGGGCCACACCCAGGACGTGCCGGGCCGCGATGAAGAATTCCGTCACCGCTGGGGGTTTGCGCCGTCGGTGGCGTTCGGCCTGGGCTCGGACACGCGTTTCACGCTGAGCTATCTGCACCAGCACGACAACAACCTGCCGCAGTACGGCGTGCCCTTCGCGCTCAGCCCGTTCAACGATGGCCAGCTTCCGGGCGTGGACCGCGAAACCTACTACGGTTATCGCAATGTGGCGCGTCAGGAGATCGACGTGGACATGCTCACCGGCGTGCTGGAAATGGACTTCGACGACAACGTCAAACTGCGCAGCCTGGCGCGCTTGCAGCGCGTGGATCAGCGCACCACCGCCACTGCTCCGGAGGGCACCTGGTGCCTGCCCGACAACACCAACGCCTACACCGGCCGCGCGTGCGTGGGCCAGCCGCCATCCACCTGGAGCCCCAACAGCGGGCCGCGCGGACTGGTGCGCGATACCGAAAACTTCATCGCGCACAGCCAGACCGACCTGACCGCCACGCTGCACACCGGTGCAATCGAACATCGCGTCGTCGCCGGCGTCGCCTTCAGCAAGGAAGACTTCGAGCTGGATAGCGGTTCGCTGTTCCGCAATGCCGACGGCTCCACCACCGGCATCACCTACCCGCTGCAGTCGTTCGACAACCCGTACAACATCTGGACCGGCCCGCAGAACTATTTTCGCACCGGCCGCAGCAAGGGCAGCCTGACCAACCAGGCGGTGTACCTGTTCGACACGCTGCAATTCAACGAGCAATGGATGCTCAACCTGGGTGGCCGCTACGAGCACAACGAAGGCGACACCACCACCTACACCGTCAACGCCACCGGCGGCATCACCGGCGTGGCTGCAGGCTTCCCCGCCGGCAGCAAGGACGATCTGTTTTCGTATCGCGCCGGCCTGGTGTTCAAGCCGGTCGACAACGCCAGCCTGTACCTGTCCTATGCAAATGCGAAGACGCCTTCCAAAGCCTCGGTCAACGGCTCGTGCACGCCGATTGCCACCTCCACCGTGGGCGCCAACTGCAATGTCGAACCGGAAACCGCGGTCAATATCGAACTGGGCGGCAAGTGGGATGCGCTGGACGAGCGCCTGGCGCTGACCGCTGCGGTGTTCCGCAACGAACGCGAGAACTACAAGGTCAACAGCGGCGATCCGCTGGTCCCGGAACAGGTGCTGGACGGCAAGGCGCGCGTTGACGGCATCGCACTCGGTGCGGCCGGCTACCTGACCGACCGCTGGTCCATCTTCGCCAACTACACCTTCCTGGACAGCGAAGTGCTGCAGAGCGTGTCCAACCGCACCGCCAGCCTGACAGGCGACCCCATCGCCGGGCGCGAGCTGGTGCAGACCCCGCGCAACGCCGGCAATCTGTGGACCACCTACCAGCTCAACCAGTGGACCTTCGGTTACGGCGTCAACTATCAGGGCAGCTTCTACCCGAACAACACCTCGACCGCGGTCTACCGCAAGACCGACGCCTATTGGGTGCATCGCGCCATGGTCGGCCTGCGCGTCAACACGTGGCTCAGCCTGCAGTTGAACGTCAACAACCTGTTCGACAAGGTCTACTACACCAGCATCCGCAACAACCTCACTGTCAATGCCGCAGGAACCGTCACGGCGGGCAGCGGTTGGGCATTGCCGGGGGACGGCCGCTCGGCAGTGTTGAACGCCACCTTCAGCTTCTAACCCTCAGGCACGCCGTGCGCGCTGCGCGGGCGACGTGGAGACCACCGCATGTTGCTGCCCATTCCCGATGTGCTCAGCCCCGCGCAGCTCAGCCAGCTGCGCGCGCAGCTAGACGTGGCCGACTGGGCAGACGGCCGCATCACCGCCGGCCACCAGTCGGCACAGGCCAAGGACAACGCACAGTTGCCCGAAGACAGCGCCGTTGCACGCGAGGCCGGCGCGCTGGTGCTGGAGGCACTGGCGCGCAGCAGCACGTTCTTTTCCGCAGTGCTGCCGCGCAGGATCTATCCGCCGCTGTTCAATCGCTACAGCGGCGGGCAGTCGTTCGGCTACCACGTCGACAATGCGATCCGCTACGACCGCAGTCGCGGCGGCGCAGATCCCGTGCGCACCGATGTCTCCGCCACCTTGTTTCTCAGCGACCCGGACAGCTACGACGGCGGCGAGTTGGTCATCGAAGACACCTACGGCACGCAGTCGGTCAAGCTGCCGGCCGGGCATCTGGTGATCTATCCGGGCACGAGTCTGCACAGGGTCATGCCGGTCACGCGTGGCGCGCGCGTGGCGTGCTTTTTCTGGACACAAAGCATGCTGCGTGACGCTGCGCAGCGCCGCCTGTTGTTCGAACTGGATGTCTCGATCCGCCGCCTCACCCAGGACACGCCCGGGCATCCCTCATTGATCCAGCTCACTGGCGTGTATCACAACCTGTTGCGGCAATGGGCCGATGTCTGAGCCGGCGCTGGACATCACGCAGCTGAGCGCGTTGCTGCGCACGCAGCCGGAACAGGCACGTGCGCTCTTGCACAAAGCCGCTGCGAACCATGACGTAAGTGCACAAGTGCTGCTCGCGCAGATGTACGCCGAAGGACGCGGCATTGCCGCAGATCCGGCTGCAGCGATGCTGTGGTACGAAGTGGCCGCCAACGCAGGGTGTGCGGAGGCGATGAACCAGCTGGGCCGCTGCCATGAGCTCGGGTTCGGCACGGCCAGCAACGATGTGCTGGCCGTGCTGTGGTATCGCCACGCCGCCGAACATGGCCTGGTCTGGGGCATGTACAACCTGGCACACATGTACGCCTCCGGGCGCGGCGTGGCGCAGGACCACACGCAGGCATTGGCGCTGTACCGCCGCGCGGCCGAAGCCGGTCATGCCAAGTCGATGAACTTCCTGGCGCGCTATCTCGACCAGGGCCTGGCCTGCGCTGCAGATCCCCTGGCCGCATGCGTGTGGTACCGGCGCTCTGCCGAAGCGGGCGATTTCCGCGGTCAGGCCGGCTACGCCACCCTGCTCGCCGACAGCGGCGAGCTGGATGACGCAGAACAGTGGATGCGCCGCGCCATCGCAGGTGGCCACGCCGGTTTTCTGCAACAGCTCGCCCCGCTGCTGGCCCGCGCGCGCCATCCGCGCCTGCGCGCCCTGCTGCACGAGGTGGCTGCACGGCAGCGGCAGTTGCAGCCTCGCGTTTCTGACGTTATGGCCTGAGCGCAGCATGTCCACCTCAGACCACGCTCACCTCGCCAGCG
The DNA here is from genome assembly GCF_020880415.1 of Xanthomonas euvesicatoria pv. euvesicatoria. GTDB lineage: Bacteria > Pseudomonadota > Gammaproteobacteria > Xanthomonadales > Xanthomonadaceae > Xanthomonas > Xanthomonas euvesicatoria. The sequence goes on along the minus strand of NZ_JAJIUJ010000048.1, from coordinate 18,483 downwards.
CGCAGCAACGTCGCGGTTTCTGGCTGCGCATGCTGCATCAGTGGCACTGGATCAGCTCGGCGTTGTGCCTGATCGGCATGCTGCTGTTTACGGTCACCGGGCTGACCTTGAATCACGCCGCGCGCATCGAAGCCAGCCCATCGACCGAGCAACGCACGCTGACGCTGCCGCCTGCCCTGCTGCACACGCTGGGCAAGCGGCAGGACGGCAATGCACCGCTGCCGCCCCGTGTGGCGCAATGGTTGGCGCGCCAGCTCGACATCAGCATCGGCGCACGCAACGGAGAATGGTCGGCCGACGAGGTGTATGTCGCACTGCCCCGCCCAGGCGGCGATGCGTGGCTGAGCCTTGACCGTACAACGGGTGCAATCGAATACGAGCGCACATCGCGTGGCTGGGTCGCCTATCTCAACGATCTGCATAAAGGTCGCAACGCCGGGCCGGCCTGGGGCTGGTTCATCGATGTCTTTGCGATCGCCTGCCTGGTGTTCTGCATCACCGGCCTGTTTCTTCTTCACTTGCATGCACGGCAGCGACACATGACCTGGCCGCTGGTCGGCCTGGGCCTGCTGATTCCGCTGTTGCTTGCCCTGCTGTTGGTCCACTGAATCCTTCTACCGGAGACGATCATGCGCGCCACATTGACCATCGCCTTAAGCGGCCTGCTCGCCATGCCGGCATATGCGGTCACGCTCGACATCAACGTCGAAATCCCCAAGCTCAACGTCGCCGAATACCACCGCCCGTATGTCGCGATCTGGCTGGAAGGTGCCGATCAGAAGGTCGCCGCCAATCTGGCGGTCTGGTATCAATCCAGGGACACCGCCGAAGGCCACGGCACCAAATGGCTGCCGGATCTGCGCCAGTGGTGGCGCAAGAGCGGCCGCACCCTGAGCGTGCCGGTCGACGGTGTCACCGGCCCCACCCGGCCGGCCGGCGCGCATGCGCTGTCGTTTTCCGACACCAAGGGCGCATTGAAGTCGCTGCCGGCTGGGCAATACACGCTGGTGGTGGAAGCCGCACGCGAAGTTGGCGGCCGCGAGCTGGTCAAGGTGCCTTTCACCTGGCCGGCGACCTCCGCGCAGACAGCCAAAGCCAGCGGCAGCAGCGAGCTCGGTGCGATCATCCTGGTTGCAAAGCCCTGAACGCTGCGCTGGCGTTGGCGGTGCTCTCCAGCACGTCACTGTTTCCGCAGGTCACACCTGCCGCATGGCGGCAAGGCGTGTTGCTTCAAACCCGGCGCTTTCCATGCATGCAGACAGCGCTGCAGTCTCGCCCTGATTCCACGTGCGTCCCATCGTTGTCATCGTCTTTCAAGGAGTCGTCATGAAACGCTCGCTCGTCCTGATTAGCCTGCTTGCCAGCCTGCCACTCAGCGCACTTGCTCATAAGGCCTGGTTGCTGCCGTCGCAGACCGTCATCGCTGGCGATGCGCCGTGGATCACCGTGGATGCTGCAGTGTCCAACGATCTGTTCTACTTCAACCACGTGCCGCTGCGACTGGATAACCTGAGCATCACCGCCCCCGATGGCAGTGCGCTCACGCCGGAGAACCCGGCGACCGGCAAGTACCGCAGCGTGTTCGACCTGCAGCTCACCCAGCCCGGCACCTACAAGCTGGCCATCGTCAATGCAGGCCTGTTCGCCAGCTGGAAGGAAGACGGCAAGCCCAAGCGCTGGCGTGGCGACGAAACCCGCTTCGCCACCGAGGTGCCAAAGAACGCGCAGGATTTACAGGTCTCGCAGTCCTTCAATCGGGTGGAAGCCTTCGTCACCCGCGGTGCGCCGACCACCACGGTCTTCAAGCCCGCCGGCAAGGGCATCGAGTTGATTCCGGTGACCCATCCCAACGATCTGGTTGCCGGCGAACCCGCGCAGTTCACCCTGCAGCTGGACGGCAAACCGGCCGCCGGGCTGGAGATCGACATCGTGCGCGGCGGCACCCGTTACCGGAATGCGCAAAACGAGATCAAGCTCAAGACCGATGCCAAGGGTGGCTTCAGCGTGACCTGGCCGGAAGCCGGCATGTATTGGCTGGAAACCACCAGCGAAGACACAACCACCTCGCTGCCGCAGGCCAAGCAACGTCGCCTGGGCTATGTCGCCACGCTGGAAGTGCTGCCGCAGTAATCTGCCGGCACGCGGCAGGAGCACACGCAGCGTGCATCCTGCCGCCCCATCTTCATAAGACCCGTCCATGCCCGCATCGTCTTCCGCCGACCACGCCATTGCCACGCTCGGCGGCCGCAGCATGGGCACCACCTGGAGCGTGAAGCTGGTGGCGCCGCGCGGACGCGATCTGCACCCCTTGCATGCGTGCATCCAGGCCGCGCTGGATCGCGTGGTCGCGCAGATGAGTACCTGGGAGGTCGATTCGGATATCAACCGTTACAACCGCGCACCGGCGGGCAGCTGGCATCACCTGCCCGACGAATTCCACGCAGTGCTGAGCGCAGCATTGGAGATCGCACAGGCCAGCGAGGGTGCCTTCGACCCCACCGTCGGTCCGATGATCGAGCTATGGGGCTTCGGCGCCGCCGGCGCGCGCCGGCGTGTGCCGGAAGCGCAGGCGATCGCATTGGCGAGCCTGCGTTGCGGCTGGCAACGCCTGCAGCTGGATGGCAAGCGTGTGCTGCAGCCAGGCGCAGTGGCACTGGATCTGTCCGGCATCGCCAAGGGCTTCGGTGTGGACTGTGTGCATCGCGCATTGCTGCAGTCGGGTATCGACAGTGCATTGATCGAGGTCGGCGGCGAATTGTTCGGCTACGGACGCAAGCCCGATACCAGCGTGTGGCGCGTGCTGGTCGAATCCGCCCCCGACGAAGACGCCGGCAGCGCACTACCACCACGCGTGCTGGCGCTGGACGGCCTGGCGGCCGCCACCTCCGGCGATCGCTGGCACCGCTTCGATGCCGACGGCACACGCTATACGCACACCTTCGACCCACGCACCGGCGCGCCCGTTCCGCATGCCCCTGCGGCGGTCACCGTACTCGCGCCCGATGCGATGCAGGCCGATGCCTGGGCCACCGCGATGACCGTGCTTGGCGTCGATGCCGGTCTTGCCCATGCACGCAAGGCGGAACTGGCCGTGCGATTCCTGGCACGCAAGGACGGCATCCTGCTCGAATCCATGAGCCCGGCATTCGAACGCCACCTGTCCGCGTCATGAGCGGCGCCACCTCACGCGTGTGGCTGGGCAACGGGCTGGTTCTGCTGGCGCTTGCGGTCATCGTCGGCTGGCTGGCCGGCCTGCATGAGGGCGCATGGTGGAGCCCACCCACGCCGCATCGTTGGCAACTGGCCACACTCGGCCTGGCGCTGTATGTGGGCCTGTGTGCGGTCGTGCTGCTGCGTGCCCGCAAGCGCGTCGGCGCACAACGCGCAGACGCCAGCGGCGTGTTGATCGTCTGGGCAAGCCAGACCGGATTTGCGCGTGAGCTGGCGCAACGCAGCGTTGCCGCGCTGCAATCGGCTGGCGTCGGCGCGCATGCGCTGCCGATCGAAGCCGTCGATAGCGATCAACTCGCACGCGTGCCGCGGCTGCTGTGCATCGTCAGCACCACCGGCGAAGGCGATGCGCCCGACCATGCGCAGGCCGCCGAGCGCGCCTGGCGTGCCGACCACGCGCAGGATCTGACGGCGGTGCAGTACGCAGTGCTGGCGCTTGGCGACCGTGGTTACGCGCACTACTGCGCGTTCGGCCGACGCCTCGACGATCGCCTGCAGGCGCGCGGCGCCACTCGCCTGTTCGAACGCATCGAGGTCGATAACGCTGACCCGAACGCCCTGCAGCACTGGCAACGCCGTCTGGCGGAACTGGCGCCCGCAATGGCGACGCAACCCGACTGGAGCCTGCCCACCTACACCACCTGGCAGCTACGCGAACGTGTCCACGTCAATCCCGGCAGTGCGGGTGCGCCGATTTACCGACTGCGCCTGACGCCATGCGATGGCGCGTTGCCGCAGTGGAGCGCAGGCGATATCGCGGAGATCGCACCGCGTCACACCCCGGATGCGGTCGAGTCCTGGCTGCGGCGTAACCACTACGATGGCGCGCAGCAGATCGACGGCCGCCCCCTGCTCGACTGGCTCGGCGGCGCGCAACTTCCTGTCGATACCGATGCCGCTCTCGGTATCGATGTGGATACCGGTGCCAGCCTCAGAGCTAGTGCTAGTGCTAGGGCTGGCGCCGATGCCGATGCCGATGCCGATGCCGATGCCGATGCCGATGCCGATGCCGATGCCGAAGTCAGAATCGACCCAACTACGGGCACAGGTAAAGGCACTGATACAGCTACGGGAACAGCAACAGGCACAACTTCACCACTGGACGCAGATGCGTTGGTGCGCAGTTTGGTCACCCTGCCCCATCGCGACTATTCGCTTGCCTCCATCCCCGAGGAAGGCCATGCCGAACTGCTGGTGCGCGAGCATCGGCACGCCGACGGCAGCCTGGGGCTGGGTAGCGGCTGGCTCTGCGTCCATGCACAGATAGGCGCGCCCATCGCGCTGCGCTTGCGCAGCAACCCCGGCTTCCACCCGCCCGCACCCGACCAGCCGATGCTGCTGATCGGCAACGGCACCGGCATCGCCGGTCTGCGCGCGCATCTACGTGCACGCATCGCAGCCGGCGCGCGGCGCAACTGGCTGCTGTTCGGCGAACGCAATGCCGCGCACGACGCGCTGTATGCCGACGAGTTGCAGCAGTGGCACCAGGACGGCTGGATCGAACGCCTGGAGCTTGTCTACTCGCGCGATCAACCGCAGCCACCGCATTACGTCCAACACGCACTGGCCGCAGCCGCCGACCGCCTGCGTCATTGGATCAATCAAGATGCCTGTATCTACGTCTGCGGCAGTCTGCGCGGCATGGCACCCGAACTCGACCGCACGTTGGATTGCATCCTCGGAGCCGATGTCAGCCAGGAACTGCTGGGCAGCGGGCGCTATCGCCGCGACGTGTACTGAACCATCGCACGCGCCACCGCCAAAAGCGCTCAACAAAGCGATTACGCAGATACCCGCAGCGCGTCTGCTGCTGAAATCCGCAACATCCCTGCTTGCGGTGGCTGCGCGCTAGACGCGCCGGCTGATCCAGGACCGCGCTCCGGCTTCCCCATTCTCTCTCGATCACCGCATTACGCTGCCAGATCGACCAGATTGCTCGTTGTCGCGCTGCCGCCAACGCTGCGGTACTGCCCCACGGCCATCTGCATCAACGCTGCATAGGCCTGCTGTGTGCCGTCGCTGCTGGATGCATCGGCCGATGACGGCGGTCGCGGCGGCGGATCGCGTGGCTGCATCGCTTCCTGCAGTTCCTGCAGACTCAGCGCCCCGCTCTTGTCGCTGTCGAGCAGGTCCAGCAGCTGCGTGCTCGACGTACTGTCGCCATTGACCAGCGTGCTCAATTCACCGCTGCTGACACTGTCGTCGCCATCGCTGTCCAGGCCGGCAAACAACGACTGCACATCCTGTCCTTGCTCACCCGGCGGTGGCGGAGGCGGCGACAAGGCCTGTGCCAGTTCGCTCTCGCTGACGGTGCCGCCACCATCCTGATCGAGCATGCTCAGCAGCCCGTCGATGTCGATCTTGCCGTCGTCATTGCTATTGGACGACAGCGCGGTCGATAGCTCGGAGGCGGTCAGGCTGCCATCGCTGTCACTATCGATGGATTTGAACAACTGCGTCAGCGGATTGGTTTTTTCCGCCTGTGCGGCGGATGCGGCGTTGCCGGTGGTCGCACTGCGGCTTGCATAGGACGCGTAGGCGGCGTAGCCGGCTCCGACCGAGCTGATGGTACTCATTGGTTTCCCCCTGGAATTGCCGGAACCACTCGCGGCGCCTGCACTGTTCCCTAGCCAGGTGGCACAGCGATGCCGTCGCTTGTCTGCGTTGACACGAATGCATCCGGGCACGTGCCAGGAGGCGCGCCCTGCTCGCAGATACGTGAAGAAGGCCCTAGACCGGACTCACCCGAATCGCCAGCAATTCGCCGCCACCGTCGAGTACGTAACGGGTGCGCGTCGCTGCACTCAACCACGCGGTATCGCCAGCCGCCAACGGCGGCAAACCGCTGTCGCGCCCGAAACTGGCCTGGCCGGCAAGCAGATGAATCGCCCAGGCGCTACCTGGGTCGGCAAAGAACAACATGGTGCCGACCAGAGGACGATGCAGCAGCTCGGTCTGCAGCACATCGCGCCGCCACATCAGGTTGAAATCCTGGGTAGGACCGTCCAGCAGCACTGCCTCAACCGCCTCTTCGCCGGCAAATCGCACGCGTTGATAGGGCGGTACTAAGTCCACCCATCGCCTGCTGCGCGAAGCGTTTGCAACAAGGCGCTCACCAGCGCTCAAAGATCCATCGACAGCAGCATGCTCGCCAACACTCTCTGCGCCACTCGCGTCTGAACCAACACCCTTCCAGGCGCCCGCAGCGGTTTCGGTTTCGGCTCCGGCATTCTCGGCACCGACGGTCGCACGAGCGCTGGCAATCTCACTAGCACCGGTATGGATATGGCTTTCGGCTTTGGGTTTGGCTTTGGTTGCGGCTTGGACATCAGCATCGCCGCTGCCGAACGTCAAACGCATGCCATGACCCCGAAGCAGCACCAACTCACGATCGATGCCCGGGAATGCCGAGAACGCGGCATCCTGCTCGATTTCGGCAATCGACAGCCGCAATGCCCACTGCGCTGTATCGCCCACACGCAGGATCTCCCGCGTCCAACCCAACTGATTGCGCCACCGCTCACGGCGGTACTCATTGGCCGGGATCACCCGGCTGCTCAGGTCTGTCAGCTGCATCGGCGCATTGTGCCTCAAGCTCACGCCCCGAGATCAGGCTGTATCTTGCCGCTTCGTCTGTCTTTATCGGCAAGACGCATAGCCAGTGACCTGAACATCAAGCGGCGGGCTGACGCCACGACCCATCGCAAGGCGGGCTCTACCAATACTTGGTACGCATGAGTCACTCGAACACTTGGAGGCTTTGAAGCAGTCCACTCAGCCTGAAGAATGCCCACCAAGTTTTGCTGTCCACTTCAAAACACCTTGGCGATGCGCGATCCCAATATCTTCACAGGCCAAAAACGAAAAACGCCCGGCTGCACATCCAAGTGCAACACCGGGCGATTCCACGTCCTTGTCGGCTTCCAGCCATCCCCCAGACATCCTGTCCAGTTAGGTTGCGGCCACGCATCCTCGCGTCGAACCGTATCTCGGATCCCTTCCCCTTAACGCCGTCCCACCGGTTTCACCGCCGCCCCCTTGGCAGCCTTCTTGGCTGGAGCCATCGTGGCTCCAACTTCGATCAGGTCGCGATTCCGTTCGACCGTCTTGAGTCCGATGCCCTTGACCAGTGCCAGTTCCTCGGCACTTTTAAAGGGACCGTTTGCCTGACGGTGCTCGACGATTGCCTCGGCTTTTGATCGCCCGACATTCATCAGCACCTTGTCCAATTCCTCAGCAGACGCGGTGTTGATATCGACCTTGTCGAGCGCATACGCATTCGAGGACAACAACAACGCCAGTAGCAGGGACTTCAGGACTACGGTAAATGACTTCATTGCAACGCTCCTTGTGGCTTGGGTGATGGTCCTAGCCAGCATTCCTGCCGGCGGAGCCAGTGTCCCGCGCCACATGCAGCAATCCTATCGCCAACGAACTTTTCACACAGCCGGTGAACTGCGCGCCGCCTTGTAGGGAAATACCTACCCCCCGAGGCGGGCGTAGAATGTGCGGCTACTCTCGCCGCGATTCTGGCACTGCGCAACCAGGGCCTGCCGCATGCGCGCTGCGTGGTGTTGATCGAGGCCTGCGAGGAATCGGGCAGCTACGATCTACCGGCCTATGTGGACCATCTGGCCGAGCGCATCGGCAAGCCGTCGCTGGTGGTGTGCCTGGACTCGGGCTGCGGCAATTACGAACAGCTGTGGTGCACGACTTCGTTGCGCGGGCTGACCGGCGGCAACCTGACGGTCAAAGTGCTGGAAGAAGGCGTGCACTCGGGCGATGCGTCGGGCGTGGTGCCGTCCAGCTTCCGCCTGCTGCGCCAGCTTCTGTCCCGCATCGAAGACGAAACCACCGGCCGCATCCTGCTCGATGGCCTGCATGTGGAGGTGCCCGCCGAGCGGCTGACCCAAGCGAAGGCCGCCGCTGCCACATTGGATACCGCGATTTTCGACAAGTTCCCGATGGTCGATGGCTTGGTGCCGATGCACGAGGACCTCACCGAATTGGTGTTGAACCGCACCTGGCGCCCGGCGCTGTCGATTACCGGTGTGGATGGCAAGCCGCCGCTGGCGTCGGCCGGCAACGTGCTGCGTCCGCAGACCGCGGTGAAACTGTCGCTGCGACTGCCGCCAACGGCTGACGGCAAGGCCTGCGGCGAGTTGCTCAAGGCCGCACTACTGCGCGACCCGCCCAATGGCGCGCAGGTGACGCTCGAGCTGGAAAAGGCCTCGTCCGGCTGGAATGCACCGGCGATGGCACCATGGCTGGAGAAGGCGATCGACGACGCCAGCCAGGCTTTTTTCGACAAGCCGGCGATGTACATGGGCGAAGGCGGCTCGATCCCGTTCATGGGCATGCTTGGCGAGAAGTTTCCCGGCGCGCAGTTCATGATCACCGGCGTGCTTGGCCCGCATTCCAATGCGCATGGCCCCAACGAGTTCCTGCACATCCCGATGGGCAAGCGCGTGACTGCCTGCGTCTCGAAGGTGATTGCCGACCATCACGCCGCCTGCCTGCGCGGCGAAACCAGCGGCTCGCCGGTGGCGGCCGATAGCGGCACCCGTCATGGTGGGCATGGTTGCTGTTGAGTTGTGGCTTCATCGATGCGTGCGGTTGGCGCGCATCGATTTCATGAAAGGTGGGGCTGCGCTTTAAGTGGGGATGAGCGGGTGCGCCGTGGTCGTCGGGCTGACCCGCTTTGGCGCTCAGGCTTTCTGGCGCAACCTGGCCGCCGGGCTCCACGTACTGCCTGGACCGCATCCTTACCCGATCCCCTCTGCCGCTGGCAGAGGGGAGATCGGTTGCTCTTCTTCGGGACGTGCCTGGCGCGCATTGCCCAGCGCAGAACTGGCGTTCTTTGCACACCCAAGTCGGCAAGCGTTCCCGCAGGGGTTTGTTTATCGAAAGACGACTTCTTTGCGCGGGAAGACAACTTCCCGGGATTCACTGCCCGAAACCATGAGCGCTTGGTAGCAGGAGCCGATGACCATGTCATGCTGAAGGCAGTGCATCGGCCCGCGCGCTCCAATGCTCGCTGCGTGAGGCAGCGACATCCGAAATGCTAGTCTGCCGATCCCGTCCACCTTCGGTGCTGCGATGAATCATCTGTTTGGTAGCGACAGCTGGCTCTACATTCTGCTGGTCGGTTTTGTGGTTGGGCTGCTGGCGCGTTTCATTACGCCGGGTACCCAACGTCTGGGCTGCCTGCTGACGATCGTGCTGGGCATTGCCGGTGCCGTGGTCGCCAGCTGGTTTGGCCGCTACATGGGGTGGTACCGCGCGGGCGAGCCGGCCGGTTTCCTTGGCGCGCTACTCGGCGCGATTGCCATCCTGGCGTTATTGCGGTTGTTCAGTGGCAGCAAGCGCTGAGCGTTTCAACGCGTTTCTGCTGCGTCTATCCATCACTCCACTACGCCTTCTCTCTTCATGACGTCACTTCATCCGGATCCTGCGCGCGATGCGCTTCGCCTGCATTGGGCACAACAAGCGCTCGACGATCCACACGCTTCGCTGCAGCGCGCATCGGTCGATGCGGGGTTTCGCAGCTACTGGCGCACGCGCGGGCGTGGCGTGGATCGCATCTTGATGGATGCACCGCCACAGCTGGAAAACGTGGCGCCCTGGCTGCGCATGCATGCACTTCTGGGCGCCCATGGGGTACGCGTGCCTCAGGTGCTTGCGCAGGATCTGGAAACGGGCTTTTTACTGCTAGAGGATCTGGGCGTTCCGACGCTGGCACAGGTGCTCACCGACGCCAACGCCGACGACTTGCTGGATGGCGCGATTGCCCAGCTGCTGCTGCTGCAAAGAATTCCCCCACCTGCCGATAGTGGCGTGTTTGGCGAGGCGCTGCTCCAACGCGATGCCGGCTTGTTCGAAGAGTGGTTTTTAGGCCGCCACCTGGGCGTGCAGCTGGACTGCGCCCATGCCGAGCAGTTGCAATTGGTGCAGCGCCGTCTGATGGACAACGCGCTGGCCCAGCCGCGCGTGTTCACCCACCGCGATTTCATGCCGCGCAATCTGATGCCGGTGCCCGATGGCCCGGCGGTGCTGGACTTCCAGGATTGCGTGATCGGCCCGATTGCCTACGACCCGATCAGCCTGTTCAAGGACACTTCGGTGAGCTGGCCGATCGCTCGCGTAGACAGCTGGCTGCAGCACTATCACGCACGTGCCGCAACGGCTGGATTACCGGTACCGCCGTTGGCGCAGTTCCTGCGCGATGCGGACTGGATGGGCGTGCAGCGCCACCTGAAAAACCTGGGGATTTTCTCGCGCCTGAGTCATCGCGATGGCAAGCATTGGTATCTGGACAATGTGCCGCGTTTCATGGCGTATCTGGACGAAGTGCTGCCGCGCTACGCCGAGCTTGCGCCGTTAATCGGCCTGCTTGACGAGGTGATCAAGCCCGCGCTGGCTGCGCGTGCCCAGCAGGCCACGGCATGAAGGCGCTGATCTTTGCGGCAGGATTCGGCGAGCGCATGCGCCCGCTGACAGAGCACACGCCCAAGCCACTGCTGTCCGTCGGTGGTGCGCCGTTGATCGTGTGGCATCTGCGCAAGTTGGCGGCGCTGGGCGTGGACGAGGCGGTGATCAATACCTCGTGGCTGGCCGAGCAGTTTCCGCAGCTGTTGGGAGACGGCAGCGCCTACGGTCTACGGCTGACCTATTCCTACGAAGGGACCACGCCGCTGGAAACCGGCGGCGGCATGTTGCATGCGCTGCCGCTATTAGGCGATGCGCCCTTTTTGCTGATCAACGGCGACATCTGGACGGACTTCGATTTTTCCCGTCTGCCGCAGGTACCCGCAGGACTTGCACAGCTGGTACTGGTCGACCGCCCCAGCTACGCAGCGCGCGCCGACTTCGCGCTGGATGCGGATGGCAAGGTGCGCGCAGATCTGCCCGCGACGCTCACCTATTCCGGCATTGGCATGTATCGACCAGCGCTGCTGCGCGATTGGCAATCGGTCATTGGCCAGTTGCCGGAACAGACTGGTACTGCGCCGCGCTTTGCGCTGGCGCCGATCCTGCGCGCAAAGATGGCGGAGGGCCTGATCGATGGCATCCACCACCCCGGACGCTGGACCGATGTCGGCACGCCGCAGCGGCTGGCCGCGCTGCAGGGGGAACTGGCGGGACCCGAGAAAAGCTGACGCGCCAGGGCGTGGGCATTACCTGCCGCCGATCCACCGCAGCGTATCCAACACACGGCACAACTGCACCGCGACCCGCTTCGCTTCTGCGTTATTCGGGTCCCGGCATCCCCGCTACCACACGCCGCAGAAATGGCACGGTGATGCGGCGTTTTGCGGCCAACGATTCGCGATCCAGACGATCCAGCAAGGCCACCAGCCCCGCCAGTTCGCGCTCGCTGTGGGTCAGCAGCCAGTCGATCGCCGCTTCGTCCAGCGCCAGGCCGCGACGCTGCGCGCGGTCGCGCAGTACTGCCCCGCGTGCCGCATCGTCGAGCACGGGCAACCCGATCCGAATGCATTGCGACAGCCGCGAACGCAGGTCCGGCAACACCAACGCCAGCCCATCGGGCATCTGTCGCGCGGTGTACAACAGCGTGATGCCGGCCGCGCGCGCGCGATTGTGGAAATCGAACAACGCCACTTCGTCGTCGCGTCGGCCGGCGATGCTTTCCACGCCATCCAGAGCGACCAGGCCGCGGCCTTCCAGCGCTTCGAGCGCATCGCGCAAGCGGCCGGCGGCCGCCTGCAGCGGCAGATACGCGGGAGTGCGCCCGGCCTGCTCGGCGGCGGCGCACAGCGACAGCGCCAGATGCGTCTTGCCGGTGCCGGCGGGGCCGGAGAGATACAACCAATCGCTCACATGCCCCGCAGCCAGCGCCTGCAACTGCGCAAGCAGGCCGTCGGGCGCGGCGATGTAACTGTCGAAACGCTGATCGGGTGGCGCGCGCAACGCCAGCGGCAACTGCGGAACACTCACGACCGGTCCGGGTCCTTGCTGGGGTCGATGATCACGCTGCGCTCGGGCGTGGACTGCAGCACGATGCCGGCGCGCTCGCCCGCATACAGATCGCTGCGCGTGTACTGCTCATGCGCATAGCGCAACAGCACGTTGGCCACTGCCGCGACCGGCAATGCCAGCAACATCCCGAGAAAGCCGAACAACTGGCCGCCGGCCATCACCGCGAAGATCACCGCCACCGGGTGCAGGCCGATCTTGTCGCCGACGATACGCGGCGTGAGCACGTAGCTTTCCAGCAGCTGGCCCACCGTGAACACGACACCCACGCCGACCAGCAATTTCAGATCCAGCCCTTGCGCCTGCACGATGGCTGCCAGTAGCGCCAGCACGATGCCTGTGGTCGCGCCCAGGTACGGAATGAAGCTGATCAAGCCCGCGATGATGCCGATCAACAGGCCCAGGTTGAGCCCGATGATGGACATACCGGTGGCGTAAATCGCACCCAGCGCCAGCATCACCAGGAACTGGCCACGGATGAAGCCACCGAGCACGTCGTTGGATTCCTGTGCCAGGCGACTCACGGTACCAATGTAGGCGCGCGGGATGACGGCAGCCACGCGTTCGACCAGGCGATCCCAGTCGCGCAGGAAGTAGAACGCCAGGATCGGCAGCAGCGCCAGGTTGATCACCCAGGTCACCATCGCAAAGCCCGAGCGCGACACGTAGCCGAAGAGCGTCTTGGCGGCGCCACCGGCCTGTTCCCAATGGCTGCGGATCCAGTCGATCAAGCGCTCCGGATCCAGCCAGGCCATCAGCTGCATGCCGGTCTTGGCTTCCAGCCACGGGATGGCCGTGCCAATCGCCCAGTTGCGCATCTGCGGCAGCGCATCGATCAAGGTCATGATCTGGCGCTCGATCATCGGCACCAGAATCATCAGCGCCAGCACGAACAGCAGCGTCGCCAGCACGAAGACCAGCATCACCGCGACATTCCGCGAGCGTCCGGCACGTTCGATGCGATCCACCAGCGGGTCGCCCAGCCAGGCCAGCAACAGCGCCAGCACGAACGGGGTCAGGATCGGCGCCAGCAGCGAGACCACCCACAACACACCGACAATCACCGCCGCCCACTTGAGGCGACGCAGGAACAGGGCAATTTCGGCTTCGGGAGTCAAAGTCATTTCAGGCGGTACTCGGCGTGCTCGTTTTCGAGAATGATAGGGCCTTCGGTCGGTACCGAGACCGAGACCAGCGGGCTGTTGTCGCCGAGCATACGGTTGAGGCCGGAAATACCCGTGAGCAATTCCAGGTCCAGTTCCATCCGGTCGCCATTGGCGCTGACCGGGCGGATGCTGCGTACCACCGAGACGCCCTGCAGCGCGGCCGACACGCGCAGGTAGTCGTCGGCGCTACCGATGCCGGTGATCACCACGCGGTAGACACCGGGAACGCCCGAATCCACCCGCTTGGCGTAGCGCTTGACCAGCGCATCGGCGGCGCCGTCGGCGCCGGCCGCCATGGCGCGGCGTGCATCGCCGTCGCTGCTGGTCCAGCTGGACAGCACATTGCCGTTGTCTACAAAGACCCAATCGGCAGTCCAGCCGGCGGCGTTGCGGTAGAGCTTGCCGATCAACTGCATCGGTGGGCTGTACTTGGCCGAGGCGCGCGACACCGCGGCGGTGTCCTTGCGCCAGATCGCGCCAGCCAGCGCCTGCTCGGCGGCGGCGCCGCTCGGCAGCCCGAGGCGGTAGCCGCGTTCGATCGCACGGTCCAGCACGCTGCGCGCGGCATTGGCCTGGGCCACGCCAACCAGGCGTGGGCCGCTGCCATCGTCGATGGCCAACCACAGCACCGGCTTGGGCCGCGGCAAGGGCCACACCGGCAGGCCCAGCGCGGCGATCAGGCCATCCACATCCGATTGCCGGAAACGTGCCACCAGGGTCGTACGGAAGGTCGGCGCGCCGGTGCGCGAGGTGCCCTGATCCTGGCGGTAGTCGTAGTGTTCGACGTAGTTCGGCGCGTTGCGCAGCGCCTGCGGAACGCCGGGGCGGCTCATCACGGCGCGGTCGCCGGAGACCTTGCCCAGCACGGCGCCGAGCGCACGTGCCAGTGCGCCGGGGCGATCGGATTCGCTCTGGCTATTGACCGGCACTTCGGCGTCGTAGGCACTTTGCGCCTTGGCAACGTCGCCTTCGGTGCGCAGATCTGCTTGCGCAAAGGCCGGAGCAACGGGCATGGCGACCACGAGGGCGAGAAAGAAAGCGAGACTGCGGCGCATCGACGGTTCCATGACATAAGCGTATCCGGGTGAATTGTTGCCCGAATGGGGGCGCTAGCGCCAACGTGGCTGCTAAAATCGCCGCCTTTACCGCCGAGCCACCCCCGCCCGTGACCAGCCAGACGCCTTCCAGCCCCTCGCCCATGACCTACCGCGACGCAGGGGTCGACATCGACGCCGGCAATGCATTGGTCGAACGCATCAAGCCGCTGGTCAAGCGCAGCTTCCGGCCCGAGGTCATGGGCGGCCTGGGTGGCTTCGGCGCGCTGTTCGACCTGTCCGGCAAGTACAAGGAGCCGGTGCTGGTCTCTGGCACCGACGGCGTGGGCACCAAGCTCAAGCTGGCTCAGCAATTGGGACGGCACGACACCATCGGCATCGACCTGGTCGGCATGTGCGTCAACGACGTGCTGGTGCAGGGCGCCGAGCCGCTGTTCTTCCTGGATTACTTCGCCACCGGCAAGCTGGATGTGGACACCGCCGCGGCGGTGGTGGGCGGCATCGCGCGTGGCTGCGAGCTCTCCGGTTGCGCACTGATCGGCGGCGAAACTGCCGAAATGCCCGACATGTACCCGCCGGGCGAATACGACCTGGCCGGTTTCACCGTGGGCGCGGTGGAAAAATCGCAGCTGCTGGATGGCGCGCAGGTGCGCGACGGCGACGTGCTGATCGGCATCGCCTCCTCCGGCCCGCATTCCAACGGCTATTCGCTGATCCGCAAGATCTACGAGCGTGCCGGCGCGCCGGCCGAACATGTGCTGGACGATGGCACCAAGCTGATCGATGCGCTGATGGCGCCGACCGCGCTCTACGTCAAGCCGGTGCTGTCGCTGCTGAAGTCGCACGGTGAAGCGATCCACGCGATGGCGCATATCACCGGTGGTGGCCTGACCGAAAACATCATCCGCGTGATACCCCAAGGCCTGGGTCTGGACATCGACGCCACCGCCTGGACGCTGCCGCCGGTCTTTGCCTGGCTGCAGCGCGAAGGTGCGGTGGCCGATGCCGAAATGTGGCGCACCTTCAACTGCGGCATCGGCTTCGTGCTGATCGCCTCGCTCGAGCAGGCCGCCACGCTGGAGCAGGCACTGGATGCGCAGTCGCTGGCGCACTGGCGCATCGGCCAGGTGGTGCCGGCGCATGGCGACGAGCGCGTGCGGATTGGCTGAGAGAAGACCTGCATGGACGCGTCCCCGATCGCCAGCCCTTCCACTGCCACTGCCGCTGCCAGCGCCGAAGATCTGCAGCAGCTCAAGCTGCTGTCGATCTTCCACTACGTGCTGGCCGGCATCACCGGGTTGTTTTCGTTGTTTCCATTGATCCATCTGTTCATGGGCCTTGCCATCGTGACTGGCCATCTGCCCATGGAGAGCACCAGCCCGGACGCGCCGCCAATGGACCCGCGCTGGTTCGGCTGGTTTTTCGTGGTGTTCGCGGCAGCGTTCATCTGCTGCGGCCTGACGCTGGCAGGGTTCATCGCCTATGCCGGCCGTTGCATCGCCCAGCGCAGGCGGCATCTGTTGTGCCTGATCGTGGCCGGCATCTCCTGCTCGTTCATGCCGTTCGGCACCGTCGTCGGTGTGTTTACGCTGGTGGTGCTGCTGCGTCCGCAGGTGAAGGCTCTGTTCGGTGCCGGCAACGCTGCGGTTTGAGACGTTTGTGAGCCTACTCTCCAATGCCCGCACCTGAGGCCCCATTGCGCCTGGCCGTGCTGGCCTCCGGCCGCGGCAGCAATCTGCAGGCCATTGTCGATGCGATCGCCAGCGGACGCCTGCATGCCGAGGTGGTCGGCGTATTTTCCGATCGCCCGCAGGCGCCGGCCTTGCAGAAAGTCGAGCCGGCGCGTCGCTGGTGCGCCAGCCCGCGCGATTTCGCCGACCGCGCCGCCTTCGATGCCGCGCTGGGCGATGCCATCGCCGCCACGCAGCCGGACTGGGTGATCTGCGCCGGCTATATGCGCATCCTGGGTGAGCCGTTGGTGCGCCGTTTCGCCGGGCGCATGCTCAACATCCACCCCTCGCTGCTACCCAAATACCGCGGCCTGCACACGCACGCGCGCGCGCTGGAAGCCGGCGATGCAGAGCATGGCGCCAGCGTGCATCTGGTGGTGCCGGAGCTAGATGCCGGCGCGGTGATCGCGCAGGCACGCGTGCCGGTCCTGCCCGGAGACAGTGCCGAACAACTGGCCACGCGGGTGCTGGCGCGCGAGCACCCGCTGCTCCTGGCCACGCTGGAGCTGCTTGCCAGTGGCCGCGTCGCGGTGCACGGCGACACCGTACTTATCGACGGTCAGTGCCTGTTTACGCCACTGCGACTAGAGTCCGCAAACACCGCACTCGCCTGAATGCGGAAGACATCCCCCTCATCCCGTCTCGGACATCCTTGCGGCCTCCGTGCCCGCCACCAGCGCATGAACGTCATCCCGATCGCCGCCGCGCTGTTAACTGTCGCCTTGCTGACCGAGGCCGGCCCCGGCCGTGCGCAGCAGGCGCCCGCCGCGCCTGTGCCAGCGGCGCCCGTTCCGGTCACAACTCCAGGCGCCGCGCCGACACCGCCCGCAGCCCTGCCCGCCAGCACCTGGACACCGCCGCCACTGGAACCGTTCGTGGCGACCTACCAGGCGTTCTACCGTGGCAAGGAAGCAGGCGATGCCACCATGCAGGTCAGCCACGGCGAGGGTAGCCAGTGGCGCATCGACATGTCGGTGCGTGGCCGCAAGGGCTTCGCCAGCATCCTGGGCCTGAACCTGGAGCAGAGCACGGTGTTCCGCGTGGACGGCGACACATATGTGCCGCTAAGCCAGAGCACGGTGCGCAAGGCAGTGTTCTTCGGCAAGAAGGTCACCGGCGTCTACAACTGGCAGGCCGGCACAGCGCAGTGGAACGGTGATCTGAAGGAAGATCGCCAGCAGCCGATCCCCTTGCAGCACGGCGACCAAAGCGCGTTGTCGCTGAACCTGTCGCTGATGCGCGACGCGCAACCCGGGCGCAACCTCAGCTATCGCTATGTCGACGTAGGCAAGGTGCGCAAATACGACTACCGCGCAGCCGACGCCACCGAGGTGGTGCAGGTGGGCGATCTGAGCTACGACGCGTTGCGCGTGTACCGCGTCAACGGTGGCGACAACGAAACCATCCTCTGGATCGCCAACGGGGTCCCCACCCCGGTGCGCATCCTCCAACGTGACAAAGGTGAGGATCAGGTCGATCTACGCCTGGTCGAATACCAAGGAGCCTGATCGATGAAAACCCTCCCCCGTCCCAGCGCCATCGTTGCCGCCGCCGCATTGGCCCTGGCCAGTCTGCCTGCCTTGGCCATGCAGCCATTCCAGGCCGACTACTCGGCCAACTACATGGGCATGCAAGCCAATGGCACCATGACCCTGGCCGCTGCCGGCGCCAACCAGTGGCGCTACACGCTGACCATCCAGAACCAGCTGGCCAACCTGACCCAGAGCACGGTGTTCGAAGAAGCAAATGGCCAACTGCGTCCGGTCAGCAGCAACGACACCTCGTCGATGATGGTCAAGCGCCGTAATGTCACCGCCAACTACGACTGGAAGACCAGTCAGGCGACCTGGGGCGGCGACATCAAGCCGGACCGCCGCGGGCCGGTGAAACTGCAGCCCGGCGACATGGACGCGCTGCTGATCAACCTGGCCATCACGCGCGATCTGGCCGCCGGCAAACCACTGAACTACCGCATGGTGGACGAAGGCCGCATCAAGCCGATGAGCTATAAGGTGGTCGGCAAGGAAACCATCACCGTCAACGGCAAGCAGGAGCAGGCCACCAAGGTCTCGCGCGTGGACGGCGACAAGGAATTGATTGCGTGGGTGGTCAAGGATCTGCCGGTCCCGGCGCGCCTGCTGCAGAAGGAAAAGGGCCAGGATGCGCTGGACCTGACCATCAAGTCGCTGCGCTGAGCGTCTGTGCCTGATCGAGCGTGCCCAGGAATGCGCTGCGGTGCGCTGCTGGGAGCCGCTATTGAGCGGGCAACCTGCCAATAGCCATTCTGAAACGTGGTGAACCGAG
>NZ_JAJIUJ010000047.1 GCF_020880415.1 Xanthomonas euvesicatoria pv. euvesicatoria | reverse complement strand
CCGACCCTCCACGGTGGCGCGCTTTTTTTTGACCTGCCCGCTGTAAACAGCGGCAGGTCGTCGTTGCACCAAGGAGTGGTACTGGCCACGCCCCTTCGCAGCTGAGGGAGCATGGCCAGGTCCGCTTTTGCCATCCACGCGCGGCCGCAACATGACCGATGCGTTTCGCTTACAGGAGTGCAGTTCCCATGACGACCGATAGCCGCCAGTTCGCGGCTCCATCCCGCCGCCACGCCGGAGCTGCACCCAGGAGTCGAATGCTTGCGTTCGCTCTACTGCTCGCGCTGCCGGCGCTCCAGGTCAATGCGGCGCAATCGCCGACCGCCCCGACGGCCACCACGCTGAGCCCAGAAGCGATCGATCAGCAGTGGCTCGATGCCACCGCCGCCTACGCGCCCGAACGCGAGCGTCTGGTGCGCGAAGCCGAAGCCGGCGCACGCAAGGGCCCGTTCCGCCCCGACTGGGCGGCGCTGAAGGCCTATCAATCGCCGGCGTGGTACGACAACGCCAAGTTCGGCATCTTCATCCATTGGGGCGTGTTCTCGGTGCCGGCATTCGGCAGCGAGTGGTATTCGCGCAACATGTATCTGCAAGGCTCCAAGGAATTTACCCATCACGTGGCCACCTACGGGCCGCAGGCGAGCTCCGGCTACAAAGATCTGATTCCCAAGTTCACCGCGCCCAAGTTCGATCCCAATGGTTGGGCCAAGCTGTTCCGCGCCTCCGGCGCGCGCTATGTGGTGCCGGTGGCCGAGCACCACGACGGCTTCGCGCTGTACGACTCCAAGTTGTCCGACTGGACCGCGATGAAGATGGGTCCCAAGCGCGACCTGTTGGGCGAGTTGTCCAAGGCGATTCGCGCGCAGGGACTGCACTTCGGCTTGTCATCGCATCGCGCGGAACACAACTGGTTCTTCGACGGCGGGCGCACGTTCGATTCGGACGTCAACGATCCGCGCTATGCCGCGCTTTACGGCCCGGCGCAAGTGCGTTTGCCGGGCAAGGACGATGCTGATGTGGCCAACGACTGGACGCCGGTATCGCAGGCCTGGCTGGACGATTGGTTGGCCCGCACTACCGAATTGATCGACACCTATCAGCCGGACCTGATCTATTTCGATTGGTGGATCGCGCACCCCACTTTCCGTCGCAGCCTGCCGACGATGCTGGCGTATTACTACAACCAGGGCGCGGCGCGCACCGAAGCCGATCGCGGCGTGGTGGTGAACTACAAGCTCGGCGCATTTCCCGAAGGTGCCGGCACGCTGGATATCGAGCGCGGTCAGCTCACCGGCATCCATCCCACCCATTGGCAGACCGACACCTCGGTGAGCAATGCCTCGTGGGGTTACATCGAAAACGACACCTACAAGTCGCCGACCTTCATCATCCACATGCTGGCCGACGTGGTGGCCAAGAACGGCAACCTGATGCTCAACATCGGCCCGCGCGCGGATGGCTCGATTCCGGATACCGAGCGCGGCATCCTGCTTTCGATCGGGCGTTGGCTCAAGACCAACGGCAGCGCGATCTACGACAGCAAGCCCTGGCGCGTGTATGGCGAAGGCCCGACCGAGGTGGTCGGCGGCACCTTCCAGGACGTCAAGACCAAGCCCTACACCGCCGAGGATTTCCGCTTCACCACGCGCGATGGCGCGCTGTATGCGATCGAACTCGGCTGGCCGGCCGGCGGCAAGGCGGTGATCCGCTCGCTCACAGCGGCCGACGGCGTGCGCGGCGTGACGCTGCTGGCCAACGGCAAGAAGGTGCCGTTCGAGCAGCAGGCTGACGGCCTGCATCTGCGCCTGCCGGCCAAGCCGGTCGGCGAGCACGCCTACGTGCTGCGCATCGATCTTTCTTCTTCCTCCACCCCCTGACGGATGCTGTTTTCATGAGCAAGCGATTGACCTGGATCCTGCTGGCGCTGGCGCTGGTGTGCGCGCCGGCCCTGGCAAAAACCCCCACGGCGTTGTTCTATCTGATGAACACGCAGAAATCGACCAACTCGTTCCTGGCCAATGTCGACAAGATCGACGTGGTGGTGCCGACCTGGTACGGCGTGGACCAGAACGGCCTGGTCAACGGCACGCCCAACATGTACCTGTACGACATCGCCAAGCAGAAGAACCTGCGGGTGATGCCGATCCTGTCGATGACCACCGGGCGCGACGGCTTCCACAAGCTGATGCACGACGAAGCCGCCAAGAAGCGCATGATCGAATCGCTGCTGACCCATGGCAAACAGCACAAGTACTACGGTTTCCAGTTCGATTTTGAAAACATCGCCTGGACCGACCGCGACGCCTACACGTTGATGGTCAAGCAGACCGCCGACGCGCTGCATAAAGCCGGTTTCAAGATGTCGGTCGCCATGGTGCCGAATGCACCGGGCTATGCCGAAGGCGGTCAGTTCTCCAAGTGGATGTGGGAATACTGGCGCGGCGCATATGACCTCAAGGCGCTGGGCCAGGCGGTGGATCTGGTCAGCCTGATGACCTATGACCAGCACACGCGCTGGACCACGCCAGGCCCGGTCGATGGCATGGTGTGGATGAAGAAGCACCTGGATTACGCCATCACCCAGGTGCCCAAGGACAAGCTGTCGCTGGGGATCGCCACCTACGGCTACCGCTGGTACACCGGCAATCCGGTCAAGGAAGACGGCACCGAGGCGTCGAATATTTCGGCAACCTACATCGATGCCGACGAATCCTTCCCGCTGGCGATCGAACAGAACGCCACCGTGCAGTGGGATCCGGTCGAGCAGGAATCGTGGTTCTACTTCTACCGCGACGACATGCGTGAGTGGGTGTTCCGCCCGGACGCACGCAGCTTCAAGGCACGTTACGAGCTGACCAAGCAATACGGCCTGGAAGGCTTCAGCTGCTGGGTGCTGGGCGCCGAAGACCCGAAGGTGTGGGACGAGCTACCGACCGCGCAGCGCTAAGCGCAGCCGACGCTACGATGGCACAGCGATCAGGCGGGCACGGCTGGTGCAAGGAATCGGACTGCGTGGCTGCATTCCGATTCCAGCGTTGCCCGCGCCCGTTTTGCAGCGACCGACGCCCCTGACGTGATCGCATGACCACGCGGTGCCCACGCTGCGCAGCGGGACCAAGCGTGCGCCAGTCACTGCGTCTTCCGATACGGCTTTGCTACTGTGCGTGGCTGCCGTGTACCGCCGCCATACCGGGATGTGATTGCATGACGTCGAACTCCGCACCCACCGCACGCCTGACAGCCGTCGCGCCGTTCTCCTCGCGCCTGCTTGCGCTTGCGTTCGCAGCAGTGTCGCTGGCCGGCTGCGGTCAACGTGCACCAGGCACCTCGCCGGCCGCTGCCACCGCCGGCGCACCTGCTGCCGCAACCGCAGACACTGCGGGTACCCCGTTGCCACTGATTCCCGCAGCAGTCGAGGTCAAACGCGGTAGCGGCAGCTTCACGGTGGGCGCCGGCACGGTGATTTCGATCGTGCCCGGCGATGCCGATGCACGCCGCAGTGCCGAACATCTGGCCGATTTGCTGCAACGCACACGCGGGCTGCGGTTGGAAGTGCGCGCCGAAGCCAGCGCATCGCCGGGCAGCATCCGCCTGGAGCGCAGCGCGCAGGCGCCGGTAGCGCACAAGGAAGGCTACAGCCTGGAGGCCGACGCCAGGGGCGTGCGCATCGCCGCGCGCGATGGCGCCGGCTTGTTGTACGGCGCAATCAGCGCCTGGCAATTGATGACACCGGATGCACGCAAGGGCGAGGTCCAGCTGCCGGCGGTGGCGATTCGCGACTGGCCGCGTTTCAGCTGGCGCGGCCAGCACCTGGATGTGGCCCGGCATTTCCATGACGTGGACACGGTCAAGCATGTGCTCGATACGATGGCCCTGCACAAGCTCAACGTGCTGCATTGGCATCTCACCGATGACCAGGGCTGGCGCATCGAGATCAAGCGCTATCCCAAGCTCACCGAGGTAGGCGCATGGCGCACACCGCCCGGCGCCGGCCAGCACGGCACGCCGCAGCGTTATGGCGGCTTCTACACCCAGGAACAGATCAGCGAGATCGTCGCCTATGCGGCGCGCCTGCATATCACGGTGCTGCCGGAACTGGACATGCCCGGCCATGCGCAGGCAGCCGTTGCCGCCTACCCCGAAGACGTGGGCGTACCCGGCGCACGCACGCAGGTGGGCGTGGACTGGGGCGTCAACCCGTACCTGTTCAACACCAGCGAACGTAGCCTGACCTTCATCACCAACGTGCTGGACGAAGTGCTGACCTTGTTCCCATCGACCTACATCCACATCGGTGGCGATGAGGCGGTGAAGGATCAATGGGAAGCCTCGCCGGCGGTGCGCGCGCAGATGCGCAAGCTCGGGGTCAAGGACGCGCATGCGATGCAGGGCTGGTTCAACGAACAGCTGGCGGCCTACCTCACCCAGCACGGCCGGCGCATGATCGGCTGGGATGAAATTCTGGAAGGCGGCGTGCCGGCCAGTGCGTCGGTGATGTCGTGGCGCGGCATCGAAGGCGCGGTGATTGCAGCACAGCAAGGCCATGATGTGGTGCTGGCGCCGGGCGACTGGCTGTATCTGGACAACCTGCAGACCACGCGCAGTGACGAACCGAACGGTCGCCTCACGGTGTTGCCGCTGTCGAAGGTCTACGCATTCGGCCCGGTACCGGCCGAGCTCAGCGCCGAACAGGCCAGGCATGTACTGGGCGCACAAGGCGCGTTGTGGTCCGAATACATCCCCTCGCAGTGGCATGTGGATCACGCCTTGTTCCCGCGGTTATCTGCAATAGCGGAAGTGACCTGGTCGCCGCCGGCAGCGCGCAACTGGAACAGCTTTCTGGCCCGCATGCCGGCGCAGCTGCAGCGCTACAAGGCGCTGGGCATCGATTACAGCGACGGCGCCTTCGCTGCCGATATCGCGCTGGAAGGCGGACCCAATCCGGTGCTCGCCGGCGGGCCGGCCAAGGTGACACTGAGCACGCAAGCCGGCGCGGGCACGCTGCACTACACCATCGACGGCAGCGAGCCCACGCCGGCATCGCCGCGCTACAGCGCGCCGTTGACGATTCGATTGCCGACCACGGTCAAGGCCACGGCGTTCGATGCGAACGGCACGCCGCTGGCGGCCACGCGCAGCCGTACCTTCGATCGCGCCAGTTTGTTGCGGGTGGATACGCAGGGACTGCAGCACTGCGTCGAAACCGGCGCGCTCGGCTTGCGGCTGCCGCTGCTGCCGGAGATGACCGGCGCCGACACGCCGGTGTACAACGTCGACCTGTTCCATGCCTGCCGCCTGTATCCGCAGGCACGGCTGGACGGTATCGGCGCAATCCGCATCGACGCCGCACGCCTGCCCAACAACTTCGGCCTGGCGCACGAGCAATCCAAGGTCGTGCAATACCCGGCCAAAACCCGCGGCGGTGAGCTGGAAGTGCGTCTGGGCTGCGACGGCGATCTGATCGCCAGCGTGCAGCTGCCGCGCAGCGACACCCTGGGCGAACAATTCACCCTGGAAACCGCACTGCCTGCACGCACCGGCATCCACGATCTCTGCCTGCGCTTCACCGCGCCGATCCGCGGCCCCCTGTATGCCATCGGCGCCGTCCAACTGATTGAAACCACTGCGCAGGCGCCCCCCGCCGCCACGCGCTGAGCCACCCTAGGAGAGTCACGCATGCCCCTGTCCCGTCATCGTTTTGTTCCCGCCCCCGCCCGTCTCGGGCTTGCCCTGGCCTTCGCTATCTCGCAGGCCTGGGCAGCACCGCCGACGGCAGTGAATCTGGACAGCGGCTGGCAGGTGCGGCTGGTGCCGGGTCAGGAGCAGGGCAAGACGTATCCGAAGGCAGCGGCGTGGCTGCCGGCGCAGGTGCCCGGTGCGGTGCAGACCGACCTGATCGCCGCCAAGATCGTGCCCGACCCGTTCTATCGCGATAACGAAGGCAAGATCCAGTGGGCGGGCCTGAGCGATTGGCAGTACCAGACCCGTTTCAATGTCGATGCGGCCACACTCAAGCGCGAACATGTCGAGCTGGTGTTCGACGGCCTGGACACGTTTGCCGAGGTCACCCTCAATGGCAAGCAGCTGCTCAGCGCCGACAACATGTTCCGGCAGTGGCGCGTGGATGCGAAATCCTTGCTCAAGCGTGGCGATAACGTGCTCGAGGTCAAGCTGTATTCGCCGATCAAGAAGATCCAGCCGTGGCTGGCCAAGCAACCGTATGCGCTGCCGGGCGCCTACGATTCGGCGTTCGGGGACGAGCCGGAGGCACGCCACAGCTCTACCTACGTGCGCAAGGCGCCGTACAACTTCGGTTGGGATTGGGGCCCGCGCATGGTCAATGCCGGCATCTGGAAGGATGTGCGCGTGGAAGCGTGGGACGCCGTGCGGGTAAATGGGCTGCATATCGCCCAGCAACGCGTGGATGCCGATAGCGCGCAATTGCAGGCGCAGCTGGAACTGCAGGCCGGCCGCAGCGGGCCGGTGCAGGTGACGCTGGATGTACTGGGCCCGGATGGGCAAAAAGTCGGCCAGTTCACCCAGGACGCGGTCGTCGACCCGGGCCAGAACCGCATCGACCTGGCGGTGCGCATCGCCAAGCCCAAGCGCTGGTTCCCGGCCGGCTACGGTGCGCAGGACCGCTACACCTTCGTGGCCAACGTGCGTGATGCCGATGGCGACAGCCAGCAGATCAAGCGGGTCACCGGCCTGCGCTCGGTGGAGCTGCGCCGCGAAAAAGACCAGTACGGCAAGAGCATGGAGATCGTGATCAACGGCATCCCGATCTTCGCCAAGGGGGCCAACCTGATTCCGCTGGATGCCTTCCCCGCACGTGTCACGCACGCGCGCATGCGCAGCACCTTGCAGGACGCGCGCGATGCCAACATGAACATGCTGCGCATGTGGGGCGGCGGGCATTACCAGGACGACTATTTTTACGACGTCGCCGACGAGCTTGGCATCATGATCTGGCAGGACTTCATGTTCGGCGGCGCGGTGCCGCCGTACGACGTGGAGTTCCGCGAGAACACCCGGCAGGAGGCGATCGAACAGGTCAAGCGGCTGCGCGATCACCCCAGCATCGTGTTGTGGTGCGGCAACAACGAAGTGCAGACCGGCTGGGAAAACTGGGGCGACCGGGTCAAGTTCAAGCAGTCGGTGGACGCGGAAGAACGCGCCCGCATCGAACGCGGCATGACCACCTTGTTCGGCACCGTATTCCGTGAAGTGGTGGCCACCTACG
Source organism: Xanthomonas euvesicatoria pv. euvesicatoria (assembly GCF_020880415.1). Taxonomy (GTDB): domain Bacteria; phylum Pseudomonadota; class Gammaproteobacteria; order Xanthomonadales; family Xanthomonadaceae; genus Xanthomonas; species Xanthomonas euvesicatoria. Next base: position 36,286 of record NZ_JAJIUJ010000047.1, on the reverse strand, counting down.
ATAGCGACGTGCCGTACTGGGCCACCTCGCCGGGCACCGATTTCGATGGCGCGGCCGACCAGACCGACGATGGCGACATGCATTACTGGAAGGTGTGGGGCGGCCCTGCCCTGCCGGTTACCGAATATCTCAACGTCACCCCGCGTTTCATGTCCGAATATGGCCTGCAGTCGTTCCCGGACATGCGCACCGTGCGGGCGTTTGCCGAGCCCGGCGACATGGATCCGGAATCGCCGGTGATGCGCGTGCATCAGAAGTTCGACAAGGGCAACGGCAACAAGCGGCTGATGCTGTACATCCGCCGCGAATTCGGCGAGCCCAAGGATTTCGACAGCTTCGTCTACCTGAGCCAGCTGATGCAGGCCGAAGGCATCAACATCGCCGCTTCGCATCTGCGTGCCTCTCGCCCGCAGTCGATGGGTTCGCTGTACTGGCAGCTCAACGATGTGTGGCCGGGCGCGTCGTGGTCCAGCGTGGATTACTACGGCCGCTGGAAGGCGCTGCATTACCACGCACGGCGCTTCTACGCGCCGGAAATGATCGCCGCATTGCGCAACGACAAGGGCCAGACCGAGGTGTCGCTGGTCTCCGACCGCACCACCCCGCTGGCAGCGCGCTGGCGCATGCGAGTGATGGGCATGGATGGCAAGGTGCTGAGCAAGCGCGAAGAAAAGGCCAGCGTCAAACCGCTGAGCAGCCTGCAGGTGGGCAACTTTAGCGACAAGCAATTGCTGGGCAGCGCCGATCCCAAGCGCACCTACGCGGTGTTCGAGCTGCTCGACGGCGACACGTTGCTCTCGCGCGAGGTGGTGTTCTTCGCGCCGGCCAAGCAGCTTGCATTGCCGGCCGCGAAGATCGACAGCCAGTGGCGTACCGATGGCGATGGCTACGCACTCACCCTGACCAGCAACACGCTGGCGCGCGAGGTGTGGCTGTCGTTCGGCGATGTGGATGCCACGCTGTCGGACAACGCCTTCGACCTGCTGCCGGGTGAGCCACTGACCGTGCGGGTGAGCAGCAAGGCGGCACTGGCGCAGTTGCAATCCACGCTGCAGGTGCGCGACCTGGCCGCCACGCTGGCTGGCGCGCCGCCGGAGCCTGCCGAAGCAAAGTAAACCGCCAGGAACAGGTCTCAGCAGACGACGCAGCACGCGCGTAAGCACGCTGCTTTATCCGCGAAGACCGCATGTAGCGCTGACGGCTCCATGCAATGCATCGCACGCAAGGCAGTCAGCGATTTGTAATGACCACTGCCCGCAGCATCACTGCGGGCGACCCAAGCGCAACGCGTGACGGCCATGGCCGCCGCGCAGGAGTGAACCGATGTCGTTGTCCGTCTTTCCGTGCCGTCTTGCCGCTGCACTCAGTGTGAGCCTGGCCCTGCCGCTCATCGCTGCACCGGCAGTGGCCGCAAAAAACACCGATGCAACGCCCGAACAGCGCGCCGCCGCCCTGGTCGCGCAAATGAGCCGCGAAGAAAAAGTGGCCCAGGCCATGAACGATGCACCGGCGATTCCGCGCCTGGGCATCCCCGCCTACGAGTGGTGGAGCGAAGGCCTGCACGGCATCGCGCGCAACGGCTACGCCACGGTGTTTCCGCAGTCGATTGGCCTGGCGGCGAGCTGGAATACCCGCCTGATGCAGCAGGTGGGCACGGTGGTGTCCACCGAAGCGCGCGCCAAGTTTAACCAGGCCGGTGGTCCGGGCAAGGACCATAAACGCTACGCCGGTCTTACCATCTGGTCGCCCAACATCAACATCTTCCGCGACCCGCGCTGGGGCCGTGGCATGGAAACCTACGGCGAAGATCCGTTTCTCACCGGGCAGATGGCGGTGGGCTTTATCCGCGGCCTGCAGGGCGAGGACCTCAACCATCCACGCACGATCGCCACGCCCAAGCACATCGCGGTGCACAGCGGCCCCGAGCCGGGCCGGCATGGCTTCGATGTGGATGTCTCGCCACGCGATGTGGAAGCGACCTATACGCCAGCCTTCCGCGCTGCCATCGTCGAAGGCCAGGCCGGCTCGGTGATGTGTGCGTACAACTCGCTGCACGGCACCCCGGCGTGCGCCGCCGACTGGTTGCTCAACGGCCGCGTGCGCGGCGACTGGGGCTTCAAGGGCTTTGTGGTGTCCGATTGCGATGCGGTCGACGACATGACCCAGTTCCATTATTTCCGCCCGGACAACGCCGGCTCGTCGGCCGCCGCGCTCAAGGCCGGGCACGATCTCAACTGCGGGCATGCCTATCGCGAACTCGGCACGGCGATCGCGCGCGGCGAAGTGGACGAAGCCTTGCTCGACCAATCGCTGGTGCGCCTGTTTGCCGCCCGCTACCGCCTGGGCGAGCTGGAGGCCCCGCGCAAGGACCCGTACGCGCGGCTCGGCGCGAAGGACGTGGACAACGCGGCGCATCGTGCGCTGGCCTTGCAGGCGGCCGCCGAGTCGATCGTGCTGCTGAAGAACGATGCCAACACGTTGCCGCTCAAGGCCGGCACGCGGCTGGCGGTGATCGGCCCGAATGCGGACGCATTGGCTGCATTGGAGGCCAACTACCAGGGCACCTCGTCCGCGCCGGTGACGCCGCTGCTGGGCCTGCGTCAGCGCTTCGGTGCGCAGCAGGTGAGCTACGCACAAGGCGCACCGTTGGCTGCCGGCGTGCCCGGCATGATCCCGGAGACGGCACTGCGCAGCGATGGCAAGCCGGGACTGCGTGGCGAATATTTCGACAACGTCGACATGAGCGGTGCTGCACGCGTGGTGCGGCAGGACCGCACGGTGAGCTTCAACTGGGATCAGGTCGCCCCGGCAAAGGGCGTACCGGCCGACCGCTATGCCGTGCGCTGGAGCGGCGAGCTGCTGCCACCCAGCGCTGGCGATTCCACCCTGGCAGTGCGCGTGGCGCGTTGCTTCGACTGCAGCGGGCACGACCCGGTACGCCTGTATATCGACGACAAGCTGGTGGTTGCCGGCAACGCCGAAGACAAGCACGTGCCGGCCGGCATGCACAACGCCGACGGCCGGAGCGTGGAAACCGTGCTGCATTTCGACGACACCCGCCCACGCAAGATTCGCCTGGAAATGGAGCATCGCGGCCAGGATCAGGGCGTGCGCCTGGAATGGCTGGCTCCTGCCGCCGCGCAACTGGCCGAAGCCGAGCAGGCCGTGGCACAGGCAGACGCTGTGGTCGCCTTCGTTGGCCTGTCGCCGGATGTGGAAGGCGAAGAGTTGCGGATCGATGTTCCCGGCTTCGACGGTGGCGACCGCAACGACATCGCCCTGCCCGCCCCGCAGCAAGCGCTGCTCGAACGGGCAAAGGCGTCCGGCAAACCGCTGGTGGTGGTGCTGATGAGCGGCAGCGCGGTGGCCTTGAACTGGGCCAAGACGCATGCCGATGCGATCGTGGCCGCGTGGTACCCGGGCCAGTCCGGCGGCACCGCGATCGCGCGCATGCTGGCCGGCGACGACAATCCCGGCGGTCGCCTGCCGGTGACCTTCTACCGCTCCACCAAGGACCTGCCGGCCTACGTCAGCTACGACATGAAGGGCCGCACCTACCGTTACTTCAAGGGCGAGCCGCTGTTTGCGTTCGGCTATGGCCTGAGCTACACCCGCTTTGCCTATGACGCGCCGCAGCTGTCCACCACCACGCTGCAAGCCGGCAGTTCGCTGCAGGTAACCACGACCGTGCGCAATACCGGTGCACGTGCCGGCGACGAAGTGGCGCAGGTGTATCTGCAATATCCGGACCGTCCGCAGTCCCCGTTGCGCAGCCTGGTCGGTTTTCAGCGCGTGCATCTTGCAGCGGGCGAGCAACGCACGCTGACCTTCAACCTGGATGCACGCGCGTTGAGCGACGTGGATCGCAGCGGGCAGCGCGCGGTGGAAGCCGGCAACTACACGTTGTTCGTCGGCGGCGGGCAGCCGGGTACCGGCGCGGCCGGCAATACCGCGCCGTTTTCGATCCAGGGGCGTTCGCCGTTGCCGAAGTAGGCGCCGCATCGCGCTGACGCACGCAGTCGCCGGCCATGCCGGAGCAGGTGGACAACAGCGGCGCGGGTGTCGATGGCGTGTCGACGAGGCACCATGCTGCCGGAGGCAGCGACGTGCATGCCTACGCGCCCTTGTCGGCGTGTTGATCGGCACTGACGATGCCGCTGGAGGGCGGCCGGACGAGTGCCGACGTGCGGGCTGCAGGCCGGAGGTCGTGGTGCCCAGCGTGGCGTTGTCGAAGGCGGTTTGCGGCCCGCATCCAGAAGGGCAGACCGCGGACCGGCCCGCGACTGCGCCATCGAATAGTCCACATGCGGCAACGAATTGTGCGACCGCACTATGCACATTCGGCGCACACGTTGTATGGTCATCGGGAATTGGTCATGCATAGGTCTCATCCTCAGCCGGCAGGTCGCGCGGCTCTGGAGCGGCACTGGCGTGCGGGCCTGCTGTCGACATCCAAGGAGTTCCAGGTCATGCATACCCGCCGCGACATCCTTCAGTTGCTCGGCGCTAGCGCCGGTGCCGGCTTGCTGGCCAGCGCCCTGCCCGCGTTCGCGGCCGCGCCCGCCACCGGCTCGTCCAGTGCAACCGGCCGCTTTGTCAGCAAGCGTCCGCCCAGGGCGCAGCGCCGCTTCGTCAGCAAGGCGGTCGAGCAGCAGATCGCGCAGATCAAGGCGCGCATCGCCGACCCCGAACTGGCCTGGCTGTTCGAGAACTGCTACCCCAACACGCTCGACACCACCGTGGAAACCGGCACCCGCAACGGCAAGCCGGACACCTTCGTCATCACCGGCGACATCCACGCGATGTGGCTGCGCGACTCGTCCGCACAGGTGCACCCGTACGTGCCGCTGGCCAGGCGCGACCCGGCGTTGCGGCGCATGTTCCATGGCCTGATCCAGCGCCAGGCTGCGTGCATCACGCTCGACCCCTATGCCAACGCGTTCCTGCCCGACGGCCAGACCCAGCGCCTGAAGTGGTCGCTCAACGACATCACCGAAATGAAGCCGGGCGTGGGCGAGCGCAAGTGGGAAGTGGATTCGCTGTGCTACCCCATCCGCATTGCGCACGAATACTGGCGCGCCACCGGCGACACCGCACCGTTCGACGACGACTGGCGCGCGGCAATGCACGTGGTGGTCAAGACCTTCCGCGAGCAGCAGCGCAAGGACAACCGCGGCCCGTACGTGTTCCAGCGGCCCTCGCCACTGGCCACCGAAACCCTGGTGCTGGAAGGCTACGGCCAGCCGACCAAGCCCAACGGCATGATCCACTCGATGTTCCGCCCCTCCGACGATGCCTGCGTGTTTCCGTTGTTCGTGCCGGCCAACCTGTTCGCAGTCACCTCGCTGCGGCAGCTGGCCACGATGAGCACGGCCTTGCATCGCGACACCGCCTTCGCCGCCGAGTGCACCGCGCTGGCCGACGAAGTGGAAACCGCCACCCGCCAGTTCGGCCAGCAGCGCGATGCCGACGGGCAGGCGTACTGGGCCTTCGAAGTGGACGGCTTCGGTAACCAGTTATTCATCGACGACGCCAATGCGCCCGGCCTGCTCAGCCTGGCCTACCTGGGCTGCTGCGATCGCGCCGACCCGGTGTTCCTGCGCACGCGCCAGCTGGCCTGGAGCGAACGCAACCCGTATTTCTCGCGCGGCAAAGCGGCCGAAGGCGTCGGCAGCCCGCACAGCGGCATGGGCACGATCTGGCCGATGTCGATCATTCAGTACGCGCTGGTCAGCGACGACGACGCGCAACTGCGCCAATGCCTGCAATGGTTGAAAACCACGCATGCCGGCACCGGCTTCATGCACGAGGCCTTCGACAAGGACAACCCGAGCACCTTCACCCGCGACTGGTTCGCCTGGGCCAATACCTTGTTCGGCGAACTGATCATCGACCTGCATCAACGCAAACCCCAGCTGCTGCGCAGCGCCTGACCTTCCTTTCCCCCATCGGGACCTCGGCCCCCTTCATGGGAAGAAGGTGCCCGAAGGGCGGATGAGGGTACGGCGCACCCACCTCGCGACATCAGAGATCACACACATGGCAACACGACGCGATTTTCTCCAAGGCGCCATCGCCGCAGCCCTGTTCGGCAGCGTCGGTCTGCCCGGCCGGGCGCGCGCGCGCGCCGGCAATTACGCGCTTCCGGCCGACGCGCGTGCCCGCGCCGACCTCACCCGGCATGTGGATGTGTTCATCGGCACCGGCGGCCACGGCCATACCTTCCCCGGCGCCACGCTGCCGTTCGGCATGGTGCAGCTCAGCCCGGACACCTATAACGCGGTGTGGGATTCGTGTTCGGGGTATCACGAGTCCGATGGCTCGATCATGGGCTTCTCGCACACGCACCTGTCCGGCACCGGCATCGGCGACATGCTGGACGTCCTGCTGGTGCCCGCCACCGGCGAGGTCAAACTGGTGCCCGGCCCGCTCGACACCCCGGATGCCGGCTACCGCTCGCGCTACGACCACGCCGACGAAGCCGCATCGCCCGGTTACTACCGCGTGCGCCTCAAGGACAGCGGCGTGCATGCCGAACTCACCGCCACCGCGCGGGCCGGCCTGCACCGCTATCACTTCCCCAAGGGCAAACCCGCGCACGTGTTGCTCGACCTGTGCCACGGCATGCAGGACAAGCCGGAAATCGCCACCCGCGTGAGCGATGCGCAGCTGCGCGTGGTCGACGAACGCACCCTCACCGGTGGACGCCGCGTCTACCAATGGGCCAAGGGCCGCTACATCTATTTCGCCATGCGCCTGTCGCGCCCGTTCAAGCACGTGCAGCTGTACAACGAAGACCAACCGCTGGCCGCCGGCACGCGCAGCACCGACGGCACCCACCTCAAGGCCGCGTTGCATTACCCCGATGCCGCCGATGCCCCGCTGCTGATCAAGGTCGGCATCTCGGCCGTCAGCGCCGACAATGCATTGGCCAATCTGGACGCCGAATTGCCGGACTTCGACTTCGCGCGCGTGCATGCGCAAGCGGTCGCTGCCTGGGAAAAGGAACTAGCCCGCGTGCGCATCGACAGCGATGACGACGCGCAACGGCGCATCTTCTACACCGGCCTGTATCACAGCCTGCTGGCGCCCACGCTGTTCTCCGATGTGGACAACCGCTACCGCGGCATGGACCTGCAGATCCACACCGCGCCGAAGGGCTACAACAACTACAGCACCTACTCGCTGTGGGACACCTACCGCGCCGCCCATCCACTGCTCACGCTGGCCCAGCCCGAGCGCGTGCCGGACTTGGTGCAATGCCTGGTGCGCGGCGCCAACGAATGCCCGGACGGCGTGGGCATCTGGCCGCTGCAGGGCGTGGAGACCGGCTGCATGATCGGCTATCACTCCGCCGTGGTGCTGGCCGAGGCGCATGCCAAGGGCTTTACCGGGATCGACTACAAGGCCGCCTGGCCGGCGTACCGCAAACGTGCGATGGACGACACCACCCACGGCCTGGGCGAGTACCGCAGGCTCGGTTACATCCCCGCCGACAAGGTAGACGAATCGGTCAGCCGCACGCTCGAATACGCCTACGACGACTGGGCCTGCGCACACCTGGCACAAGCCGCAGGCGCCAGCGCCGATGCACGCACATTGCGCGAACGCTCGCGCAACTACCGCAACGTGTTCAATCGCGACAGCGGCTTCGTGCAGGCACGGCTTGCCGACGGCAGCTGGGCCACACCGTTCGACCCGCGCGGCATGGGCCACATCGCCAAGTGGCGCGATTTCACCGAATCCAACGCCTGGCAGGCCACCTTCCTCAACCAGCACGATCTGTACGGCTACATGGAGTTGTACGGCGGCCGCGACGGTTTCGTCGCCAAGCTGGACGAGCTGTTTTCCACCAGTTCCGAACTGCCCGCCGATGCACCGCCGGATATCGACGGCATGGTCGGCCAGTACGCGCATGGCAACGAGCCCAGCCACCATGTGGCGTATCTGTTCGCCTATGCCGGCCAGCCGTACAAGACCCAGGCAATGGTGCGCCGGTTGCTGCGCGAGCAGTATCACGACGCGCGCAACGGCCTGTCCGGCAACGAAGACTGCGGGCAGATGAGCGCCTGGTTCGTGCTCAGTGCACTGGGGCTGTATGCGGTGGACCCGGTCAGCGGCAACTACATCGTGGGCAGCCCCTTGTTCAAGCGTGCCACGCTGGACGTGGGCAATGGCCGCACGCTGCGCATCGTGGCCAAGGACAACAGCGCGCAGAACGTCTATGTGCAGTCGCTGACCTTCAACGGCAAATCGCTCACCCGCGCCTGGCTACGTCACACCGAGCTCGCCGCCGGCGGCACGCTGGAGTTTGCGATGGGGCCCAAGCCTAACCCGGCCTTCGGCGCAGACAAGAAGGATCTGCCACCGTCGTTCGCGTAATGCCAGTACGTCGCTTGCACGAGCGGCGCGTTCGGTTCTTGCTGCGCGAATGGGGAACGCCCTTTCCCGTGTACGCAAACAGGGATCGCTTGTTCATTCGCCAGTGGAAGTTGCTTTCTCATTCCGCAGGCGGGGATTGCTCTTCCCTTCTCCCGCAAGCGGGCGTTGCTCTTCCTTCTCCCGCAAGCGGGCGTGCTCTTCCTTCTCCCGCAAGCGGGAGAAGGTGCCCGCAGGGCGGATGAGGGCAGAACGCAAACACCGCCGCCTGCCATCCACCCGCACCACCGGCCCACCTACATCGAGACCTCCATGCTGCGTACCACTCTTGCTCCCCTGGTTCTGGCCCTGGCGCTCGCGCTACCCGCCGCCGCTACCACACCCAAGCCCTGGCCCGCCTTCGGCATGCAGGGCACGCAATTCGTGCGCGACGGCAAGCCGTACCAGCTGCTCTCCGGCGCCATCCATTTCCAGCGCATTCCGCGCGCCTACTGGAAAGACCGCCTGCAAAAAGCGCGTGCCCTGGGCTTGAACACCGTAGAAACCTACGTGTTCTGGAATCTGGTGGAACCGCAGCAAGGCCAGTTCGATTTTTCCGGCAACAACGATGTGGCCGCGTTCGTGCGCGAAGCCGCCGCGCAGGGCCTCAACGTCATCCTGCGGCCCGGCCCTTACGCCTGTGCGGAGTGGGAAGCCGGCGGCTACCCGGCCTGGTTGTTCGGCAAGGGCAATATTCGCGTCCGCAGCCGCGATCCGCGCTTTCTCGCCGCCAGCCAGTCCTATCTGGATGCGTTGGCCAAACAGGTGCAGCCGCTGCTCAACCATAACGGCGGGCCGATCATCGCCGTGCAGGTCGAGAACGAATACGGCTCCTACGCCGACGATCACGCCTACATGGCCGACAACCGCGCCATGTACGTCAAGGCTGGCTTCGACAAGGCCTTGCTGTTCACCTCCGATGGCGCCGACATGCTCGCCAACGGCACCTTGCCAGACACCCTGGCGGTGGTGAACTTCGCACCCGGCGAGGCCAAGAGCGCATTCGACAAACTGATCAAGTTCCGCCCCGATCAACCGCGCATGGTTGGCGAATACTGGGCCGGGTGGTTCGACCACTGGGGCAAGCCGCATGCCGCCACCGATGCCAGGCAACAGGCCGAGGAGTTCGAGTGGATCCTGCGCCAGGGCCACTCGGCCAATCTCTACATGTTCATCGGCGGCACCAGTTTCGGCTTCATGAATGGCGCCAATTTCCAGAACAATCCCAGCGACCATTACGCGCCGCAGACCACCAGTTACGACTACGACGCCATCCTCGACGAAGCCGGCCACCCCACGCCCAAATTCGCGTTGATGCGCGATGCCATCGCCCGCGTGACCGGCGTGCAACCGCCCGCATTACCGGCACCGATCGCCACCGCCACGCTGCCGGCCACGCCGCTGCGCGAATCGGCCTCGCTCTGGGACAACCTGCCCGCGCCGATCGCCATCGACACCCCGCAGCCGATGGAACAGTTCGGCCAGGATTATGGCTACATCCTCTACCGCACCACGGTCACTGGCCCGCGCAAGGGCCCGCTGTATCTGGGCGACGTGCGCGATGTGGCACGCGTGTACGTGGATCAACGGCCGGTCGGCAGCGTTGAGCGGCGTTTGCAGCAGGTGTCGCTCGAGGTGGAGATTCCTGCAGGCCAGCACACCCTGGATGTGCTGGTCGAAAACAGCGGCCGCATCAATTACGGCACGCGCATGGCCGACGGCCGCGCCGGGCTGGTGGACCCGGTGCTACTGGACAACCAGCAGCTCACCGGCTGGCAGGCCTTCCCGCTGCCGATGCGCACGCCCGACAGCATCCGCGGCTGGACCCGCAAGGCAGTGCAAGGCCCGGCGTTTCACCGCGGCGCCCTGCGCATCGGCACGCCGACCGACACCTATCTGGACATGCGCGCCTTCGGCAAGGGCTTTGCCTGGGCCAACGGCGTCAACCTGGGCCGCCACTGGAACATCGGCCCGCAGACCGCGCTGTATTTCCCCGCGCCGTTCCAGCGCAAGGGTGACAACACGGTGGTGGTCTTCGACCTGGACGATGTCGCCACCCCCAGCGTGCGCGGCCTGAAGCAGCAGGTATGGCTCACGCCGAAAGAGTGAGTCTTGCAAGGCGGCTGCAGACGCGTGCTCGCTCGCACAGCCGCCATCAGGCCGTGGACGCAGGGGCCACGGCAGCCGCCTGTTCGCGGATGCGTGCTGCCTGGACTTCGGTCGCCAGCAGCGTGCCGCGCACATGGGTGGTGTGCTGACGGGCCTGTTTCATGCAGAACCGGGCGAACCCTGCAACGCCTTCTTGCGGCACGATCGCGTTCGAGGTCAGCACCCGGATCAGGCGCTGCTGCAAACCGGGCATCCTGGCGGCGGCGCGCGCCTGGCTTCGCACATCTGGGCTCGCCAGTTCCCGCTCGGCCATCTCCAGTTCCTGCAGCATCAGGCTGATCGCGCGCTGCTGGGTGGCGTCGCGCGTGCGCACCTGGTGCAATTGCGCCAGTAAACGTTCCGAAGCCTGATCGACCGTCGCCACCGGCGTTTGGTCATGAGAATGCGGATCATCGTGCACGTCGGGCTGCGGAAGGTCCGCCTGCGCGCTGAGCTTGGCGTCGAGATACTTTTTCTGCAGTTCGAGGCAGCATTGCATGTAGGCAATCTGCGACTTCACCGAGCCGGGCGTTTGCAGCCACTGCGCAAGCGCGGTTTCGGTCAGCACCGCGCTGTGCTTGGCATGGCTGCGCATCGCCTTGCCTCGCGCCTCCTGCGGCTTGCCGGTCAATACCGCGCGTCCATAGTTCGCTGCAGCGCGCAGGGCTGCATTGATGCGCCGGCCCAGCGGCGCCGCAGGTGCCGGTCGACCCGAGCCCTTGCCCTGATCCGTCGAGCGCGGCTTGGCCGGATGCAATTTCTGCAGGTCGTCGGCACCGGCCTGCACAAACGCGTCCAGCGCCTTTTCCTGCCCGTCGATGCACGCGTAGAGCGCGCTCCGCAACTCGAATCCATGGTGGGGCACCACGTCATCTGCTGCTGTTGCGCCCGACCTGTCGGCAGTCGAAGCGGCGGGTTCCGGCATTGCCGGTTGCGCATCACCTGCGGCAGAGGCGCCTTGGCGATGCTTCGCCTCCAGGCCGGGATCGGGTTCTGCAACGATATCGTCTTCATCGCTCGCCTCCGCTTCCTCCGCCACTGGCGTCAGTGCAACGTCCACCGCGGTTGGCGGCAACTGGTCGGCGACGTTGGGCGCTTCCCGGGATGGCGCACCCTCCGCCTCGCGTGCAGGCAACAGATCCGCCACCGCCAGCAGCGCGCGATCGACGCCGGGCATGTCCTCGGTCTGGTACCTGCGATAGCGCTTCTGCTTGCCGTGCGCCAGCAGGAACTGATGGCTGCCGACGCCCATCGTGGCCGCACCGAGCAGGCCTGCGCCGATGATCAGGCCGGTGCCCACCGGGGCGGCCACCGTGGCGCCGGCAACAACGGCCGCGCTGACGCCGACCTTGGTCAACGTACTGGCGGTGTAGGTGACTCCACCCACGACAAAGCCCTTGTTCCACTGGTTGAACCGATGCGCAAAGCGGTCGTACTTGCCCAACTTGGTGTTCACAAAGTGCTGGTAGCGCTGTGCGCCAAGACTGAGTTCACCAGGTTCGAGATCTTGCAGGAAGCGCTGGACCCTGCCGACATCCACGGCAACACGCGTCCTTTCCCGACGCGACTGGTGCAGGAAGGTGCCCCCCAATGCGGTGGCCGCCACGCTCGCCAACGGCGCGAGCACGAAGCTGCCGGCGATGCCCGCCGCAGAGGCCGCACCTGCGGCCGCGGCACTGTGGCCCACCAGGCCCGCCGCATTTGCGCTCTTGCTGGCGATTGCCAGCCCGCCCTGAATGCCGAGTTCGCTCGCTGCCTTGGTGAAGATCACCCCAGCCGAGGCCATGGAGGTTGCGGCAATGGCGCCGTCCCGCGTATTTCGCCGCTGCAGGTAGGCGTTGGTCTCGATCGCCTCGCCCAGTGCATGCGCGTAAGCATTTGCAGCGCCTGCCGGCGCTGTCGTGCCCAAGGCGGATTGCAGTGTCGCCTGCTCCGCGCGCAGGCGGCGTTCCTGCTGCCGCAAGTGCGTGCGTTGCTCGGCAACTTCGCGGGTTTCCTTGTACGCAGCATAGATCGCAAGACTCGACAGCGGCAGCATCGCGCCGCTGATGCCCAGGCTCATCGCCAGATCGAATGTGCCTGCCGGCGCGCCTTCCTCGGCAAGGGCGTGCAGGACGCCGTCCTCCGCTGCATGCCCAACCACGTGCGGATCCGCCGGATGCCCGGCGTCGGCGTGTGGCCCATGGTGCCCTTCAGGCGTCGGCGCATGCGGGGCATCTGCAGCGTGCGGCTGTGCGGGATGTGCGCTCTGCGGTGGGTGTGGCAGGTGGTGGCCATCCGGTGCCGCTGCATGCTCGGCCGGTGAGTGCTCGGGTGGATGCGCCGAGTCCCCAGCGTCCGCGGACTGCTCAGGTTCGCCGCGGCGGGGAATGTCGTTGATCAATTCGGCCGTTTTGTCCGCGGTTCCATGCAAGGGGTCGGCCACGTACTTGGCGACCACGAAGACGTCATAGGCGGTCTCCGCTTCGGCAACCCGGGCATTGGCATCTCCGTGGTGCGCTTGTCGCTCGCTCTCATCGCGGCGTGTGCGTCTGCGCAGTGGCCGGGTCTGCAGCACTTTCAACCCAAGTGGCCAACCCTGTCGATCTTGCGGCGATTCCGCTGCGGGCGGCGTTTCAACGGCCGCAGAATCGCCTGTGACAAGGTGCTGTGCAGTGGATCGTTGGACACGCATGAGCAAACTCCAACCGGTGCGAAGCGGCGATGGTGCGCCTGTCCTCTCCAGCCAGTCTTGTTGCGACGAATACGCGATTCCGTAAACGAACTCTCCGGCCCAACCACGCGTGGCGCGATTTATCCCGGAGAAAGCCGGCCATTGGGTAGCTCCACGCCGGATGGGCAAGATGTAAGACGTCGCACCGATGGGCTGGCGGAGTTGGCACTGCGCCACACAGGCGCGGGCACGGATGCTGCTGTCGAGCCGCCGCGTTCTTGCACAACGCCCCCGGCCCGGTTGCGCAATCAGAAATAACCGCCGGAACAGTTTTCTGCCGATGGCGCTTTAGACCTGGCCGCAGCCGCCGTTATCAGAACGTCCGGTGCCGCTGCGCCGCCCGCATACCGTCGAGGTATCGGACGGCACAGATTCCAGGCAATATCACCGGCTGACTCCGTTACGGATGCGCTTGCTTGCGACGTAGACGGCTTGATTGCAGGTTCCAGGAGCGTTGCATGTCGTCGTCCACCGTTGCACAAGAGTCCGTTCCCGCCGTTGCCGAGCACACCCAGAACGCCTTCGCCGAGCAGATCCACAGCAAGCCCATGGGCAGTGCCGAAGCCGCACACCTGATGACGTTCCTGTGCCAGACCGAATCGGCCAAGAAGCCGCAAACGCTGCTGCCGCCGCAAGCGCGCGACGAGAACGCGGCCTGAGCGAGGTATTTGCACAGGCAAGCATGGCGACAGCCGTGACGCTGTCGCCATGGGCGGTTACTTTGCAGTGTCGAACGAGGTGAGCACGGTGAGCAGACTGTTCAGAGTGTCTGCGGCACCGCCTTGCGCAACGTTCTCGACATCTGCCGCGCAAGCGCCGGTATCGACACCGTAGGTCTGCATCACGCCTTGGTTGTTGGCCGCCTGCGCCAAGGGGGTTTGCTGCTGTTGTGCAGCGAGGGCATTCTGAAACAGGATGCCGGCCGAATGGGCCACGCTTTGGTAAATCGAACCCATCGCAAACGCTGGCGCTTCGCCAACGACCTTGACGTTGGCCTGGGTGACGGCATCGGTGATCTGCGGATTGACTGCGGTTGGAAAAGCCATCAATGCACTCCTGAGTGAATGGATGCACGGCGGTCTGCGTTGTACCGGCCCAGCGGCGCTAACAACGCATCGCGGTCATGTCACCGCAACGCCCCGCTGACAAACCGCTACACCACGCTCGCGATGCCATCCCGATAGCGGCCGGCCCGCGCGCAACTCGACCCTCGCATCGCCACGCTTCAGCGCACGTCGCAACATCAGTGTGATCGTGCGCGCGTGCGCATAGTCGCGTCCAGCCAGGCCAAGCGCCACCAGCCAGTAGAGGCCGACGCAGAGCGGCCACATCGCTGTACGTCTGGCAGTGCAATTCGACCAAGCCGCCCGAAGGACGGACCACGTGGTATTTAAGAGATAATAAAAAGGTCTTTCAAACTCGCACAGGACCGGACCACGATGCATCCGCCACGCCTGCTGAGCCGCCTCGTTGCGAGCCTTGCTGCAAGCCTGGGTGTAGTTGCTGCCCAAGCCCAATCGCCTGCGTCGCCGCCCTCGCCGATCGTGCTCAGCGAGTTCATCGCCGACCGGGCTCCTACCCCGCAAGCACACGCGTCCACCTTGCTGGAAACGCGCGATGGTCGCCTGTTGGCCGCCTGGTTCGGCGGCGAGCACGAAGGTGCGGCCGATGTCGGCATCTGGCTGGCTCAGCGCGGCCCGCAGCAATGGCAGACACCACGCCGCATTGCCGATGGCGCGCACGCAGGCGTCGATGGCGTTGCAGTGCCGGCCTGGAATCCGGTGTTATTCCAATCGACCACCGGGCCGGTGCAGCTGTACTACAAGCTCGGACCCAATCCGCGCCAATGGTGGGGGCTGCGTCTGCTTTCCACCGACGATGGCGCGCACTGGTCGCCACCGCAGCGGTTGCCCGACGGCATTCTCGGGCCGATCAAGAACAAGCCGGTGCAATTGCCGAACGGCCGCATCCTGGCGCCCAGCAGCAGCGAAGACCGCGGCTGGCGCGCCCACCTGGAATGGAGCGACGACGACGGCGCGCACTGGCAACGCGGCATGCCGCTCAACGATGCGAAGGCGATCGGTGCGATCCAGCCCAGCCTGCTGCTATATCCGGATGGCCGTCTGCAGGCGTTGGGCCGCAGCCAGCAAAACAAGCTTTTCAGCACGTTCTCGCTCGATGGCGGCCTGCATTGGCAGCCCATGCACTTGCTGGACGTGGAAAACCCGAACTCGGGCACCGACGCGGTGATGCTGCGCGACGGCCGTGCGTTACTGGTCTACAACCCCGCCATTGCCGGCAAGGATTGGTGGGACGGCCGCGGTACGCTGGCCGTTGCCGTCTCCAACGATGGCGTGCACTGGCAACGCGTGCTGACGCTGGAAGACAGCGCCCATGATGAATTTTCTTATCCGGCTGTGATCCAGACCCGCGATGGGTTGGTGCATGTCAGCTACACCTGGAAGCGGCGACGGATCAAGCATGTGGTGCTCGATCCCACGCGGTTCGGCGCATGCAGCACCTGCCAGGCGCCCGCCCCCGCAACGCTGTCTGAGCGCTGCACAACGGCATGCGGCCACGCGGCTGATCCTTCGTCATGATGACGATGGCTTCGCCCTTCGGGATTCGCCCATCGCGTTGCGTGCCAATCATCGTCGTTGAGCGACAGCCAAGACGAGGAATGCGATGCGACGCGTCGATCAACCACGCCCGCCGGGCACGCCTTTCGGACTGCGGGAGCAGACTACGTCCAATGCGGATGCGCCCGCGCGCACTGCCCCACCCGCACACCCCGCGCCCGAGCGCCCTACCGGCATGCTCGGCGGACTGACCAGATATGTGCCTGGCGATCGGTCCGGGCGACCGCCAGCAATGCCTGCCGCTGCCGAGACCTCTCGCCGGCCAACCACCTCCGCCCGCCCGCTTCCCTACGGCGGATCCGGCAGCGCCGCGCGGATGAACGAGGCGGCTGGACATCCTTTGCGGATGCCGCAATTGCCACAGCTCAGCGACATAGAACGCGCTCGCTTCCACTCCGTCACCACCGACTCGCAACACTTGCGGCCGGTGCGCCCCCGTATGCCACCGCCCGTGGGCGCTTCACCCTTACGGCGCTCCACAGCGCTGCGCCCGTACCACGACGTGCTGTCGCAATGGCAACGCCACTACAACGCAGATCGCAATCGCTGGCACAGCGCATGGCGCCAGGCCAACAGCAACAACCCGCAGATCGAGACTCGCACAGGCCGGGCGCTGAAGGCGACAGCCGACCTGCTGGAGGACGCAACCCAACCGGGCCGGGTCGCGCTGGAGCTGCGCTCAGTTCCGCTGCCGCAATTTCCCGACCAGGCATTCCGTCTTTCGCATCTGCAGCACATGACGATCGACGCGGCAGGGTTGATGGAGCTCCCGGACACCATGCAGCAATTTGCGGGCCTGGAAACACTCACGCTCGCACGCAATCCGCTTCGCGCGCTACCGGCATCCATCGCAAGCCTCAACCGATTACGCGAGCTCTCCATCCGCGCCTGCCCGGAATTGACGGAACTTCCCGAACCCCTGGCAAGCACCGATGCATCCGGCGAGCACCAGGGCTTGGTCAACCTGCAGAGCCTACGGCTGGAATGGACCGGGATCAGATCGCTTCCGGCGTCCATCGCCAACCTGCAAAATCTGAAAAGCCTGAAGATACGCAACTCGCCGCTGTCCGCCCTTGGCCCGGCCATCCATCACCTGCCAAAGTTGGAGGAGCTTGATTTGCGGGGCTGTACCGCGCTGCGCAACTATCCGCCGATTTTCGGCGGCCGTGCGCCACTGAAGCGACTGATTCTGAAAGACTGCAGCAACCTGCTCACGCTGCCACTGGACATTCACCGCCTGACGCAGCTGGAAAAACTCGATCTGCGAGGTTGCGTCAACCTTTCCAGACTGCCCTCGTTGATCGCCCAATTACCTGCCAATTGCATCATCCTGGTGCCGCCGCATCTCCAAGCGCAGCTCGACCAGCATCGTCCAGTTGCGCGCCCCGCCGAACCAGGGCGGACCGGACCGACCACCCCAGCTCTCTCGCCCTCTGCTGCCGGCGACCGCGCCGGGCCATCCTCTTCGGCGACCGCCAGCGAACTGCTTCTTACCGCTGCGCTCGAACGCATCGAAGACACCGCACAGGCCATGCTGAGCACGGTCATCGATGAAGAAAGAAATCCCTTTCTGGAAGGTGCTCCATCCTATCTCCCAGGAAAACGCCCTACCGATGTCACCACCTTCGGCCAAGTTCCGGCATTGCGGGACATGCTGGCAGAAAGCAGGGATCTTGAGTTCCTGCAACGGGTAAGCGACATGGCAGGCCCATCCCCCAGAATCGAAGACCCGAGCGAGGAAGGCCTCGCCCGCCACTACACGAACGTCAGCAACTGGAAGGCGCAGAAGAGCGCACACCTGGGCATCGTCGATCATCTCGGGCAGTTCGTTTATCACGAAGGAAGCCCGCTCGACGTAGCGACATTGGCCAAGGCAGTGCAGATGTGGAAGACCCGTGAGCTGATCGTCCACGCACACCCGCAAGACCGCGCGCGCTTTCCCGAGCTCGCTGTGCACATTCCCGAGCAGGTCAGCGACGACTCTGATAGCGAACAGCAGACAAGCCCGGAACCTTCAGGCCATCAGTAGAGAGCCAACGCGACAGGCGCAGCAGCCCATCGAGCATCGCCCTCAGCGTGCCTGCGCAACGCGGGCAGCGCCTCCCTGGCGAACGGGGCGTTGCGCGCGTTTCACGCCTGTTGCAACGCGTCTACCATCCGTTGTACCCGCGCGGTATCGGTCCGTTGGTAGTCGCCGCCCAGATCGCGGATATACGGGTGCGGCGACGGCACCTGGGCGGCGATCACGCCACGCGCCGACGCATGGAATTCGTGGGCGCCGGTGTGCTGCCGCAGGGTGCGGATGTTGTGCTCGGAAAGCCCGGCACCGGGCATGATGCCGATGCGCCCGGCTGCCTGCCGCACCAACGCGGCAATGGTGTCGACTCCCTCCAGCGCACTCGCACGTGCACCCGAGGTCAGCACCCGCTCGCACCCCAGCGCGATCGCATCCTCCAGCACACGCGACGGATCGGCACTGACATCGATCGCACGATGAAACGTCACCCCCAACGACCCTGCTGCCTGCATCAACACGCGCATTGTCGCCAGATCGACCTGCCCATGCCGGTCCAGCGCGCCAAGGACCACGCCATCGCAACCAAGCCGCACGCACTGCTCCACATCGCGGCGCATCACCTCGACTTCTGCAGCGTCGAACACGAAGTCGCCCACGCGCGGACGAATCAGCACATACAACGGAATCCGCAAACGCTCGCGCACCACCGCCAACGTGCCGAACGATGGTGTCAGCCCACCGCCATCCAGCCCGCCGCACAGCTCCACGCGCATTGCACCGCCTGCTTGCGCGGCCAATGCCGAGGCCACCGAATCGGCAGCCACCTCCAACCCGAACGCGCTCATGCCGCCGGCTCGCTGGTGTAATGGCTCTGCCCAGGCACCAGCAGATCCTGCCGCTGCGCGTCGCACACCGCGTAACTGAAGCCCTTCTGGATCGCGAACGCACCCACTTCGCCGCGCTTGTTCATTGCCAGAAAGCCGACCTGCAATGTGCGCGTCAGCTCCGGCTTGCGACGGATCAGCCGCATCACCACCTCGCGGCAGGCATCGGCCGGCGACTTGCCCTGCCGCATCATTTCCACCACCGCAAAACTGCCGACGTTGCGGATCACCTCCTCGCCCACACCAGTCGAGGTCGCACCGCCCACTTCGTTGTCCACGTACAGGCCCGCACCAATGATCGGGCTGTCGCCCACGCGGCCGTGCATTTTCCACGCCATGCCGCTGGTGGTGCATGCACCGGATAGATTGCCGTGCGTATCCAGCGCCAGCATGCCGATGGTGTCGTGATTGTCCTTGCCGCCGGGCAACTTGGCATCGCGCCAGGCACGATTTTCGACATTGGCTTCTGGCGAATACTTGGAAGTCTTCAACCACTCTTTCCAGGCCGCTTCGGAGCTTGGGGTCAACAGCTTAGTTTTCGGAAACCCCTGTTCGAAGGCGAATTGACGCGCACCATCGCCTACCAACATCACGTGCGGCGTTTTCTCCATCACCGCACGCGCCACCGAAATGGCGTGCACCACGTCTTCCAGCGATGCCACCGCGCCGCAATTGCCCAGGTGGTCCATGATGCAGGCGTCCAGGGTGACCCGGCCATCGCGGTCCGGATAACCGCCCAGGCCGACGGTGGGATTGCTCGGGTCCGCTTCCGGCACTCGCACGCCGGCCTCCACCGCATCCAGCGCAAGACCGCCGCTGCTGAGAATCTTCCAGGCTTCCTGATTGGCGGCAACGCCAAAATCCCAGGTGGAAATCACCCGCGCCGCTCCACGCGGCAGCGCCGTCGGCCGCGCGCCCGGCGTGGCGCCTGCCGCGGCTTGCGCGCGGGCGCCCCAGCCGGCCAACCCGGACGCAATCGCGCCCAGCGTGGCGCTCTTGAGGAAGTGACGACGTTGAAGCATGCGGATGACTCCATGACGGAAACGGGCGGCCGCGCAGTGCGGTACCAGCCTTCCATCATGCGACAGCATGACGTGCGGATAAACCTTCTTGCGGTGTTGTCGCATGCGGATCCGTGCACAACCCTTGCTTGGCTGGGCTAACCCTGTCTCGGCCGCTGCGCATCCGATGCATGGATGTGGCTGGCGGCAAGCGACGGACGATGCGATGCGCAGCCACGCTTGGCTCGGGGCTGGACCAACGGACGAGCCAGCCTGGGCCTTCCCCTTCGTCGCCCAGCATCCGCGCTTCGCGCCAGCTCCGTCGGAGCGAGAGGCTCCCTGTCGTCAGACGGTTGGGAGTGAGGTCCGGCGGCACCGCCGCAGCCCAGGCATGGCCGGCAAAAAAAGTTTTCCGACCGGTTAACCCCATTCGCCGCACTCGCCCGTTTCACTGACAGAGGCGCAGTGCACGGCGACCTCGGGCTGTCCGGTTGTCCATCCATCCCACCTCGCCACGCAAAGGATTCCCATGTCACGTCACAGCCTGATTGCGCTCGCCTTGTTGCTGGGCGCCTGCTCGCACGAACCCACTGCACCGCCGCACGAACCATCACGCAGCGAGTCCGCACCACCACCCGCGACAGCGCAGCCACCGCAGCCAGCTAACCAGACCGACGCGCTCCCTGAAGTCAGGCCGCAAGCGCAGCTCGCAGCACCTGCCCCCGCGCATGCACTGCAAGCGCCATCGGCGCCTAGCCCGCCGTCGCCCCCCATCGAAGCGATGCCGGCCCCGGTCAGCGCCAGCCACCTGTCACGTCAGGCACCGGCAGCGATGCTGATGGCCCATCGCCCGGTTCTCGATAGCCGAATGCCGATGCCGCCAGTGGCACCCGCGCCTGCCCAAGACCGCGAGCGCTACCAACACATCGACGACAACGCCATCGTACAAGCCGCGCAACACCCGATCTCCACCTTCAATATCGACGTCGACACCGGCAGCTACAGCAATGTGCGGCGGTTCCTCAACGCAGGCAGCCTGCCACCAGCGGATGCCGTCCGCGTGGAAGAATTGATCAACTATTTCCGCTACGACGACCCGGCGCCGACCAATGGCCAACCCTTCGCCGTGCGTACCGAACTGGCGACTACACCATGGAACAAGGACAGCCTGCTGCTGCGCGTAGGCATCGCCGGCCGCGACATCGCCACCGCCGATCTACCGCCCGCCAACCTGGTCTTTCTGGTCGACGTCTCCGGCTCGATGGACGCGCCGGACAAGCTGCCGTTACTGCAATCCTCGCTCAAGCTGCTGGTGCGCCAGCTGCGCGCGCAAGATCGCATCACGCTGGTGACTTACGCCGGCAACACATCGGTGGTGCTGCCGCCCACGCCGGGCGATCAGCAGGGGCGCATCGTCGAAGCCATCGATGCCTTGCAATCGGGCGGGTCCACCGCCGGCGCCAGCGGGATCGAGCTCGCCTACAAAGCCGCGCAGCAAGGCTATCTGCGTGGTGGCATCAATCGCATCCTGCTCGCCACCGATGGCGACTTCAATGTCGGCGTCACCAACTTCGATCAGCTCAAGGGCATGGTGGCCGAAAAGCGCCGCTCCGGTATCGCACTGTCCACGCTCGGCTTCGGTACCGGCAACTACAACGACAACCTGATGGAGCAGTTGGCCGATGCCGGCGACGGTGCCTACGCCTACATCGACACCGCGCTGGAAGCGCGCAAGGTGCTCACCCACGAGCTGGGCGCCACGCTGGCGACCATCGCGCGCGACGTCAAGATCCAGGTCGAATTCAATCCGAACACCGTCAAGGAATATCGCCTGATCGGCTACGAAAACCGTGCGCTGCGCGATGAGGACTTCAACAACGATCAGGTCGATGCGGGCGACATCGGCGCCGGCCATACCGTCACCGCCTTGTACGAAATCACCCCGGCCGACGGCACCGCATCGGTCGACCCGCTGCGCTACGCAAGCGCCGCACAGCGTACGCAGGCACGGCCCCTCAACGGCGAGCTGGCGCACGTCAAACTGCGCTACAAGCGGCCCGATGCACAGCGCAGCCAGTTGCTGGACACGGTGGTACGCAGCAGTCAACGCAAGGCACTGAATGCCACCAGCGATGCCTTCCGTTTTTCTGCAGCGGTGGCCGGTTTCGGGCAGCGCCTGCGTGGCGGCAACCAGCTGCGGGGCTGGGATTACCCGCAGGTGCGCGCCCTGGCCGCCGGCAGCCTGGGCAGCGACCGTTTCGGCTATCGCGCCGACTTCCTGCAACTGGTGCAGCAGGCCGACGCACTGAGCACCCGGCCACTCGCCGACACCGACTGATGCGCGCAGCGCCTGCCTATACTGAGCGCATGCATCCTGCCGATCTTGCGCATCTTCCCGACGAGGAGCTCATGCTCCTCGTCGCCAATGGCTTTGTCGAACAACCGGCGACCGAATTGTTCAAGCGCCATAACCGCGCCTTGTTCAACTTCCTGGCCTGGTTGTGCGAAGGCAATCTGAGCGAGGCCGAAGACCTGGCGCAGAAAACCTGGGTCAAGCTGATGACCCGCTGTAGCGACTATCGCCCCGGGCAGGCCGCCTTCACCAGCTTTCTGTTCCAGATCGGCCGCAATGCCTGGCGCGACACCCGGCGCAGCGCATACCACGCCACCTCGGTGGCGCTGGACGATGTGCATCTGCAGTTGCCCGACGACGATCTGAGCGCCGAGCGCCTGGCCATGCTCGGCCAGCAACAACATCGCGTGCGTGCCGCACTGATGGCACTGCCGGATGCGCAACGGGAAGTGGTGGTGCTGCGCTTCTTTGCCGAGCTGGGCGTCGAAGAGATCGCGCATGTGATCGGCGAAGGCTTCGAGACGGTCAAGAGCCGGCTGCGCTACGCCTTCGCAAAGCTGCGCGTGAGCCTGGAGGCCGCGCCGTGAGCACGTCCTTCGATCGTTTCCTTGCCGGGCATGATGGCCTTGCTGCCTTGCTGCGTGCGCTGCCGCTGCATGCCCCGCCCGCGTCGATGGATGCCTGGTTTGCACACGCCGCGCAAGAGGCAGAAGCCGAGCGCGCTGCAGCGACCGCGACACAGGACACCTTGCAGTTTGAAGCGCCTGCCACCATGGCCAGCCTGTTTGCTGCCGCAGCAGCGCAAGCCGAACAGACGCAGGCTGCACAACGCGCGGCCGTGCAGGCACGTCTTGCGCAAGGCGACACCGCCGACCACACACTGGGCGCGCCATTGAGCGAGGCTGCACGCGAATGGATTGCGCAACAGATGCGCAATGCTGCCGATGCTGTGCCGGTCATGCCTGCTGCGCCTGCCGTGACAGGTAGGTCGAACCCTGAATCGGTGGCTGGATCCGTGCCTGCAGCGGCCTCGGCTGGCACATCCAACCCAGTGCCGCTTTCCTCGCTCGCCGATGCCGGCAGATCTTCGGCTCAGGGAGCCGGCTCGATTCCGGATTCTTCTGACGCTCCCGCTTTTCATGCCGCTGCTGCTTCAACTTCGACGCAGGGTTCAACCCCGGCATCGGCTGCTTCGTCAATGCAAGCCCCTACACGGGCGCCATCGGGCATCGGCCCAGCGCCTGTTCGACGCAGTGCCCGACGCCTGCGCTGGATGCCGCCTCTGGCGCTCGCCGCGTCGGTCACGCTGGCCGTTGGCGTCGGCCTGCAATGGCAGGCCAGTCGACCGGTGCCGGATGCGCTCACACAGGCTGCGGCGGTCCCTGCGGCAGCCGAATCGGGAAGAGTTCCCGCGCGCCCCGCTGCGGCAGACGGAGCAGATCGTGCCTCAGAAGGCAGCGTCCAAGATGTTGCGCAGCGACCTGCCTTCGCATCCGCCGACAAACCCACTTCCGCGCAGCAGGTGGAGAGGCAGCCGGCACCTTCACTGCAGGAGCTCGCGCCAGCCGCCATGACGGCCCCGGTCAGCGCGCCCCTGCCTGCACGTGTGGTGACGCCTCCAGCTTCCGCGCGCCCCACCGGGATGACGTCCACCCAACCGCCAACGGTGCCGGAGCCGACGCAAGACGATGCGCACGTCGCGATGGCGCCGCCCCCACCGCCCGCCCCCATCACCGCGAACAACGACGATGTACAGGCCAGTGGTGCGCCCGCGGCAGACATAGATAACAGCGCACCTGCCCCGCGACCCACCGAGCGTGCGCCAGCGCCTGCGGCGCCCGCGGTGGCTGCGGAATTGTCGGTGTTGCCGGCGTTGCCGGCGTTGCCGGCACCGTCGCAGGATCCATCGTTGCGGATCGAACGCATGGCCGCCAACGCACCTGCGACCACCGAGCTAGTGATATCGCGCAACACCTCGCGTGCCGCGCCAACAGCTGCACCTGCACCAAGACCGGAACCGCAGGCCGGCAAGCCGCAGCCCGCAGCGTCTCGCGACAGCTGGTCGTCCACCTCGGCCACCCGCATTGCGACACAGCAGGCACAGCAACAGCGCGAGACAAACACGCGCGAGCAGACACACCGCGTTGTATCACTGAAACTTTCCACACCACCAAGCGATTGGCTGGCGGACCGTGCTGCTTCCGGGAACACGCAGACACCGATAACGATCCGCATTCTGGCTGCCACGCCGAATGCAGCGGCCGTGCAGACCTGGGCGGCGCAGTTGCGCGATCAACTCAAACAACGTGGCCGGCCAACGCAGATCGAGCTTGCGCAAGACAGCACGCTAGCCGCCGATGAATTACGGCTTGAGCTCTCGAGCGCTGCGCCCTGAACCCGGCTCATCATCCACCGCGCCTTCGCCAGGCGTGCCGTCGTCGCGCAATCTGCTGGTGAGCACGTGATCGCGCCAGTGGCCATTCAACTGCAGATAGCGCCGCGCATAGCCTTCGATCTGAAAACCCAGCCGCCGCAGCACGCGCGCACTGCGCAGATTCTCCGGAACGTATTGCGCCATCACCCGGTGCAGGCCGAGCTGGCCGAAGGCAAAAGCGATCCCTTGCGTGGCTGCCCACTGGATCAAACCCCGTCCCTGCTGCGCCGCGTCCAGGCCATAGCCCATGTGGCACGCCTGGAAGGCGCCGCGCTGGATCTGCGTGAACCCGGTGGTGCCGATCACCTGCTCGCCCTGCAACACGACCAGTTGCAACTCGCGCTCGCCAGGGATCGCGCCGCGGTATGCCATGCACAGGCGGCGCCAGCCTTCGACGGTGTAGAACGCGGGCGGCCGCAGCGGCATCGCATCGGCCAGATGAGCGCGGTTGCGCGTGTGGTAGTCGGCCATTGCAGCCGGATCGACCACGGCCAGATCGCACAGCACCACGCCGTCGGCGCGGCGGATCGGCGCAAACAGCGGAAGACTCATGGCGGCCACGCCTCAATCACGCGTGTCATCTTGCTGCCAGGTGCATCCGGCTGATGCATACCGATCATGCTCCGCAAGCCGTTTCCAAAGCAGGGCGTCATCCAGTGCGTGAGATGGAACGCCCGACAGTCAGCAACATCCTCCCTGTGCATCGCTCGGTGCGCGGCAGCCCAGCTGCACAGGGCCACTGCACCCGCCTGACGCCAAGCACAGCAGGCGGCCTCCCGCTCTCAGGCGGCAGCGACCGCGAGCGCCTGGCCGACCTGCGCTTCGATGGCGTCCAGGTTCGGCAACAGCGCGCTTTGCTCGCCCAGCAGCACGCGCATGTGCACACCGTCGGGCAGCGCATCTTCCGAGGCATCGGCCAGCAGGCCATCGCGCGGCACCGAAATCAGCTGCGGGAACGAGGCGGTCAGCAGCGCGAAATACGGCAATGCCGGGTTGCCACCCAGCGCCTTCAACACGATGACCTTGTTGTTGACCGCGGTGGGTTCATCGCCCATGCCGCTGAGGCGCGCGAACGACAGCAGCGGCACCTTCCAGCCGTACCAGTCGATGCGCCCGACCACCCAGCGCGGCATGTCGGGCAGCGGCTCGACCGCCACCCGCGACATCACCTCGGCCACCGTTGCGTTCGGCAGCAGCACGCGCTCGCTACCGGCCTGGATCAGGACGCCGCGGATTTCGTCGTTATTGGCGTAGCTCATCGCATGATTCCGATTCGAATGGGAGCGCCCGGCTTATGCCGGCCAACGCTGCGCCAGCGCCTGCGCCAACTGCGCAGGGTCGCCGGTCAGAATGCCTTGCCGCGCCAGACGCGCGGCGGCGGCCGGGTCGTAACAGCCGTCGGTGGATTGCCCGGCCAACCAGCCGCCTTGCTCGGCCAATGCCAGCGATGCCTCCACCAGCGCCTCGTTGGCACCGCTGAGCATCAGCACCGCACTGTCGGCCGGCGGCAGCGCGCCGATCAGCCCGGCCGGATCGGCCGGTGCCACGAACGCCAGCGCGCCGGCATGCTGTTGCACGCCGACCTCGTCGGAGAGCACATACACCTTGCCTGGTGCGACCACCTGCCCCGCTTCACCCAGTTCGACCGGCAACGCAGACACGCGCCCCATCTGCCGCACCAAGTTGCCGTACTGGCCGCCATCCAGGGTCATGCGCACCAGCACCGCACGCGGGAATTCCGGCGGCAAGGCGGCCAGCAGGCGACGGATCGCATCCGGCCCACCGATGCCAGCGACGACCAGCACAGCGCCGGTGACGCTGCCGTTGTGCTCCAGATCCACCAGCGACAAGCCGCCGGTGGACAGGGCCGCCACATCGGGTTCGGCGCGCGGGCGCACCACCACGGCCACCTCGTCCACCAGGCCCCAGGTGCTGGAATCGCCCAGCGCCAGCCCCGGCTTTTCCACAGCGGCCGGTGCCGCCTCCTGCATGGAGGCATGCGCGAACAAGGCATCGCCGGGCACGCTGTCGAACGCGTGCGCGGCCGCTTCCAGGTGTTGATCCAGTTGCAGGT
The DNA here is from genome assembly GCF_020880415.1 of Xanthomonas euvesicatoria pv. euvesicatoria. GTDB lineage: Bacteria > Pseudomonadota > Gammaproteobacteria > Xanthomonadales > Xanthomonadaceae > Xanthomonas > Xanthomonas euvesicatoria. The sequence continues at coordinate 9,605 of NZ_JAJIUJ010000047.1, read as the reverse complement.
CCGAATGCTGCTGCGGTGCCAGCGTCAGGCCGGGCTCGGGCTGCAGCGAGGGCTCGCTTTCGGTGCCCGGCGGCAGCACGTCGGCGTGGCCGTGTAGCTTGGCGGCCAGATGGCGCACCCAGCGCTGCGCTTCCCAGCCCTCGCGGCGCACCGTCAGTTCGGCCTCGTCGAAGATCACGGTGACGCCGGGCATGTTGAAGGCCGGCTCCAGCGCTTCGAGCGCGTCTTCGATCGACGGTTCGAGTGCGACCAGCACGGCCACCGGCTCGGCGTCGCGCAGCATCTGCACGTCGACCGCCGCTGGCTCGTCTTCCAGCACCACCTGCGCGCCGGCCAGGCCAAGCGCCTCGCGCAGGCGCTCGCGCGCCTGACCGGGACGACCCAGCAAAGCAACCGGAGTTCCCATTGCGCCATTAGTCTCGGACACGGGCGATCCCCAGCAGGTCATACACGTTTCGCATCAGATCCAACTCTTGGTAAGGCTTGCCCAGGTAACGCTGCACGCCGATCTCGAAGGCGCGCTGGCGATGCTTCTCGCCACTGCGCGAGGTGATCATCACGATCGGCACCGCCTTGAAGCGCGGGTCGGCCCGCATCGCGGTGGCCAGCTCGTAGCCGTCCATGCGCGGCATTTCGATATCCAGCAGCATCAGGTCGGGCACGCGCTCTTCGAGCAGTTCCAGCGCCTCGACACCGTCGCGTGCGGTCGTGACGTCCAGGTTGTGGCGTTCCAGCACACGGCTGGTGACCTTGCGCATGGTCAGCGAATCGTCGACCACCATCACCAATGGCACCTGGCGCTGTGCTTCGGCCTGTGTTTCCAGCGACGGCCGCGCCGGCTGGGCCAGGAAACGACGCACCAGCGGGGCGACGTCCAGGATCACCACCACGCGGCCATCGCCGGTGATGGTGGCGCCGTAGATGCCCGGCACCGAGGCGATCTGCAGGCCCACCGGCTTGACCACGACTTCGCGATTGCCCAGCACCTGATCGATGGCCACCGCGGCACGCAGGTCGCCCGCACGCACCAACAGCAACGGCACCTGCGCCTGGCCATCGGCACGCGCGGCGGCCTGGCCGACCAACGAGCCGAGGTCGTGCAGCACGTACTCTTCGCCGGCGTAGTGATACCCGCCCTCGCCCGACTCGTAACGGGCGCGCGAGATGCGGCCGATACCGCTGACCGAGCCCACCGGCACCGCGAACGTCGTTTCGCCGATGCGCACGAACACCGCCTGGGTGACCGCAAGCGTTTGCGGCAGACGCAAGGTGAACGTGGCGCCCTGCCCGCGTACCGAGTGGATATCCACCGAGCCGCCGAGCTGACGCACTTCGTTGCGCACTACGTCCATGCCCACGCCACGGCCGGCCAACTGGCTGACCTGCTCGGAGGTGCTGAAGCCGGAAGCGAAAATCAGGTTATCGAGTTCGGCCTCGCTCAGCTCCTGGCCCGGTTCGATCAGGCCGCGCTCCTCGCCACGGCGACGGATCGCCTCGCGATCCAGCCCGGCGCCGTCGTCGGCCACTTCCAGCACGATTTCCGAGCCTTCGCGGCGCAGACGGATCGCAATGCTGCCTTCTTCCGGCTTGCCTGCGTCGCGGCGTTGCTCGGGCGTTTCCAGCCCGTGCGCCACCGAGTTGCGCAGCATGTGTTCCAGCGGCGCGACCATGCGATCGAGCACGTTGCGATCCAGTTCGCCCTGGGTGCCTTCCAGCACCAGGTGCACCTGCTTGCCGGTGTCGCTGGCTGCCTGACGCACCACACGACGCAAACGCGGCACCAGACCGTCGAACGGCACCATGCGCGCGCGCATCAGGCCGTCCTGCAGCTCCGAACTGACGCGCGACTGCTGTTGCAGCAAGCCGTCGTACTGACGCGACAGATCTTCCAGCACACCCTGCAAGCCGCCCAAGTCGGCTGCCGATTCGTTCAGCGCGCGGCTGAGCTGCTGCAGGGTGGAGAAGCGGTCCAGTTCCAGCGGATCGAAGGTGCGATCGCCCTGGTCCTGTTCGCGCTGATAACGCGCCACGATCTGCGCTTCGGTTTCCAGATCCAGACGTCGCAACTGGTCGCGCAGACGGGCGTTGGTGCGATCCAGTTCGCCCATGGCGCCGCGGAACGCGCCCAGCTGCTGCTCCAGGCGCGAGCGGTAGATCGCCACTTCGCCGGCGTGGTTGACCAGGCGGTCGAGCAGGTCGGCGCGCACGCGCACCTGCTCCTGCTGCACGCGCGGCAGGAAGTCTTCTTCGGCCTGGCCTTCCACCGGAACCGGGGCGGACAGCGGCGCCGGTTCCACCGACGCCTTGGCGATCGCGCGGACATCGGCGTCGCTAGGCGGTGCGGCATTGCGGCCACGGGTACGGGTTTCGAAGGCTTCCACCAGATCGGTCGGCATCGTCACCGCACGGTGCATGCCGGTGCGGGTCAGCAACTGATGCAGGCGGTCGAAGCCACGCTCGAACAGACGCACGTCGTCGCGATCGATGTCGGTACGGTTGGCCGCCACGGCTTCGAGCAGCGATTCGATCGCATGACCCAGATCGCCGATGGCGTTGATGCCGGCCATGCGCGCACCGCCCTTGAGCGTGTGCAGATCGCGCTGCAGTCCATTGAGGACATCGCGGTCTCCCGGCACTTCGCGCATGCGGGCGATCAGGCCGTCGCAATGGTCCAGCAGGTCGCGACCTTCTTCGACGAAGATGTCGACCAGCTCGCCGTCGAGTTGATCGAAGTTCAGCGGGCCGGCATCGAATGCCGCGCCGATATCGTTGCTGGCCGCACCGGCACGCGCCGCATCTTCGACTGGGGCGCTGAACGCAGCGGTGGTGGTGTCTTCCGGCTCGTCGGCGCTGCGGTCGGTTGCGTGCTGATCTGCGGAGTCGTCGGCATGCTGATCGGCACCGGCGTGGTCGCTGGCTTGCGTTGGTTCCGCGTGCGCGGCGTGTCCTGCGCTTTCGAACTGATCTGCGTGCGCGGCATGATCGGCGTGATCGGACACGGCAAACGCATCGACTGCGGCCTGCTCATCGGCCTGCGCCGCGTCGTCGGAGGTGACAGCCTGCGTGTCGTGCAGCTCCGGCGCGGTATCCGATTGCGGATCGCCGGTCTCTTCCACCTGATCGGCCGCATGCGCCATTTCGAATGCCTGCACCGATTCGACAGTGTGATCGGGCAGGACGTCGGCACCGGCCTGTGCGGCGTCAACTCGGTCGGCGTCTGCATGCTCGGCATCGGAATGCGCCGCTTCGGTCTGCTCGGCAGCCACATGCTCGGCGTCGGAATGCTGCGCTTCGGTATGCGTGGCTTCGGCGTCCAGGTGTTCCGTCGCGTGCTCTGCGTCGCTGGCATGTTCGTCGGAATGCGCGTGCGTTTGCAGCTGCTCACCGGCGTCGACGTGCTGGTCAGACGGCACTTGCTCGTGGACGTGCGGCTGCGCATCGGCAGGCGCGTCATCGCCCGAATCCATCTGCTGATTCGAAGATGGTTGCGCTTCCAGCTCTGCATGCTCGCCCAGCTGCGCGGCTTCTTCCAGCGGTTGCTGTTCGCCCGCATACGGCTCGCCGGCATGCGGCAACGCTGCCTCGCCGTGCTGCGCCGCCTGGTCTACCGACTGCTCGCCCGCGTATTCCTGCGTGTCGGCATGGCCAGACTGATCGGACGACACGCTGTCCAGCGCTGCGGTTTCCGGGGTCCAGTCTTCCGCGGTCGTTGCATTGGCGTCATCAGCCGACGCTGCGTCGGCGTGCACGGCCTCCAGCGCTTCGATGCTCTTGACCGCCTCGTCAGCGCCCGCTGCAACTTGCTCGTCGTGCGCGGGCGCCTGCTGTGCGTGCGTGTCCACTGTCTGCTCGGCATCGGCTGCAGCCAGCGTCTGCGCATCGCCCAAGGCAGCTTCCGCATCGGCCAGCTCGTCTACCGCAATGTTGTCGGCGTGCGTGCTGGTGGCGTCGGCGTCGTGCTCGCCGGACACACGCTCAGCAGATGCATCACTGGGCACCTCTGCCGCGTGCTCGCCCGGTACGTGATCGTGCGGTGCGGTCTGCGCATGCTGCAGTTCGGTGGCATCCCAGGCCTCGGCTTCAACCAGCGGCTCGTCGGCCGGCAGGTCGTGTGCGTCGATGCCCTGCGATGCGGCCCGGTCTGCCCCTTCGGCTGGCGCAGCATCGTCGTGCAGCGCATCGGCAAGCTCGGAATCACCAACCGGTACCAGCGCGTCGTCGCTCGATGCAGGCACGGACTCGGCAGAGGCGTGGACATCTTCGTGCACGGCGGCATGACCGGCATCGTCGACCGCATGCGGTGCAGGCGCGTCCAGTGCGAGTGCCGACTCATGCTCGGCTTCGGCTTCGGCCAGCTCGTCCACGGCAATCGGCACATCGTCCGGCTGCAGCTGCGCGTCTTCGGCATCTTGCGCCGATGCGGGGGCGTCGGACGGTAGCGCGCCGGCATCCAGGTACTGCGACAAATCCTGCGCACCGGTCAGTTCGATCGAGGCATCGCTGCCGTCTACCGTAGCGCTCGGGGCGTCGACATCGTCCAGCTCGTCCAGGAACACCTGCGGCGGCCACTGCGCTTCCGGCAAGCTGTCCACCAGCGTGCGCAAGCGCTCGGTCAACGGTGCGAACGACGGAATCAACGGCGCATCGGCACGCAGCGCGGTCACCGTGGTGGCAATCGCAGCAGCGGTGGCGGTGAGTGCTTCGAGCCCTTCCGCCGACGGTGTGACCGAGGCGGCCAGCAAGCGCTTGACGTAGCTTTCGGCCGGCGTCGTCACCAAGGTGATTTCCGGCACGTCGGTCATCGCGAACGCGCCACTCATCGTGTGCACGGCGCGCAGCACGTCTTCGGTCGCCAACTGCGGCTCGGCCTGGCTGGCGTGCAGCCACCCGTTCACCGTGTCCAGATGCGTGGCGACCTCGGCTTCCAGGATCTCGCGCAGCACGCTGTCCACCGAAGCCGGCGTTCCGCCGCTGGCGACGAACACGCCTGCGGCTGCCGCCGGAATCGCCACGGCCTCGGCCACCGGTGCCGCGGCTGCGGGCACGTAATAGACCTCTTCGCCAGCAGCAACGCGCTCGGCAATGCCCTGGATTTCAGGCAGATCGGCGCTGATGCGGCCCTGGTCGCGCAGCGCGGCGTTGAATTGCGGCAACACCTCGTAGGCCAGTTCGACCATCGACACGACCGCCGGGCTGGCCGGCCGCGAATTATCGAGCACGCGGTTAAGCATGCTCTCGATCTTCCAGCTGAACTCGCCGAGCACGCTGGCGCCAACCAGACGCCCACTGCCCTTCAGGGTGTGGAAGACGCGGCGGATCGGGCGCAGGGCTTCCGGGTTGGTGGGCGCGGCGCGCCACACCGGCAACAGCTGCCCCAGGTTGACCAACTCTTCGTCGAATTCTTCCAGGAACACGTCGCGGATATCGTCGTCGATATCGCTGTCGCCGAAGCCGCCGAAAATGCCGGCATCGGCAGCCTCCTGAGCGCGTTCGCTGGACACCGGTTCAGAGCTTGCCTGCGCGGTGTGCGCATCGGCGGCCGGTGCCGGCGCCTGCGGGCGCTCCACGTCGAACTGCGCGGCTGCTGCATCGAGCTGGGCCAGGAACGCAGCGGAGGCGTCGTCCAGCTCGAATTCGCTGACCACTGCCTGTTGCACGCGCGGGGCAACCGGCCCGGATGCCGCTTCGGACGGGACGTCCTGCGGCTCCTGCACCGGCTCGACGAACGGGTCGTCCAATTCCTGCGGCGGACTCGGCGGCGGCGAGAAGGCGTCTTCGATGCTGGTCTGCGCGCGACGCGTTGCGTTCTCGGCGATGAACTCCAACGGCGCTTCGGTCTGATCGGCGTCGCCCGGCAGGTCGATCTGCTCGATCTGCAGCGGCGCGTCCTCCGCAAGCACCGGCTCGGCGGCGTGCTCCTGCTCCAGCGCGCTCAGATCCACCGTGTAGCTGACCTGCGCGACCTCGTTGCCATCCTGCTCGGCCGACACCGGGTCGAACGCAGAGGTGGCGATCGGCGCGGCCTGCTCCGTGGTTTCCAGATGCCAGTCGCCAGGCGCCTGCGCGCCGTCGTCCGAAAGATCCAGCGGCGCCACGGTGAACGGCACTTGCGACTGGCCGGACACGGTTTCTTCGGCGGCGACCGGGTCGAAGGAGAACACCGTATCGGTCGCGGCAGCGCCGGTGTCGTGCACCACGCTGGCAGCGAACGGCGTCTCGACGACGGTTTCGTTCGCCCATTCCAGCGACGGCAAAGACGCATCGTTGGCGGCCTGCGGCGTGTCGGCGTGCTGCAACGGCGGGGCGGCCACCGGCTGCGGCTCGGCCGCGCTGCCCGGCTGGTCCGTGCCGACCGGCAAATCGGACGGCTGGCCCGACGGCAGCGGCCAGTAACGCAACGTTTCCAGGCTGTTGCGGGTGATATCCAGAATCTCTTCGCGGCCGGGACGGCGCTCGCGCAGGGCTTCCAGGTAGTACTCCAGGCTGGCCATCGCATCGGCCAGGGTATCCAGCTGGCGTCCGCTGGGCACGCGCTGCTTGCCGATCAATTCCAGATCGACGTAGCGACGCACGCCTTCCAGATAATCGGCGGCCTGCGGCAGCTCGAGAATGCGCAACGCACCGCCGACTTCGCCGAGCAGGTGCGGCACCTCGGCCAGACGCGCGTGGTCCCAGTTGGTTTCGATGAAGGCGACGAAATGTTCGCGCGCCGCTCCGAAGTTGGCGATCGCCTCTTGCGCCAGCACATCGACCGTGCGGCGTACTTCCGAGGAGTTGGCACTGTTGCTGACTTCGGTACCGTCGCCCGGGTCGGCGCCGAGGCTGGCGACCTGATCGTCTAGCGAGGCATCCACGTACAGCAGCGCGCCGGCAATGTCCAGCAGCACGCTTTCGTCCATCTGGGTCTGGCCATCGACCACACGCGCCAACGCATCGCGCTGCTGCACGACGACGCTGCGCGCCACGCCCAAGCCCATCATGCCGAGGGTGTCGGCAACACTGCCCAGATCGTTGACCTGGGTCTGCAGCTCGCCGATCTTGCCGCCGGTGCGCAGATGCAGGTCCAGCGCGTCTTTCACGCGCAGCAATTCTTCCTTGACCGCATTGCCGACGGTGTCAAGCAACTCGCGATTGCGTCCGCTCAGACTGCCGCGCGCGTGATCCAGCTCGGCCTCGGTGGCAACACCGGCCTGCGGGTCGAACGCGAACAGCACGCTTTCGCTCAGACCCGGCTGGCCACGGGTGGCACGGATTTCATTGAGCAGCGGCAGCAACACGATCGGAATGTCGCGATGCCCGTTCTGCAAGCGCTCCAGGTAATCGGGCAGCAGCACGGTGCCGCGCATCAGCATCGCGCAGGCCTCATCGCGGTCGGCGACCTCCCCTGCCTGCACGGCCTGGGCCAGCAGCTCGAGCTCTTCGGCCACCATCGCCGGCGCATACAACTCGACCATGCGCAGCGTGCCCTGCACCTGGTGCAGGTAGCCGGCGCAGAACCGCATCCGACTGGTGTCGGACGGTTCTTCGGCAAAGTACTCGATCTCGTTGCGCGCCTGGCGCAACGTCTCGTCCAGCTCTGGCTTGACCCAGCCCAGTGCGGCGTGACTCATCGCATCGCGAAGCGCGCTCATTGCAGCCCCCTGACTACGACCGACTCGCCGCCAGCGCGGCAACCGGTCACTTCCTGCATCGACGTAACGCTACTACGCGCCATCTGCTGATCCTTTCCCGTTCCGCGTCGTGGTCACGCCGGCAGCTTGAAGTCGGCGACCGAACGGCGCAGATCGGCAGCGAGCTGAGCCAGGTTGCCGATCGATTCGGCCGTCTGCTCCGCACCCTGCGATGTCTGGCTGGTGATCTGACGGATCACGCCCATGGTCTGTGTGATATCCGTCGCCGCGGCCGACTGCTGGTGCGCAGCGATGGAGATGTTCTTGATCAGGTTGTTCAAGGCGTTGGACACGCGCTCGATTTCGGTCAGCGCGGTGCCGGCGTCTTCGGCCAGGCGCGCACCGGACACCACTTCAGAGGTGGTCTGTTCCATCGAACTGACCGCTTCGTTGGTATCGGCCTGAATGGTCTGCACCAGACCTTCGATGCGTCGGGTCGCACTGGAGGTGCGTTCTGCCAGGCGCTGCACTTCGTCGGCCACCACAGCGAAACCGCGACCGGCTTCGCCGGCCGACGCCGCCTGCACCGCGGCGTTGAGCGCCAGGATGTTGGTCTGCTCGGAAATGTCGTTGATCAGTTCCACGATCGAGCCGATTTCCTGGGAGGATTCGCCCAGCCGCTTGATGCGCTTGGAGGTTTCTTGGATCTGGTCGCGGATCTGGTCCATGCCCTGAATCGTCTCGCGCACCACGCCGGCACCCTCGGCGGCGATGACCACCGAGCGCTGCGCCACTTCGGCTGACTCGGTGGAGTTGCGCGACACCTGTTCGATGCTGGCCGCGATTTCGCTGATGCGCTCGGAGGCAGTGGTGATCTGGTTGGCCTGCTGGCCGGCCGCTTCGGCCAATTGCATGGCCGTGGCCTGGGTTTCCTGGGTCGACACGGCCACCTTCGCGGAGGTGTCGTTGATGGTGGTCACCAGGTGGCGCAGTTCGTCCACGGCGTAATTGATCGCGTCCGCGATGGCGCCGGTCATGTCCTCGGTCACCGAGGCCTTCACGGTCAGGTCGCCCTCACCGAGCGAGCTGATTTCGTCCAGCAACCGCATAATCGCCTGCTGGTTGCGGCTGTTGAATTCCACCTGCGACTGGTAGCGCACGTCCTGCTCGCGGGTCCGCACGCGCACCGAGCTCCACACGAAGCCGATGATCGCCAGCAGCGCGACCAGGCCGGACACCACGCCCAGCCAGAAGTTCGGGAACAGGCGCGTGTCGCGCACCGAACCGAACGCCGAAAACGCATCGAACAGCTTCTTGCTGTCTTCGAGCATCTTGCCGGAGCCGGCCGTCAGCGCGGCGGCCGAGGACTGTGCGGCGAACAGGTTGCGCGAGCTGGCGAGGATGGCGTCGACGTCTTTCTTCATCGTCGTCCACTGCGCCTGCGACTGCTCCAGCGCCGACAACGCGGCCGGGTTGCGCACCGCGGCGATGCCGAGTTCTTCGTTGCCCGTGCGCAGGCCTTCCAGCATCTGCGTGAACACCACCGAGTCGCGTGCCAGTGCGTCGCCCGAGGCGGCCGCATTGGCGCCACCGGCGCGCATTTCCGTGACCCGGCGTGCCATGGTGCCGGCGACCACCACCTGCTGCAGCGTGTTGTAGATCTGCGAGGCAGGCGCGCCGCTGACCGTCATCGCGCGCACCACTTCGTTCAACTGCGCCTGCAGCTGCGGCACGCTGCCGGAGAAGCGTTCGGCGTTGCCGGCCAGACCGAGCACCGCCGGTTCGCTGGCGATGACCTGATCGGCGTTTTTGCTCAGCGGTACCCAGGTCGCCTTGAGTTGCGCCATCGAGCTGGCGATCGAGCTTTCCTGGCCGTAACGGCCATCCAGTTCGCTGACCGTGCTGTCGATACGGCCCTTGGTTTCCTTGAATGCGGCAAACGCCTTGGCGTCGCCGGACACCGCTTCGCGGCCCTGGTTGGCCAGCTGCTGCGAG
>NZ_JAJIUJ010000004.1 GCF_020880415.1 Xanthomonas euvesicatoria pv. euvesicatoria | reverse complement strand
CCGGCCAAGCGCTGGCTGGACATCGATGTGGATGGCGACTTCGGCAGCGAAAACATGCTGGCAGAAAAGCCCGACCCGGCTGGCAAGGGCGCGTCTTCCGGCAAGTCGGTGGCCTCGCCGCGCTGAGTGGACGTCGTGCACTGACCTCGTGTCGGTGACGTAGGCAAAGGCGGCTTCGGCCGCCTTTGCTGTTTCTGTGTTTCCAATGCGCGTTGGGCGGCTCGCCGATGGCATGCCTGCCGGGCGCGCAAGAGCAAGGCCGTGATTGCACGCTATGCCCGAATTCTTTGGCTGGCGTAACGCCCATTGCCACCAACGCTGAGACTGAGCCGATCTGTTCGGCGTGCCGACGTGGCGAGCCCGAACGGTTGGCTCTGGAATCTCCTGGCTTGGTCCGCCGCATGATCTTGCTCTGCGACCTGCTGCATTGCCGGCCCACCATCAAGTCAGGCAGCGGCGGCGTGCTGTCGTGCCCTCGCGCGAAGGACCGACAACTGTCCAGGTTGGCCGGCAGAGCCAGAATGATCGCGCGGCGACGTCTGCACTGCCGACCGGCATGCGCGTCTGGCGCCTCGATGCCGCGAACTTGAATCAGCGACGTTGCTCGGCCGCAACAGCTACACCGTTTGCAGACTGGCAACGCGCAGCCTGGCACCGACCACGCCAGTGCCAGGCACATAAAAAAGCTCCCTCCCCGCTGGGCGTCGGGGAGAGAGCTCGATGTTTACGGCGATCGGGTATTACAAGATCAGATCAGCGGTGCCGGGGTTGCGGGCAGCGCGACCGGAGCGGCCTTCTTCTTGCGAACGGCCGGCTTCTTCTTGGCGACCTTCTTCACGGCGGGCTTCTTGGCAGCGCTCTTCTTGGTGGCGGACTTCTTGGTCGCCTTCTTCGCGACTGCCTTTTTGGCGGTCTTCTTGACGGCCTTCTTGGCGGTCTTCTTGGCGGCTGTCTTCTTGGTCGCCTTCTTTGCAGTCTTCTTCACTGCCTTCTTGGCGGCAGTCTTCTTGGTTGCCTTCTTCGCAGTCTTCTTGACTGCCTTCTTGGCGGTTGCCTTCTTTGCAGTCTTCTTGACGGCCTTCTTGGCAGCAGTCTTCTTCACTGCCTTCTTGGCGGTTGCCTTCTTTGCAGTCTTCTTGACGGCCTTCTTGGCAGCAGTCTTCTTCACTGCCTTCTTGGCGGTTGCCTTTTTGGCGACCTTCTTGACTGCCTTCTTGGCGGCAGTCTTCTTCACTGCCTTTTTGGCAGTGGGTTTCTTTTTCGCAGCTTTTGCAGTGGCCATGTAATTGGCTCCTCGTCAGTGAACTATGGAGGTGAAACGCCCAGTTGAACCAAACCCCGCGACGGCATGCCGTCGTCGGGAACCGTCCGCAGATGATGCGCGACGGAACGGATACAGAAACACCCGCATCGAACGGCGACACGGGTGCGTAGTCGGAACGACAACTGCTTTCTTGGAGAGAAGCGGACCCGACTCCACCGTGATTAGCGCTTCGGTGGACATCCGGAACAAGCTTGTCGGCGCGATGTCGATTCTGCTCACTCTCTTCCGCAGCAATGTCTGCTGGGCGAAACCTAATCACGCTTTTTTTTACTGTCAACACTCTTTTGCAATTTTTTTTTTGCCCACCATCGCTGCGTGCCATGTCCACGCCAGCCAATCACCCCGCGTCTGCACATACTCGTCCAAGCGAGAAGCGCGCTCGCCCAACAGCGTTTTCAAAAAAGCGCTTCTTTTCCGCTGTTTTTTTGTGTAGCGCGTTTGCGTGCCTGCCTGGGCGCTTGGACGGCACGGCGGTCAAGCCGATGCGATGGCATTGCTTGCCGCCTGTCCGCCAGCTGAAAATTTTTTATCCAACGGCTGCACTTCCGGCGTCGCATGAGCAGAAATGCGCAAACTTATTGAGCGCCTAGAGCATCATGCACGCACCCGCGCGCACCGACGACCGCATCCATCGCGTGCACCGACCGATGATCGAGACAGGCGCCATGGCGCAGAATTTTTTCACCGGGCACACGCCAAACCCTCACGAACGACTCACGTCAGAAATCCGGCGCAGTGCAGGTGGGCCAGCAGCGCATGCACGTTGGATCGTTTGCCGAGCCACCGCATCGACATGCCACCGACGGCGTCGCGGTCGGCGGTCGACCGAACGACGCCTCCCTCTCTGCGATTGCGCGCCGGCTCGCGCCGCATCGCTGCACCAAGGCACGCATCACCGACGCAGGCGCGCTCAAAAAAAATGGCCGCTCCATGAGCGGCCATCGGATACCGGCTGCAACGACACCTGATCAGTGATCGTCGTCTTCGAGCAGCTCGGCATAGTCGTCCGGGTCCAGCAGGTCGTTGAGCTGTTCCTTGTCGTCGATCTCGACGACGAAGATCCAGCCTTCGCCATAGGCGTCTTCGTTGATGGTTTCCGGCTTGTCGCTCAACGCGCTGTTGACCTCGACAACGGTGCCGCTGACCGGGCTGTAGACGTCGGAGGCGGCCTTGACCGATTCCACCACCGCAGCGCCGTTGCCGACCTGCACGGTGTCGCCGACGCCCGGCAGTTCGACGTAAACCAGGTCACCCAGCAAGCCCTGCGCGTGGTCGGAAATGCCGACGGTCACGCGACCGTCGCTTTCGACGCGGGCCCACTCGTGGGATTTGAGGAACTTGAGGTCGCCAGGGATCTCGCTCATGGGTGTGCTCCGGGAAAGATGATGGTTGGGGGACAGGTGGCTAGTTTAGACCGCGCGACAAGACAGGTGCACGCACGGCGGTGGGGCGATGGCGATACGGATACGGACCCGGGCGCAGTGCCGCGCGCAGTACGCGGCGCTACACGAGTCAGTCGCCGAGCACGCCGGGCTGTGCCTGGCCATCGCGCACGAACGGAAACTTCACTGCGCGCAGCGGCACCTGCTTGCCGCGGATGTCCACCCGCAGCTGCTCGATGCTGCCGGCCGGCACGCGCGCGAAGGCGATCGCCTTGCCCAGCGTGGGCGAGAACGTGCCGGACAGGATCTCGCCTTCGCCACTGGCGGTGAGCACGGTCTGGCCATGCCGCAACACGCCCTTCTCGTCCATCACCACACCGATCAGCTGACGCGGTGCGCCCTGCGCCTTTTGATATTCGAGCACGCTGCGACCGATGAAGTCGCGTCCTTCGTCCAGGGCGATCGTCCAGGCCAGCCCGGCCTCGTAAGGGGTAACGCCATCGTCCATGTCCTGCCCATAGAGATTCATGCCCGCTTCCAGACGCAGGGTGTCGCGTGCACCCAGGCCTGCGGGTTTGACGCCCTGCGCGAGCAACGCATTCCAGAATGCGACGGCAGCCTCTTGCGGCAACACGATCTCGAAACCGTCTTCGCCGGTGTAGCCGGTGCGCGCAAGGAACAAATCAATGCCATCGCGCGAACGCGTCTGCAGCGCGGCGAAACGGCCGAGCTTGCTCGCCGCTGCGGTGTCGGCCGGGTCGAGCAGGTCGATGACCTTGGTGCGCGCGCCGGGACCTTGCACGGCAATCATGGCGAAGTCGCTGCGCTCTTCCACCCGCACGTCGAAGCGTGCGGCCTGCTCGCCGATCCACTGCAGGTCCTTTTCGCGGGTGGCGGCGTTGACCACCAGACGGAAGAAATCTTCCGTCATGTAGTAGACGATGAGGTCGTCGATCACACCGCCCTGGGGATTGAGCATGCAGGTGTACAGCGCCTTGCCGGAGACCTTGAGCTTGTCCACCGAGTTGGCGAGCAGGTAGCGCAGAAACTCGCGCACGCGCGCACCGTGCAGGTCGACCACCGTCATGTGGCTGACGTCGAACATGCCGGCGTCGCGGCGCACCTGGTGGTGCTCGTCCAGTTGCGAGCCGTAGTGGATCGGCATGTCCCAGCCGCCGAAGTCGACCATCTTGGCGCCAAGCGCACGATGGGTGTCGTTGAGGATGGTCTTCTGGGTCATGTGCGCCGTTCCAAAGGAAAGACGGCCATTATCGCCGTCCTGTCACGCTTGGGGGAACGGCATACCGCTGTGTGGTTGCGCCGCCTGCGGGCGCGAACGCAGCGCGACGCTACGCCGCGCTGCAACAACGCCGAGGTCGGCACCGCAATGCCCTGCCCTGCCCGCATACATCAACCGGCCGGCTGCACCAGCAAGCCCATGCCATCGGCGCCGACGATGCGCACCGGCGTGCCGGCCGGCAGATCCGGGCCGGCCACCACCCAGAACGCATCATCGACCTTGGCGCGGCCGCGACCATCGTGGATGGCCTGATCGAGCAGCACGCAGCCGCCGATCAACTGCTCCGCAGGCCGATTGAGCAACGGGCGATCGCTCTGGCGGCCCTTGCTGCGGAACCAGGTGCGATACACCTGCACCGAGACGAAGCTGAGCAGCACGAATGCCACGACCTGCCACAGCAACGCGATGTTCGGCAACACCAGCACCAATACGCGCACCGCTGCGGCAGCGATCCCCATCCACAGCAGGAAGGCACCCGGCACCAGGGTCTCGGCCGCAATCAGCAGCAGCGCCAGCATTGCCCAGACCGCCACGTCCCAGCGCATGGCACAGGCTCCCGCGCGCGGCGGCATCGGCGGTACGCGCACGGGCGCGTCGGGCTTGCCGGCCGCCTCCTTGGCCAGCTCGGCAACGCCGGCGATCGAACCGATGATGCCGCTGGATTCCATCGGCATCAGCACAAATTTCCGGTTGGGCGCGGTGGCCAGCGCCGTGGACGCTTCCACATACTTCTGTGCGACGAAATAGTTGATCGCCTGCACGCTGCCGATGGCGATGGCGATGGCGATGGCGTCGGACACCATCTGCGTCGTGCGTGCTTCGGCTTCGGCCAGACGTTCGCGCGCTTCTGCGTCGCGGAAGGCGGCTTCCGTGAGTATGGCTCAGCGCTCCCGGCGACCAACGCCGGCCACGTGCGGGGCAGGCCCGGGCGCAGCCGCTGCACCCGGCCGCTGTCGCAAGGCAATCAGCGTGTGCGCGCACATGCAAACGCGCTCAGGCGCTACGCGGCGAGAACATGATCACCGCCATGCCGAGCAGGCAACAGGCAGCGCCGAGCAGATCCCAGCGCGTCGGCGTCACGCCGTCCACCCACCACAACCACAGCAACGCGCTGGCGATGTAGACCCCGCCATAGGCCGCGTACACGCGACCGCTCGCTTCCGGATGCAAGCTCAACAGCCAGACGAAGACGGCAAGGCTCAGCGCAGTGGGCAGCAGCAGCCACATGCTGCCCCCTTTGCGCAGCCAGAGATAAGGCAGGTAGCAACCGACCAACTCGGCGAGCGCCGTCGCGGCAAACAGCAGTAGCGTGGTCGGCGCGATCGTCATGCCGGCCGGGGCGTATCGGAGGCGGCGCCATCAGGGCCGGTTTGATACCCCGGTGCGCTGCGGGAAGCCTCACCGCCAACGGACGGGTCACTGCCGGCAGCGCTGTCTACAGGCGGTGCGTGGGACAGCGGGGCGTGCAAGGCCGATGCGTCGCCCGCGGAACCGTCGATGGCCGGCACATCGCCGCTGCGCTCCTCGCGTTTGACCTGTTGCCATAACGCTTCCTGTTCGCCCAGCGACAACGCGTTCAACGACGTGCCGGCAGCACGCGCCCGCGCTTCCATCGCACGAAAGCGACGTTCGAATTTCAGGTTGGCGTGCCGCAACGCGGCGCCGACATCCACCTTGGCATGGCGCGCCAGATTGGCGCAGACAAACAACACATCGCCCAATTCGTCTTCCAGCCGGGCCTGATTGTCGGCCACCGGGCCGCGTGCGAATTCCACGCGCAACTCTTCGATTTCTTCCTGCAGTTTTTCCAACACCGGCACCGGGCCGGGCCAATCGAAACCCACGCGCGCCGCGCGCGACTGCAGTTTGGTGGAGCGCTGCCATTCCGGCAGCCCGCGCGCGATGCCGGCAAGTGCGGAGTCGTCCTGGTTGCCAGCGGCACGACGCTCTTCGCGCTTGATCTGCTCCCAGTTGGTGCTCACCGCCTGCGCATCGGCCGCCGGTTGCGCGGCGAACACATGCGGGTGTCGACGTATGAGCTTGTCGCTGAGCGTGGCGACCACGTCGGCGAAGCCGAACGCTCCCTGCTCGGCCGCCATTTGCGAATGGAAGACCACCTGCAGCAACAGGTCGCCCAACTCGTCGCGCAGGCCAGCCAGGTCGTTGCGGTCGATCGCATCGGCCACCTCGTAGGCTTCTTCGATGGTGTACGGCGCGATGCTGGCGAAGGTCTGCTGTACATCCCAGGGACAGCCGTGTTCGCGATCGCGCAGACGCGCCATCAAGTGCAACAGCTGCTGGATATCGCCGGTGGAAGGGGTCTGAGACATCGTGTATTCCTGGAACCTCTGAGTGAGTGCGCCGCAGGCGCATGTCCCACGCGAGGCAAGCGACGTAAGCGGCCGTTGCACACCGCAACGGCGCGCGGCACGCAAGCGCGTGCTGGGATACCGGAGTGTACCTTTCAGGGCGTCAGGGCCTTGCACAGCCATGCCGTCGCCAAGACGGCACGCATGCCGCTCAGGCCAGCCAATCGCGCCAGGGCAGATTGGGGTCGCCCAGTGCGATGAAGTCGCCGTTGAGCAAGGTGTCGCGGCGGTTGTAGCGGAACGGTTTGCCGCTGGCGCCGGCCAGCAACACGCCACCGGCCGCATGCAGCACGCACTGGCCGGCGGCGGTGTCCCACTCGGAGGTGGGGCCGAAGCGGGGATACACGTCCAGATCGCCTTCGGCGATGCGGCAGAACTTCAACGACGACCCTTGCGCGACCACGTCGATCTCGCCCATCCGCTCCAGCGCGGCGGCCGTACGCGCGTCGCGATGCGAACGGCTGGCCGCCACCCGCAATGGCGTGGCGGCCGGGGTGCGCGTGTGCAGCATCTCGTCGCGGTCGCCATCGCGGCGGAAGGCATTCTCGCCGCGCGCGGCGTACCAGACCCGCCCGTCGACCGGCGCCTGCACCACCCCGAGCACCGGTGCGCCCATATGGATGAGTGCGATGTTGACGCTGAACTCGCCATTGCGCTTGACGAATTCGCGGGTGCCATCGAGCGGATCGACCAACCAGTAACTGGTCCAGTACTGGCGTTGTTCCCAGGCCACATGCGCAGACTCTTCCGACAGCACCGGCACGTCCGGGGTGACACGGCGCAGGCCTTCGACGATGACGCGGTTGGCTACCAGGTCGGCCTGGGTCAGCGGGCTGGCGTCGTCCTTGATCTCCACCGAAAAGTCCTGGGCGTAGACCTCCATGATTGCGGCGCCGGCATCGCGCGCGATGGCGATCACGGTTTCGCGCAGCTCCATCGGGATGCGGATCATGGATTGCGCTCCAGCCACTCGCGCGCAATGAACAAGGCGGCCAGCGAGCGGCCTTCGGAGAAATCTTCGCGCAGCATCAATTCGTCCAGACGTGCGATCGGCCACGGCACCACGTCCATCTCTTCCGGCTCGTCGCCCACCAGGCGCTCGGGGTAGAGGTCGCGTGCCAGCACCAACCAGGATTGGTGACTCATATAAGTAGGAGCAAGCGTCATTGCGCGCAGCACCTGTACCTGGCGTGCGCCATAGCCGGCTTCTTCCTTGAGCTCGCGGTCGGCGGCCTGCTCGGGTGTTTCGCCGGCGTCGATGCGGCCCTTGACCAGACCGAGCTCGTAGCGATGCACGCCGGCGGCATATTCGCGCACCAGCAGCACGGTTTGCGCATCGAGCATCGGCACCACCACCACGGCGCCGTGGCCCTGGCTGAGTTGGCGTTCGTAGATGCGGCGCTGCCCGTTGGAAAATTCCAGATCCAGCTGCTGCCGACGGAACGGTCCGTCGCCCAGATCGGTGATCTTGTGGATGATCGGCAGACGCGAGCTCATGCGTCGCACGCAACCGCAAAGCGGGCCGATAGAATAGGCGGATGCATCGACATGTCCATGAACCCGAAATCCTAGCAGACCCTGCAGCCGCACAAACTGCCGAACATTGGCGACAACGCGATCTCGGCGTGGTGTGGCACCCCTGCACGCAGATGCGTGAGCACCCGCACACGCTGCCGCTGGTGCCGATCGCGCGTGGCGAAGGCGCATGGCTGGTCGGCCATGACGGCCGCCGCTATCTGGACGCGGTGAGCAGTTGGTGGACCAACCTGTTCGGTCATACCGAACCGCGCATCGGCGCGGCCATCGCGCGCCAGGCCGGCGAACTGGAACAGGTGATGCTGGCCGGCTTCACGCATACGCCGGCCGTGCAACTGGCCGAGCAGTTGCTGGCGATCGCGCCACGCCAGGCCGGGCGCGCGCCGTTGTCCAAGGTGTTCTACGCCGACAACGGATCGGCGGGCGTGGAGGTGGCGCTGAAGATGGCCTTTCATTACTTCCACAATCGCGGCGACCACCGGCGGACGCGGTTCATTGCACTGGAGAATGGCTACCACGGCGAAACCATCGGCGCGCTATCGGTGGGCGATATTCCGCTGTACCGGCGCGTGTATGCGCCGCTGTTGCTGGAGGCAATGTTCACGCCCTCGCCCGATGCCTACCTGGCCGAACCGGGGCAAAGCGCCGAAGACTATGCGCTGCAGGCAGCCGATGCGTTGCAGGCACTGTTCGAACGCTCGCCCGGCGAAATCTGTGCGCTGATTCTGGAGCCGCGCGTGCAATGCGCGGGCGGGATGCGCATGTACCACCCGGCGTATCTGCGCCGCGCACGCGAATTGTGCGATGCCCATGGCGCATTCTTGATCGCCGACGAGATCGCCACCGGCTTCGGCCGTACCGGCACCCTGTTCGCCTGCGAACAGGCCGGCGTGATGCCCGACCTGTTGTGCCTGTCGAAGGGGCTGACCGGCGGCTTCCTGCCGCTGTCGGCGGTGCTGGCCACGCAGCAGTTGTACGACGCGTTCCTGGACGATTCGCGCGAGCGTGCGTTTCTGCATTCGCACAGCTACACCGGCAATCCGCTGGCATGTGCGGCGGCGTTGGCGACCTTGAAAATCTTCGCAGACGACGACGTGATTGCGCGCAACCAACCCATCGCCGCGCGCATGCGCGAGCTCGCTGCGCAGATCGGCGCACACCCGGCCGTGGCGGACGTGCGCCAGGCCGGCATGATCGTGGCGTTCGAGCTGACCCAGGGCGGCGACAAGCGCACGCCGTTTGCGTCCGCCGCGCGCGTCGGCCTGAAGGCGTATCGCGCGGCGCTCGAGAAAGGCGTGGTGCTGCGCCCGCTCGGCGACGTGCTGTACTGGATGCCGCCGTATTGCGTGGACGAGGCGCAGCTTGCGTTGTTGGCCGACACCACCGGCCATGCCATCACCGAGGCGGTCGCATGCGCCTGACCCGTTCGCATGTCGCGCTGCCGCTGCACTGCGACCAGGAAGTGACGTTGCCGGAAGAGTCGGCCAATCACCTGCTGCGGGTACTGCGGCTGCGCGAGGGCGATGCCTGCATCCTGTTCAACGGCGACGGCAGCGACTACCACGCACGCATCACCGTGGCGGGCAAGCGCGATGCACGTGCGCTGGTGGAACGCGCCGAGCCGCTCTCCAACGAATCGCCGCTGCGCATCACCTTGATGCAAGGCATCGCGCGCGGGGAAAAGATGGATCTGATCCTGCAGAAGGCCACCGAGCTGGGCGTTGCGGCGATCGTACCGGTGATCGCCGAGCGCACCGAGGTCAAGCTCGATGCGGCGCGCACCGAAAAACGCGTGGCGCACTGGCGCAGCGTGGTGGTGTCGGCCTGCGAGCAATCCGGGCGCGCACGTCTTCCCAGCGTGGCCGTGCCGCAGGGTCTGCAGGACGCGGCGCAGGCTAGCGACGCGCATGCGCTCCGGCTGACGCTGGACCCACAGGGCGAGCATCGCCTGGGCACGTTGGCATCGAGCATCCAGCAACACGTCGTCGTGGCGATCGGGCCGGAAGGCGGCTGGTCGCCGCGCGATCGCGCGCTACTTGCCGAGGCGGGCTTCAGCGGCCTGCAGCTGGGGCCACGCATCCTGCGCACCGAAACGGCGGGACTGGCGGCGATTGCGGCGCTGCAGTCGCGGTTCGGGGACCTGTAGCACCATGGCACTGTAGGAGCGCACCGGTGCGCGACAGGGCGTTTATCGGTAACGCCTCATCGCGCCCGGGTGCGCTCCTACGGGGATGCGGGGAATTTGCTCGGCAAGGGCTCGTCCCTTGTATGTTGACGGCTCCGTCCACCGCGTCCCGACCTGACACCCGCGCAGCCTCGTAGGAGCGCACCTGGGCGCGACAGGGCGTTTATCGGTAACCCCTCATCGCGCCGGGTGCGCTCCTGCGGGATGCGGAGGTGATCGATCTGGTGCAGCCGGCTTACTGCACCGGCCGCTGTACGAGCGCTCAGCGGCCGTGCTGCAGGAACCAGCTGGCAGCACCGATGACGCCGAGCTGGCCGTGCTCGACGATGCTCACCGGCACCTGCTCCAACGCGGGACGCAAGGCGCCTTTGTCGAGCAGGCGCGCGACAAAATCGCTCTCGGCGATGAAGCTGGCGATTTGCGGCAGGAAACCGCCGGCCAGATAGACGCCACTGCGCACGCCATACAGCAACATCAGGTCGCCGACCACGCTGCCCATAAATCCGCAAAACGCTTGCAGCGCGTCGTGCGCCAATCCATCGTTGCCGGCCATTGCGGCCGCGGTGATGTCGGCCGGGGTGGCATGCACCACGCTGTCGCCGCGCAAGGCGGCCAGCACGGTGTACAGATTCAACAGGCCCGGGCCGGACAACAGCGTTTCGGTACCCACGTGAGTACGCGTGCGCCGCAGTTCCTGCAGCAACGCCATTTCCAGATCGCTGGCCGGCGCCAGTGCCGCGTGGCCGGCTTCGGTGGGCAGCACCACCGGATGGGCACCGTTGGGGATCCACAGCGCCGCGCCCAGGCCAGTGCCCGGACCAAGCACCAAGGCCGGGCCCGCGGCACCTTGCGCCGGGCCAGACAACTGCATGACCTGGTTGCCGATCATGTAATTGGCCGCGTAGGCGACCGCTTCGAAATCGTTGACCAGATGCAGGGCCTGCATGCCGAGCTGGCGGCGGATCTGCTCGGGTGCCAGCACCCAGGGCAGATTGGTGGTGATCACGCTGCCGTCTTCCAGCGCGTAGCCGGCGCTGGCGATCACGCCCCGGCGGACTGGTGCACATCCCAGTTCCGCGAAGAACGTGGTCATGATGTCGGCCAGACCCGGATACTCGGCGCAGCGGTACTTGCGGTAGTCCAGCACCGTGACCGGCTTGCTTGCGTCATCGCTTTCGCACACCAGCGCCAGGCGCACGTGCGTCCCGCCCACATCGGCGGCAACGAAGGTTTCGTGGCGCGGAAAGGCCACCGCTTCCATTGGACTGCTTGCGCTCACGCATTCTCCTGATCAGTGGCGGCGGCTGGCGTCGTCGCGCGTTGTCCGACGAACGGCCAACGGGTAGACAACGTTGTCAGCAATCGCCCTGTAACGCAACCGTGGCAACCGCGACGCGTCCCGGACGGGACGGCGCGCGTCATTCGCCAAAAATACGCAGGCGCAACGGCGATTCCTGCACAACCCCAGGGCGAACCGGGGCAGCTGCGACATTTTCGATCGTACGCGCCGATGGTAGCAGTCGCGCTCGCAAAGCGTATTGCGCAAACTGCTGCGAGGCAAAGTCGGCTTTCGCCTGAAAATGCTGCATTGCAGCGCAATCGCAGCCACATCAGAGATCTGTGACGACGTGTTGACAACGCTGTCAGGGCTACGCGAGACTCGATTCAAATCGGAGTTCTGGCAGGAGGGGCCATGGACTGTTCGGTACTGAAGAACGGGCATTCCCTCGCCTGGCATTCCAGATTCGCGAGTCGTGCGTCGCCCGACGTTCCCGCTCGCTGATGTGCGTTTAGCTCCACCGCTTCACCACACGGGGGACACCTCCTTCACCGCGCGAATCGCCTGCACCCTGCTTCGAAACAAGCGTGCCAGCGCAATCATCGCGATCGGTCAGGGCGTGTTGTTTTGCCGGCCACGCCGAGCGCGTTGCGTCCTATTGCAGGGCAGCACGCTCACAGCACTAACCAATGAGGTTTAGCCATGCACAGCCGCACCACGACGTTAGCACTCTGTATCACCGCCGCTCTGTACTGCTCCGGCTCTGCAATGGCTGCCGGACAAGAACAACAAGCCCCGGCCAGCACGCCGTCGGCCACCACCGAGCTGGATACCATCACCGTCACCGGCTACCGCGCGTCGCTGGAGAAGAGCCAGGCGGTCAAGCGCTCGGCCAACTCCATCGTCGATGCGATCAGCGCCGAAGACATCGGCAAGTTCCCGGACGTCAATGCGGCCGAATCGCTGTCGCATCTTCCGGGTATCAGCGTCGACCGCCAGTTCGGCGAAGGCGAAAAGGTCAGCATCAACGGCACCGACCCGGCCTTGAACCGCGTGCTGCTCAATGGCCAGACCATCGCCTCGGGCGACTGGGGCGGCAACCCGACCGATACCAGCGGCCGTACCTTCAACTACACGCTGCTGTCGCCGGAAATCATCGGCCTGATGGAGGTCTACAAGACCCCTGAAGCGCGCATCGACGAAGGCTCGATCGGCGGCACCGTGATCGTGCACACCCGCAAGCCCCTGGACCTGCCCAAGAACACCATCCGCGGCTCGGTTGGCTACAACTACAACGACCGCTCGGAAGAAGGCAATCCGCGCGGCTCGGCGCTGTGGAGCTGGAAGAACGACGACGAAACCTTCGGCGCGTTGATTTCCGCCACGCACGACAAGCAGGACCTGGCGCGCGCCGGTATCGAATACTTCGGCTACACCACCGGTGCCAACATTCCGCCCACCGCCACCATCACCGGCGACGGCAGCGATGTGGCCACCGCACGCGTGCCGGCCGGTATCAGCAGCGCCTTCTTCCAGCAGACCCGCGAGCGCAGCGGCCTGCAGGGTGCATTGCAGTGGAAGCCCGATGAGCAGAACGAGTTCAACCTCACCGGCGTCTATATCAAGGGCAAGTACAACAACTTCAGCCAGGCGCGTTATGTGTGCCCGGCATGTAACGATGACCGCCAGAAGATCACCCAGGCAAATGTGCAGAACGGCGTGGTGACTTCAGCCACGGTATCGGACAACACCCGCGGCGGCGTCAACGATCAGCCATACGCGCAGTTGGATGCGAACTATCGCGAAAGTACCGTGACCACCAAGAGCCTGAACCTGCGTCACGACTGGTCGGGTGAAAAGTGGGTGTTCACCACACAGGTCGGCGACACCCAGGCAACGGGCGGCAAGAATCCCGAATACCTGATGAAGTTCCTGATGACCGATGGCGGCTATAACTACGCCTTCGATGGCTCGCACACCGCAGTGAACTACGATAACGGTGGCGCTTCCAATTGGGCGCTGCCGGGCAATACCGCAGGACTGCCGGCAGGTTCGACGGCAGATGGCGTGATGCAGGCCGGCGGCATCTACTACCAGAAGAGCAAGGACGAAGAAAAATACTTCCAATGGGACGCTGCTCGTGATCTGACCTGGGGCCCTTTCACAAAGCTGCAGTTCGGCTACAAGTACATCAACCACAACAACGGCGTGGACGCGCGTGGCAACCGCATCAACACCACCGACCCGATCTCGCTGACCCAGTTCAACCCCGGAAGCACGCCGAGCAGCCTGTATGACGGCCTGGGCGCCAGCGGCGATCTGACCACCTGGCCGACCGCCGACCTGAGTGCCGTCCGCCGCTATCTGCTGGCGCAGCCGCAGGGACCCTACAGCACCGATTTCGGCGCCTCGTTCGACGTGAAGGAAATCACCCAGAACGCCTACACCCAGCTGAACTTCGAGTCGGGCCAATGGCGCGGCAATGTCGGCGTGCGTCTGCTCGACACCACCGACAAGTCGGAATATTGGCAGAGCCAGGATAACAACGTCACATTTTCGCGTGTTGCCGAAACCCACGAGTACCGCAAGGCGCTGCCGAGCTTCAACGTGGCCTACGACCTGGCCGACGACGCCGTGCTGCGCTTCTCGGCCGCCAAGGTCATGGCACGCCCGCGCTACGCCGACCTGGCCGGTTCGTTCACGGTCAACAGCGGCAACGGCAACCTGACCGCAAGCGGCGGCAACCCGGACCTCAAGCCGTACGAGTCCACCAACTACGACCTGGCGGCCGAGTGGTATTTCGCCCCGTCCAGCATGCTGTCGGGCGAGGTGTTCTACCGCGACATCAGTTCCTACATCGTCAGCACGACCACCACCCAGCGGTTGAATCCCCAGCCACCAGCCATTCCCGGCGATTATCAGGTCACCACCCCGACCAACGCCTCCAACGCCAAGGTCAAGGGTGCGTCGATCAACTACCAGCAGACCTTCGGCCTCGGCTTCGGATTGCAGGCGAACTACACGTTTGCCAAATCCGATGCGAGCTCCGGCTTGAACCTGCCCTACCTGTCGCGCGATACCTACAACGTGATCCCGTATTGGGAACACGGCGACTGGACGGTGCGCGTGAACTACAGCTACCGCTCCAAGTACTTCACCCAGATCGGACGCCTGGGATCGGAAGACTTCGCAGACAGCTACAAGCAGCTGGATTTGACCGCCTCGTACCAGATCACCGACTACATGGGCCTCACCTTCGGCGCCACCAATCTGCTGGATTCCACCTACCGCTTGTACAGCGGAACCAGGGACACCCCGACGGCGTTCTACAAGAACGGTCGTGGCTACCAGGCCCAGCTGAACTTCAAGTT
>NZ_JAJIUJ010000046.1 GCF_020880415.1 Xanthomonas euvesicatoria pv. euvesicatoria | reverse complement strand
GGCGTTGACGAAGGCGGCGGCGTGTCGGGATCTGGCCGCCTCATGCGGTCGTTGCTCATTCGGGACGCGACCGTTTACGCGCAATCTGGCGGCACAAAAAAAGACAGACAGGGCGCTCGAGGCGCTGCCCTGTCTGTCTCATCATTGAATCGATTTCAATTCAACTCGCTGCGATCTTCATCGCAACGCAGCGCTACATCGCAGAACTCAACTCACTCGCCAATCCAGCCTTCCAGCATGTCGGCAAATTCATCGGCATGCTCTTCTTCCTGGGCCAGGATGCTTTCGAGAATGCGCTTGGTGGTGGTGTCCTTGTCGCCGATGAAGTCGATCATCTCCCGGTAGCTATCGATGGCGATGCGTTCGGCGATGAGATTTTCCTTGACCATGTCGCGCAGGTCGGTGCCTTCCTTGTATTCGGCATGCGAGCGCTTGGTCAGGGTGTCCGGATTGAGATCCGGTTCGCCGCCCAGCTGCACGATGCGCTCGGCCAGCTTGTGCGCGTGCTCTTGCTCCTGTTGCGCATGCTCCAGGAACTCGCCCTTCACTGCGTCGGCAAGCATGCCCTTGGCCATGAAATAGTGGCGGTAGTAGCGCAAGGTGCACACGTATTCGGTGGCAAGCGCGGTATTGAGCAATTCGATCACCTTCTCGCGATCGGCGTGGTAGCTCTCGGTGATGGCGCCGTCTTCGATGCTCTGGCGCGCGCGGGCGCGCAAGGTGGCAGTGTCGGTGATACCGGCGGGAGTTTTGGTGGCTGGCTGATCAGACATGGCTGGCCGTTTCCTTCTGAGTGATGGGAGAAAGGGGTCTCAATCCGGCAGATGCTGCAGCACGTAATCGGCTGCAGAGACTTTGAATTCGCCGGGTTCTTCAACAAACAACGCCTTGACCACGGCGTCGTCTGCATACAGCGCGTAGCGGCGTGAGCGCAGGCCCATGCCCGAGCCGCTGGCGTCGATTTCAAGGCCCAGGGCGCGCGCCAGTTCGGCGTTGCCGTCGGGTAACAGGTGCAGGCCGTCGGGAATCAGCTGGCTGCGTCCCCAGGCCTGCATCACGAACGGGTCGTTGACCGCGGTGCACAACACCTCGATACCGCGCTTGCGGAATTGCTCGAAGTGTTCCACGTAGCCCGGCAGGTGCTTGGCCGAACAGGTGGGGGTAAAGGCCCCCGGTACCGCAAACAGCAACACCTAGCGGCCTGCGAACAGACTATGGGTGTCGATGGCCTCGATGCCATCGCGCAGGCGCTTGAGCACGACTTCGGGAATGCGGTCACCAACGTGGATGGTCATGCGGCTAGCTCCTGTGGCTGAACGGATTCTAGAAAGGGGTAGGGGAAAAGCGCGTCAACGCGCTTGAAATCCGTGCGGCCACGCCTATCTGACGCACATGGCCGGCGCAACCGCGCACCGCGTAGTCGCCGGCCCCGTCATCAACCTGTTTGGAGGCTTTCAATGAACATCGTTCGTTATCCCCAATTTCCCACCCACGCGCTGCAGAATGAGATCAAGCATGTGTTCGATCGCTTCTTCGAGCAGAACGGCGACACCGACGAATCGGCCGTGGTGACCGCGCAGTGGGTGCCGCGCGTTGACATCAAGGAAGAGCCCAATCACTTCGTGCTGTACGCCGATTTGCCGGGCATCGACCCGAGCCAGATCGAGGTGCAGATGGACAAGGGCATCCTGTCGATCAAGGGCGAGCGCAAGAGCGAATCGAGCACAGAAACCGAGCGCTTTTCGCGCATTGAGCGCCGTCACGGCAGCTTCCATCGCCGCTTCGCGCTGCCCGACAGCGCCGATGCCGATGGCATCACGGCTGCGGGCCATAACGGCGTGCTGGAAATCCGCATTCCCAAGCGCCCGGCCGCCACGCCGCGCCGTATCCAGGTGGGCAACGGTCAGAGCACCAGCGGCAGCACGGTGCAGTAAGCGTAAGGAACGTCGCGGCGGCGCGCTGTGCAGGCGCGCGGTGTCCGCTGGGCCGGCCTGTACTGTGCGTGCAGGCTGGCCAGGCGCCCGGCAGTTTCGCATGGCACCTCATGCCATGCCGGAACTGGCCGTCGCGCGACGCTGGACCTGGAGCGAGGCCGCAGCTTCGCTCTCCGGCGACAGTCGCGCCGTAGAATAGGCGCGGTTGCCCGCCCGGCTGCGAATAGATTGGCCAACAGCTCCATGGCGTGACCGCTTGTGGACGCGGCTGGTATGCGAACCCGGCACGTACGTCCGTACGGTGCAGGGTTGCGTGCCTGCCGCGCCGCACTCGCGCTGTCCGCCGCAGCGCTGGCCGTTCGGACTGGCTCGTGGCCTCGGCTGCGGGCCGTTTTTTTTCCAGAGGTGATTAGATGGAATTCAAGGATTACTACGCAACGCTCGGCGTGGAGCCCAGTGCAGGCGATGCGGAGATCAAGACCGCCTACCGCCGGCTCGCACGCAAATATCACCCCGACGTCAGCAAGGAAGCCGGCGCCGAAGACAAGTTCAAGGCGATCAACGAAGCCTACGAAGCGCTGCGCGACCCGGCCAAGCGCAAGGCCTACGACCAGTTGAAGGCGCAGGGATTCCGGCCGGGCGACGAGTTCCAGGCCCCGCCCAATTACGGTGGCGGGCAGGGCTTCGATTTCGAAGAGGTGTTCGGCAACGGCGGTGCCGGTGGCGGCTTCAGCGATTTCTTCGAAAGCCTGTTCGCCGGCCAGCGCGGTGGCCGTCCGCGCGGCCCGGGCGCCGGGCCCGGTGCAGGTGCCGGCCCGCAGGCGCGCGGCGACACCCGCGCCAAGCTTGCGGTGCCGCTGGAAGCGGTGCATTCGGGCGACAGCGTGCGCATCACCATCAATGGCAAGCAACTGGACGTGCGGGTGCCCAAGGGCGTGCAGCCCGGCCAGGTAATCCGCCTGAGCGGGCAGGGCAACGGCGGCGGCAACCTGTTGCTGGAGATCGAATACGCGGCGCATCCGCATTTCGAAGTGGACGGGCGCAACATCCTGTACACCTTGCAGGTCATGCCCTGGCAGGCAGCGCTGGGCACCACCATCAGCGTGCCCACCTTGGGCGGCTCGGTCGAATTGAAGGTGCCGGCCGACTCCGACGCCGGGCGCAAGCTGCGCCTGCGCGGCCGCGGCCTGCCGGGCACCACCCCGGGCGACCAGATCGTGGAACTGGAAATCCTCGCCCCGGCCCCGACCGACGACGCGCAGAAGAAGGCATACCGCAATCTGGCCAAGGCATTCGGCGAGACCGTGAGCTGAGCCGGTCGGCGCGGGCTGGATCAGCTGTGCGCGTACGAGGGATGAGGCAGGCTAGGGTCGTCCTGCGATGCAGCCGTTGATGTCGACGACCAACAGCGTCGAGTCTTGGCCGCACCCTCAGCCGGCCCCGGAGAGGGGAGCCCGCCCCTCTCCCTTGGGCGAGCGGGGCAGGGGATTCGGTTGCTCCGCAACGTGATCATCAACTCGATTTGCCCCCGGCGCATCGGGATCCCGCCCCATCCAGCGCCACGCGCCCCTTTCCCTGCCCCGAAAGGGGAGTAGGGGGGCAGCGAATCGACGCGGTGGCTCGGTAAGCCCTGTATTGAATCCAGCCTGGGCTATTGGACGTAATGGCTCCAGCGACTCGCAAAAACAGCGCCTCGCTCCATCACCTCTGGCCTCGCTCGCAAACCTCGAACCAGCACACAACTCACCTGGCCCAGCTATCGAAAGCGCGGCCGGCGCACTACACTCGCCGCGCACACTAGGGGAAACACATGGCACGTATTTTGATCGTCGACGACTCGCCGTCGCAGCTGCTGGGGATTCAGCGCATCGTCGAGAAGCTGGGCCACGAAACCATCACCGCCACCGATGGGGCCGCCGGCGTGGAAGCGGCCAAGGAATCGCTGCCGGATCTGGTGCTGATGGACGTGGTGATGCCCAACCTCAACGGGTTCCAGGCCACGCGCACGCTCAAGCGCGAGCCCACCACCCAGCATATTCCGGTCATCCTGGTCACCACCAAGGATCAGGACACCGACCGCATGTGGGGCATGCGCCAGGGGGCCCGCGCCTACATCACCAAGCCGTTCTCCGAAGACGAACTGCTGGAAGTGATGGAGCGCGTGTTCAACCAGAAAGACGAGCCGCCGAAAGCGTAAGTGCACCGGCCAGCCGTGATCGCAGTCGGATTTCGGCAACGCAAAGGTGGGATTAGCGGGAGACGGGCCAACCCTCTCCTGCGCACTGGGGAGCCGGTGTGAGTCGGCAGCCCGGCGATGCGCAACTCGACCTCGTCGTGCACCATCGCTTGGCAACTGGACCCCTCAGCCTGCGCCGAGCGCCATCTTCTGCCAACGGGCCAGGGGAGATCAGTTGGGGTGAGGCGGTGCAGCCGTCATTGCCTGGGAACAAGGTGTGCTGGGTGCCAGGGACGCAATCGCCGCTTGGCCCGCACGTGTGCGACGTCCCTCCCATCACCATCCGTGCCCCAAGCCCTGCCAGCAGGCATGCGCCCGGTAAATGGTCTTCAGCCGCCCAAGACCAATCAGGTACCCGGCTGCATCCAATGGACGCGCACGCAGCGCTCGGCAGGCGCACCGGGTGCCCGGCGCCGCCACGTGCATCCTTAGTCTCCAGGTCTTCAGCGCAAAGGCCCCTCCCGGCCAGCCGCTGCGTGTGTCCCCAGTCGGCCCGATCCGCCCCGCCGGCTAAACCAACAATGCATCGCACCGGGCCTTTCAAAACGGTGGGTCTGCCCCATCTAGTAGAATCGGCGAATCAAACAACATGGCGGCACTGCGGGACTGGCCCGCACAGCCCCTCGATCATGGAGCGTGCATGGCCTGGAACACACCCGGCAACAAGGGCGGAGACGGCCCGGATCCCAACCGTCGCAGGTCCTGGGGCCCGCGCGGTGGTGGCAACGGTGGCGGTTGGGGCAATCTGCCCGCTCCGTTGAAGGAGCTGTTCGATGGCGGCGTGGGGCGCTGGATCCTGGTCGCGGTGGTGCTGATGGTGCTGTTCTCCAGCTTCCAGCTCATCGGCGAGCAGCAGCGTGGCGTGGTGCTGCGCTTCGGCCAGTTCTCGCGCATCCTGCAGCCCGGCCCGAACTTCAAGCTGCCCTGGCCGATCGAGTCGGTGCGCAAGGTCAATGCCACCGAGATCAAGACCTTCAGCAACCAGGTGCCGGTGCTGACGCGCGACGAGAACATCGTCAACGTCTCGCTCAACGTGCAGTACCAGATCAGCGACCCGCGCAAATACCTGTTCGGTTCGCGCAACGCCGATCTGGTGCTGGAGCAGGCCGCGCAAAGTGCCGTGCGCGAGCAGGTGGGGCGTTCGGACCTCAATACCGTGCTCAACAATCGCGGCCCGCTGGCGATCGCGTCCAAGGACCGTCTGCAGGCGGCGCTGGATGCCTATAACACCGGCCTGGCCGTCACCGGCGTGACCCTGCCCGACGCCCGTCCGCCGGAAGAAGTGAAGCCGGCCTTCGATGAGGTCAACGGTGCCCAACAGGTGCGCGAGCGCCTGATCAACGAAGCCCAGGCGTATGCCGCCAAGGTGGTGCCGGAAGCGCGCGGCCAGGGTGCGCGCACCCGTACCGGCGCCGAGGGCTACAAGCAGGCCACCATTTCCAAGGCCGAGGGCGACGCCGATCGCTTCACGCTGTTGCAGGCGCAGTACGCCGGCGCGCCGGAAGTCACCCGCAAGCGTCTGTGGCTGGAAACCGTGCAGAAGGTGCTGTCGGAGAACCGCAAGGTCATCGGTAGCGATGGCCGCCAGGTCATCTACGTGCCGCTACCGGCCGACGCCAGCAAGCCGGCCACGACCGGTGGCAATGCCGGCATGCCGTCGATGGTGCCCCAGGACGTGCTGTTGAATCCGCCGCAAAGCGCCAGTAGCGAGGCCATCCGCAACCCGGAGCGCGGCCCGCGCCCGACCGGCCGTGAGGGAACCGAATAATGAAGAATTCGCTAGTCATCGGCCTGATCATCGCCGTCTTGCTGACCCTGATGGGCTCGGTATTCGTTGTGCGCGAAGACCAGACCGCCATGGTGCTCAACCTGGGCCGCGTCGTGCGTGCCGACCTCAAGCCCGGCCTGCACTTCAAAATTCCGGTGGTGGAATCGGTGCGCGTGTTCGACCGCCGCTTTCAGGTACTGGACACCGCGCCGGCGCGTTACTTCACTGCCGAGCAGAAAGACGTCAGCGTGGACTTCTTCGCCATCGGCTACATCTCCGATGTGCGGGCGTTCTATCGTGCGACCGGTGGCGAGGAATCGGTGGCCAACTCGCGCCTGGCCCCGATCATCACCGATTCGCTGCGCAACCAGATCAACTCGCGCACCCTGCAACAGCTGGTTTCCGGCGACCGCAGCGAACTGATCGCCAACCAGCTCAAGGGCATCAATGGCGCCATCAAGGGCTTAGGCATGCAGATCACCGACCTGCGCATCAAGCAGATCGACCTGCCGACCGACAGCCAGGTGATCACCGACGTCTACGAGCGCATGCGCGCCCAGCGCAAGCAGGAAGCCAGCAAGCTGCGCGCCGAAGGCGAAGAGCAGGCCCTGACCATCCGCGCGCAAGCCGATCGCGAGTCCACCGTGATCGTGGCCGACGCCGAGCGCGACGCGCAGAAGCTGCGTGGTGAAGGCGATGCCGAAGCGGCCCGCATCTACGGCCAGGCCGGTTCCAAGGACCCGTCGTTCTATGCGTTCTACCGCAGCCTGGAGGCTTACCGCAGCTCCATGGCAGACGGCAACGGCGTGGTGGTGCTGGACAAGAACGACCCGTTCCTGCAGTACCTCAAGAGCGACCGTTGATCGCTCTGTCTTGAAACATCGCTCTGCCTTGAACCAAGAACGCCCGCGTCATGCGGGCGTTCTTGTATGTGCCTGTCACCGCAGGGAGACAGACGCGCGCGCCCCATCGTAGGAGCGCACCTGGGCGCGACGGCCTCACCGGTCGACCCCGCTGACGGCCTCTGACAGTCAGTCGCCACATGGATTCCTAGCGCAGAACACGGCAACCGCCGATATCCCGCGTGGTCCAAGGCCATCAGCATTGCGGTATGGCCAATATCGACTCTCCCGGGCATCGCGCGCTGCGCCGCGGTAGGCAGTCTTCGCCCAACAGCGCTTACCTGCTGACTACCGCGACATGGCAGCGTCGCGCCGTGTTCGCAGATTTTCTGATTGCGGCAACCGCCTGTCGAGCATTCACCAAAGCGACGCCTTGCGATGCCAGGCTGCTGGCCTGGGTGTTGATGCCTGATCATGTCCATTGGTTGTTGCAACTTGGGAGCGACACCGCATTGAGCGACGCGGTTTCACGCATGAAAGCTTGCTCAGCCCGCGCAGTGAATGCGCAGCGTCAGTCTCGTGCACCGGTCTGGAGCCGCAGCTATCACGACCATGCATTGCGCACGGACGATGATCTGCCCGCTGCGGCGCGCTACATCATTGCCAATCCGCGACGGGCCGGGCTGGTGACGCGGGCCGGGGACTATCCGTTCTGGGACGCAGTCTGGCTGTGAGACACATCTGCCGTAGGAGCGCACCTGGGCGCGATGGCTTCACCGGTAATGCCTGTCGCGCCCGGGTGCGCTCCTACGGGGTGGTTTTATCGGGGTGGTGGTTAGGGCTGCCCGTCGTGGATCGGGCGATGGCCGCTTTGGGCGGTCTGCAGGTTTGCCAAGGCTCGCTACGTTGCCGTCCCTACGACCCAATCGGGATTGTCGCTACGGTGACCCGGCAGGCTAGGGGCCTTAGGGACCCTGGTGGCCGGCAGCGCTCGGAGCACCACGCAACCGACTGCCAGCCGCAATCTGACCCGCCCCCCGATCCGCCGTCCGCCAGGGGTAGTGCAGGCCAGCGGAAACCCGGATAATGCACAAAAGCCGGCCGGGCACGCTCCAACCAGAGCACTCGGTTCGGCTTTTTCCGTGTCAGGGCTACGCGCCACTGCAACGCTCCCCGATGGAGCCGCGCGCAGGGTGTCGCGGCCAGCCCTGCAGCGGTCCCATCCCGCGGCCCCGATGGCCGCAGCAAAACTTAGGAGTTCACCCGTCATGGGTCAGTCAGTTGTCGTGCTCGGTGCCCAGTGGGGCGATGAAGGCAAAGGCAAGATCGTCGATCTGCTCACCGAGGAAATCGGTGCGGTGGTCCGCTTCCAGGGCGGCCACAACGCCGGCCACACGCTTGTCATCAATGGCAAGAAGACCGTCTTGCATCTGATTCCGTCCGGCATCCTGCGCGACGACGCGCTGTGCCTGATCGGCAATGGCGTGGTGATCTCCCCGGCTGCCTTGATCAAGGAAATCAGCGAGCTGGAAGACGCCGGCGTGGAAGTGCGTTCGCGCCTGAAGATCTCTCCGGCTGCGCCGTTGATCATGCCCTACCACATCGCCCTGGATCAGGCGCGCGAGAAGGCGGCCGGCGGCAAGGCCATCGGGACCACCGGTCGCGGTATCGGCCCGGCGTACGAAGACAAGGTGGCGCGTCGCGGCATCCGCATCGCCGACCTGCATTACCCGCCGCAGCTGGAAGAGCTGCTGCGCACCGCGCTGGATTACCACAACTTCGTGCTGACCAAGTACCTGGGCGTGGAAGCGGTCGATTTCCAGAAGACCTACGACGAGGCGCTGGCCTTCGGCGAGTACGTGCAGCCGATGAAGTCGGACGTGGCCGGCATCCTGCACGACCTGCGCAAGCAGGGTAAGCGCGTGCTGTTCGAGGGCGCGCAGGGTGCGTTGCTGGACATCGACCACGGCACCTATCCGTACGTCACCAGCTCCAACACCACCGTGGGCGGCGCACTGGCCGGTACCGGCGTTGGCGCCGATGCGATCGACTACGTACTCGGCATTGCCAAGGCGTATGCCACGCGCGTCGGCGGCGGCCCGTTCCCGACCGAACTGGACGACGAAGTGGGCCAGGGCATCCGCGACCGCGGTGCCGAATACGGCGCCTCCACCGGTCGCCCGCGTCGCTGCGGCTGGATGGATATCGTGGCGCTCAAGCGTGCCGTGGCCATCAACGGCATTTCCGGCCTGTGCATCACCAAGCTCGACGTGCTCGACGGCATGGAGAAGCTGAAGATCTGCATCGCCTACGAATATCACGGCAAGCGCACCGAGTACGCGCCGCTGGACGCGCAGGGCTGGGAAGAGTGCACCCCCGTGTACCTGGAGTTCCCGGGCTGGAGCGAGAACACCCACGGCATCACCGTGTGGGATGACCTGCCGCCGGCCGCTCGCGCCTACCTGCGCGCGCTGGAGGAACTGGCCGGCTGCCCCATCTCGATCGTTTCCACCGGCCCGGACCGCGACCACACCATGGTGCTGCAGGACCCGTTCGCCTGATCGGCTGATGCGTGATTGAACCGACGAAAGCCCTGCGAAAGCGGGGCTTTTGTTTGCGCAATGCCATTGCGTTGCCTGGCCACGCGCCCGGCACCTGTCTGACGGCCGCTGATGAGGTGTTGCTGGCCGCCCCCGCCTGATCGATGCGGGGCGGGTTCAGCATGGCCGTGTAGCATGCTCGCGCCAGCCGGGATTGCCTTGCCCTGGTTTGATGCATGCGTGCCCTGTCGTTGCCGTGGCTTCTCTTTGACGTGTGTGCCTTCGCGTCTGTCAGGCAGGCGCATGACTTTCGGCCGTGTGTGGTCTTGCCGGCCGGCGCCATGATGCTGGCCGCTGTACGACTTCGTTTACTTCATTACTCTTTTTAGGAATGTCATGCGCCAGATCCTGGTGACTGCTATTGCGCTGGCCCTGGCCAGCACCTACGCCGTTGTGCCGGCTCACGCTGCTGTGGCTGCACCGGAGGTGGTCAGCGCATCGGCCGCGCAGGTCACCAGCCAGTTGCCGCGCACGGCCAAGCCCACCCACTACGCGGTGGAGATCACCCCGCATGCCGACAAGATGACCTTCGACGGCAAGGTGGCCATCGACATCGTGGTGCTACAAGCCACCGACCGCATCGTGTTGCAGGCGGCCAACCTCAGCTTCGCGCGCAGTACGTTGGCGCAGCGCAAGGGGGGCAAGCCGCGGATGGCCAAGGTCAGCACCGATGAGCAGGCGCAGACCGCCACCTTCGCCTTCGACAAACCGCTGGCACCGGGCAACTACGTGTTGTCCATCGACTACAGCGGTGTGATCAATACCCAGGCCAACGGCCTGTTCGCACTGGATTACGCCACCCCGCAAGGCCAGCGCCGCGCGTTGTTCACCCAGTTCGAAAACTCCGATGCACGCCGCTTCATCCCCTCGTGGGACGAGCCTGATTTCAAGGCCACCTTCGACCTGGCAGTCAATGCGCCGGCCGCGCAGATGGCGGTGAGCAACATGCCGGTTGCCTCGTCCAGCAATGCTGCTGGCGGCATGAAACGCGTGGCGTTCCAGACCACGCCCAAGATGTCCACGTACCTGTTGTTCCTGAGTGTCGGCGACTTCGAGCGGGCGACGCGCAAGGCCGACAACGGCACCGAGATCGGCGTGATCGCGCAGAAGGGCAAGGTGGACCAGGCGCAGTTCGCACTGGATTCCGGGCGCGACGTGCTGCATGAATACAACGCCTATTTCGGAATTCCGTATCCGTTGCCGAAGCTGGACAACATCGCCGCACCCGGGCAAAGCCAGTTCTTCAGCGCGATGGAAAACTGGGGGGCGATCTTCACCTTCGAGTACTCGCTGCTGCTGGACCCGGCCACATCCAACATCAACGACAAGCAGGACGTTTTCACCGTTGCCGCGCACGAGATCGCGCACCAGTGGTTCGGCAACCTGGTGACCATGGCGTGGTGGGACGACCTGTGGCTCAACGAAGGGTTCGCCAACTGGATGGAGGCGCGCACCACGCACAAGCTGCACCCGGAGTGGGATATCGACAACACCGGCGCAGCCTTCAAAAGCCGGGCGGCGATGCCGCGCGATGCGTATGTCACCACCCACCCGGTGGTGCAGCACGTCGCCACGGTGGAGCAGGCCAGCCAGGCATTCGACCAGATCACCTACGACAAGGGCGAAGCGGTGATCGCCATGCTCGAAGACTATGTGGGCGCGGACAACTGGCGCAGCGGCGTGCGCAGCTATCTCAAGCAGCACCAGTACGGCAACGCCGTCACCGATGCGCTGTGGCAGCAGATCGATGCAGTGGCACCGGGCAAGCAGTTCACCCAGGTGGCGCACGACTTCACGTTGCAGCCGGGTGTGCCGTTGATCCAGGTCAGCGCCAGCTGCACGGCCGGCACCACGACCGTGCAGCTGAAACAAGGCGAATACACTGTCGACCGCCCCGACAAACAGCCATTGCGCTGGCATGTGCCCGTCACGGTGCGCGGCGCCAAAGGCACGCCGGTGCGCGTATTGGTGGATGGCAGCGCGCAGGTGCAGTTACCCGGCTGCGATGCGCCTGTCGTGGTCAATGCCGGGCAGAAGGGCTACTTCCGCACGCTGTATGCACCGGCGCAATTCACCGCGCTTACCAAGGGGTTCGACGCCTTGCCGGTGGTCGATCAGTTGGGTGTGCTGATGGATACCGCTGCGCTGGCACCGGTGGGGCTGCAGCCCGAAGCGGACCTGCTTGAGCTTACCGCCAAGGTGCCGGTCGGTGGCTCGCCGGATCTGTGGAAAGTGGTGTCCGAAACGTATTCCAATATCGATCGCCTGTTCGCGGGCGACCTCAAGGCGCAGGCCCGCTGGCGGCGCTTCGCGCGTGCGCGGCTTGCTCCCGAGTTCGCCACGCTCGGCTGGGACGAGCGCAATGACGACAGTGCACAGACCAAGCAGCTGCGTGCCAGCCTGCTCAACAGCCTGAGCGCGCTGGACGATGCACAGGTGATTGCCGAAGCGCAGCGTCGTTTCGCTGCGTTCCAGGCCGACCCGGGCACGCTGTCGCCGGAGCTGCGTAGCACTGTGCTGCGTATCGTCGCCCGCCACGCCGACTCCGCCACCTGGGACGCATTGCATGCCATGGCGAAGAAGCAAACTTCCTCGATGCTGCGCGACCAGTCGTATGCGTTGCTCGCCTACGCCGAGGACCCGGGGCTGGCGCAGCGCGCCCTTGAACTTGCACTCACCGACGAGCCTGGCGCCACCACTGGCGCCAGCATGATCGGCGATGTCGCCAGCGAGCACCCGGAGCTGGCATTCGACTTCGCACTGGCCCATCGCACCCAGGTAGACACATTGATCGACTCCACCTCGCGCGCCCGCTACTACCCGCACCTGGCTGCAGGCTCGAACAAGCTGGAGACCATCGACAAGATCAAGGCGTATGCCGACACCTACCTGGCCCCCACCTCACGCCGCGATGCCGAAACCGCCATCAGCACCATCCAGACGCGGGTGACGTTGCGCGAGCGGCGCGTGCCGCAGATTGCGGCCTGGTTGAAAAAGCGCAAAGCCTGACGCGTTGCATGGAGCAACAAAAAGCCCGGTTTTTCCGAGCTTTTTGTTTGGTGCAGGGGCCGCCAGTGCAGGTGAAGCGCATTGGCCAGCAACAGTAGCGAAGGGATCCGGCGGCTGGGTGCCTGAAAAATGCACGCGCGCGTGGTGACTACCGATTTCGGTGTCTAGCGATTCCGCGCGGTGCGGCGTGCTGCATCTTTGTGAGCTGTTTCTGGCTCCGGCGCGCTGGCCGACCGGCTGCGGTTGGCTGCGTGCATCACGTCATGCGCATCGACATATTCTCGCGAACCGGATTGTCCATGTCTTGCTGCTGGCTCTGCGCCAGCGCCTGCTGCCGCTCCACGCTGGCGGTTTCCAGTTGTTGCAGCGACTGCTCAACCGGTGTGCGCACCGCCACATCGGTGGACATGGCAGCACGCAAGTGGGCAGGGTTAAGCACCGACCGGATGACATCATGCGCATTGGTCAATCCATTGCTGGGTTCGTCGCGAACGATAGGCAATGCAGGGTCAACAGGGTATGCAAGCTCAAGCCAGCGATTGCATGTGCAATACGGCGCAAGACATGGGAAGACGATCCATCACGGCCAACAGCATCATGCGTGTGGATCACGATGCTGGCGATGCAACAGCAGCTCGCCCTGCACGTCGACGGAGGGCGCTTGCCGCCATGCGTTGCGCTACATGTCGAGCTGCAGTGGCATCAATCCAAGCGACAACGCGTCACGCCCCGAACGCACCATCGATGGTATGCATCGCGCCGGTTACAAAGCTCGCTTCCGGGCCCGCCAGCCAGGCCACCATGCCCGCCACTTCCTCGGTGCGACCGTGGCGCTTGATCGCCATGAAGCTGTGCATCAGGTCTTTCATCGGACCGTTTTCCGGATTGGCGTCGGTATCGATCGGGCCGGGTTGCACCACGTTGATGGTAATGCCGCGCGGCCCGAAATCGCGCGCCAGCCCACGGGCTAGCCCTTGCAGTGCGGATTTGCTCAGCGCGTAAGAGGCCATGCCGGGCAGCGGCATGCGGTCGCCGTTGACCGAGCCGATCACGATGATCCGCCCGCCAGGTGGCATCTGCCGCGCGGCCTCCACGGCGGCGTGGTAGGGCGCGTGCACGTTGATGCGGAACAGCCGGTCCACCGCGTCCGGATCCTGGTCCAGCGCATCGCCGAACAAGGCGATGCCGGAGTTGACTACCAGGACATCCAGCGGCCCACTGCGTCGCACCGTGTCGATGACCGCATCGCGATCGGCGCTGTCTGCCAGCACCGCGGTGCTGCCGGTTTCGCCGGCCAGGCGCTGCGCCGCTTCGGCGGAGCCGGCGTAGGTAAACGCCACTCGCGCGCCGTCGGCCACGAAGCGCCGCACGATGGCAGCCCCAATTCCCCGGCTGCCGCCGAGCACCAACACGGACTTGTCCTTGAACGCTGACATGCACCCACCTCGCTATTAATGTAGCGGGTAATACATAATAAATATCGTCTGCCGTCAAGAGTTTTGTAACAATGACTACAGAAATCTCCCGGTCGCGCGGCCGGCCGCGGGCGTTCGACCCGGATCAAGCGGTGGCCACCGCGCAGCAGCTGTTCCATGCGCGTGGCTACGACGCACTGAGCGTGGCCGACCTCACCGCGGCGCTGGGCATCAACCCGCCCAGTTTCTACGCCGCCTTCGGCAGCAAGGCCGGCCTGTATGCGCGCACCCTCGACCGCTACGCGCAGACCGGCGCCATTCCGCTGCCGCAGATTCTGGACGCCAACCGTCCGCTGGCCGACGCCCTGGCCGACCTACTGGAGCAGGCCGCCCGCTGCTACGCCGCAGACCCCGCCGCCACCGGCTGCCTGGTACTGGAAGGCACGCGCAGCAACGACGCGCAGGCGCGCGAGGCCGCCTGCGGCTTTCATGTCGCCGCCCAGGAGTTGATCCGCTCGCACATCGCCAAGCAGTGCCCGCACGACGCAGACCGGCTGGCGGATTTCGTCAGCACCACCATGGCCGGCCTGTCCGCCAGCGCCCGGCATGGGCAGAGCCTGGAGCGCCTGCTGGCGAGTGCGCGGTTGGCGGGAGAGGGGATTCGGGCGGCGCTGCGCGGGTAGGCAGGGTGTGAGTGGGCAGAAGCGTTCGATGGCGTGAGCGCACCTGCTCGCTAATCGAGGTGCGCTTGCCGCTACCCAGTGCGGTCAATGGGCGGGTGGTACGAGAGGGTCGTGGTCGGCCGTCGCTCAGGCAAAGTCGTTGTCGGGTGACCGGTGCTGCGAATCAGCAAGGGGCAGGTCAGCACCTATAGGCATCCATGTCCTAGGCTGGCTCTAACACGGGCCACTTCGACCCCTTTGTGCAATGCTGGGATCACATGGAGCCGCACGCAGCGTGTTGGTTGAACGTCCCGAACCATCCGAATTGCTGCTCACCCCGGACAGTCGCGCTGCGTCCATGCCAGATGGCGTCTTTGCGGGATGCAGTGTCTATTTCGGTGCCGAAATGAGAGTGTCGCTGAACCGTTTTCGTCTGCGCCCAGTCACTTGACCGAGCCTGCTCATACGGCCACAGTCCGTGGCGTTCGCCCTCTTCGTTCAAGGATGCCCGTGAAGAAGCTGACGCATTGCATCGTGGCGACCGCGCTGATGCCCATCATGACGCTAGGGTGTGCACGGCTTTCGATGGAACAGCCTGCCGCAAAACCCTCAAGTGGTGCACACGAAGCATCGTCTTTTCCTCAGGCGCCTGCTGCCACGCCTTCACCTTGGGTGGCCTTCAAACTGGAACGGCAGATGGGCGCCGTGTGTGTGGACCGTACGCAGTCACAGGGCTCCTCGCCTGCGCCTTTGCTCAGGGACGGGTTTTGCAAAGGCCCGGCACCTGCGCACATGGCGGCTGCATTGCTTGCCCTGCCTGCAGATGCGGTCGATGCCTCGCCGCAAGCGCGCGAAGCGAGCCTGCGCGATGCCGTATACGTGGCCGCACCCGGCCTGGGACGGCGCGCGGACTTCACCGTGGTGGCGGGTGATCTGACGATCCGTTCGTTTGAAAGTGCTGATCCCGGCAAAACGGTGTACTTGGTCTGGCCGGTGAAATGTGGCGCGGGCGAAGCTGGCCTCGCGTGCCAGTCAGGCAAAGGGCGAAAGGCGTATCGCGTCACCAAGGACGGCACCGCACGCGATGTCAGTGCAGCGGTGTTTCCACCAGCGCCTAGCCTGACTGCAGAAGATGTTGTCCGGCAAAACGACCACGGCGGCTCGGAGCTTTTTCTGTTCGATGACAAGCTGCCCTTGGCGCCGACAATGCGATGGTTGATGGAATTCGATCCTGACCAGCCGCTGGCCACCGATGATCCAAAGCGCGTCGGGTCTTACGCCCATTTTGGTTTTCTTCGGTGGACAGGCGAACGCTTCGAGCTGGTAGAACGAGTCGCTAGAGCGCAGTGGCCTTGTCGCCAGCAGCGCACAGGCGAACAGGCATGTGCGGATTGTCCAGATAGTGAGGACCGTTTAGTTTCCCGGTAATGCAATGTGGCAACGCAGATTGCCAAGCCATGGCTTGCGGCATAAGGTGAACCGATCGCGCGGGTCGCAGTACGCCAGAGCAGTACTCGGTGCCACAGCGCAATAATGATGTGGTCTGCTAAAGGTCAGTCGATCTTAAGCCAGGCCATTCAGACGGAGCAGAGCATGCATAATTGCCATTTAAACGGACTGGTCGTGGGTGTCTTGCTTAGCGTCGTAGCTGGATGCGCCCAAGATAGCGCGCGCTCGGCATCACGCTCTACTGCGGCCGCATCCGCCGCCGAAAATGTCTATCCCGCAGTGCCCTCGCTATCCCCAAAGCCCTGGAAGCGCTTCGCGCTGGAGCAAGGCATGGGGGCCGCCTGTTCAACCCGGTCGCAGCGAACCTCTTCTGGCCGTAGCGTCCTGTTGCCCGCTGACGAATGCATTGGCCCTGCGCCGCGTCCCCTGGCCGAGGTCATCTTGTCGCTTCCATCGTCTGATCTGGGCGTTGCCACCGAAGCACGCGTCGAGGCCTTGAAGCATGCCGCGTATGTTTCGTCTCCCGGTTTGGGGGCGCGCGCGGATTTCATGTTGGCTACCGACGCATTCTGGGTGCGCTCGTTCGAGTCGCGCGATTCACTTCATACCGTCTATCTGGTTGGCGGGGTGAGCTGCACCGATCGTGCATTGGACTGCAAGAATTCAAGAGGCGTGCGGGCGTTTCGGTATGAAAAGAACGGCCAGCTGGTAGATGTGAGTGGACACGTGCTGCCCCCTGCGCCAGCATTGTCCGAAAACGAAGTCCGGCACTATCAGGCCTATGCGGAGCCGATTCCCTTCCTGGATGTCTCGCGCCTGTGGCAAGTTCCCGTGTTGCGCTGGGTCATCGAGTCAGATCCGGATGCGCCGCTTGCCAATGACCCACGCTATTACAACGACTGGGCATATCTGCACTTTGGATTTGTGGTCTGGACCGGGCAA
Organism: Xanthomonas euvesicatoria pv. euvesicatoria; assembly: GCF_020880415.1. GTDB lineage: Bacteria > Pseudomonadota > Gammaproteobacteria > Xanthomonadales > Xanthomonadaceae > Xanthomonas > Xanthomonas euvesicatoria. The sequence goes on along the minus strand of NZ_JAJIUJ010000046.1, from coordinate 22,091 downwards.
CGCTTTGAATTTATGGACAAGGTCGATCGCACGCGATGGCCGTGCAGACCTGTGGCCGAAGGAGAGGCTGCTTGTTCGGGGCCGCTGGACAACAGAGGCGATCGTTTCGTCACTCCTTAATCGATGCAGGGAGAGCACAGATGGCGAGGGTCATAGAGTTCAATATCAAAGGAAGCGCGGACGAGGTTGTGGCGCTGTTCAACGCAAACCGTCCAGCAGATGCCGTGGCATTGCTGGAACGGCATCGGCAGGGGCAGCCAGAGGTCGTGCAAGAAAGCATGGATCGCTATGTCGGCAACCAGGCCCAGCGCAGCATCGCTGCCAGTACAGAACGTGCGCAGACGCCAAGTACAGCCGCAGGGCTGCAGCGCCTGCAAAGCGTCCAGACGACACCGCCGCGATTTCCATCCGAGAATGAGATGGCTTTACTCGCCGACGGCCAGAAATACGACGTCTACGCAAGCATCGCGCAACTTCGCGGCAATGCGGCAGCGGACCAGGCGCTAGCAACGCCAGAGCAGCGGGTAATCCTGGGGCTACGTCAAGAGAATTCCACGCTCGACGCGATGGAGGATTCGGCCCATCCAACCCAGCGGCGGGCAGATAACCCGGCGACTGCGCGCGACGAGTCGCGCGGCGGCAGCGGCATCTACAACGATCGTCTGGTCGTTCTTTGGAAGGATGCGGACGGCACCGCGCATGTGGTTGAGTCCAATCGCGCCAATACCGAGCCTACTGCACAGTACGATCACCATGCCGGCAATACGGGAGCCAGGCCGCTAGGCGAAGGCGGGCGTGAGAGCCGCAGATTCGAGCCATCTCCAGGATTTGAAAGCATTACGCGGCCCCGCAAGATCGAAGGCGACGATGTCAACGCTGACGGTGTGCGTGACCTTGGACGCCTGCACGAAGGCACGATCGAAATGCAGCCTGCGCAGCACCCCAATCCCCTGCTGGCCGGCACCATGGATAATGCGCTGAGGCCGACCCAGGCCGCAGTCGCCGCAGGGCGTGGCATGGTGCAACGGGATAGCAATGCGGATGGCTGGTTCGACCAGACCGATGTCAACGGTACACAGGATCTCAACGACACCTTCAAGATTCATCGGGGATCCCGTAGTAGTACGGATTCGGCCGGTTGCCAGACGATTCACGCGGACGACTACGACGCATTTTTGAATGCGGTGCAAGGCAACCCCGCGCAGACGCGCTGGCAGTACGTGCTGACCAACACCACACCCGGGCCGGTGCGGGTGCAGCAACGGGACCAGGGGCAAGGACATGAAGGGGCGCAGCCAGGACAGGAAGAGCGTGGGCCTCCGCCAGCCCAGCCGCTGCGGCAGAATGGCGGGCCTGCAGTGCCCGCGCATGGGAGGCCACGACAGGCAGACGCGGAAGGTGCCCAGCCCATGCCTCACCCGTTGCATGCACAGGCCAGCACCTTGATTGGTCAATTGGACGCCAGCATGGGCCGAGTCAGCGATGTACACAGCGAGCGGATGAGCGCCAGTCTTGCGCATTTGGCAAAGGAACATGGGCTTGAGCGGATTGACCATGTGTTGCTGAGCAACCAGACGCCACGCGCTGCCGCAGGGGCGACCGTGTTCGTAGTGCAGGGTGAGCCAGGCAATCCGGCCCATCTACGCGCCAGCATGCCCACTGACGTGGCCGTCAATACGCCGGTGGAGCAGTCGCTGGCAAAGTTGCAGGAGCTGGAGACCCGCACGTTGGCTCAGGCGCAGAGTCGGGTGCAGGAAAGATCGATGGCGCAGGAGGAGGCGATCAGGCCGCGAAGTATTGGGTGAGGTCGTCCGTTCTCAGCGTCGAGCACTAGACCCGCGATCAGGTGCGCTTTTGAAAACGCCGCTTGCAAAAGCCAGGCGCTCGTCGGATATTCCACATTCCGGAATATGGAATAAGGCGGTCTGGCCGTGGAACTGAAGCCCCAGGATCTGGTGGTGCTGTACAAGCAGGTCGCGCAAGCGGGCCAGGTCTGGACGTATGCATCGCTTGGAGAAGCGCTGGGCATGAGCGCCTCCCAGGTGCATCGCAGCGTCAAGCGCGCGGTGGCATCCGGCTTGGCGCTGGAAAAAAGTCGCGGCGAGTGGGAGACGGTGCGCACGGCGCTGCACGAGTTTGCTGTCCACGGCGTGCGTTACGCCTTTCCTGCCGTCATCGGGCCGCTAAGGCGTGGCATTCCTACGGCCTTCGGCGTGCCCCCACTGTCCATTGCCATTTCCAGCTCCCCAGGGGATGCACCGGTATGGCCAAGCGCGCAGGGCACGGCCAAAGGCCCGAGCTTGTCGCCGTTGTCGGCAGGTGCGCCCAACGCTGCGCTGGCCGACCCTGCCTTGCACCAACTGCTGGCGCTGCAGGACGCCCTACGCAGCGGGCGTGCCCGCGAGCGCACGCTGGCAGGGAGCTATCTCAAACAATTGCTGAGGCTTGGCGATGCGCTCTGACGATCCTAATTTGCCGCACCTGCTTGTGATTGCGAATGCATTGGGCGAGCTTTGCGAACACGTAGTCTTCCTCGGCGGAGCAGTTGTTGGCCTGCTGGTATCCGATCCATTGGCGGAAAGCGTCCGCGCCACCTATGACGTCGATGCGGTGGTCAATCTTGATTGGTCCCGGTTCCGCGGTATCGAGGCGCGCGTGGAGTCGCAGGGCTTTGCGCGCGAGATGCAGAGCGGTGTCGTCTGCCGCTGGGTACACCAAGCGTCGGGCGTCCTCTTCGACCTGATGCCGGTGGATGCCGGCGTGCTTGGCTTCTCCAACCGCTGGTACGCCCATGCTGTAGAGACGGCCCAAGTGGTGGCCATCCGCTTGGTGACAGCGACAGCATTCGTGGTGACCAAGCTCGAAGCCTTCGTTACCCGAGGCAACAGTGACTTCCTTTCCAGTCACGACCTGGAGGACGTCCTCAATGTCGTCGATGGCCGGACCGAGCTGGTGGAAGAGTTTGCCGTGGAGCATGCAGACCTCCGGCATTGGGTTGCCGACGTGTTCGTAGGGCTGGTTGGATAACCCGGCTTTTGTGAACGCGCTGCCGGGATTGGTCGCCGAACCGGAGCGCGCAAGCGTCGTGCTTCAGCGCCTACGCACCATTGCATCAGCGTAGCTGCGACATCGTGGGCTTAGGACTGCAAAGAAAACCTTGAAGCACCGGCGCCCGCTTGCGATGATGCATCGCAATTGCAACGCACTGGGCCTGCCATGAAATCCGCATCTCTTCCATCGCTCCGTGTGGACCCGGCGCTGCGCGAAGCGGCCGAAGCCGTGTTGCAGGAGGGCGAGACGCTTTCCAGCTTCGTCGAGCACTCCGTGCGCGCCCAGGTGCAGCAGCGCCAGCAGCAGGAAGCCTTCATCGCACGCGGGCTGGCCTCGCGTGACAGCGCCAAGGCATCCAACCAGTACATCGACGCGAAGGATGTGCTGGCCGGGCTGCAGTCCAAACTGGACAAGGCGCGCAAGGGCTAAGCCAAGGTGGGATTTTCTGTCCGCTTCACTCAGGAAGCGCGCGACGATTTCGCGCGCCTTTACGACTGGCCGCTACAGCGTGCCGAAGGCGACTTCACCCTGGCCAAGCGCGCGCTGCAGGCCGTCGGCGACGGCGTCACCGTGCTTGAACTGGCCCCTTTGAGCTGCCGCAAGGCGGGGTTGGCGGACCCGTTCTTGCGGGAGCTGGTGATCGGCTTCGGTGCAAGCGGTTATGTGCTGCTGTTTGAGGTTGAAAGCGATCAGGTCGTCACCGTTTTGGCAGTCAGGCATCGGCGTGAAGACGACTATCATTAAGCACGGCGTTAGCGCCAACGTCGCGCCACAGAGGAAGTAGATGGCCAATATCAGCAGGCGCCGCACGGGGGAACTGACCCGTGCGCTGTTCCATATCCTCAAGGCCCAACCGGAAGGCATGCGCGCCGCAGACGCGCTGGGCGCACTGGAAAAGCAGGTCGTGCTCACCGAGTACGAAGCGGGCGACTACGAAACCGGCGGCCGTCGCTTCGAGAAGATCGTGCGCTTCAGCACTGTGGCGCCGGTCAAGGCCGGCTGGCTGGTCAAGGACAAAGGCATCTGGACCCTCACGCCAGAGGGTGAAGCAGCGTTGCACGCCTACCCGGATCCGGAGCAATTCATCCGTGCGGTCGGCCAGCTGTACAAGAAGTGGAAGAGCGCCCAGCCCGTTGCCAACGAGGTCGACGATCCCGAAGCCGAGCTCACCGAGGAATCGGCCAGCATCACGCTGGAAGAAGCCGAAGAAATGGCATGGGCCGAGATCGAGGCTTATCTCGCCGCGATGCCGCCGTATGACTTCCAGGAACTCGTGGCGTCGCTACTGCGTGCGATGGGGTATCACGTTGCCTGGGTCGCACCGCCGGGCAAGGACGGTGGCACCGACATCATCGCCTACAACGACCCGCTTGGCACCCGCCCGCCGCGCATCAAGGTGCAGGTCAAGCGCAATGCCAACTCGCCGCGGATCGATGTGACGGGCCTGCGCAGTTTTATGGCCGTGCTCGGAGAGGGCGACGTCGGCCTGTATGTGGCCTTGTCCGGGTTCACCAAGGACGCCGAATACGAGGCGCGGCAGTCGCATCGGCGGATTAATCTGATCGATGCGCGCCGGCTCGTGGAGCTATGGACCACGCACTATGCGCAATTGGACGATAGCGCGCGTACCCGCCTGCCGCTCAAGCCAGTGTGGTTCTTGGCTGGTGACGATTAGTAGCGCGTCGGCTCAAATTTTTCGTCTGAATGAATCAGGCACGTTTTACACAATATCGACTAGCAGGGCGTAATGAATAATCAGACTCACGAGGAGCTCAAAGGGAAAATCTGGGAGATCGCCAATCGGTTGCGCGGTCCTTATCGGCCGCCACAATACCGTCTGGTGATGTTGCCGCTTGTGGTGCTGCGCCGTCTTGATTGCGTTTTGGAGCCAACTAAGGATGCCGTGCTGAAACAGCACGAGAAACTGCTGGCTAAGGACACGCCAAAACCAGCAATGCATAGGCTCCTTGGCAAGGCGGCCGATCCAAATCGGAAATTTCCGCTGTACAACGTCAGTGCCTACACCTTCGAGAAGTTGCTGGGCGACGCTGAAAATATCGCCCCCAATCTGTCGAACTACATCAATGGCTTCTCGCCAGAGGCGCGACGGATTTTCGAGCGTTTCAAGTTTGGCGATCAGATCGACAAGCTTGATGCAAGTAACCGGCTCTTTACCATCATCAAGGCGATGGCGAGCATTGATCTGCATCCGGATCGCATAGATAACCTGCAAATGGGCTACTTGTTCGAGCATCTTGTGATGCGCTTCAACGAGCAGGCCAATGAGGAGGCCGGTGATCATTTCACGCCGCGTGAAGTGATTCGACTGATGGCCAATTTGGTGTACACCGGCGAGCAGGAGGTCTATAGGCCTGGCATCGTCCGCAGCATCTACGACCCGACCTGCGGCACCGGAGGCATGCTGTCCGAATCCGAGAAATTCATTCTCGGGCAGAATGCCGCAGCGCATCTGCACCTGCACGGGCAGGAATACAACGACGAATCCTGGGCTATCTGTTGCTCGGACATGCTGATCAAGGACGAAGACACGGCCAATATCGTCAAGGGTGACACCTTGGGCGACGGCAAGACCAAAGATGGTTTTGAGGGCGAGCGGTTTCATTACATGCTTGCCAATCCGCCATTTGGCGTCGAGTGGAAGGACCAGAAGACGGTTGTCGAGAACGAGCATGCCAAGCTCGGTTTCGCCGGTCGCTTCGGAGCCGGCTTGCCGGCGATCAATGACGGGTCGCTGCTGTTTTTGCAGCACATGATTGCCAAGATGCACCCGTACGACGAAGGTCATCCTGACAAGCCTGGCTCAAAAATCGCAATCGTTTTCAACGGATCGCCCTTGTTTTCCGGCGACGCGGGGTCGGGGCCATCCAATATCCGGCGTTGGATCATCGAGAACGACTGGTTGGACACCATCGTCGCGCTCCCGGATCAACTTTTCTACAACACCGGCATCTATACCTACGTCTGGCTGGTCACTAATCGCAAGCCGGAAGAGCGTCAGGGCTATGTGCAGTTGATCGACGGTACGCGTTTCTTCCGCAAGATGAAGAAAAGCCTCAACAACAAGCGCAACGAAATTTCTGATGAGCAGATTGAAGCGCTGACAGCGCTCTATGGCAATTACGGCGATGGCGAGAGCGCTGAGGTGGTCATCGACCACAAGACCGGCGAAACCGAAAATCGCGTAGTGTCGCGGGTTTTTGAGAATCGCGAGTTAGGTTTCCTCAAGGTGACCGTGGAACGTCCGCTGCGGATGAATTTCGAGGCCACGCCCGGGCGTGTTGCCCGGCTGGATGCGCAGTCCGCCTTCGCCAATCTGGCAACCTCAAAAAAGCGCAAGGACGAAAAGGCTGCGCGGCAGGAAATTGCCGAAGGCCAGGCCATGCAGCAGTGCATTCGTGAGCTCCTCGTCAGATTGGCAGGGAAAGGCCTTTACATGGATCGTGAAGTATTCGAAGCCGATCTTGAAAAGGTGGCAAAGAAAGCTGGCATCAAACTGCCCGCACCCATCCGGAAAGCCATCTTCGCCGCGCTGGGCGAGCGCGACCCGCATGCCGAGATCTGTCGTGATGCCAAGGGGCGCCCCGAGCCCGACAGCGAGCTGCGGGATACCGAGAACATCCCCTTGCCGGAAGGCACCGAGCTGCCGCTCCCAATGGCCTTTGGTCCGGACAAGCCCAACGATGCCCTGGTCGAGGCATTCCGCGACACCATCGACGACTACATGCGCCGTGAAGTGCTCCCCCACGTGGCCGATGCCTGGGTCGATTACAGCAAGACCAAGGTGGGCTATGAAATCCCGATCAACCGCCATTTCTACGTCTACCAGCCGCCGCGTCCGTTGCCGCAGATCGAGGCCGACATCCGGCAACTGGAAGGCGAGATCGCCGATCTCCTGAAAGGACTGCTGGCATGAGCAAGGACTTGACTCCCGCCAAAGAGGGCGAACTGCTGATCTATGCCGCAGCGGAAGGCGGTATCCGGGTGCTGTTGGCTGGCGAGAGCGTCTGGCTGACCCAGGCCCAGATCGCCGCGCTGTACCAGACCACGCCGCAGAACATCACCCAGCACCTGAAGGCGATCTATGGCGAAGGCGAGCTGGACGAGGCGGCAACCTGTAAGGATTACTTACAAGTTCGCCAGGAGGGTGGGCGTACCATCTCCCGTCGGCCCAAGCACTACAGCTTGGAGGCCATCCTGGCTGTCGGCTACCGCGTCCGGTCGGCACGGGGCACCGAGTTCCGCCAGTGGGCCACAGCCCGGCTGTCGGAGTACCTGGTCAAGGGGTTCGTGCTGGATGACGAGCGCCTCAAGGGCAATGTGGGGCCGGCGGATCATTTCGACGAGCTGCTGGCACGCATCCGCGAGATCCGCGCCAGTGAGGCGCGGGTGTACCAGCGCATCCGCGAGATCTTCGCCATGGCGGTGGACTACCGCGAAGGCGACCAGGCCACGCAGCGCTTCTTCGCCATCATGCAGAACAAGGTCCACTTCGCCGCCACGCAACTGACCGCGGCGGAGATCATCCGCCAGCGCGCCGATGCCACCAAGCCCAACATGGGCGTCAACACGTGGAAGGGCAGACGCGTGCTGAAGCAGGACGTGGGCACGGCGAAAAACTACCTAGATGCGCGCGAGATCGACACACTCAACCGCATCACCGTGATGTTCCTGGACCAGGCCGAGTTCCGCGCCATGCGTCGGCAGGACATCCGGCTGGCGGACTGGGATGGTTTCCTGGACAAGTTCCTGCGCGATACCGAACTGCCGGTACTGGACAACGCGGGCAAGGTCAGCCGCCAGCAGGCGCTGGAATGGGCCGAAGGGCAATACGACGCGTTTGCGGAGCGACGGCGGCTGGAAGCCGAGCAAATCGCTGAAGCCCGGTATCTGGAGGATTTGCGAAGTGCGACTGACGCGTTGAAGCACTCGGTCAGTGTCAGCGCGTCCACGCTACCAAAAGATGAGAAAAAGCGAGTGTCACCGAAACCAGGAGACAAGGCATGACCGCACCACGTGCTTCCGTGCTTCCGCAAGGCTGGACGCGACGCCGGCTGCGCTTTGACTCCCGCTGCAACCCGGTGAAGTCGAAGCTCGACCTGCCGGACGATACCGAAGTGTCTTTTGTACCGATGGACGCGGTGGGCGAGCTGGGTGGCCTGCGTCTAGACCAGACCCGCGAACTGGCCGACGTCTACAACGGATATACGTATTTCGCCGACGGCGATGTCTGCATCGCCAAGATCACGCCCTGCTTCGAGAACGGCAAAGGTGCCATCGCCGAAGGATTGGTCAATGGAGTCGCCTTCGGCACGACAGAGCTGCATGTGCTGCGCCCATCGGCAACGCTGGATACGAAATTCCTGTTTTATCTGACTATTGCGCGTGATTTTCGCAGCCATGGTGAGGCGGAGATGCGCGGTGCTGGTGGGCAAAAACGTGTGCCTGAGGAATTTTTGAAAGACTGGACGCCATCGTTACCGCGCATGGATGTTCAGCAACGCATCGCTCGCTTCTTGGACGACAAGACCGCGCGCATAGATGCCTTGATCGAAAAGAAGCAGGAGCTGCTGGAGCGGCTTGAGGAAAAGCGTCGCGCCCTTATTACTAGTGCTGTAACGGGTGAAAGCAGGCTTCGAACACAAGCTAAAAATAAAACACAAAAATTTGGAAGCGCCTGGTTGGAGGCTGCTCCAAGTGATTGGAAAGTGAAACGGCTCAGGTTCGCCTTCGAGAGCTGCAAGAACGGTGTCTGGGGTGCTGAGCCAGATGACGAGGACTCGATTGTATGCATTCGTGCAGCCGACTTTGATGGCCAATCGGGTCGTCTGAATAATGGGAACAGGACGCTACGAACTATTGATAACTGGTCCTTTGAGAAAGTTCGACTGAATTTTGGAGACTTAATACTCGAGAAATCTGGAGGAGGAGACAAGCAATTGGTGGGTCGCGCCGTGCTATTTGATGGACATACTCCTAGTGTCTGCTCCAACTTTCTTGCACGCTGTCGCCCAAGAATTGGTTTTCACCATCGATTTCTGAACTATCTGATGCTGGCGATATATCTTGGTCGTGGAACATATCCGCATATCAAGCAAAGCACTGGAATTCAAAACATTGACACTGGAAGCTATTTCGATATGAGAGTGGCTATCCCAGAAGAAAATATTCAGATAGATATTTCAAATTTTCTTGATGAGTCTGTCGCCGCGATTGATGTTATTCGATCTTGCGTTATCCGCTCCATAGAGAAACTTAACAATTTTAGAAGTATTGTGATCACCGATGCCGTCACTGGCCAGCTCCCCGAGCTCAACGGATAAGGATTCCGCATGTCCGGCCACACCGAACACGCCTTTGAAACTGCCATCGAGGTCACCCTGCTCGCGGCGGGCGGCTACCAGATGCGCCAGCCCGCTGACTACGACGAAACCCTGGCGCTGTTTCCGTCGGACGTGATCGGCTTCCTCAAGGACAGCCAGCTTGCACGGTGGCAGCAGCTTGAAACGCTGCTAGGTACGCGTACCCAGGTGACCGTGCTGGAGGCGCTGGTCAAGGAACTGGAGATCAAGGGCGCGCTGCACGTGTTGCGCCATGGCTTCAAATGCTATGGCAAGACGCTGCGCCTGGCATACTTCCGTCCCAATTCCGGCATGAATCCCGAGGCCGCAGCAAAGTACGCGCACAACCGCCTGACCATCACCCGGCAGGTGAACTTTGCCTCGGTGCTCAAGCGGCCGGACGGCAAGTCAAAACGCTGCATCATCGACGTTACCCTGGCGGTCAACGGCTTGCCAGTGGTCACGGTAGAACTGAAAAATCCCTTGACCGGGCAGCCTGCAAGCGAGGCGATTTACCAGTATCAACACGACCGCGATGAGCGCGACAGGCTGTTCGCCTTCAAGCAGCGTGCGCTGGTGCATTTTGCCGTGGACCCGGACGAGGCCTGGATGACCACCCGGCTGAAAGGGCGTGAGACCGTGTTTCTGCCGTTCAATCGCGGCCATGCGCACGGTGCGGGCAACCCGCCTGTGCCAGGCAACTGGAAAACCCATTACCTGTGGGATGAGGTGCTGCGCGCCGATAGCCTGCTGGATATCTTGCAGCGCTTCATGCACCTGGAGATCAAGGAACGCAAGATCACCACCGACAAAGGCGTGCGCACGGTGCGCAAGGAAACGATGATCTTCCCGCGCTACCACCAGCTAGATGCGGTGCGTCGGCTGGTGGGCCACGCGCGTGCGCATGGCTCAGGCCACAACTACCTGGTGCAGCACTCGGCCGGGTCGGGCAAGTCCAATTCCATTGCCTGGCTGGCGCATCGGTTGGCCAGCCTGCACGACGCCCATGAGGAAAAGGTGTTCCATTCGGTAGTGGTGGTGACTGATCGCCGCGTGCTGGACCAGCAGTTGCAGAACACGATCTATCAGTTCGAGCACAAGACCGGCGTAGTGGAGAAGATCGACGAGGACACCCGGCAGTTGGCGCGGGCCTTGTCTGGCGGCACCCCGATCATTATCAGCACCATCCAGAAATTTCCCTTTATCGCGCGTGCGCTGGCGCGGTTGGAAGCCGATGGCGAGGACGTCAAGCTTGATACAGCAGGCAAGCGCTTTGCGGTCATCGTGGACGAGGCCCATTCCTCGCAGAGTGGCGAAACGGCCATGACCCTGCGCGGCATGCTCAACCGCGATGGCATCGAAGCGGCGGTAGCCGCGCAGCTGTCCGACGAAGAAGATGACGAGCTTGATGAGGCCACCCGCGCGGCGATTCTGCGTGAGGCACAGAAGCGTGTCCGCCAGCCCAACCTCAGCTTCTTTGCATTTACTGCCACGCCCAAGTTCAAGACCAAGGTGTTGTTCGATACGCCGGGGCCGTCAGGCGAGTCGCCGTTCCACGAATACAGCATGCGCCAGGCCATCGAGGAAGGCTTCATCATGGATGTGCTGGCCAACTACACCACTTACAAGCGCTTTTTCGGCCTGATCAAGCAGGTGGAGAACGACCCGGAAGTATCGCGCAAGCAGGCAGCCAAGGCGCTGACCCGGTACATGGAGTTGCACCCGGTCAACATCGAGCAGGTGGTATCCGTGATCGTGGAGCACTTCCGTCTGCATGTGATGCATGAACTGGGCGGCCGCGCCAAAGCGATGGTGGTGACGGGCTCGCGGCTGGCGGCAGTCAAGTACAAGCTGGCCTTCGACCGCTACATCAAGGACAACCGCTACGACGGCATTCGCTCGCTGGTGGCGTTTTCCGGAACGGTGGAAGACCCGGAGGATCCGGGTGCGAGCTACACCGAGGTGGCCATGAATGACGGCTTGGCAGAAAGCGAGCTGCCGGAAGCTTTTGAGCGCGACGACTATCGCGTGCTGCTGGTTGCCGAAAAGTACCAGACTGGTTTCGACCAGCCACTGCTGCAGACCATGTACGTCGTCAAGAAATTGGCTGGCGTGCAGGCGGTGCAAACGCTGTCGCGACTCAACCGCATGGCGCCCGGTAAGAAGCGCACCTTGGTACTGGATTTCGTGAACAAGGAAGAGGACATCCACAAGGCGTTCAAGCCGTACTATGAGAGCACGCCGATTGGCGAGAATGCCGGGCCGGAGAAGCTGTCCGAACTCCAACACAAGCTACTTGCGCCGGCGATTTTTACTCCGGCTGACGTAGATGCTTTCGCCCAAGCTTGGTACCGCCCGAAGCGCGAGCATTCCGGTAGCGACCACAAGCAGATGAACGCAGTGCTTGATGCTGTCGTGCAGCGCTTCAAGACGCAGTTAGAGGAGAAGCAGGACGAGTTTCGCGGACTGTTGATGGCTTACCGCAACCTGTATGCCTTCCTTTCCCAGATCGTGCCTTATCAGGACAGCGATCTGGAAAAGCTCTACACATTCGTGCGCAACCTGATGACCAAGCTACCGCCTGCCGATGATGGCAAGGCGTTCGTGCTGGATGATGAAGTGAGCCTGCGCTACTACCGGATGCAGCAGCTCACCGATGGTTCCATCGATTTGGCGCAAGGCCAGCTGTATTCGCTGAAGGGTCCTACTGATGTTGGTACGTCACGTGTGGCAGATGAGGAAGTGCCGCTGTCGAGTCTTGTAGAGAAACTTAATACTCGATTCGGCACCGACTTCAACGAGGCAGATCAGCTGTTCTTTGATCAGATCAAAGTGTCCGCCGAAGCCAGCGAACAGATCAAGGAGGCTGCAAGAGCCAATAATCTGAGCGACTTCACTGCGTACTTGGGACGAGTGCTTGATGAGCTGTTCATTGAGCGAATGGAGGGCAACGAAGAGATTTTCTCGAAGATCATGACCGATCGTGAGTTCAGGTCTGCGGCTAGTGAACATCTGGCTTTCGAAATTTTTGAGAAATCTCGCGTTTCCAGGGCTAGTGACGGCGCGACTTCATAGGCCCGTTGGGAAGGTCGGCTCGTTCAAGCATCTTGACGTGCCACCTAACCAGTAGCACGATCACCCCACGGAGCCTCGAAACTCCCCGAACAGCGGTACCCACCTCCGACAAACCGGTGGGTTTTTTGTGCCTGCAACTTTATAGGTGCAACCGACGTGATGCCTGCGTCGGGAGGGCGGCTAATACAACACCCGCAAGGGAAATACGCCCGCCGGCTGTTCGCGGTTTCGAGCCTCCCGACTTCCCGTCCGTCGCCTTGCGGCGGGCGGGGGCGATTCCATGGAATGAGGAGCAGGCCATGTCGGACGTTGTACGCGATGTGCAGTCACAACCGGGCTACTACCTGCCAGAGGGCGCGCAGTACCGCCTCCAGCAACTGCGCGACCACATGCGCTTTTTGGCACGGTTAGCGCAGCCACGCACGCAGGTTGAAGAGCAGGCGTGGCAGCCGGCTATCTGCATGGACGAGTTGGCGTTCTGCCTGGAGCTACTGGCCGAGCAGGTGGGCCGGGTGCTGGACGATGTGGAGTGCGCTGTCATCGAAGGGGCGCATCCATTGCCATGACGTGGTGTGCCGTCTGGATCACCGCCGAATGGACGCATTGATCGGCACCGGTATGGCAGCACGCAGCGGTGCCGATTGAATGCCCGAGTCAGCGCTCAAACTGCGCGCGTGTCTGCACACTTGCCTCACTTGTCTTTCAATCCCGCGCTTCCTAGGCGCGGTCACTACACCCTACGTGGTCCATCGGCTCGCGCTTGCCTGTAACCGTGGGCGCTGCTGAAAATAATTGCTGCTAAAAAGAAGGCAAGCGCTTCAGTTTTTCGTAGGTGCGGTGCATCCGATCACGGGGCGGGAGCGGCGGTTCGGTGAAAAAGGGGTCGCGCAGCAGTCTCTCTGCCTTGGTGCGCTCGCCGGTTCCGTCGTCCAGCATGCTGTTGAAGAAGCGGACCACAATGCGCTTGTGGTCGGCCGGGAGAGCCTGCAACGCATCCATGAAGGGGAAGGTGTCTGCGGTCTTGGCGCGATTGATCCCGATCATGCCCATGTTGTAGTCGGGGCGCTTGAGCACATGCACCAGCAATTGCGCCACGCTGTAGACGTCGCGCGCATGCCTGGCAGGGGTGCTCAAGTCGTAGAAGCCCGGTGTGCCGCCGCGGTTAGGGTCGCCTTCTTCTGCGCCGAGCCCCATGTCGATCAGCCGGAAGATCTTCATGGGTTGGTCGTACATGACGTTGTTGTGCGAGATGTCCTGATGCACGATGCCGGCGTCTTCGCAGCAGGCGATCCCCACCAGTACGTCGGCCATCAGCTGCCGGGCCAGGCCGAGATACTCCATTGCGCTGATGGCGCCTTGCTGCAGCGCTGTGCGTGCGCGGCCAATCATGCTGCGCACGCTGATGCCGTCGATTTTCTCCAGCAAAATGCCGAAGGTGTGTTCGATCTGCACCACGCCGTGGGCGCGCACGATATACGGCACTGCATCCACCGACCTGATCATTTGATACTCCTGGAAGATCATGGCTTTGCGCTCAGCGACCCGTTGCTGCAGCGCCGGTGCGTCTGCAGCGGTGGCAGGGTCGCACAATGTCGGCGGGATCGGCCGTTGCGGGTCGGTGCGCAACAAGGCCTTGAAGATGAAGTCGCGTCCGCAATTTTGCCCGCCCTGCCAAAGATCTTCGGCCAGCCGCACCGCGTAGGTCGAGGCGGATGCGCCGGTGCCGACGGTGGGCATGGCGTCCAGCGTTCCTGCAGTGCCTGCGTGCCCGGTTTCCAGGGTTACGTGGAGAAATCCATTGTCTACATCCAGGGCGCCGGGCTTCAACGCCGAGAGCTTCTGGATCAAGTCCGGGCGTTCGGAGCGGCTGGTCAGCGATTTCACCAGGCGCGGGCTCAGCACGACGTGCTGCCGGGCATGACGCGTATCGCTGACCAGCCGCCGTGCGTTGCGCAAGTTCTGGAATGCGTCACTGCTGTCGGCGCCCGCAAGGGCCGACAGGCGCGCCGGCGTCTCCAGCAGACAGGCCCAGGTCGGTGAGCCGGGTTGCGGGCCCAGACGGGGGCTGCGGCCGGTGACAGGCGTCGTTGGCGAGTCGCTACTGGATGAGGACCAGGTGTGCGGTGCCAACGCTGCCTGCAGGCGGGGCACCACGACTTCCAGACGCTTACGTTCGTCGGCAAGTACGCCGGTGATGCTTCTTCTTTTTTCCAGCAGGTTGAGCGGATGGTCTGCGACAGGATGGGGCGGGGTGTGTGGTTCGGGCGCCTGTGCAGTTTCGGGCGCATCGCGCTCTGCGTCTGCGCGCAGCGCCGTGGAAGGGAGAGTGAAGTTGCCGGAGATCTGTTTCATGGTCGAGGACAGTGTGGTCAACGATCAGGGGAGGTGGCTCTGGCGATTCGCTTGCAACACGCGGCAGCTGGAGTGAGCCGCTGGCACCAGGGGCCACTCAGCGGCGATGCCGGCTGCGTCACTTTGATCATCATTGAGGCAGTGGTGCATGCGGAGGGAGCAATGCACGAAGCAGTGCAGGCGTGGGCGAAGTTGCGCGGGTGCTGCATGTCTTGGCCGCTGGCGCGGCGGGATCGGCGCCGGCTGTGGTGGCCAACGTGCGCGTTCAACACGATCGCCAGCCACCCTGCTGGTTTGCCTGCAGCGATACGTGGCGCGTGCGTGCACCGCCTGCGCACTTTGGCAAGCTCCGTGCCGCTTGTTTCGTGTTCGGCAATGGTTTTTCGGCCGGATGCGTCATGCCCGATCACGCTGGGGAACAATGGCGCGCATCCATAGCGGAGAAGTGACGATGCGGCCTTTAGCATTGACGTCCGTCACGCGCCGAGGCGCCAGGCGCGAGCAGCAAGAGGGTGCGACCGTGGCAGATGCCGGCCCGCCTGCACCGGCCAACGACCCGCATGCCAATACGCAGTTGGCCCAGAGCCTGCCGCGGCGCCCTACGGCTATTTCAACGATGACCTGTATTACAAGAATCTTGCTGTAGTCAGTGGCTACCAGGCAGTGGGAGCGCTGGCCGCATTCCTGGGAATGGGGCTGGCCGACGTGTTGGCCGCGCGCTACGTGGAGGCGCAAAGCCGGTGGTACGAAGTGCCGACCAAGGCGCAGCGCGCGAGCGAGTTGGGAGCCACCGAGGCCTGCCTGGATCATGCGGTCGACATGGTGACCATATTCGACGCCGACCATCCTGGGCCTGCCATGGACGGAGGCGAGCAGCTGGTATTGGCCACGGATCTGCTGCACCTCATGACGGTGGAGCGTTCTCGCTTGCCGCCGGAATTGTGGCAAGCGGCCAGCGGTGTTGGCGACGATGCGCACAGGTTGGTCACCCAGCTTTTGCAGGCAGCCAGAGCCCGTGCAGCGGATGAAGCGTCGACGTCGTCGGCAGACTGAGTGAGCGCTGGCAAATGGCGGGAGCATGCGGCCCGCAATCGGCGAGCCGGTGCTGCTCGAGGATTACACCGGCGCCGACTTGAGGATGCCCGACAAACTCTCCCGCAGGATCAGCTGCAGATGCATGCGGTTGAGTTCCATGCCGCTGGTCATCACGCTGTGCAGGCCGCCGCACATGGCAGCGACGGCGAAGACGCGGGCCTGGAATTCGTGTTCGCTGCTGGCGGTGTCGGTATGGCCGCGGAGCAGGCGCTTGAGCAATGCGCTGAGGTGTTCGATCAGCGATGCGCTCTGCCGGCGCATGAAGGCGGCCAGCACCGGGTCGCGCAGGGTAGCCAGGTGCAGCTCCAGGTCGATGCGGGTGCGCTTGATGTTGATTTCCTGCAGCAGCCAGTCTTCGAGCAGGCCGGCGATGAAGTCCACCACGTGCACGTTGGCCGGGCGTTCCACCAGCCACATCTGACGGATGGCGCGCATGTAGTTGCGTTCGAGCAATGCGCGCACCAGCGCGTCCTTGTCTTCGAAGCGCTGCAGCAGACTGCCGCATGACAGACGGGTGCGTTCGGCGATGAGCTCGAAGCTGGTGGCCGAAAGGCCGATCTCGTCGATGCAGCGTTCGGCGGCGTCCAGTACGTCGTCTACCAGGAGCTCTTCGCGCTGTTTTGCGGTGCGCAGCTGAAGGACGTTGGACATGGGCGAGCGGTGTGTCGGGGGCCTGCAGTATACCGAGACAGGGTTATGCATCCGTTGGAGCCGCGCTGGTCCGAGCCATGGCGCATGTTCCTTGCAGCGTGCGCGGTGTGCGGGCTCATGTATGACACCGGTAGCGCGGCGGCGCATGCCGCGCGCATGGTCGACCACCTGTTCACGGCGGCTGTGCGACACGTGGTGCCGACGTGATGCAGGAGATGGGTGTGAGTGAGCACAGTGCGGTTGCGGGGGTGTCGGCGCAGTGGCCGGCGCGCCTGTGGGTGGTGCGGCATGGGCAAAGCGCAGGCAACGTGGCGCGCGATGTGGCCGAGTCCAATGGCGCGACGTTGATCGACCTGGAGCATCGCGATGCGGACGTGCCGCTCTCGGCGCTGGGCGAGCGCCAGGCCGAGGCCTTGGGCGCGTGGATGGCTGGGCTTCCCGAACACGAGGGGCCGACTTTGATCCTGAGTTCGACCTATGTGCGCGCGCGGCAAACCGCCGCTGCGGTTGCGCGTGCGCTCGGCCAGCCGACCGATGCGGTCAGCGTGGACGAGCGGCTGCGCGAGAAGGAGTTCGGCGTGCTCGACCGTTACACCACCGTCGGCATCCTGGCGACCTTTCCGGAACTGGCCGAGCAGCGCAAGCTGGTGGGCAAGTTCTATTTCCGCCCGCCTGGTGGCGAGAGCTGGTGCGATGTGATCTTTCGCTTGCGCAGCATCGTGGGCGACCTGCAGCGCAATCATGTAGGTGCGCGCGTGCTGATCGTGGGGCACCAGGTGATCGTCAATTGCTTCCGTTACCTGATCGAGCGGATGGACGAGGCCACCATCCTGGCCATCGACCGCGAAGGCGACGTGCCCAATTGTGGCGTCACCGAATATGCGGCCGCGGCCGATGGGCAATCGCTGCAATTGGTGCGCACCAAGTTCGTACCGCCAGAGCTGGCCGACGAGCCGGTAACGACCGAATCCGATCGCCCGGCTGGAGCGCGCTGATGGCTGCCGCACGCCTTCGCATGCTGACCGCTGCCGCACTGCGTGCGATGCCGCTGCCATCGCCCGGCGGCGACAAGGAGCAGCGGGGGCGCGTGTTGGTGGTGGGGGGCTCGATGCGCGTGCCCGGTGCGGCATTGCTGGCCGGGGAAGCTGCATTGCGCGCGGGCGCCGGCAAATTGCAGATCGCCACCGCTGCCAGCGTGGCGCCGGCCATGGCCCTGGCGGTGCCCGAGGCATTGGTGCTGGGGCTGGGGCAGAACGGGCAGGGCGAGATTACGCGCGGGCACCGTGCATTGGACGCGGCGCTGGCAGCCTGCGACGCGGCCGTGATCGGGCCGGGCATGGCGTCGACCACGACGGCAACGGCGCTGGTCAAGCTGGCCGCTGCCAAGGCGGTCTGTCCCTTGGTGCTGGACGCCGGTGCGTTGTCGCGCAGCTTGCGTGCGCCGCCTGGGCGGCCCTTCGTGCTGACGCCGCATGCGGGGGAGATGGCGACCCTCGCTGGCGACGACAAGGCTGCGGTGGAAGCAGCGCCGGGCGAGTACGCGCTGGCCTTCGCGCAGAAGATGCGCAGCGTGGTGATCGTCAAGGGGGCGGACAGTTTCATCGCCGGGCCGGATGGTGCGTTGTGGGTGCATCGGGGTGGCGTGCCTGGGTTGGGCACGTCGGGATCTGGCGACACCTTGGCCGGATTGATCGCAGGGTTCGCTGCACGGGGCAGCGATGCATTGACCGCTGCGCTATGGGGCGTGTTCGTGCATGCGGCGGCGGGCAAGCAACTGGCAAAGCGCATCGGCACGGTGGGCTTCTTGGCGCGCGAGATCCCGCCGGAAGTGCCAGGCATCCTGGATCGTTTGTCGCGTAGGTGATCACGCCCCTCTCCCTGCGGCAGAGGGGGTTGGGGTGAGGGTGCTGTTGCTGGGATTGGCGCAGATTGAAGTCTTGTATTTCCTGCAGGTTGTGATGCATCACAAACTGCAGGCATCGCCACGTGTGCACGCACCCTCATCCGGCCCTGCGCGCCACCTTCTCCCCCATCAAGGGGGACGATGTCCCAGAGAGCAAAGGGAAGCTCGATTCGCGCTTGCGCTCGTTTGGAAGGCGATGTTGCGGCGCGTTGGTCGGTTAGGCTTGCGCGATCTACCTGGGAGGGTGCGCGGTGAAGCGAGCGATGACGTGGTCGGTGGTGGGAATGCTGGGGATGGGGCTGGGCACGGCGAGCAGCGCGAGCGCCGCAACGGCGGCCATGGCACACG
Organism: Xanthomonas euvesicatoria pv. euvesicatoria; assembly: GCF_020880415.1. Taxonomy (GTDB): domain Bacteria; phylum Pseudomonadota; class Gammaproteobacteria; order Xanthomonadales; family Xanthomonadaceae; genus Xanthomonas; species Xanthomonas euvesicatoria. The sequence continues at coordinate 3,257 of NZ_JAJIUJ010000046.1, read as the reverse complement.
CGGCAGCTCTGGCAGCATCGGATGCCAGCCCACCAGCGACGAACAACGATGGCGCGTTGCGTATCTACACCAGCTCTCAAGGCGCCACGCAACAGATGCGCGCCAGCACGGCGGCCGCTCCTGTCGCCGGCCATGCATTGACCGAAAAAGAAAACTCCATCTTCGTCAATCCGCAGCGGCAGTTTCAGCAGGTGCTGGGTATCGGTGGCGCGATCACCGATTCCAGCGCAGAGACCTTTGCCAAGCTGCCCAAGCGTACGCAACGTGCGTTGCTCACGGCCTACTACGATCCGCAACAGGGCATCGGCTACACGCTGGCGCGCACCACCATCCATAGCTCGGATTTCAGTAGCGGCAGCTACACCTACATCAAGGAGGGCGATGCGGCGCTGAAGAGTTTTTCGGTCAAGCACGATGCCAAGTACCGCATCCCGATGTTGCGCCAGGCGATTGCGGCGGCCGGCGGCAAGCTCACCACGTTTGCCAGCCCATGGAGTGCGCCGGCCTTCATGAAAGACAGCAAGACCATGCTCAAGGGCGGCAAGCTATTGCCCGAGTACGCGCAGTCCTGGGCAAGCTACTACACGCGCTTTATCGCGGCATACGAAAAAGCGGGCATCCCGATCTGGGGCATCAGCCTGCAGAACGAGGCGATGGCGGTGCAGACCTGGGAGTCGATGCTGTTTTCGGCCGAGGAAGAACGCGACTTTTTGAAGCATCATCTCGGGCCCACCATGGCCAGCGCCGGCTACGGCGATCGCAAGATCATCGTGTGGGATCACAACCGCGACATGATGGTGCACCGCGCGCATGTGATCTTCGACGATCCGGAGGCGGCAAAATATGCGTGGGGCATGGGCTTTCATTGGTATGAAACCTGGGCCGGATTCGAGCCGATGGTGGAGAACGTGGCGGCAGTGGCGCAGGCGTACCCGGACAAGCACTTGCTGTTGACCGAAGCGGCGGTGGAAAAGTTCGACCCGGCCAAGTTGCAGTACTGGCCCAATGGCGAGCGCTACGGCACGGCCATCATCAACGACCTCAATCATGGCGCAGTGGGCTGGACGGACTGGAACATTCTGCTCGACCAACACGGTGGGCCGAACCACGTGGGCAATTATTGCTTTGCGCCGGTGCATGCGGATACGCGCACGGGCGAGGTGATCTACACGCCGAGCTATTGGTATATCGGCCACTTTTCCAAATTCATCCGGCCGGGTGCACGACGGGTCAGCGCAGCCAGCAGCCGTAGCAATCTGGCAACCACCGCGTTTCTCAACACCGATGGCAGCCTGGCCATGGTGGTCATGAATGCCAGCGACGCTGCGATCGCCTACAACCTGTATGTGGGCGAGGCATCCAGCACGTTGGAGATTCCGGCGCATGCGATCCAGACCGTGGTACTGGCGCAGTAAACGAATCGACGCACTTGGTTGAGCTGCGTTCTGGCGCAGCTGCATCCACCGAGCGTGCTCCTTCTGCCGATGGGAGAAGGAGTTTGCGGCGATAACAGCCTGGTGAAGGCGACAGATGCTGCGCTGCGCTTATTCGCCATCCACGGCCAGCGCCGCGTGGATCAGCGCGAGGTGGCTCAAGCCTTGCGGGACGTTGCCCAGCGCGGCGCCCGTGCTCGTGTCCAGCATCTGCGGCATCAGCGCGACATCGTTGCCCAGCCGTTCCAGCAACTGTTCGAACAAGTGCCTGGCTTCAGCACGCTCGCCGAGCAGGCCATAGGCTTCCACCAGCCAGAACGAGCAGGCAATAAATGCGCCTTCGCGTTGTTGCATGCCGCTGTAGCGGTGCAGCAATGCGTCGCTGCCAAGTTCTGAGGCAATGGCATCGCGGGTAGCGATCATGCGCTCGCGGCGCGGCCCGCCCAGCCCAAAGCGCGAGGCCAACAGCAGGCTTGCGTCCAGGTCGTCGGTGCCCGCGTAGAAGGTGTAAGCCTGCTTGGCGTAGGACCAGCAGTGCATGTCGATCCACTCGAGAATCCGCGCCTGTTCGCGTTCCCAGCGTGGCAGCATCGCGGTGGAGAGATGGCCGGCCTTGGCCAGCTCGCTGGCGCGGCGCAGCGCCAGCCAGCATTCCACTTTGGACATGGTGTAATGCTCGGCGGTTTCCAGTTCCCAGAAGCCGGCGTCCTTGCGCATCCAGGTGTTGGCGCATTCGTTGCCGAGCTCGAACAACTGGCGTGCGGTTTCCTGGTCCAGGATGTGCCCGGCATCGAGAAAGCGTGCGGCCATTTCGAAGATATCGCCGTACAGGCACAGCTGCAGCTGGTTGTTGGCGGTGTTGCCAACCCGCACCGGGCGCGTATTGCAATAACCGGGAATGTCGATCTCGCGTTCGTCCGGCACCAACGCGCCATCCAGGGTGTAGCAGGGGCGCACGCCAGGCCGATGCTGGCGGATGGTGCGCATCAACCAGCTAAACGCGGCCTTGGCATCGGCCAATGCGCCCACGCGAAGGAAGGCCTTGGTGGTGTAGGCGGCATCGCGGACCCAGGCATAGCGATAATCCCAATTGCCATTTGCGCCAATCTGCTCCGGCAATGACGTGGTGACCGCAGCGGCGATGGCGCCGGTAGGCGAAAACCACAGGAACTTGAGCGCCAGCGCAGAGCGCACGACCGCATCGTGGTAACTGTTGGCGTAAGACAGGTTGCCGCTCCACTCGCGCCACTCCTGGTCGCTGCGCTCGATGCGCCCACCGATGTCTTCCAGGGCGGGCACCGGGAGCGCATCTTCTTCGGCGGCCAGCAACGCAACGACCTGTGTGTCGCCTGCGCGGATCGCCAGCGTGGCGTGCACACCGCGGTCGTCGCAGTGCACCAGCTGCGCTGCCTCCGTGTCGTAGCGCAGCATGGTCATGAGCGGGCCGACGTGATGCACACGGCCGTTCGGCGTCTCGCTTTGCCAGGGAGTGGCTTCTCCGGCACGTGTGCCGGGGCGGTAGATCAGGTCGAAGACAACGCGGCCTTCGAGACCTTCGATGCGTCGCGCAAGTTCCGACCACGGCAGCCGGCCGGCTTCGCCGCTGTTGAGCGACTCGGTCAGACGTGCGCTGCCGGTTGCGGTGCTGAAGGTCGTTTCGAGAATATTGCTGCCATCGCGGTATCGGCGTTGTACCTGCTGCAGCTGTTGCGGCGTGAGGGCGAAATAGCCGCCTTCGCCTGCATCCAACAGGCGATCGAACAACGGCGGCGAGTCCATCTTCGGCACGCACCACCAATCGATGCTGCCATCGGCACCGCATAG